>NZ_CP007445.1:2400000-3139412 GCF_000599985.1 Gilliamella apicola
TTGCGTTGCGTGGTGTTCTTGGGAATGGAATAACATCTCTGACATTTTGTACACCCGTGACATAGACAATTAAGCGTTCAAATCCCAGACCAAAACCAGAGTGAGGGACTGTACCATAGCGACGTAAATCACGATACCACCAGTAGTCTTCTTTTTTGAGACCCATTTCGTCCATACGTTTATCTAGCATATCTAAACGTTCTTCACGTTGTGAGCCACCAATAATTTCACCAATGCCTGGCGCTAACACATCCATTGCTGCTACCGTTTTCCCATCATCATTCATGCGCATATAAAATGCTTTAATGTCTTTAGGGTAGTTTTTAACAACAACAGGCGCTTTAAAATGTTGCTCAGCTAAATAACGTTCATGTTCCGAAGCTAAATCAATCCCCCAACTCACTGGATTTTCAAATTTAGCATCACAATTTTGTAAAATAGTGATTGCATCTGTGTAATCAACTTGTGCAAAATCGGCATTTATAAAGTTTTCTAGGCGAGTAATTGCATCTTTATCAATATGTTGAGCAAAAAATTGCATATCGTCAGCACGTTTTTCAAGTACTGTCTTAAATACATATTTCAGCATGTCTTCAGCTAGCTTGGCGTTATCATCAAGATCAGCAAACGCAACTTCAGGCTCCATCATCCAAAACTCGGCTAAATGGCGCGTAGTATTTGAATTCTCAGCTCTAAAAGTTGGACCAAAAGTATAGACTTTAGAAAGCGCACAAGCATAAGTTTCAGCATTTAATTGACCTGATACGGTTAAAAACGCTTCTTTACCAAAAAAGTCTTTATCGTAATCAATTTTATCATTATCGTTTTTTGGAAGATTCAACATATCAAGCGTTGAGACACGAAACATCTCGCCCGCACCTTCGGTATCCGATGCCGTAATAATTGGCGTAGAAAGCCAAAAAAAGCCACGTTCATCAAAAAATTGATGAATAGCTTGAGCAAGCGTATGACGAACACGCGTTATTGCACCGACAATATTGGTTCTTGCGCGTAAGTGAGCTACTTCACGCAAATATTCAATTGAGTGACGTTTCGCCGCCATAGGATAAGTTTCAGGATCATCAACAAAGCCATACACATCAACCTGTGTTGCTTGTAATTCGTATTTTTGCCCTTGCCCTGGTGACTCCACAACTTTACCTGTGACTTTAACCGAACAACCAGCAGTTAAACGCAAAATATCTTGTTCATAATTAGGTAAATTATTCTCGATAACAGCTTGAATCGGCGAAAAGCAAGAGCCATCATAAACTGCTAGAAATGAGATACCTGCTTTAGAATCACGGCGAGTTCTTACCCAACCTTGAACGGAAATGGTGCTACCAACGGCGATTTTGCCTTGTAACACATCAACAATAGGTGCAACTGAATTCATTTTAATTATCCATCTCTACATTAATTTGTTTAAATAAATTTTAACGATTCCCCATAATAAAATGGAATTAATACTCAATTAGAAATTTTTTATACAGATTTACTTTTATAAGATTAATAATAATTTATTATTAATATTTAACATTGAAAGTTTGTTTTAACTCATCAATAAAAGCTAAATCTTGAGATATTGTTTTACCTGGACTATCAGATAATTTAGCCACTGATTGATTATTGCATTGCGTTAATTTAATCACAATATTCAAAGCTTTGGTATTCGCTTCGGTTGACGGAATATCACACGCCAAAAAGCCACCAATACCGAATGACAGTTTTACCCGATGATTAAAATGGTTATAAATTTTAATGGCTTTATCAAAATTTAAACTATCAGAAAAAACGAGTAATTTAGTTTTAGGATCTATTCCTAACTGCTGATAATGCGCTATAGCTTTTTCACCCCATTCAATAGAATCGCCTGAATCATGGCGGAGTCCTTGATAACAAGAAGCAAAATGATGATCGAAATCACGCAAAAAAGCATCCATAGTAATACAATCAGTTAAAGCAATATCTAAATCATTAGGATACTCATCTAACCAAACTCGAAGCGCATCTTTTTGACAATCTTTCAAAATTGGACTTAATCGTTGATGCGCTTGGAACCATTCATGAGCTTGTGTGCCAACGGGAGTTAACCCTAAACGATAGGCAAGTAAATAGTTGCTGGTGCTATTAAAATTGTGAAAATTATCTTTCAAATAGCTAACAACGGCTTCTTGTACCGCAAACGAATAACGCCGACGCGTACCAAAATCCATTAAACTAAAACTAGACATATCCATATTAGCCGTTTGTTCATTAAATATAGCTAATTTATCTTTTAGTCTAGCGATTGCCTCTGGTACGCCGATTTGTGGCGAACGATCCTTATGTACAATTTCACTAATTACCGCAAGCAGGGGGACTTCCCATAAAATAACATCTAACCATTTACCTTCAATTGAAACTTCTAATACACCATCTTCATTTTTTATGGTAAGTAAATCGCTATTGAAGTGCCAACCTTTAAGCCAATTTAAATAGTCGGATTTAAAAAAAGGAATGGCAGATAAATAGTTGAATTCATCATCCGTAAGCGATAATGATTCCATTAATTTAACTTGATACATTATTTCTTCAGCATAATGTCCTAATAAATCATCACTTCGACAACGGAACTGCGCAACAACGGTTGCATCTGGGTAATGATGAAAAACGGCTTGTTGCATATGCAATTTATATGCATCAGTATCTAAAATTGATGTAATTATTGCTGGTAACATATGTATCTATTATTACTACTATAAAGAAAATTCCTCAGATTATAGCAGAATAATAGTGAAGATATAGATTAATTATGTAATAAGATTATTTTTAATCAGCTATAATACTAACTAAATAGGATATAGATTGAATACCAACCAAAAAGGTCACGACAAAAATGAATACCAAAACAGCTGAATTACAGCCCATTGCCAAATATCGTCTCGATTATAAAACTCCAGATTTTACCATTACAGACATTGATCTTGATTTTGATTTGGCGCCAGAAACAACCACTGTCACTGCTCGTAGCCGTGTTGTGCAAAAAAACCAGCAAGCAAACGATCTCATTTTAGATGGTGAGGACCTTAAGCTCATTTCGATCAACATTAATGAACAACCTTGGCAAGATTATCAAATCACTGAAACAGGTCTAATCATTCAAAATGTTCCAAGCGAATTCACCCTTACCATTGTTAACGAAATTAAGCCAATTGATAATACAGCGCTGGAAGGATTATACGTTTCAGGTGAAGCACTATGCACTCAATGCGAAGCAGAAGGATTTAGACATATCACCTATTATCTTGATCGTCCTGATGTTCTTGCTCGCTTTTCAACTCGAATCACTGCCAATAAACAACATTATCCTTATCTACTTTCTAATGGTAACCGTATTGCACAAGGTGAACTTGCTGACGGTCGTCATTGGGTTCAATGGCAAGACCCTTTCCCTAAACCAGCCTATCTATTTGCATTAGTTGCAGGTGATTTTGACATATTGAGAGATCAATTTATTACTCAATCTAATCGTAAGGTTGATTTAGAAATTTATGTAGATAAAGGTAATTTAGACCGTTCACATTGGGCTATGACGAGCTTAAAGAATTCAATGCGCTGGGATGAAACACGCTTTGGTTTAGAATACGATTTAGATATTTTCATGATCGTTGCGGTTGATTTTTTCAATATGGGCGCAATGGAAAATAAAGGTTTGAATATCTTTAACTCCAAATATGTATTAGCTAAACCAGAAACAGCAACCGATACCGACTATTTGGGGATTGAAGGTGTAATTGGTCACGAATATTTTCACAATTGGACAGGCGATCGGGTTACTTGTCGAGATTGGTTCCAACTTAGCTTAAAAGAAGGATTAACGGTGTTTCGAGATCAAGAATTCAGTTCAGACATGGGTTCAAGAGCCGTTAAACGTATTGATGACGTTAAATTAATGCGCACTGTACAGTTTGCCGAAGATGCTAGTCCGATGTCACACCCTATTCGCCCTGACCAAGTTATTGAAATGAATAATTTTTACACGGTAACCGTGTATGAGAAAGGTGCAGAAGTGATTCGTATGATGCATACTCTATTAGGCGAAGACAAATTCCAAGCGGGTATGAAGCTCTATTTTGAACGTCATGACGGTAGCGCAGCAACATGTGATGATTTTGTAGCAGCAATGCAAGATGCATCAGGAATCGATTTAACTCAATTCAAATTATGGTATAGCCAATCAGGAACACCTGAATTAACTGTTACTGATAGTTATGACTCCAAAAATCAGCAATATACTTTAACAGTCGAGCAACATACTCCTGCAACTCAAGATCAAGCGAAAAAACAAGCACTGCATATTCCGCTAGATATTGAATTATATCAACATAATGGTCAAGTAATTACACTACAATATCAAGGTAAACCTATTCACCATGTTTTAAATTTAACTCAGTCTAAACAGCAATTTATTTTTGAACATGTTAATGAAAAACCCATTATTTCACTATTACGGGATTTTTCAGCACCGGTTAAATTAACTTATGATTATCAAGATGATGATCTTATTTTTTTGATGCAACATGCGACTAATGCTTTTAGTCGTTATGATGCCGCACAAATGTTGTTGGCAAAATATGTACGTTTAAATGTAGAAAATTTACAAGAAAACCGTGAATTAACACTGCCAGAATCAGTATTAGATGCCTTTAGAGCAGTATTATTATCAGAAACGGCAGATCCAGCTTTAATTGCACAAATTTTGACTTTACCGTCTGAAAACGAATTAGCCAATTTATTTAAGGTCATCGATCCAACAGCCATTTATCAAGTTCGTCAGTTTTTACTAAGTCGTTTTGCCAATGGACTGAACGACGAATTAAATGCTGTTTATTTTAATAATAAAGTCGCTGACTATCATATTGAACATAAAGATATTGCTAAGCGATCACTTAAAAACTGCTGTTTAACTTTATTAGCCTATGCGGATAATAAATCCCATGCCAACACATTAGTAAGTCAGCAATACTATCACGCTAATAACATGACGGATTGCTTAGCTGCTCTAACTACAGCAGTTAAAGCGCAACTTGATTGTTACAATGAATTGTTAACTGATTTTGATAATAAATGGCATCAAGATGGCTTGGTAATGGACAAATGGCTATCCCTTAATGCAACAAGTCCAGATACCCATGTGCTATCAACTGTGAAGAAATTATTAACTCACCGTTCATTCTCAATGAGTAATCCAAATCGCATTCGTGCATTAATTGGAGCTTTTGTAAATAATAACCCTGTTGCTTTTCATGCTGAAGATGGAAGTGGTTATCATTTCTTAGTTGAAATCTTGACTGAGTTGAACCAGAAAAATCCACAAGTTGCTGCTAGATTAATCGATCCACTAATTCGGTTGAAACGTTATGGCGAAAAACGTCAACAACTGATGCGAACAGCGCTTGAACGATTACTAAAACTTGATAATCTCTCTAAAGATTTATATGAAAAAATTAGTAAAGCCTTAGTGGCATAATTAATAAAACATATCATCCGACATAATTATAGTTGGATGATATGACTTTATTATTTGATGTTTTTTACTAAAACGTATAGTTAACCTCAAACTTTTTGACATTTTTACCTTTTAAAAAAATAATATAACGGACTTTAAATGACAATTACCATAAAAGAAATAACACCTGCTGAGCTAGCACAAAAAATAGAGGCATCTGAAAAGTTATTCTTACTTGATGTCCGTGAACCTAATGAAGTTGCCATTTGTAGTATTAATGGATCAACACATATACCAATGAATCTCATTCCATTATATTTAGATGAAATTCCTGATGAAATTGATATCGTTATTTACTGCCACCGCGGTGTTAGAAGCTTAAATGTGGCTAACTATTTAGCCGAAAATGGCTTTGATACCGAGTATTTATATAACCTTACAGGTGGGATCGACGCTTGGGCACTCGCTATTGATGAACAGATGACAAGGTATTAAAAAGCCCTGACTAAACGGGCTTTATAATATTATATACTTTATATTAATGGGTATTTTGTTTTATTCCTTAGGCATTACCCAATAACCATTTTGATTATGCTCTTTCATATAATCTTTAAACTGTTGGGATTGATAAATACGTTTAACATCTTGAGCCCACTGACTGTTTTCATTACCACCGTTCACAACAACCATAATTTCTAAATCAGGAATAATAGTTTCTGAAAGTAACGCTTTATTTGAGTCAATGTTAGCTGAATAAACGATACTTCCTGGTATCACAGCAAAATCAACTTCGTTCATGACACGAGGTATATTAGCAGAATCCATTTCAACAATTTCAATGTCCGCAATATTTTGAGCGATATCATTTTTACTAACGATGATTGGATTAGCATTTTCCTTCAATTTTATCCAACCTGCTTTTTCGAGTAAGTTATAAGAACGTGCTGCATTTGACGCATCTTGTGGAATGGCGACTTTAGCCCCCGCAAAAACTTGCTGCAATGAGGTATATTTATTCGAAAATATGGCTGCCGGTACAGACGGCACATGAACCACTGGCTTTAAATTAGCTTTGCGCTGACTATTAAAAACATCCATATAAGCAGTATGCTGAGCGACCGTTAAATCAATACTACCTTCGCTTAAAGCAACATCCGATTCAAGCAAATGTGGAAAATTGACCAACTTAACCTTGTAACCTTCTGATTCTAATATTGGCTTAACAGCATCTTTAAAAAGATCATTATAAGGACCTGGTGATACCCCCATACTAATCTCTTTTTTGGTTTGATTATTAGCTTGCTTGGATGAATCGTTACAAGCATTTATAAAAAATGCAGAACATACGATGAATGCTAATGATAGGTATTTAAATAATTTTTGTCTTATAAAACATATTTTCATGTGTGCTACCCTTTGTAAGCTATAAAAATTAAATACACTCTAACATAGAAAAAATAGTTCATTTATTCCAAGTAATTCTATCTTATAACTTTTTGGAATAAGATATAAAAAACGATTATTAGAGAGATAAATACGCCTATGTTACCGTTAATACTATCAATCATTATTAATCGTTGGATATATTATGAGTCAAACTATCGCCGATACTATTCATAAACTTTTTGTTGAGTTACACCAAAATCCTGAACTTTCTAATCAGGAATTTGAAACAACAAAGCGATTAAAATCTTATTTACAAAAAGCTAACATACGTATTTTGGAATTAGGCGCTAAAACAGGTGTGATAGCAGAAATAGGCTCAGGTTCACCAGTGCTAGCACTACGTGCTGATATTGATGCATTGCCTATTCAAGAACAAACCACTTGTGACTACCGTTCAAAAAATCCAGATGTGATGCACGCCTGTGGGCACGATGTACATGCATCTATTTTAATGGGAGCGGCTTACTTACTAAAAGCACATGAAAAAGATTTAAAAGGAACAATTCGATTACTGTTTCAGCCTGCTGAAGAAAACTTTAGTGGTGCATTACACTTTATTGAAATTGGTGCATTAAAAGGCGTTGATGCAATATTAGGGCAACATAATAATCCCAATTTAACCATAAATCAGATGGCATCATGTGCTGGGCCGTTTTCTGCTAATGTTGATCGTATCGAAATTACTGTTAAAGGTGTGGGTGCACATGCAGCAAGACCAGAAACGGGCATTGATCCTATCGTTGTTGGCGCTCAAATAGTTAACGCAGTTCAAACAATATCCAGTCGAGGTGTAAGTGGATTAGATGCGGTTATAGTCAGTATTACCAAATTTCAAGGAGGAAATACTTGGAATGTTATTCCCGAAACGGTAGAAATGGAGGGAACGGTTAGAACGCTCACTCCAGATATTAGAGCTAAAGTTAAAAAGCTGCTAAAAAATATTACGGAAAATATTGCTTCTGCCTTAGGCGCGCAAGCTGAGCTACGCTGGTTTGATGGTCCACCATCCATTATTAATGATGCTAAATGGGTTGAATTTGCCAAACAAGTTGCTAAACATGCAAATTATGAAATCGTCGACTTTAAACCTCAACTTGGTGGCGAAGATTTTGCTCATTACTTACACCATGTTCCTGGCGCCTTTATTAACCTTGGTTCACAAAGCCCTTACGCAGTACATCATCCTAAATTTCAGCTTAATCGAGATATGATAATGCCTGCGGTTAAATATTTATCTGAACTTGCCAAGCAAGCACTAATCCAATTAGCACAAGATAAAAAGTAGGCGGTAACTCATGATTAAATTTGAAAATGTATCAAAACAATACGAGCGCAATGGCATTACTACCCAAGCATTAAATAATATTAATCTAACTATAGCGAAAGGTGATATTTATGGCATTATCGGTTACAGCGGTGCAGGAAAAAGCACACTTGTTCGTTTAATTAACTTTCTTGAAAGACCCACTGAAGGTAGTGTCAGGATTCACAATCAATTACTTAATCAACTATCTAGTCAAGAGTTACGCCAAGTTCGTCGAAAAATCGGCATGATCTTCCAGCATTTTAATTTACTTGAATCAAAAACCGTATTTGAAAATGTTGCCATTCCATTAGTCCTAATCAAAAAAGATAAACAAACGATTAAACAAAAAGTATATGAACTATTGGAATTTGTGGGATTAAGTGATAAAGCTAATAGCTATCCTAAAGAGCTGTCGGGAGGGCAAAAACAGCGCATAGGTATTGCGCGAGCTTTAGCTAACAATCCAGATATATTGTTGTGTGACGAAGCTACATCAGCACTTGATCCACAAACGACTCAATCCATTTTAGATTTAATAAAGCAAATCAATGAAAAATATAAAATAACCGTAGTATTAATCACTCATGAAATGAGTGTTATTGAACGAATTTGTCATAAAGTTGCCGTTATGGAAAAAGGTAACATCATCGAGCATGGTAATGTGCTTGATGTATTTGGTCACCCGAGACATCATACGACACAAAATTTTGTCAGCTCTGTGATAAACGATCAAATTCCAAGTGGTGTAGTTGAAAATTTATTAAAAATTGAAGGAAACAAAAATAATATCAAATTATTTAAATTGGAGTTTTTAGGACGTTCAGCCTCTGAGCCAGTCATTAATTCACTCATTTTACAACAAATAGTTATCGTGAATATTTTATTTGCCCATATGTCAGAAATCGAAAAAACGGTTTTAGGCAGTATGTTTGTTCAATTAAAAGGAGAAGATAACAACATTGACAAAGCGGTACACTATTTACGTGAACGTGGTGTGCAAGTTACCGAAATAAAACAATGGGAGATTAATTAAATGCAAATAATAAATAATATACTTAGTTATTTAAGCACAACATTTGCTACTACAGTCACCTCTGATCAGTTTATACAAGCATCTTACGAAACCTTGATTATGGTCGTCTTTTCATTAATATTGGGCTCATTGATTGGTATTCCACTTGGTATCTGTTTAGTAACCACTCGTCCTTCTGGTCTACTTGAAAATAAACGGGTCTATCGCATCATCAATCCAATCATTAATCTAGTACGTTCATTGCCATTTATTATTCTACTTGTGGCAATTTTGCCTTTAACAAAGTTTATTGTCGGCAGTTCAATTGGTACTACAGCAGCAATTGTTCCACTCACTTTTTATGTGGCTCCTTACATAGCTCGATTAGTGGAAAACTCGTTATTAGATGTAAAAAGTGGTATCATTGAAGCTGCTGAAGCTATGGGCGCAACACCAATCCAAATAATTTGGCACTTTATGTTACCAGAAGCTTTTAGCTCATTACTTTTAACGCTTACAACTGCCACAATTGGCTTAATTGGAGCTACCGCAATGGCAGGTGCTATTGGTGCTGGCGGTATCGGCGATTTAGCAGTTTCATACGGTTATCAACGTTTTGACACGACGGTAACTTACATCTGTGTGTTTATTTTAGTTATTGTCATTCAATTTGTACAAAGTACGGGTAACTACTTAGCCCGCAAGGCACGGCATGAATAGCTTAATTAAATGATAATATATAGAGTAAATTACACTTTTTTATTACATAAGTCCTTTTACAAAGGTCCAAATACTATTTTATTGCATATTAATAAAAAGTAATGAATGTTAAAAAGTTTCAGGTTAACTATACGTTCGAGTTTAAAACAGACTAATAAACTCGTTATAACATGTTTAAATTAGTAAGAACAGACTCACTGATAATAGGTTTAATAGATTTCATTATTTATAAATATCAAGTAAAATAGGCGAAATTTTAATTCTGGTAGTGTAGGAAATCATTGTGACTGACGCATTACAGCCCAATTTGGTCGAAATACATGATATGTCTTTCTATCGTGGAACACGACCTATTTATAAAAATATGAGTTTGACCGTTCAAAAAGGTAAAATAACTGCTATTATGGGACCTTCTGGAATTGGTAAAACTACACTATTAAGACTGATTGGTGGACAATTAAAACCACAAACAGGATTCATTTTATTTGATGGTGAAGACATACCAAGCATGTCTCGCTCAAGACTATATGAAGTACGCAAGCGCATGAGCATGCTATTCCAATCTGGCGCGTTATTTACTGACCTATCTGTATTTGATAATGTCGCTTATCCTCTGCGTGAACATCTTAAATTACCTGAACCAATATTACATAACTTGGTATTGATGAAGTTACAATCCGTAGGACTTCGCGGTGCAGCAAATATGATGCCATCAGAATTATCTGGTGGGATGGCTAGGCGAGCAGCATTAGCAAGAGCAATTGCGCTTGATCCTGATTTGATCATGTTTGATGAACCTTTTGCTGGGCAAGACCCAATTTCAATGGGTGTAATCGTTAAACTTATTTCTGAGATAAATCAATCGTTAGGATTAACATGTATCGTAGTCAGTCATGATGTAAGCGAAGTGTTGAGTATTGCCGATTACGCCTACATTGTAGCAGAACAACATATTATTGCAGGTGGTACTTCAGAACAACTACGTGACAATGATGATTTACGAGTCAAACAATTCCTGGAAGGACTTGCAGATGGGCCAGTACCTTTTCATTATCCTGCGAATGATTACAAATTGGACCTAAGCAGAGGTATAAAATAATGTCGAATTTACTCGCTAAAATGGGACAATGGTTTATAAATGTGATCGCCATGATAGGGCGCTCAGGAATAATGCTATTTGGCGCATTAATTGGTCAACCACAATTTAAAAAACAATTCCCATTACTAGTCAAACAATTCTATTTTGTTGGTGTACAATCACTATCCATTATTATCGTATCAGGTCTGTTTATTGGCATGGTACTAGCGCTACAAGGCTACTTTATTTTAACAACATTTGGTGCTGAAGCTAGTTTAGGTATGTTAGTTGCACTTGCATTGTTACGAGAGCTAGGACCTGTTGTTGCAGGATTACTTTTTGCTGGTCGTGCAGGTTCTGCCTTAACGGCTGAAATCGGTCTTATGAAAGCTACCGAGCAACTATCAAGTATGGAAATGATGGCAGTTGATCCTTTACGCCGCATTATAGCTCCACGGTTTTGGGCAGGATTTTTTAGCATGCCATTTTTAACAGCGATTTTTGTTGCGGTAGGAATCATAGGTGGCGTATTAGTTGGTGTAGATTGGAAAGGTATTGACGCAGGGTTCTTTTGGTCATCCATCCAAAGTAATGTCGATTGGTGGCATGATTTAGGTAACTGTTTTGTTAAAAGTTTTGCATTTGCTATTGCCAGTACTTGGATTGCACTTTTTAATGGATACGATTGTGTACCAACATCAGAAGGAATTAGTCGGGCAACAACTAATACAGTTGTTTATTCATCATTAGTTATTTTGGGGTTAGATTTTATTTTAACCGCATTAATGTTTAGTAATTGAGGTCATTAAACATGAGTCGTAAAGTAGAAATTACAGTAGGATTATTTATGGTGCTGGTTATTGTCTCAGTACTATTTTTATGCTTTAGAGTAACTGACCCAACATCTTTTGTTAGTCATAACTCTTATAGAGTTTATGCACAATTTGATAACATTGGTGGTTTGAAAGTACGTTCACCAATTAAAATTGGTGGTGTTGTTATTGGTCGTGTCAGTGATATAAGCTTAAAAACCACGAACAATGAAGATTATAAACCGTGGGTAACTATGGATTTAGACACTCAATATAATAAAATCCCAAAATTAAGTTCACTTTCAATTAAAACATCGGGTTTATTAGGTGAACAATTTATTGATATCAACTTTGGATTAGATCAAAGCACAGAACATGATATTGATGCTTTAGATGCACCGACATCTTCATCAAATACGGATAGTCTTAATCAAGGAGATAATCATCCTTATCTTAAAGATGGTTCTATTATATATAACACAAAACCAGCAGTGGTTATTGAAGATTTAATTGGACAATTTTTATATAGTGCGGGTGGATCATCAGATAAAGACAAAAAACAAGATAGTAATGACAATAAGGAGTAACTATGTTAACCAAATTTAAACAAACCTTTTTTTTAGTACTTACCTTAATGATAAGTGCTACAGCATTTGCAAACGATCCATATCAAGATATGCAAGTTGCAGCAGATAAAATTTTTAACACGATGAAAGCAGAGGCTTCAACACTTAAATCCGATCCGAACAAACTTAAAGATATTGTAAGAACGGATTTACTACCTTACGTGCAAGTTAAATATGCAGGAGCATTAATATTAGGTAATGCTTATAAATCAGCGACTGATGCACAACGTACGGCTTATTTTAATGCATTTGAAAACTATTTAGTACAAGCATTTGCTCAAGCACTTTCAATGTACAACGGACAAACTTATCAAGTTGAAAAATCAAAAGATTTAGGTGATAAATCACTTGTTTCAATCCGCATATTATTAAATCAGCCAGACAAAAATCAACAACCTATCCGTATCGATTTCCAATGGCGAAAAAATACTGTAACAGGTGAATGGAAAGCTTATGACCTAACCGCTGAAGGGGTTAGCATGGTTACCACTAAACAAAACGAATGGGCAACTGTTCTGCGCCAAAAAGGTATTGATGAATTAACCAAACAATTAAATGATCTATCAAATCGCAATATTGATCCTAACGCTAAATAAAAAGGCTATTTTATAATGTCGCGAATCAAAACAGATAAACAACAAGATGTATTGTACTTACAGGGTGAACTTGATGTTCACTCTTTAAATGATTTATGGACAACACAAAGCTCTATATTAAATGGTGTTAAATACATCAATTTAGGAGAGCTTACCCGGGTTGATTCTTCAGGACTCGCGACTTTAGTCTATTTTTGTATTAAATATTGTGTAAAATTAAAAAATATTAATCCACAATTACAAACTTTAATTACGTTATATGATTTACAACATGTCATTGATGATTAATATACTGGATTTTATACTGAAACATCCCCATAATCTGAAACTTTTTCACAAAAATTAAAACATACAGTTTATATTAATGATGAGTATAAATAATGGATAAACAAGAAATTATAAATAAACTAAAAAGTTCACTTGAACTTGATGATATTCATGTAATGACAGACGACGGAAGTCATTTTCAAGTTATTGCTGTTGGAGAATTATTTGCCGATCTTAGCCGTGTAAAAAAACAACAAGCTATTTATGGCCCTTTAGCAGAATTTATTAATGATAATCGTATCCATGCGCTATCCATAAAAACTTATACTCCCACTGAATGGCAACGTGAGCGCAAGCTAATGGGATTATAAGAATGATTCTTATTAACCCTTGAATAAACGTTTTTTGCCTCAATATTGTTTTCTATTAATAGAAAATATCAATATACATAAGGTATCGCAACATGACTAACCCATTATTAACAAATGCACCATTACCCCTATTTTCGAAGATTAGGCCAGAACATGTTTTACCAGCTATACAAGAAGCATTAAAAAATAGCCGAAATACGATCGAAACAGTATTAAAACAAAACAGCCAATATACTTGGGAAAATTTAATTCAACCAATTGATGAAGTGGATGAAAAATTTAGTCGTGCATGGTCACCTGTTAGTCATCTAAACTCAGTCAAAAATAGCCCTGAATTACGCGAAGCTTATGAAGCATGTTTACCACTGCTTTCTGAATTCAGCACTTGGGTTGGTCAACATAAACCTTTATATCAGGCATATAAACAACTTAAAGAAAGTGAACAATACGACAAATTAACCAAAGCTAAGAAAAAAGTTATTAATAATGCCCTGCGTGATTTTGAATTATCAGGTATTGGCTTACCAGATGAAAAACAGAAACGTTATGGTGAAATTGTTGCGAAGTTATCAGAGTTATCATCAACCTATAGCAATAATGTATTAGACGCAACTATGGGATGGTCAAAATTAATTACGGATGTAAAATCCTTGTCGGGTTTACCAGATAGTGCCCTTGCCGCAGCCCAAGAACAGGCTAAAGCTAAAGGTGAGGAAGGCTGGTTACTTACTTTAGATATCCCTAGTTATCTTCCCGTAATGACCTATTGTGATAACCGTGATCTAAGATTTGAACTCTATCAAGCTTATAATACCCGAGCATCCGATCAAGGTCCAAATGCTGGCAAATGGGATAATACTCAAATCATTAAACAAATTTTAAAATTACGTGATGAGCTAGCACAATTATTAGGATTTAATACTTACGCAGATCAATCACTTGCGACCAAAATGGCAAACTCCACCACACAAGTAATGGAATTTCTTACCGACCTAGCCACTAAAGCTAGACCACAAGGCGAAAAAGAACTTGCCCAACTCAAACGTTATGCTTATGAGTTTTTTGGTGCCAGTGATATACAACCATGGGACATCGCTTATTACAGTGAAAAACAAAAACAGCACCTGTACACCATCAATGATGAAGAGTTACGTCCATACTTCCCAGAGCAACGCGTAATTAGCGGTTTGTTTGAAGTTGTACATCGCATTTTTGGTATTACAGCGAAAGAACGCAAAGGCGTTGATGTTTGGGATTCTGAAGTTAAATTCTACGATCTTTATACTGCTAACGGTGAATTAAAAGGTAGCTTTTATCTTGACTTATATGCTCGCGAACATAAACGCGGCGGAGCTTGGATGGATGATTGTATTGGTCGTATGCACTTTGCTGACGGTCATACACAAAATCCTGTTGCTTATTTAACGTGTAATTTTAACCGCCCTATTGGTGATAAACCTGCATTATTTACCCATGACGAAGTCACTACTCTATTTCATGAATTTGGGCATGGCTTACACCACATGTTAACCGAAATTGAAGTACCGGGTGTTGCTGGTATTAATGGCGTGCCATGGGATGCAGTAGAATTACCAAGTCAATTTTTAGAAAACTGGTGCTGGGAGCCCGAGGCACTAGCGTTTATATCTGGACATTATCAAACTGGTGAGCCGTTACCAAAAGAGATGTTAGATAAAATGTTGGATGCTAAAAACTATCAAGCAGCATTATTTATTTTACGTCAGTTAGAGTTTGGTTTGTTTGACTTTACGTTACACTGTCAGAAAGATCCAGATATTTTGGAAACACTAAAAAAAGTCCGACAACAAGTAGCTGTGGTTCCAACAGTTGAATGGGGTCGATTCCCACACGCTTTCAGTCATATTTTTGCAGGTGGTTATGCTGCTGGTTACTATAGTTATTTATGGGCAGAAGTATTGTCGGCTGATGCGTTTTCACGTTTTGAAGAAGAAGGTATCTTCAATACTAACACGGGTAATGCTTTTCTTGACAATATTTTGTCACAAGGTGGCAGCGATGAACCAATGACGTTATTTAAAAATTTCCGTGGTCGTGAACCACAGCTTGAGGCATTGCTTCGTCACTATGGAATTAAGTAATACAGATACTGCTCAGCTAAAGCTATTTGCTGAGCAGTGGTTAGCCACACATACCGATCTGCCGTTCATAATTGTAAATCAAAATAACCAACTCGAATTACAAAAAAACGACGAACCAAAATTAGGCTCAATATGCGTCAATTTTCTATCTGGCGCTATGGCACATCGTCGTCAGTTTGGCGGAGGTCGAGGTGAAGCTATTGCCAAAGCAGTTGGCGTTAAAGGTGAGTATTTACCAACGGTTGTAGATGCTACCGCTGGACTGGGTCGCGACGCATTTGTACTTGCCGCTATCGGTTGTCATGTCACTATGTTTGAACGTCACCCTGTTGTTGCTGCACTGTTAGAAGATGGTCTACGGCGTGCTTATTTAGATGAAAATATGGGTGCTTGGTTACAGCAACATCTACGTCTGATTTATCACTCAAGTATTGATGGGTTATGCACTTACACTCAAACACCAGATGTGGTCTATCTTGATCCTATGTTTCCTCATCGAACCAAAAGTGCACTAGTCAAAAAAGAGATGCGCATTTTTCAACAATTAGTGGGCAGCGATGATGATTCAGACAGTTTACTTGAACCAGCAAGACAGTTAGCGAACAAAAGAGTGGTGGTTAAACGTCCTAGTTATGCGCCTTTTTTAGCCAACCAAAAACCAACAGCAGAAATTAAAACGAAAAATCACCGTTTTGATATTTATACCCCTTTAAAGTAATACAGGAATATTCATAATTTATGCGATTAGATAAGTTTCTTGCTCATCATCTCGGCATCAGTCGAACAATTGTCAATAAAGAATTAAAAGCGAAAAAAGTCACGGTCGATGGTGAAATTATAAAATCAGGTGCTTATCAATTGTCACCCGAACAGATAGTTGAATATGATGGTTATGAAATTACACCTGTAACCAATAACCGCTATTTTATGCTAAATAAGCCCCAAGGTTATGTGTGTTCAACTGAAGATCCTGATCATCCAACGATTCTTTATTTTATTGATGAGCCTATGCCTGAAAAACTTCATGCCGCGGGTAGATTGGATCTTGATACAACCGGATTGGTATTATTGACTGATGATGGTAAGTGGTCACATCGCATTACTTCTCCTAAACATCATTGTGAAAAAATCTATTTGGTAACAGTTGAGCACCCATTAACCGCAGATCTCATTGAAATTTTTAATAATGGCATTCAATTAAAAAGTGAGAAATCACTAACTAAACCAGCTAAATTAAATATTATTGATGATTTCCATGCTGAGCTTACTATTAGCGAAGGACGATATCATCAAGTTAAACGTATGTTTGCGGCTGTAGATAATCATGTGGTTGCATTACATCGTAAACAAATAGGTAATATCAAGGTCGATATTCCCGAGGGTGAATACCGTCCGCTTACCCAAGATGAGATTAATTCGTTTAATCAGAATTAAGATACTTAACAAATTTAAATACTTTAAGTATTTAAACGAAGAATTAATAGTTCAAAATCTTTTATAAAATTGCATGTGAAGTTTCCGTTTTTAAACAATATATTAATTACTTTATAGGCTAGAACAGATACAGGACTTAATAGGTGCAAGATCAACATTTACAGTTAAGAATCGATATTTCCAAAAAAAAACTGATTTTAATTCTTGGATTATTATCTATGTTAATGCCGTTATCCATAGATATGTATCTACCCAGCATGCCAACCATTGCGCAAGATTTTAATGTAGCCGATGCAACAGTACAACTTACTATTAGCTGTTATTTGTTAGGATTTTCTTTTGGACAACTTTTATTTGGCCCTATTACTGATAGCTACGGAAGGCGTTACGTTTTAATTGCAGGTCTAATTATTTTTATAGTTGCCGCATTAATTTGTGGTATTGCATCGAATATCAATCAATTAATTACTGCTCGCTTTTTTCACGGTATTGCTGCCGCTGCAACATCAATAGTAATTAATGCGTTAATGAAAGATATTTATCGTGATCGCGATGAATTTTCTAAAATGATGTCATTTGTCATGTTGATATCCAATGTTGCTCCACTCCTTGCACCGATCATTGGTGGATTTATTCTATATTGGTTTAATTGGCAAGCTAATTTTTACACTATCAGTCTAACGGCACTAATAGGGCTGGCTTTAGTTATCATCTTTATTCCAGAAACATTATCAAAGGCAAAACGATCTAAATTTAGTTTTACCCGCATTTTGAGTAATTTCATTATGTTGTTCCGTCATGGACAAGTATTGGCGTATATGATGATAGGCGCCTTTGCCGGTGCAGGTTTATTCTCATTTTTAAGTTTGGGACCTTTTGTTTACATGAACCTACATGGTGTTGCATCCACACATTTTGGTTATTACTTTGCACTTAATATTGTTGTTATGGTGTTTATGAATACCCTAAATAGTCGTTTGGTTAAACATGTAGGCTCATTTAAAATGATGCAGTTAGGTCTTTTTATCCAATTTGTCATGGCAATTGGACTTATGATCGTGACATTATTTAATTTAGGTTTCATCTATTTAGTTATCTGTATTGCTGGATATATTGGCTGTATGTCAACTATAGGCGGAAATAGTATGGCTATTATTTTAGATTTTTACCCGCATATCGCAGGAACGGCCTCTTCGCTTGCCGGTACAATCCGATTCGCAGTAGCGGGAGCCGTTGGTATATCACTATCATTCCTAGTCTCAAATCTTACAACGGTAACGACAGTTTCGAACAATAGTTCTGAATGGCTAATGACAGGCTCTATGGTTTTATGTAATTTTCTGGCTGTGGGTTTATTTTTAAAAATCAGAAAGATAAAAAGGAAATAATCATGATTTACCAATTAGGGGATTTATATCCACAAATTCATGAACATTGTTTTATTGCCAAATCTGCTGATATTATTGGTAATGTAGTTTTAGAGCAAGGAGTATCGATTTGGTTTAATGCTGTTTTACGAGGAGATATTGCACCAATTTATATAGGCAAAAATAGCAATGTCCAAGATAATTGTACGGTGCATGTTGAAACTGATATACCCTGTATTGTAGAGGAAAATGTAACGATTGGACATAACGTTATTCTGCACAGTTGTCACATCGAGGATAATGTTTTAGTCGGTATGGGAAGTACTATTTTGAATAATGCGAAAATTGCTAAAAATTGTTTAGTTGGCGCGAACTCACTAGTGACACATACGATACCTTATGAAGAAGGTTGTTTAATTATGGGGTCACCAGCCAAAATTATTCGCAAACTTACTGAAGCTGAAATTGTTGCTAATAAACATAATGCTCTAAATTATGTACAAAATGGACAAAAATTTAGCAAATGCCTGTCACCAATTGATTAATACCATAAAGAATAATGATTCTTTATGGTTTATTCACTCTGTGAGAGAGTGCAATTTATGATAAAATGCTTACAATTTTAACTGTTGCAATTGTTTAGGTACGTACTTGAAAAAGTCAAAAACAACAAGAAAACAGATAATCACTCAATTCATTTTACTGGCAATTATAGGATTATCTGTTTGTCTATTTTTATCCTTATATTCTTATAATCCATCTGACCCTGGATGGTCTCGTACTGCATGGCATCATCCAATCAGTAATTATTGCGGCTTTATTGGAGCCTATGTTTCAGATATCTTTTTCCAATTCCTAGGTTTTATTGCTTTCAGTATACCTTTTATCTCGATATTCTTTAGCGCACAAATGGTGGTCTACTATTATCGTAACGCCAATGCACCTATTAATTACTTTAGTTTGTCATTCCGCATTATTGGTATTTTAGCGTTTATTTTTAGCAGTACAGGTTTTTTTGCTTTAAATATTCGTGATGCAGAACAATTTAACGCAGGAGGATATTTAGGTGCAATCGTAATTGAAAGCCTTTTACCAGTAATGAATGCCTTAACAACTTCATTGGTATTATTAATTACCAGCCTTGCCTGTATCACTTTATTAACTGGATTATCTTGGTTTTACTTATTGGAAAAATTAGGTGCTTTGGTTATGTGGCTCATTACACCATTCTCAAAGTTGATTTTATCTCGTAAAACGAACCAAATAATAAATACCAACCAACAACCCGACAAAAAGTCACCCGTTGTTGACCAAGAACAAGAACCCAAATTAACTATTTCTCTTAATAGTAAGCCGGTAAATACAGATACCACTCAATCAACATCAATCATAGCAAGTGAAGAAAAAATAAAGCATGATATCAATACAGATAAAGCTGAACAACGTATTGAATCCAACAAACTTAAAGATGATGAGACACTAGTCAAAAAGGCAGAACAACTATTACAAGAACTTGAAAAAACATCGACAGTTCAAGTCGATTCAACCAATCAAGCAACTCGTGATGAATCTAAAAAAGATGTTGATTCTAATGATATTTTAGCTCGTATGGAAATGATCATAAAAAATATGAATGAGCGAAAAACATCATCTGACACACAATCAGATAAATCTGAAGAAATGCAAGCTTTGGAAGAAGACAAATATACGATTTCTGATGCTCCAAGCAAACCTTTATTCACATTAGGCTATGATGCATCTAAAATAGAGCAAACCCAAAAAGCTGAGTTAACACCGTTTGAGCCTATTAGTGAAATAACACCTCCAAAAGTTAATCTTTCCACAACAATTAATGATCAAAATGAGCATGATGAACTTAAAGAAAAAGTCATTGAAAAAGAACAACCTTACGATGTCGATATTGAGTCGCTAAAAAAAGAGAATCCTGTTATTGATGATATCTATCTAAATGAAGAAGAGATTGACGAGATTGAAGAACTACCACAATCACCTACTTTCACAGTAGAAGCAGAGCGGGTGAATGAAGAGGACGATGAAAATAATGAACAAGAAAACGAGGAAGATGGGTTAATCCACCCTTTATTAAGGCGTAACAATAAACCTTTACCGAAACCAACAACACCTTTACCATCGTTAAATTTACTGACGGCGCCACCAACAACACGAGTTGAAATCGATCATTCAGCGTTAAATGCAACGGCTAATCTTCTGGAAAAAAGTTTATCTGATTATCGTGTGAAAGCGAGAGTCGTTGACTATTTACCTGGGCCTGTCATTACTCGTTTTGAAATTGAGCTTGCACCTGGCATAAAAGCTGCTCGCATTTCAACATTAGATCGTGATTTAGCACGTTCATTATCCATGCCATCTGTACGTGTGGTAGAAGTGATTCCAGGTAAGCCCTATGTAGGAATTGAGTTACCTAATAAAAATCGCCAAACAGTCTATTTTAGAGATGTGCTTGATAGCCCTCAATTTAGAAATGCACAATCACCACTTACTGTTGTTCTAGGTAAAGATATCTCGGGACAATCTGTGGTTGCTGATTTAGCTAAAATGCCTCATTTACTTGTTGCAGGTACTACTGGATCAGGTAAATCAGTTGGTGTTAATGCGATGATCTTAAGTATTTTATATAAATCAAAACCAGAAGATGTAAAATTTATAATGATAGATCCTAAAATGCTTGAGTTATCCATTTATGAAGGCATTCCACATCTATTGACTCAAGTCGTTACTGATATGAAAGATGCAGCTAATGCACTTAATTGGTGTGTCAATGAAATGGAGCGCCGTTATCGTCTTATGTCGGCGCTTGGTGTACGCAATATTGCAGGTTATAACGATAAAATTAAGCAAGCAGAAAATATGGGTAGACCGATCCCAGATCCACTTTGGAAACCAACTGACAGTATGGATCTTGAAATGCCAATGCTAGAAAAACTGCCTTACATTGTCGTTATGGTCGATGAATTTGCTGATCTTATTATGGCTGTTGGTAAAAAAGTGGAAGAGTTAATCGCTAGACTAGCACAAAAAGCAAGAGCTGCAGGTATCCACTTGGTATTAGCCACCCAGCGCCCATCGGTAGATGTGATTACGGGCTTAATTAAAGCTAACATTCCTACCCGTATTGCTTTTACTGTATCAAGTAAAATTGATTCGCGCACCATTTTAGATCAGATGGGAGCTGAATCATTGCTTGGTATGGGCGATATGCTTTATTTAGCACCGAATAGTTCTATTCCAATTCGTGTTCACGGCGCATTTGTCCGTGATGAAGAAGTACACGCTGTGGTGCAAGATTGGAAAGCACGTGGTACACCAAAATATATTGAGAATGTGACCGTAGCAACCGATGATGGTGAAAACGGTAGTTCAAATATGTTTCAGGAAGAACGCGATCCACTATTTGACCAAGTGGTGGATTTTGTCGTTGAAACACAAAGAGCATCAATATCTAGCGTACAACGAAAATTCCGTATTGGTTATAATAAAGCCGCCCGAATTGTTGAACAAATGGAAGCTGAAGGCATTATTAGTCCTCCTAGCCACAATGGGACTCGTGAAGTACTTGCTGCACGATCTCACAATAATTATTGATTTTAATAAATCAAAAGCCGCCAACCATTTTAGTCAATGAGTTGGCGATATCCGAATATTACATCATTTCGTACAGGTAAGAATTGATAATGAGTGATTATTCACAGCAAATAGCACAATTAGAACTTGATCTTAATAGTGATAATAATCAATGTATACCCGCACAATTAGCAACAAAAGCATTAATAAAAGAGGTTTGTTTGTCGCCAAAACCTGGATTGGTTGATATGAATAACAGTGGAGCACATCGTGATATGGACTTCCAAACTTTTGTTCAAAGTATCAAAGCAATCAGTATATGGTTCGAACGTTTTTATCAATATGGTAAAACATCGGCTTTACAGGATAACCAACAATTTTTAGCAGGAATTAGGCCGATTGGTATTGAGTGCGAGCAAGCAATGTACCAAGCGACAAATCAAGTCAATACTCACAAAGGTGGTATTTTTGCTTTTGGACTACTACTAGGTGCAATCGGCAGATTAGAGCAACTAGGCTTAACAATCAATACGCAAAATATTTGTGATGAAGTTTCTGCCATTTGCCAAGGAATAGTTACCAATGAACTAAAACAAAATAATACAACTAGTTCAATAGGTGAAAAACTTTTTAAACTTCACAATTTGCCTGGAGCCAGAGGAGAAGCAGAATCAGGCTATATAACGGTTCGTACTATCTCACTGCCTATCTATCAAACAATGAAACATAATGGTTATGATGAGGAAACATGTTTACTGCAAGCAATGTTACATCTACTTGCCTATAATCAAGATACTAATTTAGTATCTAGAGGCGGCTTAGAGGGATTGACTTTCGCTCAACAAGAGGCAAGAAAAATCATTAAACAAGGAGGAATGACTCATGCTAATGGTCTTGAACTTTTAAACCAGTTAGATGAAAAATTTATAAAACGTAACCTAAGCCCAGGTGGCACTGCCGATTTAATTGCGATTACTTGGTTTTTATCTCAATATTAATTGAATATTACCTATATATAGAGTTAAGTATTCGACTAATTCATAGTATTAAATTTTCTATTCCGAAAAACATAATATGGTTATTAAGAGATATTTATTATTACTATGATTTTATTGTTCTGTTTGAGCAATAAAAGTAATAAAAAATTGCCCCCAAAACTGCTACAATCGCTAAACAAAAATATGCCGTCGTCATTGAATATAGCAGACTAACATAACCAACAATGATTGGAAAAACCGTCATACCTAATGCATAAATAGCTTGAAACAGACCCATTGCGGCTGAACGAGCATAAGAAGGAATATCAGAAATTGCTTCAAAAGTTAATAGTGAAAATAGTATACCTGTCCCCATCCCAGGAATAATTTGCAATAATAATATGAGATAACTTGATGATAATTTAGGTATTAAAACACAATAAAGGGCAAGCATAAGAAAAGAGAGGATAATCCAAGATGAAGTGCTTAATTTGGTTATCCAGCTACTTGCTCCAACTTTTGCAAACAATACAGATGACAGCATATATACAATTGAAGATACACCAATTATAGCAGAGTTAGCACCAAGTTCACTGAGTATTTGGTTTGTAAAAGACATGGTCGTCGACATTTGTATGCCCTGCTGAATTAAGGCCAGAAAAGAAAAAAATAGCAGTTTAGGATCTAAAAAAACCTTAAATAAGTTTTGAAAGCTAAACTGATGATGAATTCTTTCAGGATATTTAAGCCTAATCGCTAAAATAAAAGCGATGAATCCACTTAAGCAACTTAAAAGACAAATAAGCTTCATACCAAAAGATTCAAAGAGTAACGTACTGGATAAAAAAGCTAAAAATACCCCCATATTATTCACCATAATAATAAGACTTGTTGCATAGCTTTTTTTAGATTTAGGATAAAAACCTAAAAATAACACCATAAATGAGATCCAGGTTGAACTAGCAATACCAGAAATAATATTACCAATAAAAAATCCCCATCCATCAGGTTGGATTATGCGAATAACAGATGCAAAACCAGCTAAAAAAGATCCCAATACTATAAATACTTTATGCTTTTCTTTCACATTCGCAATTAAACCAACGGGTAAACGTAACAGTAATTGTGAAATACCATAAGCACTCACAACCATACCAATAAAATTAGTTGAAAGATTTATGGCTGCAAGATAAGGTGTTTGATAAGGGATATAAACGTATTGTGCATACCAAAAGAAAAACACAATACAAAGTAATAAATACGATTTTTTTTTCGCTGCTTTCATTAATTATAATTTTAATCCTTACAATCCTTAAGGTTAAAAATATATCTAAATAAAATATTTAGCAACAATTCAATTCAATCTTGTTTAACTTTTTAAACTGTGTTAGCTTGAGAAAAGTTAACTCAATGGTAAAAAAAGTGTTATCACCAATATTAATACGATCAAATATGCATGATGATTGTTGTTTTAGTATTAACAACAACTCTAGTATGTTTGATCTTTTTTTTACCGAAAATTAACCATTGTTAACGTAATGGAGAAAATAATGGACTATGAGAAAATTGCACAGCAAATATTACAGTTGGTCGGAAATAAGCAAAATATTATCAGTGTGAACCATTGCTTTACTCGATTACGGTTCCAACTAAAAGATAATAACAAAGCAAATCGTGAAAAATTATTACAAACTGAAGGCGTCATTTCTGTTGTAGAAAGCAGTGGGCAATATCAGGTAGTATTGGGTAATAAAGTCACAAAAATTTATGACGCACTTTTACCACTTATTGGCGAAATAAACTCAATAAAACAAGAACAACCAAAAGTTTCAATAGGCATTAAAATACTCAATGCTTTTGCCGCCATTTTCACCCCGATTATTCCAGCGATAGCAGCATCAGGTATGCTAAAAGGTATCTTAGCAATTGCGGTTATAATTGGTAATTACTACTCAACTGATATTAAAACTTATAATACTTATATTATTTTACATGCTGCATCGGATGCGGTGTTTTACTTTATGCCTATAATTTTAGGATATACCGCAGCCAAAGTATTTAAAGCACATGAATTTATATCAATGATTATTGGCGCGACCCTATGTTATCCCTCCATGGTGAGTTTAATGACAAGTAAAAGTGAAGTCACCTTTTTTGCAATTGAACTGACCAAAGCCAATTATACATCAAGTGTTATTCCAATCATTATTGCCGTTTTTATTTTAAGTTATATACAAAGGTTTTTAGAAAAAATCATTCCTGAAGTTTTAAAAATTATCATGGTGCCTACATTTTCACTACTCATCATGATCCCCGCGACATTACTTATTTTCGGGCCAATCGGAATCTATATTGGCGAATTTATAAACTGGATCTATTACTACATTATGGGAGTTAGCCCTATCTTATTAGGTGCTTTTATTGGTGGTGTATGGTGCATTTTAGTTATATTTGGCGCTCACCGTGCAATTGTGCCAATTGGAATCAATGATGTAGCGCAAACAGGCAGGCAAAATCTTCTTGCATTTGCAGGTGCCGCTAACTTTGCGCAAGCTGGTGCGGCTTTTGGCGTATTTTTCAAAACCAAAAATAAAAATCTTAAAACGGTGGCTGCATCGGCAACGGTTACTGCGCTATTTGGCATTACTGAGCCAGCAATTTATGGTGCAAATTTAAGATTAAAAAGACCGATGATCTGTGCCGTAATTTGTGGCGCTATCGCCGGTGGATTGATGGGTTGGGGAGGCTCCTATGGTAATGCATTTGCTAATCAAGGAGTATTAACGATCCCCGTTTATGCAGAAGCAGGTACAAAAGCTTTCTTATGTTATTTAATTGGTATAGGTTTTGCTTTTTTTGGTTCATGCATTATGACGATGATTGTTGGATTTAATGATATACCAAATGAGGAAGCGTCAAAAACAGTTGAAACAACGTCCAGTACACAATTAACATCGGATACCGCTATTGTATCGCCAGTTGCTGGCGAGGTGATTGCTTTAGATCAAGTCAAAGATGAAGCATTCGCCTCAGGCGCAATGGGGAAAGGAATTGCAGTTTATCCTAGAGTGGGTGAAATCGTTGCCCCTGAAGATTGTACCGTTACGGCACTCTACCCTACTTTACATGCAATGGGGATAAAATTAGATAATGGTATTGAATTATTAATTCATATTGGTATTGATACGGTTAACTTACAAGGTAAATACTTCCAATCTTATGTCCATGCAGGCCAACATATTACTAAAGGTACCAAATTAGTTTCATTTGATATTGATAAAATAAAACAACAATTTGATTTAACCACGTCAATTATTATTGTTAATTCCGAACAATATAAAAATATAGAATATTGTCAACAAGCTCAAGTGAGTATTACAGACAATTTATTAGTTATTCACGTTTAGAGGTTTAGATATGAAAGCTTTTGCTAAGGATTTCTGGTGGGGAGCATCATCGTCGGCTTTTCAGATAGAGGGTGGATGGGATGCAGATGGCAAAGGAATGACCGTTGCTGATTATAATTCATTTCAACGCTCTGCTATACAAGCCGATAGTAAAGTAGCCAGTGACTTTTATCATCATGTTGAAAGTGATATTGCTTTATTTAAAGAGTTAGGATTAAAAACCTATCGCTTTTCACTTTCTTGGGCAAGAATTATTCCTGATGGCGATGGTGAAATAAATCAAGCCGGAATCGATTTTTACAATCGAGTTATTAACGAATTAATTAAAAACGATATTATACCTTTTATTACGCTCTATCATTTTGACTTACCCTTTGCCTTGGTTGATAAATATAATGGTTGGCAAGATCGTCGCTGTGTTGATGCATTCAGACGTTATGCTCAAGTCTGTTATAAAGCATTTGGCGATCTAGTTAAGCATTGGCAGATTAATAATGAACAAAATCTGATGATTCGTGTCAATGAAAGAATGAATATGTATCAAGTTGCGCCAGAAGATATTGAAAAAGTTCGTGCACAAATGGATTATCATATGTTTGTTGCCCATGCAATGGCAACCAACGATTGTCATGCTTTAATTTCCGACAGTAAAGTTGGGCCTGCAGTTTCATCCACGATGACCTATCCTGCAAGTAACAAACCAATGGATGTATGGGCTGCGAAAATGAACGATAATTTCAAAACGAATTACGCGCTGGAAATGTACTGTTTTGGTGATTATCCTAACTATTATAAAAGCTATCTAACTCGGTGCGGAATCTATCCTAATACCCATCCTGAAGATGCTGAAATATTAAAACAAGCAAAACCTGATTTTATTGCTGTAAATTATTATCGAACTTTGGTTGCTAGTTATTTACCAGAGGATGATGCACATCCATTTGGTACCAAAGAAAAAGATATCGATTTTGACCTTTACGGTTACTTCAAAATCGAGAAAAATCCAAATTTAGTTGCCTCAACTTATGGTGCACAAATTGACCCTATGGGATTACGCCTTGTACTAAATGAATATTATCGCCAATATCGTTTACCATTAATTATTACTGAAAATGGCTTAGGTACTCCCGATACATTAACTGCTGACAATAAAGTACATGATGATTATCGAATCGATTATATCAAATCCCATATTTCAGCTTGTCATGATGCAATTGAAGATGGTGTTGAACTATTTGGATACTGTCCATGGTCAGTCATTGATTTATTAAGCTCACATCAAGGTTTTAAAAAGCGTTATGGTTTCGTTTATGTTGATCGTGATGACCATGACTTAAAAAACCTTAATCGAATAAAAAAAGATAGTTTTTATTGGTATCAGCAAGTCATCAAAGACAATGGCATTAAAGAATAGTTAATACACAATATAAAGATGGGCTTTAAAAAAGCCCATCATAACTCATATTAAATATCATTAACTTACTAAATATGTCACTTTATGCGCCTCGGTCGGTAATGGCACTTGCCATTTAGAAAGCATTTGTGTAATTTTCTTATTTGGTAAGCTAGTATCTCGGCTTGAATTGCGTTGATATAATGTTTTTTCTGGCTGCTCAAGGTAAACAATTTCAACCTCTGCATGATAAGCATAAAGCAAATCCAATGCTTTTTGGCGCATATCTCGCGATAAATGAGTAGCATTCCAAATGAATGGTTGATTGTCTCTTAAATATTGTTTCACTTTAGCTAATACAAATTGAATCACTAATCCTTCATTTTGACCATGCTTTAATTTCAATTCACTCCTTGCATCATCATATGAGGTAACCGGTAATTGCTGATAATGTTTACTTATCCAACTATTTTTACCTGATGCAGGTAAACCCGACAATAATATGACTTTAGACCCTTTTTGAGGATATAAAGCATAATCAGGCAAAACATTGTCTCCTCGAAAATAGTGTACTCTGGTGTAATCATCTATAAATTGCCGAGATTGATATAAACACCCTTCTTCCAAAGCTAATTGTTTAAAGAGTTCAACTTCATCAACCATTCGAGCTTTATCAGCACTAATACGACCGAGTATATCGGCTTTAGCCTGCATGCATAACATCCAGACAGGTAATTCCCATGAAAGCCGATGAATTAACCATTGCGGTGATTTATTATTACTATTATCACTTAATGCATAAAATGGAACCTGATGCACATCAATAATCCGACAAATCTTTTCTCTTAACTCAAAATCAATGCCCAATCGCCATAATAGTATTCGACTACTAATCGCTCCTTTTTGGGAATGTCTTGGTTGTGAAATTCGACCACTTAACTCATCAATGATGGTCGTTTCTGGTTTGGCAATATCATGTAACAAAGCAGTCATAAATAGCACAAACTTTTCATCATCGGAAGATTTTACAAACTCATCTTGAGCTATCAAGGATCTTAATACCATTTGAGTATGAATCCAGACATTTCCCTCACCATGATAAGTAGGATCTTGTGGTGTCGTCATCAATTTATTCAACGCAGGTATACATTCCAACCACTGGTCAAAGTTATCTTTGCTGATACTGTAGGCGATCTCTTGTTGTAACTGCGAATAACTCATAAATCACCTCCAAATATTATGCCATCATTCCAATTTATCGTTATTTGTGGCGTATAAAGCTCGGCATTTTTAGCTAATTGATTAGGAATAAACGGTTGCTGTAAATGGTGTTGACCCGCATCTAAAATAGATTGAACAAAATCTTGTCTTACCCATTTTAAACGTCCCGTTGTGGTATACTCTGATTCAATTTTCAAATATAAACCTTCCATCAAATCCGAGTTATCACACTGTTGCCAAGCCTTATTCAAATCAATTTTTTCTTGAGCAACAATTTTCTCAAAACAACTTTTCCAATCGTTTGTTTTAGCTAAAGAATATTTAACTAATGCTAATAAGTCACCCAATCTTTTCGGTGCGATTCCCGAATACAATACGGGAACAGATAAAATAGGACCATTAGCCAATAATTGATGACGTTTTTGGGTTGATAAAAAACAGTTATTATGTCTATCCCAAATATCAAATTCACAAAAATAGTGTGGTAATGCATCATAAAAAATAGAGTGTTTTTTATGTAACCATTCACCATACATAATATAGCGATCTTCTAAACGTTCAATTAACCAGCTTTCATGGACGGTTGCCCAATGTTTAAATAGATTAAACTGACGTTCTCGACTGCCCCCTATTAAGTAATGACCGCGTGATTGTAATAATAGCTCACCACTCTCTGAAAAACTGATTGCACAGTTAGCGCCATCAAGTTTTTCTTCAACCACAATATATTGCCCTATTAATTGATTATAGGGTAGCTGGCCATGCTCACTATCACCCAATTGCAAGCGCGAACTTTCCAAATGTGGAGTACGTGGGTATTTAATTAATTCTAAGTTTTGAATATAAGTTTCCATTGTCATTTTGTTTTCTCCGAAAAATTAGGGAAAACCGACAAGGCGAAGATCTATAGATTGAACTGCAACGTAGGAGCTTTAGAAAAAGCTAAAAGACAATATAATAGAAGATACCATGTCGGCATTAAGATAAAGTATTGAATACAGGCATTTTGCCACCTCATAAAAAAATTAAAGATTAGACTAAAAAAACGGCGCCATTATCATTTTAAGCGGATATATTGTCAAGTAAAATTGGATTTTTTATACACGCAATAAGTGTTAAGATTCAAAAAGATGATTACCATTGATAAATTGTGGAGGGTTATATGAAGGTCAAAATCGTTCTATTCCCAATGACGTATTTAGCCATTATTGAACATTATAGCGCACCCGAGTTAGAACATGAATCAGTAAACAAACTCATAAAATGGTGACAAGAAAATCAACTTTTAGATGATAAATATAGAAACTACGGCATTCATTATACTAACCCTAATACTACGCCACCTGAAAAACATCATGTTGATTTCGGTATCTCTGTTGATGAACTTATTACTAAAAACATTTATGGAGTGATAAATAAAACGATTCCACAATTTCGCTGTGCCAAAGCCAGAAATATAGGTTCGAGATATCATAATCAAGCAATTATTTATTTACTTGAAAAATGGTTACCAAACAGCAGCGAAAACTTGGGAGATTTTCCCCCAATTTTTCATTATGTTAATGTTGGACCAACTGTAAAATCTGAACAGATGATAACGGATGTTTATTTACCTTTGTTAGATAAATAATACTTATAACGTATTAATTAGTTAGGTGAATAATCTGCACCAAAATAACGTTGACTAATTTGTGAAAGTTCACCACTGCTAATAATTTTTTGAATACCGTCATTAATATCCTGAGTCAATTGTTCACCTTTCGCACTTTTACTAATTAAAAGATAACTAAATGGTGAAGCAATGCGATCTTCATCTTCTTTACTGAGTTCAATTATTTTAAGATTAAGATGATGTTCACTTATAAATTGAGAAAGCATCACTTTATCAATTAATTGAAAATCATATTGGCCACTTTCAACATGCTGTAAAACAGGTAATAAGTCGGCCTCACTATAAACGATTTTTACAGGATTATTAGCGTTTTGCTGATTATAAGTTTCTAAAGCAGTGGCATAATTTAGTCCTGGTGTTACCTCTGTTGACATACCATTTAGATCATGAAAACTATTGATGTTATTATTGTTTTTAGCTACAGCGATAACATATTGATTTTTAAAAATGGGATCTGAATAAAAATACTTTTCCTTACGTTTCTCATTCATTGCATAATTATTGGCACCAACTTGATAACGTTGTGAATCAAGTCCAGCAAGCACCGATGGAAACTCAGTTATTTCGAAATTAATTTCATATTGTGGTAATTTTGCAAATATAGCCTTAACAACATCTATATCATAACCCGTTAAATCACCCTCATCATTTATTGTTGTAAAAGGACTTGGTGCGCCTGATGTTGCAATAGTTATCTGTTGTTTTTTAGAACTTTCAGTATTGTTATTTTGATCATCACAACCTGTTAAACACAAAGTTGCTAAAAACAAAAAACTATACCATTTGTTTAAATTCATAACACAAATCCTCTTTAGTTTGATATTGTTAAACCTATAATTAAGTGGGTAATATTAAATAAATCCCATTTCTTTCATTTCATGACGATGATCTTTTTGATATATCGCCATGCCTGTTTTCATCAGGTCAAAACCTAAATTTTTATAAAACTCAACTGTTTGAGGATGGGTATAAAGAATAATATTACAATCCTTAACTTGCTCGATAAGTTTATCGACAATTAACCTACCGTATTGCTGTCCATGTAAGTATTTAGCTAAGGCAATGTTATATATTGCCGCCTGACAAATACCATCTGATAATGCTCGCCCCACACCGACGACATGATTATTATCTAATAAAAATACCACTGCATAACTATTTCGAAATACCTGTTCTTGTGTTTTAGCATCTAAGGTGCTTAATCCATAAAATTTTAGTAAATCAGCAACTTCCTGCCAATTTATATCCTCACAGTGTTGTTGAATAGTAATATCCATTACGACCTCTTAACTGATTAAATTTCATAATCCATTTGCATAGCAGAATAATATCTGGATAAAAAATCTCTCGTTCTTTGTTGAACAGGATTTAGAAATACTTTATCAGGCGAGCCATCTTCAATAATCTGTCCTTTATCTAAAAATAAAACTCGCGTTGCAATATCATGTACAAAACTCATTTCATGAGAAACTAGAATCATCGTTATACCTGATTTAGCAGCCATTTTTATTGTTGCTAATACTTCACCAACTAGCTCAGGATCTAATGCTGAAGTTGGTTCATCAAGTAATAAAACTTTAGGGTTCATCGCTAATGCCCTAGCAATAGCCACTCGTTGTTGTTGGCCGCCTGAAAGTTGTTTAGGATAGTGATCAACTCTATCAGCAAGACCAACTTCAACTAATTTTTCATACGCAATCTGTTTGGCTTTTTCTTTAGGATATTTTTTTACAATTACTAATCCTTCCATCACATTTTCTAATGCATTTTTCTGAGGAAAAAGGTTAAATTGCTGAAAAACCATAGCGGTTTGCTGGCGAAATTTAACAATTTGATCTCGTTTAAATTTGCTTACATCAAACGATAGCTTATCAATACTAATATTACCTGATTGTGGTTTTTCTAATAAATTAAGACAACGAAGAAATGTTGATTTTCCTGCTCCAGATGACCCGATAATGGCAACAATTTCATGAGGTTGAATATGAAGATTGATGCTGTCCAAAATACAATTACCGTGAAAAGATAACGTTAAATTATTAACATGAATCATAACCATTTTCCTTTTCGGTAACTGGGCGTATTTTTATTGTCGCTTATCGTCAATCGCTTTTCTAAATATTTAACAAGTAACTCAATTAATATGGTTAATGCCCAATAAATTAATGCAAGTGAGATATAAACCTCAAAATAGCGATAGCTATGACCCGCTAACGTTTTACCTCTACCCGTCATTTCGGTAACGGAACAAACAAAAGCAAGTGAAGTGCCTTTGAGTAAGCCAATTAAAGTATTTCCTAAATTAGGCAGCGCCACAATAAAAGCTTCTGGAATAACAATTCGACGTAATAACTGACTATAGGTCATACCTAATGATTGTGCCGCTTCAATTTGCCCTTTATTTACCGATTGTAATGCAGCGCGAATTGTTTCAGAATTATAGGCAGCTTCGTTAAAAGAGAAAGCAATCAATACAAATAACATAGGTGGTAATCCATTCATATTGAAATTTGTATCATAAAAATAATTAATATAACGTAATAAAATTGGAATCCCATAAAAGCTTAGATAAAGCTGTACTAACAATGGTGTTCCTCTTATAAATGAAACAAATACCGCAGCAATTTGTGTTAAAACTGGTATTTTATTCATTTTAATTACTGCAATAATTAACCCCAATATTACGCCAAGTAACATCGAAAAAATCGTAATAAAAAGCGTTACTGGCAAATAAGCGAGCAATGTGGGTATTTGGGTAAAAATCAATCCAAAATCAATTATATTTGGCATCCGCATCTATCCCAATATTAAAGTTAGTTAACTGAACTAAATTGTTTATCTCGATTATGTGGCGTTTTCCAATTACTCGTATCTGGCCCTAACGGCAAGATATCATAAGGATTGTGAGCATTATTACCTAAGAAATAGCCTTTTTTTATCGCATCAAAATCAGTGGTCTCACCAAATGCAGGTATTTGATAGAGATCTCGCGCATATCCCCATAAATTAGGATAGTCGATAATTCTATTTCGATTGGTATTAAAAGCAGAATAATAGGCTACATCAAATCGTGCTAACGTAACATATAAGCGAATATCAGAATCAGTAATTTTATCGCCAAAAAGATAACGAGATTGACTTAATCGTTGTTCTAATTTATCTAATTGGTTAAATACAAGATGGTAAGCATCTTCATAGGCTTTTTGTGTCCGGGCAAATCCAGCTTTATATACACCATTATTTACTTCATGAAATATGACATCATTCAATTCATCAATTTCAGTACGTAAATGTTCAGGATAAAGATCGGGCGCGCCGGCTTTGTGAAAAGGTTTAAATACGGTTTCCCAATAGTTGGTCAATCTAAAATAATCATTGTTAACCACTTTGCCCGTTTTTACATCAACTACGGTAGGAACTGTTGCTCGTCCACTATATTCTGGATCTGTTTTAGCGTAAATCTCTGGTAAATAACGAATACCTAATACAGGATCAACACCATTAGGATCGAGCGAAAATTCCCAGCCATGGGGTGTGCGGATAGGGGAAACTTTACCAACACTAATGACATCCTCTAAACCCAATAATTTAATGGCGATCATCTGACGATGAGCCCATGGGCAAATTGCCGCCCAAATTAAACGATAACGACCTGATTCTACTGGTAATAAACCTAGTTCATTACCAAATGGAGTGTCGAATCGGTTAGTTTGACGTACAAAGGCGCCATCTTGGTTTATTTCATTATTTTCTGAAGTGACTACTTTTCCTATAGACATACGCTTACTCCTAATATTTGGTACTGCAATTGAAACTTTCTAACAGTTGGATTTATTCAATCTAGCATCAAATATTTAGCGGTTAAAATAACGAATAAGCATATTTATATAATCATAAATTATATAAAACAGGATTAACCTATTAACTGTGCAGAAATAATTACTTTCCTAATCGTTTATAGAGCCTTTCAGGACGACCTATTTTACCGTGATTAAGTTCAACGATTAATAATTTAGTTTGGACACAATATTCTAAATATCGTCTGGCTGTAGTTTTGCTAATATTTGCTTTTTCGACAATTTGATCGACCGTTTGCGGTTCATTTGTCTGCATAAATAGATCTTTAACTTTTTGTAAAGTAATCTCTTCAATCCCTTTAGAATGGCGATTGATATCAACAAAATCTTTAGTTTGCAAATTAAACAGTTCATCAATGCGTCTTTGATTGACATGTTTTTGTAAACTTTGACGATATAAAAAAAGTTCAAAACGCTCAAGTGAATGTTTTAAACGTTGGTAAGATACTGGTTTAATTAAATAATCAAAAGCACCAAACCGTATAGCTTTACTACACGTATCCATATCACTTGCTGCAGTGATAAAAATAACATAAGAATCTAGTTTGTTATTAATAATGTATTCAAATAATTCAATACCTTTACCATCAGGTAAATAATTATCTAATAAAATTAATGTTGGTCTTAACTTTTCAACCATTATTTTAGCTTCTTGCAAATTCGACGCAATTCCGACGACTTTTACTTTAGTATCCCTTTGAATAAATTCAGCATTTAATTCTGCTAAAATAGGTTCATCTTCTACAATAAGAACTTTTATGGTATCTTCTTTATACTCGTTAAGTTCACTCATGCATTTACCTCTTTTTATTATTTTGGTATAAAAACTGAAAAAATTGTTCCATATGGTGTATTGTCTTCAAATGTAATATAACCATTGGCCTTTTTTATGTAGGTTGAAACAAGATGCAAACCGATACCATGCTCTTTAGCATCTTGAGAGGTTACGCCTGGTTCGAATATTGATTCTCGAATACTTGCATCTATACCACATCCTTGATCGCTAACTTCTAATACAATTTCATCCGTTGCATCACTCAGATACAAATAAATCGTTTTATCACCCTGGTTATTTTTTAAACATGCATTAAAGGCGTTATCAAGTAAATTACCTAACACTGACATAAATTCGGTTTCAGTAATTAATGCTGGTAATGCACTTAATTGACATGCAGGGTCAAAGACTAAATTCAAGCCAATTTCATGTGACTTTGAATATTTACCTATTAATAATCCACATATAGCCGGTATTTTGAAATGCTCAGAAATAAAATCTAAACAATTTTGATTATCCGCCGAATGTAGGGTAATAAAAGATTGTGCTTCTTCATAACGTTTCATATAGATAAGCCCTGACAAAGTCGCCATCCAATTAAGGTGCTCATGTCGTAAAGCTCGCAAATTATCAATGTATTGAGTTACTTGCGTTAATTTCATACTTAATAAATTGATATCATCATAATTACGAAAAGTGATCACCCAACCTTGAATTTGATCATCTACAATCACTCGAATGCGGTTAGCAATAACAATAATATTATTAAAGTAACAAATATGATCGTGTACATCTTTTGTCTGATTTTCATTTCCGTAAAGAAAATCAGTTGATTTGATAAAATTACGTAAATCATGGTTAAGTAATTCCTGATCACTCGCAATAATATCTAACATGTTTCGAGCCGATTGATTGATATTGATAATTTTATAATTAAGATCAATGGCAATAATGCCCTCAAAAATAGATTCCATTATTGATTTTTGACTTTTAACCAACAAAGCAATCGCTTTTGGCTCTAAGTTAAACATCTGTTTTTTTACTGCTTTTGAAAAAAAGAACGAAAATACAAACAAAGCAAAAAAGAGTAAGGAACAAAAAATGATAATGGGTATAAATTGGTTAATATGTAATACATAAATATCATCAATCATATAACCAACAGATACGATACCTATTATTTTACCTTGATCCATAATAGGAGCTTTACCTCGTAGTGCTAAACCTAAAGAGCCTTCGCTAATAGTAATACTGCTATTTCCGCTCAGTACTTCCTGATTGTCTCCACCTACCATTGGAGAATGTAACTTGTTATTCGAGGTATGATATAAACGATAAGCTTGTTCATCACCAATAACGATATAATTCGCATCACTTTGTTCAAAAATATCATTAACTAAATTGGCTAAATTGGTGGTATCTCTTTCTTTAACATATTTTATTAAACTCGGTATAACGGACAATTCTTTCGCTTGAATTTGCGCTTTTTCACCCAAACTTTTATACAACGTAGTTTTAGTTGCATTCCATATATAGCTTTGTAAAAGTGCGAGAATTATTAAAGAAAAAAGCAAAAGAGACAGAAATAACTTCGTCGCAAAAGATAATTGTACTTTTTTTCGCATAATAACGCTCACACTAAAAATTAACTATTGACATTGAGTTTATCACAGCATTAAAAAACATAGAGCCTTTAAAACCATAAAAACCACACTTAAAGTATGATTTAAATCACAAAATTGGAGTTAAAATTTTGTAACCATATGCGCCAATTTAACAAATTCAAATTTTTTTTGGAGAAAAATAAAATATGGCGGATCTTAACTCAATCGGAAAAATGCGGACTGAAGAAGAATCAGTATCAAGCTCTGATGAAAAACAACATGATAAATGGCCTTACAATGTGAAACAACAACCAACGGGATGGCCATACAATTGGTGGCGACTTATGGACAATTATAAAATTGGTGTAATCCCGCTTCCATTATTTATCATTGCTGGTATCCTAATTTTCGCTGAAGTGTTAGTAACTGGTAAATTACCTAGCGAAATTGTTGTGATGGTGGTAACTTGTGCCTTCTTTGGCTTCCTATGTGGTGAAATTGGTAAGCGTTTACCAATCGTTGGAAAAATGGGGGCAGCAGCGATCTGTGCGACCTTTATTCCATCGGCGCTAGTTTATTATGGTATTTTACCTACTCCGGTCGTCCAAGCAACAACAAAATTCTATAAAGATACACACATTTTGTATCTATACATTTGTTGTATTATCGTTGGTAGTATTATGAATATGGATAAGAGAACGCTTATTCAGGGATTCTTAAAAATATTCGGACCAATGGTATGTGGTGAAATCGTTGGAATGTTAGTTGGTGTTGGTGTTGGTTATTTACTAGGTTTATCTCCATTTGAAACATTCTTCTTCTTAGTATTACCTATCATGGCAGGCGGTGTTGGTGAAGGTGCGATTCCTCTTTCAATCGGATATGCATCAATATTAGGTATGGAACAAGGTGAAGCACTTGGTCGTGTATTACCAATCGTTATGTTAGGTGGTTTAACAGGTATTATTTGTGGTGGCGTTCTTAACCGTCTTGGTAAAGCTTACCCACATTTAACTGGTAATGGTCGATTACTACCGGCTTCAGAAGATGATGAGTTAATGGGTGATAAAAAAGCAGCTAAAGCTGAACCTGTTATCGACGTAACAACATTTGCTTCAGGTGTATTATTAGCAGCAATTCTTTATATGATTGGCATGATCGGTCATAAATTAACAGGTATTCCAGCTCCGGTAGGAATGTTATTTGCTGCAGTTTTTGTTAAGTTAGTATCAGGTGTTTCACCGAAAGTATTAAGTGGTTCACAAGTCGTTTACAAATTTTTCCAAACGTCTGTTACCTATCCAATTCTATTTGCGGTAGGTGTAGCAATCACTCCATGGGATAAAATCGTTGCAGCTTTCACTATTACAAATTTAATCGTTATTGTTTGTACTGTTGTTAGCTTAGTCACCACTGGTTTCTTTGTCGCTAAAAAATTAGGTATGTATCCGATTGATGCTGCTGTTATTTCGTGCTGTCAAAGTGGTCAAGGCGGAACAGGTGACGTTGCAATCTTAACTGCCGCAGAACGTATGGAGTTAATGCCATTTGCTCAAATTGCAACCCGTATAGGTGGTGCAATAAATGTATCAGTGTCATTACTCATTCTCGGCAATTTCTTAGTTTAGATTAAAATTTTAAAGAGCAACCTTAGTTTAACTAGGGTTGTTCCCTTTTATTTATAGTTAAATTTAGCATAAAACAGCTTTTAAGGAGTTTTCATGAAGCTTGTCAGTTATCTTGTCTCTGGTCGAGCAAGTTTTGGTCTTCTTAATCATAATGGTATTGTTGATTTAAAAGAAAAATTAGGCAATAAATATGCCGATTTAAAATCTTTACTTGCTGATTCTGAAGGACTTACTGTCGCCAAAACTTATCTTGATGCACCAAGTGACATTGATGAACAAGACATTACTTATCTACCCGTTATTCCAAATCCAAACAAAATTTTATGTGTTGGTATGAATTATGCGGAAAAACGCGCAGAATTTAACGAAACTAGCTCAGCGCCAACGTTATTCGTTCGTTTTCCTGATTCACAAACAGGTCACAAAACTAATATTATCAAACCGGCTATCACTAACGAGTTAGATTACGAAGGTGAATTAGCGATCATTATTGGTAAAGAAGGATTTCGTATTAAACCAGAAGAGGCATTATCACATGTAGCTGGCTACAGCTGCTATATGGATGGGTCTATTCGTGACTGGCAATATACTTGGTTTACAGCAGGTAAAAACTGGCCAAGTACTGGTGCATTCGGTCCATGCATCACAACCAGTGATGAAATCCCTGATCCAACAGTTTTATCTTTAACCACTTATTTAAATGGTCAGGAGATGCAACACGATTGTATTAAAAATCTTGTGCACACTGTACCAGAACTTATTTCTTACATTAGTACATTTACTCGTTTATCGCCTGGAGATGTCATCCTTACTGGTTCACCTGGTGGCGTTGGTAAAAAACGTAACCCTCCAGTATTTATGAAAGATGGCGATAAGATTGAAGTCGAAATTACAGGAATTGGTCGTTTAACCAATTATGTAGTAGCAGAAAGAGGGTAATTTTATGTATGATTTAGTTGATTATACCATCGTTGATATTTCTAAATCAGAACAATACTATCAAGAAATAAAACTATTATTGTCTCGATCTGATCTTGATTTAGACTCGCAAGTTACTCTTTTTATGGTAGCAAAAATTCACGATAAAATTATTGCTTGTGCGGGAATGGATCGCAATATTATTAAATGTGTTGCTATTGATCCTCAATATCGCGGTAATCAACTAAATCTGACTTTAATGGATCAAACCATAAAATATGCCAATGAAAACGGCTATTTTCACCTTTTTTTATACACTAAACCTGAAAATATAGATTTCTTTAAAGGATGCGGTTTTTACCCTATTGTTGAAATAACCGATTTAGTTGTTTTAATGGAAAACAATCCAGTCGGAATAAAGCAATATTGTAAACAACTCAATGCACAGAAAAAAGAAGGAAAAAAAATTGGCAGCATTGTCATGAATGCCAATCCTTTTACTAAAGGTCATCAATACTTAGTACAATATGCAGCAAGTCAATGTGACTGGTTACATGTATTTGTTGTCAATGAAAATGCCTCGCAATTTTCATTTGATACACGTTTAAAACTAGTTAAAGATGGCACAAATCAGATAAACAATGTCACTGTGCATGCAAGCTCACCCTATATTATTTCTAGAGCAACATTTCCTACTTATTTCCTAAAAGATAAGACAAAGATTGATCAGGCCTATATGGGTATCGATCTGTTGATTTTCCGAAATTATATTGCTCCAGCACTCAATATCACTCACCGATTTGTAGGGACTGAGCCTATTGATGAAGTAACTAAAGCCTATAACGAAGCAATGCGATATTGGCTTGAAGATAATACGGTAAGTAGTCTACCAGCCATTACGGTTGTTGAAGTTGAACGTATAACCGAAAGCAATTGTGTTGTCTCAGCTTCATTAGTAAGAAAGCTACTAGCTACTGGGCAATATGAACAGGTTAAAACGTTGGTTCCTCCAACAACATGGGATTATCTTTCGGCTAATTTGGATAAATTTAAAATTTAATACGTTTTAAAAGGTAAAAAAATGAAAATACAAAAAGAAGCTATGGCTGGCACTCTCGAATCGAGCGATTTGTTAGTTAAAGTCATGCCAAATACGGGGATTGAAATTGTTATTAATAGTGATGTTAATAAGCAATTTGGCGATCAAATACGTGCAGTTGTCAATCAGACTTTAAATGATCTGAATGTAACTGATGGGTTAATTATTATTGATGATAAAGGCGCTTTAGATTGTGCTATCAGAGCAAGAATTCAATGTGCAGTATTACGCGGTGCAGAAGAAGAGAACTTAGATTGGAGTAAATTACTATGAAAAAATTACGTCGCAGCATGTTATTTCTTCCTGGCGCTAATGCCGCAATGTTATCAACATCGTTTGTATACAAACCTGATTCAATCATGTTTGACCTTGAAGATGCTGTTTCAATCAAAGAAAAAGATTCAGCACGCTTGTTAGTAGCTCAAACATTAAAAATGCCTGTTTATAAAGAACATAATATTGAAACAGTTGTTAGAATTAACGCACTAAATACACCATTTGGACTTAAAGATTTAGAAGCCGTAGTTCGAGCAGGCGTTGACGTTGTGCGTTTACCAATGACAAACAGTGCTGAAGATATTCATGAACTTGAAGCTCACGTTGAACGTATTGAAAAAGAATGTGGGCGTGAAGTCGGTAGTACTAAATTAATGGCAGCAATTGAATCGGCTCAAGCGGTAGTTAATGCCGTATCAATTGCTAAATCATCTCCTCGTTTAATAGGTATTGCTCTTGCTGCATTTGACTATCTTGTTGATATGCAAACAGAAAGAGGCGATGGTACCGAACTATTTTATGCTCGTTGCGCTGTTCTACATGCAGCTCGTGTAGCAGGTATTGATGCTTTTGATGTTGTTTATTCAAATGTTAATGACGACGAAGGTTTCTTAAAAGAAGTCAACCTAATCAAAAAATTAGGATATAACGGTAAATCATTGATTAATCCAAGACAAATTGAGCTATTACACAATGCTTATGCTCCTACTGCTAGTGAAGTGGAAAATGCTAAAAAAGTAGTTGAAGCAGCTGAAGAAGGTGAAAGAAAAGGGCTTGGAGTTGTTTCTTTGAATGGCAAAATGATTGATGCACCAATTATTACTCGTGCTCAAAAAATCATTGAACTAGCAAAATACTCCGGTGTACGTAAAGAAATTTGATAGGATTGAAATATGACAACTTCTATAAACCAAAAAATTGATGATTTATTAAAACAGCATCCTGATCTTAAAAATATCACACCATTTATTGATGCTAATGCAACCACACCATATTTAAAAGATGAGTCTAAATATACTCGTAAATTATGTGATTCGATTGAACAAGCCATTAAAAAGTGTGAATTACGTGACGGTATGACCATATCTTTCCATCATGCATTCCGTGAAGGTGATAAGGTTATCAATAAAGTTGTAGAGACAATTAGTAAATTAGGCATTAAAAATCTAACTTTAGCATCAAGTTCATTATTAAGTTGTAATGCCGCATTAATCCCACATATTGAGGCTGGGGTGATCACTAAAATTTACACCTCTGGATTACGTGGAAAATTAGCTGATGCGATTTCACACGGTTTAATGGATAATCCTGTGCATATCCATTCTCATGGTGGACGAGTAAAACTTATCCAAAGTGGTGAAATTAATATTGATATCGCATTTTTAGCCGTATCAACAGCTGATGAGCAAGGTAATGCTAATGGTGTATCAGGTAAATCACAATGTGGTGCACTTGGTTATGCAATGGTTGATGCACAGTTTGCCAAAAAAGTAGTTTTACTCACAGAAGATATCGTCGGTTACCCAAATAACCCTGCAAGTATTCGTCAAGATCAAGTTGACTATATTGTTAAAGTTGATGAAGTCGGTGACCCAACTAAAATCAGTGTGGGCGCAGCACGTATCACAAGCAATCCTCGTGAACTTATGATTGCTCGTTACGCGGCTGATGTCATTGAGCATTCTGGCTATTTTGAAGATGGCTTCTCAATTCAAACGGGATCTGGCGCTTCTTCAACAGCTGCAACGCGTTTCCTTGAAAATCGTATGCGTGCTAAAAATATAACCGCCTCATTTGCCTTAGGTGGCATTACAGCTAGTATTGTTGATTTACACGAAAAAGGTTTGGTTAAACGTTTATTAGATACCCAAAGCTTTGACGGTGCAGCAGGACAATCCTTAGGCCGAAATAAAGATCATATTGAAGTCTCAACCAATGTTTATGCGAATCCTGCATCTAAAGGAGCAAGTGTTGATGAATTAGACATTGTGATTTTAAGTGCCTTAGAAATTGACCTTGATTTCAATGTCAACGTATTAACGGGTTCTGATGGCGTAATGCGCGGAGCATCTGGCGGTCACTGTGATACAGCTGCGGGAGCAAACTTAACAATTATTGTTGCCCCATTAATTCGTAGCCGTATCCCAACTGTAATTAAAAACGTAACCACGCTGGTAACTCCAGGCGAAAGCGTTGATGTATTAGTTACTGATCATGGTATTGCTGTGAATCCTAATCGTCCAGAAATTGCTGAACGTTTAAAAGCAGCTAATTTACCAATAATGAGCATTGAAGAACTTTATCAACGTGCAGTTTCTTTAACTGGTGAACCAAAACCAATCGAATTTGAAGATAAAATCGTAGGTATCGTTCATTTCCGTGATGGTTCAGTAATTGATGTAGTACGTCAAGTTAAAGATTAATTACTAAACGATCTGTCATAACAAAACTTAGCATGGCATAAATAAATGCCATGCTCTTATTCCTGTATTATGAATAAAATGTTAATTAAATTTGATGATGGCACTCCGATTAGTCTTGAGCAAATGCTACTAGCTAAAGAAAAGCGGGTAGAAAACCAATTATTAGCTATTTCACTCTATAAAAAACCCATCGTATCATTGACGTTAGTTATCCCTGGTCCAATAAAAAACAGTAGTGGAGCTAATTATATATTTCAAGAAGCGATCACTACGTTACATCAGTTTTTTATTAAAAATAATATACCGTTAATTAAAGAACAGCACTATCATGAACTAACAGGTTCCGAAGCGATTCTTGTGGTAGATTGCGCGGTTGAAAAACTTAAACAATACTGCATTGAAATTGAAAGCCTACATCCATTAGGTCGTCTATGGGATATAGATGTGATTGATCCAATAACCCAAAAAAGTGTTTCTCGCTCACAATTTGAATATGCACCAAGACAATGTTTAGTTTGTGAAGATATCGCCAAAATATGTGGTCGGTCAAAACGACATTCACTAGATGAGATTTTTGTGGCTATTAAAGAAAAAATAGAAAGTTTTCAAAACAATAAATCTTAATATAATGATAAAGTTGAAAAAACAAAATTGATCCGAAAGATCATATCAATTGTTCATTAAACTTTATCATTACTATTAAAATTTTAAATGACAGCTAAAGCTTGCTCTAAATCACCTAATAAATCATCGACATCCTCTAAACCAACAGAGATACGAAGTAGTTGATCTGAAATACCGGCTGTTTTGCGAGCTTGAGCACTGATACCTGAATGGGTCATTGTTGCTGGATGACAGATTAGACTTTCAACGCCTCCTAGAGATTGAGCTAGAGTAATAATATTAAGTGCTTTTAAAAATTTAGGCATTATTTCAGGTTCCCCAGCTAATTCAAAACTTAGCAATGAACCAAAACCCTTTTGTTGTTTTTTAGCAATCTCATGTCCAAGATTAGACGATAGTGATGGATGATATACACGAGCAATTTTTGGATGATTAACTAAAAACTCAACGACTTTTTGTGCATTGGCTTGTTGTAAAGTTACTCGCGCGGCAAGTGTTCTTAATCCTCGTAATAATAAATAACTATCAAATGATGAAGTAAGGGTACCAATATTATTGGCCCACCATAAAACATCTGTAGCAAGCTGTTGCTCTTTAAATACTAAAATACCAGCTAAAAGATCGGAATGTCCATTAAGAAATTTAGTACATGAATGAGTGACAATATCTGCACCTAAATCTATAGGTTTTTGCAATATAGGGGTCATAAATGTGTTATCGACTAAAACCAGTGCCCCGACATCATGTGCTTGTTGTGATATTTCTTGAATATCAACAACTCGAAGTAATGGGTTACTTGGCGTTTCAATCAATACTAATTTCGGACGTAAACTTAAAGCTTCTTTTAATGCCACTGGATCGGATTGATCAACAAATATTGCTTTAAAATAACCTCGTTGACTTAAGCTATTAAAAAGACGATAGCTCCCACCATAACAATCATGAGGAGCGACGACCAAATCATCCGGCGTTAACAGTGCTACGCTAACAAGATGAATAGCAGACATACCACAGTTAGTAAGAATAGCATCAGCACCACCTTCCAACTTAGCGACAGTTTCCTCAACAAATCGTCTGCTTGGATTTGCTTTACGTCCATAATCAAACTCTCTTGGTGTAGCAAATTCTTGATAACGGTAACAAGTTGACGGTGTAATGACTGGGACTACACTCCCATATTGATCATCAGTATTGATTCCACCTCGGACAGCAATAGTACCTTGGCTTAATTTTTTAGATTGGCTAGCCATAATAACATCCCTAGATAATATTTTATTTATTACAAAAATTTCATGTATAAGAATAACACAACCATTTAAGACGTCAACATGTCTAGACGTCTAACTATCTCGATGTACAGATTGCAGCAAAATAAAAAAAAAGTTAAAATTAACCTTATAAATTGTGATGTAATTTGGTGAAAAATATGATTGAATGGAATGGCCAATACATAAGTCCCTATGCTGAGCATGGTAAAAAAAGTGAGCAAGTAAAAAAAATTACTGTATCAATTCCGCTAAAAGTATTAAAAATATTGACTGATGAACGTACGCGTCGACAAGTAAATAATTTACGCCATGCAACAAATAGTGAACTACTATGTGAAGCGTTTCTTCATGCTTACACGGGTCAACCACTACCTTGCGATGAAGACTTACAAAAAGATCGTGAAGATGGTATACCAAGCCAAGCTAAGGAAATGATGCTCAATTTAGGTATAAATCCCGACTTAATTGATGAATAGATGTTATTTATATGTTTATTGACAAACAAAATCATTAATTAATGATAAAAAACAAAAAAGGCGCATTATGCGCCTTTTCTAATAATTATCGTATAATTACAAAAAATTATTTTTTACCGCCAACCATAGCAAAACGTTGTTTGAATTTATCTACACGTCCGCCAGTTGCAACATCACGTTGTTTACCTGTATAGAACGGATGACACTCACCACATACGTCAAGATGAATATCATGACCAACTGTTGAATGAGTATTAATAACATTACCGCAAGAACAAGTTGCTTTAATTGCTTTATATTCTGGGTGGATACCTTCTTTCATAAGAAACCTCTAAAGTTTGTTCGTATCGCTATATAAACGGCCATAAAGGCAAAATCTATACACCATACGAGTGTTAAAAAACATGATAAGGTTGTAAATTATACGCCTTAAACAGCAAATAATCAAGTTGTAAAAAAAACCTATTAAACTGGCAATTGCCCAATTACTACTTGCAGTTCAACCTTTTCTCCATTTCGCAATACTACAATGGGTACGGTTATTCCTGGTTTCAACTCTGCAATTTGATCCATAGTTTCAACAATTGATTTAACCTGCTTACCATCGACCATAATCAAAATATCATTAGGTTGCACACCTGCTTGTAACGAAGGCCCTTCAGCATTGGTCACTAAAATACCTAACACTACGGGTAGATCACTTGGGTTTTGTGTTGGTGCAAATTCTAACCCATCAATACCAATATAACCACGAATAACTTTACCATCCTGAATTAATTTATTCATAATTTTAACTGCCAAAGATGTTGGAATTGCAAATCCAATGCCTTCTGGGATTTCATTTCCCATATTTTTTGCAAAAGTAAGGGTATTAATACCCATTAATTCGCCTTTTGTGTTAACCAAAGCACCACCTGAATTACCATGATTAATTGAAGCGTCTGTTTGAATAAAATTCTGTCTTCTATATGGGCTTAATCCATCTCGACCCGTTGCACTAATGATCCCTTGAGTGATGGTTTGCCCAATATTATAGGGATTACCAATTGCTAAAACTACATCACCAATTTTAGGTTCGCGCTTAGGGTTAATGTGAATGGTTGGGATATTCTTCGCTTCAATTTTTAAAACAGCAATATCAACCAATTTATCAGAACCAACAGATAAAGCTTCAAAAATGCGTCCATCTTGTAAAGCAACAATGATTTGTTCGGCTCCATCAACCACATGATAATTAGTTATAATGTAACCATGTTTGCTCATTATAACCCCCGATCCCAATGGCGTTATTGCACTATCTTGTGAACGATTAGGTACAGAGCTAATTGAACGACTATATATATTCACTACTGCCGGAGCTGCAGTTCTAACTGCATATGAATAACTCATAGGATCATTATTAAAAATGGAGTTTGGAAAATTTGATTGAGTTCCATTACGTAATGATGGAAAAATAATCAATAATACAATAGCTAAAACAGTACCAATCAATATTGGCCATAGAATTTTTTTAAGCATTAGTATGAGTACTATGGTAGCAGTAGAATAGCTATAATTTTAACATAACTAATTAGAGGTTAACATTGATGTTTTTCGCCGATAGAAATTATCGGCGAATTGAAATTAAACAATTAATTAGCGTAAAATAAGATAAAGTTGGCTATCACCACGTACAATATTTAACGCAATTGCTGATGGTTTACTATCGATAATTTTACGCAAATCAGCAATATTGGTAATTCTTTGTTTATTTACACCCGTGATTAAATCACCTTTTTGTAAACTTAATCGAGATGCTGGCGAATTTTTAGTAATGCTTTCAATTAAAACGCCCTTTTGACCTTTGACATTGCCATTACTTAGTGTTGCACCTTCAAGAGCTGGATGTAATGATTTTGCTTCTGAAGTAGATTCATCACTATTTTTTAATTTGACACTAACTGTCATTGTTTTACCATCACGAATTATACCTAGTTGCACAGTCCTACCTGCACCAGTAGTAGCAATTTTAGCACGAAGCTCGGCAAAACTATCAACTGGCTTACCATCCATTGAAACAATCACGTCACCAGATTTAATACCCGCAGCTTTAGCGGCAGAATCGTCAAGCACTTCACTAACAAAAGCACCTTTTTGTACATCTAAATCAAATGCTTTGGCAATATCCGAGGTTAACTCATTACCTTTAATACCAAGTACACCACGTTTAACTTCTCCATATTCAATCAATTGAGATGTTAAATTTTTCACCATGTTACTCGGTATAGCAAAACCGATACCAACGTTACCGCCACTAGGTGCAATAATGGCAGTATTGATTCCTACTAATTCACCATTTAAATTAACTAAAGCGCCACCCGAATTACCTCGATTGATTGAAGCATCAGTTTGAATAAAATTCTCAAAACCATTCATATTAAGCCCACTACGAGCTAGCGCAGAAATAATACCCGATGTAACAGTTTGACCAATTCCAAATGGATTACCAATTGCCACAACAAAATCACCAACACGTAATTTGTCTGAATCAGCTAAAGCAATAGCTGTTAATTTTTTATCCTCTTCAATTTTAAGCAATGCAATATCGCTTAGAGGATCTTTTCCTATTAATTTGGCAGTATATTCATGCCCATCGTTTAGGGTCACGGTTATTTTATCTGCATTTTCAATAACATGATTATTGGTAACAATATAACCTTTCTCACCATCAATAATCACGCCTGAACCTTGCCCAGAAAAAGCTCTTGACTGACTATCAGGATACCCAAAAAATCGTCTAAATTCTTCAGGCATGTTGTTTTGCATTTGAGCTGTTCCTTCAACCTTAATACTTACAACTGAAGGCAATACTGTTTCTAACATTGGCGCTAAGCTAGGTTGCTGAGCATTTTCACTTGTTGGAATTGAAGGGAAGACAGCAAAAGCATTTGGTAAGGTAGCTAAAGAAATACTTAAGCCCAACGCTATTAAACTAAGTAATTTTTTTGGTTTTAATAAAGAATTATTAATCATAAAACTCTCTCGTTCTCAAAAATTTAATATTTACCATAACATTTCACCTGATAACTTTAGCTAAAACACTAAGATTAATTAGGATTTATTTTCATCAGTTTTTAATAAACCAGAAGGGTCATCAGAGTAATCTTTTGGTTGTTTTTTTAAAGTGAATTGTTTTTTTATAGTAGCATCATTATTCGCATCTAACCCCATAACTGGCATATCATTTTCTGATGTAAATTTTCCTGAATTTTCAGCCATATGTTGATAAAGACGACGAAAGTCATTAGCCATGTTATCTAATATTTCAGCGCTATGTGAGAAATATTTAACAATTGTCTGTTTTTGGACTTTTAACTGTTCTTCAGTTTCCTCTAGTTGACGCTTTACTTGTGCAAATTTACGCCCTTTTGAACTAAAAATATTCGTTAAAATAATACCTAAAACAAAACCAATAACTAAACCAATAACCAGATAAATCATCATCTGTTTATCCATATTTCACTCCTTGTATCTTTTCGTTGTATAACTTTATACACTATAATTCTACTATATTCACTTACTTTGCATGGTTAGCAAGTTTAATCAATTGTTTTTTTAGCTTATCTGGCGCACTTTCTGCCAAAGCAGACAAATAAGTGGCGCTTTGGAAACTTAAAACTCGCGTAATTGTAACACTTTTTGATGTATCATTAATCATTTTTGAATGTTGACTAGAAATATCTGGATTAATTTTATATTGAATTGAAGATAATGATGGTAATATCTGCTTTCGTATTCCAGATAACAGCTTACTTTGTTCGTATCTTAATCTAGTTAACCAACTAGCAGAACTTACTTCAAGGACAAGAACACCTTGACGATAATTAGCAACTCTATATTGTTTATTTAACGAAGATGGAAGTAATTCATCAATAACTTTAGTCAATTGACTTAAAGCGACTATTCTTTCTTGTATTTTTGATAATAAAGCCTCTTGTAACAACAAAGAGTTTAACACTTTTGGCTCATTATCACGCATGATTGGGGCTTATCCTTACTTTTTGATAAAATTAATAGACACAAATTAAACATAAACTTTTTATGATAAATAATTTACCTTATCTAATTAAAAATGTCGTGTAAAAAAATAGTATTTACAGTTTATTTTTAATGTTCACTATTATTTAGAAGTAAGTTTCAAATTACCTGCAAATAAAGAAATAATTATCATAAATAAAAACTAGTCAATTGAAGTCAACTGGATTTAATCTTACACTCTCAATTCTGTTAATATTGAATTGAGAGTGTAATAAATTATTTTATGGATTTTAAAGAGATTTTATTTATTGGATGTCCATTAATAAATAATGAGCGTAATTCACCTTTTGGTAACGAAATATTAATTTCATCCCAAGCGGGTTGATATTCACCTCTTACTTGTATATGAAGATCAATACGCTGATTTTCAGAGGTCAAATTCCAATCAATCCATAAGCCTTTCCCTTTTTGATAATCGTAACTTTCGCCATCATCCTCAAAGAAACTGCCTTTTGTTGAATAAACACCTTTAGCAGGAAAAACTTTAAATTCTCGGTAATCATCTAATTGATGATTAACATAAGCCATGCGTTTAGACATAGGAATAATAGCACCGGCTCTAACTAATAAAGGAAATGATTCAAGTGGAGCTGGTAAAGTTATCGATTGTTTACCACTAAACCATTGGTGTGAATGATAACAATACCATCCAGTACTATTATCTGGTAAATAAACTTCACGCTCTCGTTGACCTGGTTCAACAATGCTCGCAACTAACAGATCTTTACCAATCATAAAATCGTCAGTTTCTATAAAAGTATTTGCATCGTGTTCATGATCCAAAAAAGTTGGTCTTAGCATTGGTTCACCATCATGATGTGCTTGCCATAATAAATTATAGAAATAAGGAAGTAACTGATAACGAAAGCAAATAGTATCCCGAATTATCGGCGTGACTTCAGGGTACATCCAAGGTTCATTGACTGTATGATCGTCATTCCAAGAGTGAATCGTAAAACGAGGGTGCATAATACCATTTTGCACCCACCGTACGAAAAGTTCTGGTTCTGGTTTATCACCAGAAAAACCACCTACATCATGACCAACATTGTATAGCCCAGATAGACTCATTCCTAATCCCATGCGAATATTATATCGAAGCGTTTGCCAACTTGTTCTATTGTCTCCTGACCATGTTTGCACATAACGTTGAATACCGGCACAACCAGAACGAGATATTAAATAAGGGCGAATATCTGGATTATAGCTTTGTTGCGCTTCCATTGACGCTCTACACATTAGCAATGGCATCACTGGTCTGATATGTTTAATGGCTATTTCCTTACCAAAACCATTGCAACGGGCTTCTCCATCCCAAACTTCAAATTCATTATTATCATTCCAAGTAGAGTCAATGCCCACTTCAAGAAGTTGCTTGGTTACATTGTTTTTCCACCAATTAAATGTTGCTGGATTAGTAAGATCTAAATTAGAACCTTCATCATCCCAAAACATTGAACGTTCAGGATTATCACTTTCTGAATCTTTGATAAAAAGACCATTCTCCGCTGCTTCTTTATATTTAGGATGATCTTGTAACAAACATGGTTTTATATTAGCAGCAATTTTTAAACCTGCCTCATGATAAGATTTTGTGAAAGCCTTTGGGTCAGGAAACTTATCATAGTTCCAATTAAAGACATACCTTTTACCATTAATCGAAGTATACCCTGATGACAATTGAAATGAATCACAAGGAATACCATGTTCTTTACACAAATCAATAAAATTTTGCATCTGTTCTTGGGCATTAGGTGCATCGGTATAAAACATTGTTGAACCACTGTAACCTAAACTCCATTTTGGTCCAAAAAACGTTTTACCAGTTAACTTAATGAAAGATTTAGTGACATCAATAATTTTCGGACCTAAGAAAAAATAGAAATCAATATCTCCGGCTTCTGCTTGGTAACGGCGGTATGAAAGGTGATAATTATCATGTTCTGTTCCCAAATCTATCCAACAACTGCTTAAATTATCATAAAAAAGCCCGAAACTAACTTCGTTTCGATGGGTAATTGTAAACGGTATATGTTTATATAGAGGATCGGTATCCTTAGCATTATAGCCCATAGAATCAAGATTACGCATTTCAAAACGGCGGCCGGCACGATTAAGATCACCTGCTTTTTCACCTAAACCATAATAATGTTCATCTTTATATCTTCTTTGATAATGAGCAATACCATCACCATGAGGATTTATTAAATAAGCACTTGTACTCCTATCCTCAACGAGCAATTGCCAATCACCACATTCATTTTTATATTCCCATTTTAGTGATAGAGGTTGCTCGATTGTTACTCTTAACTGTCTTGTGGTAATAATTAATTTATTATCTTTTTCCAATAATTCATATTTTGGTAAAGAAAAACCTTCCGTACTTAATCGATCTCGTCCTTCCAATGGAGTATCTTGATCAGGAGCAATACTCCATGTTCTATCTAAAGATAAAATATTGTTACGTTTAATTAGAACACGGAACATTTGTTCTTCAAGGACGTATAAACAAAAGTTAAATCGTCCATCAACTAATAACTCAATACAATTATCTTTATCTTGCTTAAATATCCATGTCTTTAATGTTTTCATTTTACGATCCTAAAAATTAATAACTTTCTTATTACTATCAACTGGTTGCAATCTAAAACTTAAATGAACCCCACTCATAATAGATCAAATAAAAATCAATTTAATTAAATTTATTACAACCAAAATAGTGACGAGCATTGTTAAAGCAAATATTTCTAATCATGTTGCCAACTAAGTCAAAATCATCCGGAATTTCTCCATTTTCCATCCAATTTCCAACCATATTACAAAGAATTCGTCTAAAATATTCATGTCTGGTAAAGGATAGAAAACTACGAGAATCAGTTAACATACCAACAAATTGACTTAATAATCCCATTTGAGAGAGTTGCATTATCTGTCGTTCCATTCCATCTTTCTGGTCATTAAACCACCACCCCGAACCAAATTGAATTTTTCCTGCAATATCTGAACTTTGAAAGTTACCAGCCATAGTCGCTAATACTTCATTATCACGAGGATTTAAACAATATAAAATAGTTTTAGGCAATTCGTCAGTTAAGTCTAAAATACCTAATAATGAAGAAAGTGGTTCAGCAATTGGTCTATCACCAATCGAGTCAAATCCAGCATCTGGACCAAGCACTTTAAACATTCTTTGATTATTATTACGTATCGCCCCTAAATGTAATTGCATTACCCAATTACGTTTATGATATTGCTTACCTAACCAAACAAGTATCGCAGTACTAAATTGAGCAATTTCTAATTCAGAAAGCGTTTGATTAGCAAGACGTTTTGTTATTATTTGATCAAGCTGTTTTTCAGAAGGAATATCAGCATAACGTAAAATTTCAATACCGTGATCTGATGCTTCACAGCCATGTTGTTCGAAATGATCTAGTCGTTTGGTTAATGCACTAACTAGTTTTTCAAAACTATCAATTTCAATATCAGTAATTTTTCCTAATTTAGCAATATAATCGACAAAACCTGTTAATTCTATTTTAAAAACTTTATCAGGTCGCCAACTAGGTCTTACTTTCGTATGAAATGAAGTATCTAATGCAATTTGCTTATGATATTCAAGTGAATCAATAGGATCATCAGTTGTTCCAACTGTTCTAACATTCATTTGAGTTAAAATTCCACGAGTTGAAAATTCAACTGTTGCTAATTTAGCATTAGCCTCTTCCCAAATTTTATCAGCTGTTTTTTCATTAAGAAGAATGTTTTTTATACCAAATGGTCTCTTTAGTTCCAAGTGAGTCCAATGATAAATCGGGTTTCCAAGCGTCAAAGGTACAACTTTCGCCCAAGTAAGATATTTCTCATAGTCAGAAGCATCCCCTGTGATAAATTTTTCATCAATACCTGCTGTGCGTAACACTCGCCATTTATAATGATCACCTGCTAACCAAATTTCAGTCAAATTATGGAAATTTTTATTTTTAGCAATATCTTTTGGCGGTAAATGGCAATGATAATCATATATAGGTTGATCTTTAGCGTAATCAAAATAAAGCTTTTGTGCAACATCAGTTTGTAACAAAAAGTTATCATCTAAGAATTTTTTCATTATTTTCAGCCCAATTTATAAAGATAAATCTTCAATAGTCTGTTTAGCGCCTTTCTCCATTAAAGAAAGATAATGTTTTGTTACTTTTTCTTTAAATAATGAATTATTTGGTAGATCAGTTCCAAAAACAGCTTCTAAACTTAATAAAGTGTTAACTCTCTCTATACCATCATTACTTGAAACAACAAGTCGTTTCAATTCATCAACCATTGGATCACGAATATCTATTGTTTGTCTATGATCATCAACACCACCAACATATCGCATCCAACCAGCTACACCTAAAGCAAGTAATAAAAAATCAGAATTATGTTGAATATGCCAACGGATAGAATCAAGCATGCGTTGAGGTAACTTTTGTGTGCCATCCATAGCGATTTGCCATGTTCTGTGTTTTAGTGATGGGTTACTAAATCTTTCAATAAGTTTTTCTGCATATTGCTGTAAATTAACGTGTGACGGAACATTTAAGGTTGGTACTTGTTGTTGCATCATTAATGATAAAGTTGCTTTTTTATAATTTTCGTCATTCATACAATCGTTAATATACTCATAACCAGCTAAATAACCTAGATAAGCTAAGAATGAATGACTACCATTTAACATTCGAAGTTTCATTTCTTCATATGGAACAACATTATCAACAAATTGAGCTCCAACTTCATTCCAATTAGGTCTTGCAGTAACAAAATTATCTTCAATAACCCACTGAATAAATGGTTCACAAGCAATACCACAAGGATCAAACATTCCACCTAACTCTTCTTGAATTTCTTTTAAGGTTTCGGGAGTTGCGGCTGGAACAATACGGTCAACCATAGTACAAGGAAAAGTTGTATTGGTTTCAATCCATTTTGCTAACTCGGGATCACGTGCATTAGCTAAATCTAAAATGGCTTTTCTTAATACTAAACCATTTTCTGGCATGTTATCGCATGATAAAGCAGTAAATGATTTTAAGCCTCTTTGCATTCTTCTATATAATGCTTCAACAATAACACCAGGCGCTGACATAGGTTTACTTGGTGAAACTAAGTCTGTTTTAATTAATTCATTATTTAAATCCAACCCAATTCCACCAGGTAACATACAATAACCTTTTTCTGTTACCGTTAATGAAACAATTTCAACAACAGGATCAGCCATTTTTTCTAAAATTGTTTCAATGCCATCTGTTGGTGCCAATAATGATTCTTTTACACTGCCAATAATATAGGCTTGTTTAGTTGTTGCTCCTTTTTCTAGTACTGTATAGAGATGGTCTTGTTTTCGAATATCATTGATTAACTCTTCACCGCCAACAATATTCACCTCACAAATAGCCCAATCACTGTTGCCTTTATTTAACAAACGATCAGTAAATAATGCTTGATGAGCCCTATGAAAGGCACCAAAACCTATATGTACAATCCGCGCTATAGTTTTTTCTCGATCGTATAAAGGTTTATGTTCAATTGTTAGGGAAGTATTTAATAAATTTAACATGTAATACACCATAATTAACTAGTTGATAGTACTTATTGATAAGACATGTTTTCACTTGTTGATAAAAGTTTCATCTTTATTTTTTAATTTTTGTGACTTTTATCACATTTTTTGGTTTATATTTTAGAAGAAGTTGCGAAAAACACTATAATGCTAAACAATATTGGTAAACCAATCTAAAGGACATGACAATTTTCTATTATTATAGACTTATAAGAGTTGTAATAATTAGCGTATAATAATCTGAATAAAAATTAAAATTATTCTGAGGACTATAGATTATGTCAAGGGTCAATCGACTTTATCAAGAAATTGGTAATGAGTTGAAATCATTATTAAAAAGCGGAACCTTTAGAATCGGTGATCGACTACCACCAGAAAGAGACATTGCTGAAACCTTTAATGTCAGTAGAACGGTAGTTCGTGAAGCATTGATTATGTTAGAGCTTGAAAATTTAGTTGCAGTAAAAAAAGGCTCTGGTGTTTATGTAATTGGTTTACCTGATGAAGTCTTATCTGAAAAAGATAGGAAAATTGAAGAAGAAGATTTAGGTCCATTTGAGTTATTACAAGCTAGGCAATTAATTGAAAGCAATATTGCCGCTTTTGCAGCTTCACAAATTGTAAAAGCCGATATTGTTGAATTAAGAGCGATATTAGAACAAGAACGACAAATTTTAGAACAAGAAGTTCTTGATGACTATAGTGCTGATGAAATGTTTCACATTGCTATAGCTCGAGCTACCAAAAATTCAATACTTGAGCATTTATTGGAAGACCTATGGGCTAAACGCTCTACAAGTAAAATGTGGGACCAGCTACAAAGTAGAATTACCGATCATAGCTACCGAAAAAAGTGGTTATATGATCACGAAAAAATTCTACAAGCGTTACAGTTAAAAGATGCTATGGCTGCACGCCATGCTATGTGGCAACACCTAGAAAATGTTAAACAAACATTGATGACTGTTTCTGACAGTGAAGATCCAAATTTTGATGGTTATTTATTTGACTCTATTCCAGTCACTATTGTTAATCAATAGCTGGAAATATGCATTGTTTCTGGATCTTCCTTTTGGAATGACTTAACTAAATGAAGAATCATTGAGGAGATTTTAGATGGAACAAACAATGCGTTGGTTTGGACCTAGTGACCCAGTATCATTAGATGATATCAGGCAAGCAGGAGCAACAGGAATTGTTACTGCATTGCACCATATACCAAATGGTGAAATATGGACAACTGATGAAATTCAAAAACGAAAAAAAATGATTGAAGATAAAGGATTAACTTGGTCAGTTGTTGAAAGTATTCCGGTTCATGAGGAGATAAAAACCCACTCAGGTAATGTTGAACAACATATCGCCAATTACCAACAATCAATTCGTAATTTAGCTGCTTGTGGTATTGATACGGTTTGTTACAATTTTATGCCAGTATTAGATTGGACTCGCACTGATCTTGGTTACCAATTACCTGATGGTTCAAAAGCACTTCGCTTTGATCAAATTGCCTTTGCAGCATTTGATATCCATATTTTAAAACGACCTGATGCAGAAAAAGATTACACCCAAGAAGATATTCTTTTAGCAAAAAAATATTTTGAAACAATGACACAAGCGGATAAAGATAAACTTGTGGCAAATATTATTGCTGGATTACCCGGTGCCGAAGAAGGCTATTCACTTGATCAGTTTCGAGCACATCTTGCAACTTATGACGGCATCGATAAAGCTAAATTACGTGAAAACTATGCTTATTTTTTAAAAGCTATTGTACCTGTTGCAGAAGAAGTTGGTGTTGTATTAACCGTTCATCCAGATGATCCTCCTAGACCAATTTTAGGTTTACCTCGCATTGTTTCAACAATTGAAGATATGCAATGGATAAAAGAGACTATTGATAGCTCTCATAATGGTTTTTGCTTTTGTACTGGTTCTTATGGTGTTCGTAACGATAATGATTTAGTTACTATGGCTGAAAAATTTGCCGATCGAATTTATTTTATTCATCTACGAGCAACAGTTCGTGAAGATAATCCATTATCTTTCCATGAAGGTGATCACCTAGCTGGTGACGTTGATATGTATGGCGTAATTAAAGTTCTTATTGCTGAAGAAGAACGGCGCAAAAAAGCCGGTATAAACCGCTTAATACCAGTTCGACCAGATCATGGCCACCAGATGCTTGATGACCTTAAAAAGAAAACTAATCCAGGTTATTCAGCTATAGGACGCTTAAGAGGTTTAGCTGAAATTCGTGGCGTTGAATATGCAATTAGACGTGCAATTTTCGAGTAAAAGTTAATTATAGTACTTAAAAGCTCATAATCATGAGCTTTTTTATTTTTATGATTATGCATAAAAATAGCATGATATACATGCTATTTTTCTTATATATTTATAGTTAGGATGTGTTTCTATAAATAACATGTGAAATTACCTATTATTTTTGTGGTCTCTTTGATATAACAAAGAACACATTATGATAGCACCGATAATATCTAAAAAGCCCATAGTAATAAAAAATGGTTTAAAACCAATAGTTTCAACAAATTGTCCAACAATTATAGTAAATAAAAAACTAGCTATCCAAGCAGAACTTCCTCGTAATCCATTCACTGTTGATACTTCTTTTCCTGAAAAATTTTCAATAACTTGAATAGTTAACATCGCTGATAACATTTGATGTCCCCATGCACCAATTGCAATTAATGCGATAGCCGTATAAGGGCTTTCAGTTAAACTAGCAAAGGCCATTGATAACATGAAAAAAGCGGCACCTAAATAAGTTGTACATGCGGCATTTATTCGAGAAAGACCAAAATGTTTATTTAACATTCTAGAAAAATATCCAGATGATAAGCCACCAAAATCAGCAGCAAGAAATGGAATCCACACAAACATTGCCATCTCTTTCAATTGCATACCTCGTTCGGTTAACAAATAATATGGTACCCAAAAGTTAACCGCAGCCCAGGCTGGCTCAGCTAAAAATGCAGGAATAGCAATACCATAAAATTTCTTCTTACTAACCACTTGTTTAATAGCAACAAAAATATTTTTATTTTGCTGACTTTCGCTATCATCTTGCTCTGAAAGGATATATTTCTTTTCAGCTTCAGACAGAAAACGACTTTTTGACGGTTGGTTAAAGAATAAAAGCCATATACCAGCCCAAATTATTCCTAAAGAACCTGGAATTAAGAATGCTAATTGCCATCCACCAAATTGATGAATAGTATATATCAAAGGAGGAGCGATCATTGCACCTAAAGAAAAACCGACCATACTCCAACCATTAGCTATCGCTCGCTCTTTTTTTGGAAACCATAAACTAATGACTTTTGCATTTGCAGGAGCAACAACTGATTCAGCGGCTCCCATAAAAAAACGTAAAATAGCCAAATGTATCCATGTGCCCGCGCCTGCATGAAGTACACACATAATGGACCATATAACAACCATAATTGCAAATCCAATACGTAGGCCTATCACATCAACAAACCATCCAACAATAGGTTGAAAAATAGTATAGGCTAATTGGAAAGCACCTGTAATATATGAGTATTCTTTAGGTGTAATATTTAGATCTTTAATAATTTCCTGAGCCATAATGCCTAAGGCATTTCTATCAACGTAATTGAGAATAACTCCCGTTGCAAATAAAATAATCATAAGCCAACGGACATATCCTCCTGACTTCAATATTGCACTCATAATAACCTCTAATTGTAATATAAATTTCAATAATATAATTAGTGACACCAAAATTGGTAAACCAAATATTACCGTTATTTTTTAATGTAGTATTCCAAAATTAATCCAAAATGTGATATTAATCACATAATCATTAAAATTGGTATAACATCTTGACCATTTTCAATATCATTAATAACTTCTAAAAATTATTAATTTATTACTCTAAACTTAAAACAAAATTTATTGAAAAATATTTATTAGTTAAGGTAAGAATGAATCAGGCAATATGAACATCACAAAAAATGCTATTAAATTATTGTTGCTTTGACACAATTCATACTAAAACGCTATACTTAGAAAGGTATTTTCTACATCTATATCGTTAAGCAGTCTTTTCAAAAGCAGTTTAAACATAAGAGGTGTAATATGGGTATCTTAAATAGTATTTTTTCTAAAATATTTCCAAGTGCACAAGCCGCAGTAGGCAATGTTACTGATGCTGTAAAAAATCAAGTCAATAATATAACAGGTAATAACAAAGATACAGCACCAGCTAAACCAGATCAAAATCAACAGAACCAGCAGAATCAACAAAATTCAGGAAATCAAACACCAACATCAAATGTTGATGTTATGGCAATTCTTGAAGACTTAGCTAAAAAATTTCCTGAAAAACTCAACTGGAAGACATCAATTGTTGATCTTTTAAAACTTTTAGGCTTAGATAACAGTTTAGATGCTCGTAAAAAATTAGCTAAAGAACTTGATTATACAGGTAGTACTGATGATACAGCTGCCATGAATACATGGCTAATTAAAGCAGTAATGAAAAAAATTGCAGAAAAAGGCGGAAATGTAGCTCATCTTTTCTCTTAAAGCAATGGACTAAAGTATATTAAATCCACCTTCTGTTATAGGTGGATTTTTTATTAAAAAATATCATGTTATCGGTAAGATAACATCAAACCTATTCACTAGGCTTTAAAAGCATGCAGTCGATTCATCGCGGCTTCAATACCATCAGACAGCAAAATTTCAGTACAACATACTGATTCGTCAATCGCTTTATCAATCAAATCTTGTTCAGACTTAGATGGCTTGTTTAAAACAAAACCTACTACTTTATTTTTATCACCAGGATGACCGATACCGATTCTTAAGCGATAAAAATTCAAATTATTACCTAATTTACTGGCAATATCTTTCAAACCATTATGCCCGCCATGACTGCCACCAAACTTGAATTTGGCTATACCAGGATTAACATCAAGTTCATCATGTGCAACAAGAATCTCTTCTGGTTTAATCTGGTAAAATGTAGCCATAGCTTGCACAGCTTTACCGCTTAAGTTCATAAAGGTTGTTGGCACTAACAAACGAACATCCTGACCAGAAAGGGTTATCCTTGAACTGTAACCAAAGAATTTAGGTTCATTTTTTAATGATTGATGATATCGTTCAGCTAATTGATCAACAAACCACGCACCCGCATTATGGCGAGTTGCAGCATATTCATTGCCTGGGTTAGCAAGTCCTACAATAAGTTTAATAGTTGTCATGATAATTTGATAATATGTATTGCTATAAGTGAAAAAGCCCCAAAAAGGGGCTAGTAATCATAATGTTAAAATCAATTAGTAATGAAACATTGCTGAAATTGATTCTTCATTACTAATACGGCGAATTGCCTCAGCAAGCATACCTGATAAAGTTAATTGACGCACATTTTTTAATGCCTTAACTTCAGCGGTTAATGGAATTGTGTCACAAACAACAATTTCATCAATTGCACTGTTTTTAATGTTAGTGACGGCTTTGCCTGAGAAAATTGGATGCGTTGCATAAGCATACACCCTTTTAGCTCCGCGCGCCTTCAAGGCATCGGCCGCTTTACAAAGCGTACCAGCTGTATCAATCATATCATCAACTAAAATACAATCTCTATCAGCAACATCACCAATAATATTCATCACTTCTGCTTCATTAGCGCGCTGACGACGTTTGTCAATGATCGCCATATCTGTATCATTTAAAAGTTTTGCAATCGCACGCGCACGCACAACACCACCAATATCAGGTGATACCACAATTGGGCGTTCAAAATCACGTTGCAACATATCTTCTAAAATAACTGGACTACCAAATACATTATCAACAGGCACATCAAAGAAACCTTGAATCTGTTCAGCATGAAGATCTACTGTCAATACTCTATCCACACCAACGGTTGATAAAAAGTCAGCAACCACTTTAGCGGTAATAGGCACACGAGCTGAACGAACTCGACGATCTTGCCTCGCATAACCAAAATAAGGAATAACAGCAGTAATACGACCAGCAGATGCTCGACGCATTGCATCAATCATTACCAGTAATTCCATTAAATTGTCATTGGTTGGCGCGCAAGTTGATTGAATAATAAAAACATCTTCACCACGGACATTTTCATTAATTTGGACATTTACTTCACCATCACTAAAACGGCCTACGACAATGTCACCAAGAGAAGTATAAAGACGATTAGCTATACGTTTTGCTAGTTCCGGTGTGGCATTACCAGCAAAAAGCTTCATATCAGGCACGAGAAATCCTCAAGCATGTTATTATGATTACTTTATTAGTAATCGGTTAAATCGGGACCATAATTATATAATTATTTATCTATCATGCTCAACCACAATATAAAAATTTATCAAAAATATTTGAAATATATATCAAAATTGCTAATTAAAAAAATTTACTTTTAAGATACTTTGGCTGAGACCCCAAAATCGAGTAAACTAACGTACAAATCCATTAATCAATTTTACAAAATTCCATAAGCTAAGTAGATAACGTGATGAACGAAAAATTAAATAGCGATAACCCAGAAATCCAATCCAAAAGAACCATCCGAAGTTTTGTACTACGACAAGGTCGTTTAACTAAAGGTCAAGAACAGGCATTAAATAATTTATGGCCAAAATTTGGCATTGAATACCATTCAAACTCACCTATATGCTTTGATGAAAATGAACCTGCCGTTTTAGAAATTGGATTTGGTATGGGAGCATCATTAGTTGAAATGGCTCGAAATGCGCCGGATAAAAACTTTCTAGGGATTGAAGTTCATAAACCAGGTGTTGGTGCTTGTTTAATGGCTATTGAAGAAAACCAATTATCTAATTTAAAACTAATGTGTCATGATGCTGTAGAAGTTTTAGAAAACATGATCCCTAATCATTCGTTAGATAAAGTGCAAATCTTCTTTCCCGATCCATGGCATAAAGCAAGACATAACAAACGTCGCATTATTCAGCCACAATTTGTACAATTAATTCGGCAAAAATTAAAAATAGACGGTATTTTACATTTAGCTACTGACTGGCAAAACTATGCTGAACATATGTTAGAGGTTTTAAACGAAGCTGAAGGTTTTGAAAATTTATCAGCTACAAAAGACTATATTCCAAGACCAGAAGATCGACCTATTACCAAATTTGAAAAACGTGGACAAAATTTAGGTCATGGTGTTTGGGATTTACAGTTCATAAAAAAATAGCGTAACAAGGAGTCATTATGCAAAATAAAACAATTGATTTAATTTGTCATCGTCGTTCAATTCGGTCCTACCAATCAACGGTGTTAACCAACGAACAGATAGAATCACTTGTTCAAGCAGCACAATCGGCTCCAAGCTCCAATTTTTTACAATGCGCTACAATAATTAGAATTACTGATAGCGAGAATCGCTCAAAATTAGCACATTATGCTGGAGATCAAAATTATATAAATCAAGCTGCTGAATTTTGGGTGTTTTGTGCCGATTTTAATCGGCATTTTCAAATTGACCCAACCATTCCACTTGAAAAAGCAGAACAGCTTTTAGTGGGTTGCATTGATACGGCTCTTATGGCACAAAATACCGTTATTGCAGCGGAATCATTAGGTTTAGGCACGGTTTATATTGGTGGATTACGCAATAATATTGAGAAAGTAACACAATTACTTGCCTTACCTAAATATGTTCTTCCGCTTTTTGGGCTTTGTATTGGCTATCCTGACCAAAATCCAGATATCAAACCAAGATTACCGAAAGAATTAGTTTTTTTTGAAAATCACTATCAACCAATTAATGATCAATTATTAGCACAATATGATACTCAGATGCGTCAATACTATGGTCATCGACTAACTAATCAAAAAACGAATGGTTGGAGTGATAAAATTGCAGAAACAATTATCAAAGGGCAACGAGATTTCATTTTAAATTATTTGTATAAACAAGGATGGATAACTAAATGAACAACAATCAATACCAATTAGACAAAGTCGTTATATTAAGTCGTCACGGTATCCGTACACCGCTAGAAAACACGATAGCATTTTTAGAAAAGTCCAGCCCATTAAAATGGCCTAGCTGGGATCATGCTTATGGTTATTTAACGACACGAGGTGGCGCATTAGAAGCCTTCTTTGGACATTATCTATCACAATGGCTTGAGCAAAAAAATATTAATATTGAACCTGAAAACCCAGATATCTATGTTTATGCTAATAGTCTTCAAAGAACGGTAGCAACAGCTCAGTTCTTGGTTAATGGCGCTTTTGCGGGTTATGACATTCCTATCCATCACAAATATACCATTGAAAAAATGGATCCGATTTTTGATCCAAGTATAAAAGATGAATCTCCAAAATTAAAACAAGCAGTATTAAACGATATTGAAGAAGCTGATAAAGCTGGCGCAATTTTTAAAAATTTAGCACCAGCTTATCAAATGGTATCAGATATACTGGAGTATCCACAATCACAATTATATGCTCTATATCGGTGTGATTTTGCGGATATTCCTAATGAACTCTATTTTAAGAAAAATGAAGAGCCTGAATTACATGGTCCATTAGCTATCGGAATTTGTGCAGTTGATGCTTTCTTATTACAATATTATTCTGCATTTCCAAAAGATCAAATTGCATGGGGAAAAATAACCAGCCGAGAACAATGGCAACAATTAATACAAATTCGTAACCACTACATTGATTTAGTATTTCACACCAAAACCATTGCTCAACACATTAGTAAGCTATTAATCAATAAAATAGATGATTTACTACACAATAAACAGCATAAGGTAAATTTACTCGTTGGTCATGATAGTACCATTGCAGCATTGCTCGGCGCTTTAGATTTTGCTCCATACCAACTTCCAAACCAATGTGAAAATACACCAATCGGGGGAATGGTTATCTTCCAACGCTATCGCCATATTTCTTCTGACAAATACTTTTTTAAAGCCGAATACGTTTATCAAAGTTTTGAACAACTTTATACAGGACAGGCAATTGATATTAATAATCCACCACAACATTATCAACTACAGTTAGAAAATGCTTCTGTCAATAATGATGGTTATTATGATTGGGCAGATTTTGCAAAACGTTTAAATATCAATGAATAGTCTTTTAATTTTTATATAATAAATAGTTTCCACCGATACTCATCGGTGGAAAACTTGATCTTTTTTCTAAATATATAACCAAAAATATAATTGCCCACTCTTATAAATTTTTCTTTCAAAAATTAAGATAAAATATCAAGCCAACTATCCCAATAAAAGATGGCTAACTATAAGCCTATCCCAAAAACTTACTTATGATGAACTATACACAACGATCTATTGAAAGCTAATTTTTTAAAAGTCAGATAAAATAAAAACAAATTTAAAATTGGTTTTCACTATGATTCAATACAGTACTAAGAAAAACTTACTGGTCATTGTGATACAAAAAGCCCAATTATTACTTCAATCAGATTATTAACTATCACAATAATAAATGGTGTATATTCATATCATAACAATTTTAATTTCACTTATAATTGCTATTTTTAATCTTTGTCATAAGAAGATATCAAATCAATCTAATCTAAAACACTCTATTGAATACCTTTGCGACCAATTATTGTAATCGGTTTCATAAATTACTTTTTTATAATATAAATCTGAATGTGAAAGAATTAAGAAATTTATTTGATTTGAGCAATTATTGATTAAATTCCACTATTTTGATTGTCATTATCTTAGATAATAATAAAAACAATATAAAAATATACTGAAACGTTAGCATAACCTGAAACTTTTTGACAAATATCAGAAAAACAAAAATGTAATCGATTTCATAAAATGTTAACTAGATCACTTTTTTGGGATATATAAAGTGATAGCATTAATTTAAATCAACAACTTTTTAGATAAAAGTGTAAACGATTTCTAAATGATGCTAAGTCATTTAAAGCTTAACAAAGGAAGTTCATCATGAATCAAAACATTACGTCATCACTGCATAATAAGAATTATTGGGTGTTCAGCCTATATTTTTTCCTTTACTTTTTTATTATGGGAGCATATGTCCCATTTTTTCCAGTTTGGTTGAAAATGATTGGACTAGATCAAGCAAGTACAGGATACGTTTTTTCATTTATCTCGCTATTTGCTTTAGTTTTTCAACCTATTTTTGGCTTGATTTCAGATAAATTGGGATTAAAAAAACACCTCCTTTGGATTATTACCTTGCTATTAGTATTGTTTGGACCATTCTTTATTTTTGTATTTGGACCTCTACTCAAATTTAATGTCACACTAGGCGCTATTGTAGGTGGATTTTATCTAGGTATGGTATTTAGTGGTGGAGCGCCGTCTATAGAAGCATTAGTTGAAAAAATCAGTCGTCGCAGTGGTTTTGAATTTGGTCGCAGTCGTATGTTTGGTTGTTTTGGTTGGGCAATTTGTGCTTCATTTGTTGGGATTATGATATCAAAAAACGTCAATGCGGTTTATTGGTTATGTTCTGGATTTGCACTGATTCTTCTAGTTTTAGTCAAGATCGCCGACCCAGCAAAAACCTCAACAACTGACGTTATTGAACAAATGGGATTAAATAAGCCAGAACCTTTCAATCTAAAACAGGCTTTAGATTTACTCCGCATGCGTAAAACATGGTTCTTTATGCTTTATATCGTTGGTGTTGCATGTACTTATGATGTGTTTGATCAACAGTTTGCTAACTTTTTTACTTCATTCTTTTCTAGTGAACAAGTTGGTCGGGAAGCATTTGGTTATGTCACAACGCTTGGTGAATTTTTAAATGCTACAGTAATGTTTTTTGCACCAATAATTGTAATGAAAATCGGCAGTAAAAATACCTTATTGATTGCTGGTGCTATTATGTCAATTCGCATAACTGGCTCAGCATTTGCTAGTACCGCCGTTGAAGTGATAATATTAAAAACATTACATATGTTTGAAGCACCATTATTACTCGTTGGCGCGTTTAAATATATCACTACACATTTCCCTATCCGCTTATCAGCAACCGTTTACTTAATTGCATTTTGTTTTGCAAAACAATTATCTATCATGTTTATGTCTTCTTTTGCTGGTTTAATGTATGTTAAAATTGGCTTTGATGGAACTTATTTAGTCCTTGGCTTCATCGCATTTAGTTTTACACTGCTTTCTTCATTTACATTATCAGGACGTGGACCATGGAATGTTGTTAAATATACAAAAAATGAAGAATCAGGTAATTAATTCAGATTTGAAAAAACATAATTAGCTTAAATTAAGGTATTTATATGAAAATATTAGTAACTGGTGGTTGTGGATATATAGGTAGTCATACTTGTGTCCAACTAATTCAATCAGGATATACACCAATTATTATTGATAATTTATTCAATAGCAAAGCTTCAGTATTAGAAAGGATACAAACCATCACAGGAAAACCTGTTATCTTCTACCAGGGAGATGTTTGTGATGCAAAATTATTAGCTACAATTTTTAAAGAGCATGATATTAAAGCCGTTATTCACTTTGCTGGTTTAAAAGCTGTTGGTGAATCAGTATACAAACCTCTTGAATACTATGAAAATAACGTGTACGGCAGCATTGTTTTAATGAAAGCGATGCGTGATGCAGGAGTTAAACAATTGGTATTCAGTTCTTCAGCCACGGTTTACGGTGAATTAGCACCCGTTCCTTATGTTGAAACACTACCTCAAGGATTACCTACTAGTCCATATGGTAAAAGTAAACTTATGGTTGAGCAATGCATGATGGATTTAGCCGTTGCCGAACCTGATTGGTCACTAACACTACTACGTTACTTTAACCCAGTTGGTGCTCATCCTAGTGGCTTAATGGGAGAAGATCCTCTAGGAATTCCAAATAATCTGATGCCATATATTACTCAAGTTGCGGTGGGTAAACGTGATTCACTTGCTGTATTTGGTAATGATTATCCAACTGAAGATGGTACTTGTGTACGTGATTTTATTCACGTTGTAGATTTGGCTGACGGACATATTGCCGCTCTTAAAGCTGATCAAAATAAATCTGGAATTCACATTTATAATTTAGGTTCTGGTGTTGGCTACAGTGTTTTACAAGTTATCAAAGCTTTTGAAAAAGCATCTGGTAAACCACTTAATTGGCATTTTGCACCACGCCGAGCAGGTGATTTACCCGCTTTCTGGGCCGATGCTAACAAAGCCGAGCAAATATTAGGCTGGAAAACCAAACTCACGCTTGATGATATGGTAAAAGATTCATGGAATTGGCAATCTAATAATCCACAAGGTTACCCTGATTGAATTGAAGTTCGATAATAATAGCAGCAAAATCATACTTAAAGAGGCAAAAATGGATATTTTTAACCCAGCTGATCATCCTCACCGTCGTTATAATCCATTGACTAATCAATGGGTACTTGTTTCACCACATAGAGCAAAGCGCCCTTGGCAAGGACAACAAGAAGAGATAAATGACGAACAAAAACCAAGTCACGATCCAACTTGTTTTTTATGTGCAGGTAACAAGCGAGTCACGGGTGATATCAATCCCGATTATAAGGGGACTTTTGTATTTACCAATGATTTTGCTGCGTTAATCGAAGATACACCTATTTCACCAGATAACAACGATCCACTGTTTCAAATGCAAAGTGCCAGAGGCACCAGTCGCGTTATCTGTTTTTCACCTGATCACAGTAAAACTTTGCCGGAACTGGATTTATCTGCCATTGAAGGTGTGATCAAAACGTGGATCAGTCAACAACAAGAATTAAGCAAAAAATATCCTTGGGTACAAATTTTTGAAAATAAAGGCTCAATAATGGGGTGTTCAAATCCTCACCCGCATGGACAAATTTGGGCAAATAGTTTTTTACCCAATGAAATTGCGCGTGAAGATCTTAATATGCGTAATTATTATGAAAAATATCAGCGAAATCTATTGGTTGATTATGTTGAAAAAGAACTAAAAAATCGTGATCGAATTGTTGTTGAAACTAAATACTGGTTAGCGGTGGTTCCTTTTTGGGCAATATGGCCATTTGAAACACTACTGTTACCTAAAACACATATTCCACAATTAACCCAATTAACAAACGATCAACAAAGTGATTTAGCTATTGCACTCAAAAAATTAACCAGTCGTTATGATAATTTATTTCGCTGTTCTTTTCCTTATTCAATGGGTTGGCATGGTGCACCATTTATGCAAAATAAAAATGACTATTGGCAAGTACATGCTCACTTTTATCCACCTTTGTTACGTTCAGCGACAGTCAAAAAATTTATGGTCGGTTACGAAATGCTAGCCGAAGTACAACGTGATTTAACGCCAGAACAGGCAGCCGAAAGACTGCGTAATGTAAGTGATATGCATTATAAAAATATAAAGGATAGATAAATGAAAGAATTAATCAATAAAACTTCGCAAGCATTTGAAATTAAATTTGGCTATAAACCAGATACATTCATACAAGCACCAGGCCGCGTAAATTTAATTGGGGAACACACTGATTATAATGACGGATTTGTCCTACCTTGTGCTATTAATTATCAAACAGTAATCAGTTGTCATAAACGTTCAGATAATCTGATTCGAGTTATTGCAGTTGACTATGATAATGAGCAAGACGAATTTTCATTGGATTTTCCAATTGAAAAACATTCAAAACACCAATGGGCCAATTATGTACGTGGTGTAGTCAAACATTTAAAAAAACATACTAATACTATTCAAGGGGTTGATCTAGCTATTAGTGGTGATGTGCCACAAGGTGCAGGACTAAGTTCATCAGCATCCCTTGAAGTTGCCGTAGCAAAAATGTTCCAAGTTTTATATGATTTGCCATTAGATGGCACCCAATTAGCATTGATAGGTCAAGAGGCTGAAAATCAATTTGTCGGTTGTAATTGCGGTATTATGGATCAACTGATTTCTGCTCTTGGGCAAGCACAACATGCCTTATTGATTGATTGCCGATCTTTAGAATCATATCCTGTTTCAATACCCAAAGATTTTGCCGTAGTAATTATCAATTCAAATATCAAACGTGGTTTAGTCGATAGCGAATACAACTCTCGTCGCCAACAATGTGAGACAGCAGCTAAAGCGCTAGGAGTAAAAGCGTTACGCGATGTAACTTTAGATGAATTGAAACGAATTGAAAATAAGCTTGATCCTATTGTTTTTAAACGCGCTCGTCACATAATTACTGAAAACGAACGCACCTTAAAAGCTGCTTTAGCGCTAGCAAACAGCGACTATACATTGTTATCAAACCTTATGGCGCAAAGTCATAATTCTATGCGTGATGATTTTGAAATCACTGTGCCAGCCATTGATTATCTTGTTGAAATAATCCACAACATCCTTGGTGCGCAAGGTGGTGTACGCATGACAGGAGGCGGTTTTGGAGGCTGTGTTGTCGCACTAGTTCCAAAAAATAAAGTCGACGATGTCAAAGCTGTGGTTAATGATAATTATTTTAAAAAATTTGGTATCAAAGAAGATTTTTATGTCTGCAAACCAAGCAAAGGAGTGCACGCTTTATGCCTATAAAACAGATTGTTACACTTTCAAATAAACAAGGTATGATAATTAAGCTCTCAAACTGGGGAGCAACCTGGCTTTCATGTGAATTACCCATTGCAGAACAAAACCGAGAAGTATTACTTGGTTGCAAAACTTTTGAACAATACGCACAACAAGATGCCTATCTAGGTGCTACTATTGGTCGATATGCTAACCGAATTGCAAACGCAACCATTAAGGTCAATAAAAAAAGTTACTCACTTAGCGCAAATCAAGGGGTAAACCAGCTGCATGGTGGCAAATTAGGATTTGATAAACAACTATGGCATATTCAATCTAAATCTGACAAGCAAGTCACATTTGCCTTGATTTCACCTGATGGAGATCAAGGCTATCCAGGTGAACTCAAGGTTGAAGTAACCTATAAACTCACCGATGACAATCAAGTTATTATCTCTTTTAATGCTATTACGACCAAAACGACCCCAGTCAATCTAACCAATCATGCTTATTTTAATTTGGATGGAGAAACCAGCAAAGATATCCTTAATCACACTTTACAAGTGAATGCTGACTTTTATTTACCCGTCGATCGCGACGGCATCCCAAACGGTGATTTAGTTAATGTTAGCCAAAATGATATGGATTTACGCATACCAAGACTAATCTCTGATAAATTACTACAAAGCCCAGATAGGCAAATCACTGGTGGTTATGATCATGCTTATTTATTAGATAAATCACAACCCATTGCCGCTCAACTAATATCCGCCGATAAAAAAGTGAAGATGAATGTGACAACGACTTTACCGGCACTACAAATTTATACGGGTAATTTTTTACAACATACGCCGAATAGACATAATGGCGAATATCACAATTTTGCGGGTATCGCATTAGAAGCGCAGTTTCTACCAGATAGTCCAAATCATCCCGATTGGCCACAACCTAGCTGTTTTTTGGAACCGAATCAAACTTATCATCATCAAATTTGTTATCAATTTATGATAGATAAGTTATGAGGTAACTAATTATGGATGAACAATTATTGTGTTCATCCATCATAAAAAAATAGAGTAAAGGCTTTTTATACTTATAAACAATATATATTGGTGGATTGTTATTGAATTTTTATAATTAAAACAAAATAACAAACTCTTTAAATTTATTTATCTGAATTAAGAAAATCAATTACAGAAGAAACAAATAAACTTCGCCCTTTTTCAGCACGATCTAAATGCACAAAATGTGTGCCATCGGGTATTTCTAACAAATGTGCTTGCTTAGCTTCATTAACAATAGCTAAAGCATCCGCTTTACGGCTCCAAAAGTCATTTTGCGAGAAAATAACTAATATCGGCATCAATAAATGTTTGGCTTGCCACTGCTTTTGACCAATAGCTAATTCAAAACTATCTGCCATTGCCCCTGTTGGTGAGCGAAATTGAGGAGGTATATGAGAAAAAGATTCAGGATCAGAATTCATCGCCTCTTGAGCATAAGCATTAGCAACTAAAGAATCCCGCCATAAATCTTTTTCAACCAAAGGAATACTTAAATCCCAAGCCTGAAACAAACTTTCTTTAGTATTTAATTGATAACCACCAATACTGTGATTGAATTGTTTTGGATTTAATTTATCTTCAAATACTGAGCCTTTACCTAATAATTTATGATCGTCAACAGCACCATATAATGAATTATAAATAATCAACTTATTAACACTATCATTATGTTGCTCAGCATAGGCGGCAGCCCAATGCCCACCTGTAGCCCAACCCAAAATATTTATTTTTTGGGAATCTGTCCATTTTAATATTTGATTCACAGCGCACTTTAAATCATCAATTGCTGCGGGCGTACGGACTAATGGTTTAGATTCACTTGCAGGTCGAGACATCTCTTTAGGACGACTTGATTTACCATAGCCTCGCAAATCAATAATATAGACATCAAACCCAGCCTGAGCCAAATCTTCTGCTAACGATCCTCCTTGAACAGGTAAATCAAACGAACCAATACCTGGGACTCGAGCACCATGAACTAATAACAATGGTTCTTGTTTATGTTTATTATTCTTTAATTTAACTTCTCTGATAAAAATATTTTCATCTAAATAGCAAGAACCGATCAAATGGTCTCTTTTTTCGATCATACTAGCACTACCTGTATAGGGTAAAATTAACAACAAAATTATCATACCCCTTTTAATTAGTCCAATCACTTCAATATCATTTATTTCAATCAATAACTTCTAAAATTAACAATATTCAATTACTTTATTTTAGATTACCGCTAAATTTAAACAAGATTTTTGGCTAGTTTACTAACAATCCAAGCTAAAATTAGGTATGATATTCATATCTTTGCTAATGGATAAACTAATAAATGAAAAGCAAAACTTTAACCGCTATCTTTCCTGGAACTTTTGATCCAATTACTAATGGGCATATTGATCTCATTACCCGAGCGTCATTACTTTTTCCTCGTTTAATTGTTGCGGTAGCAGAAAGCCCTAATAAAAATACCCTTTTCACATTAGAAGAAAGGGTTAATTTAGCTTCGACTGCGGTTGAACACCTACTAAATGTTGAAGTGATTGGTTTCGATAATTTAATGGCTAATTTTGCTCAAACACATAATGCGACTGTAGTTGTTCGTGGTGTGCGTACAACGCATGATTTTGAGTATGAAAGGCAATTAGCTGAAATGAATCGCGCATTAAAGCCAGATTTAGATACTATATTTTTGATGCCATCAATTGCAATGGGCTTTATTTCATCAACTATTGTTAAAGATGTGGCTTACCATGGCGGCAATATTACCAATTTAGTGCCTGTTCATGTTAAAAAAGAATTGTTACAAAGACTTACTTAGATTTTAAACTTACGATTATGGTTAAATTTTACACCCCACCTAAAAAAAAGCACACCTCACAAAAATTGACCGTTACCGTTTCGTCACTTGATGCATTTGGACAAGGCGTTGCTAGCCATAACGGAAAAACAATTTTTATCAAATCAGCCTTGCCTGATGAAACCGTTGATATTAAGTTGACCGAAGATAAAAAAAATTATGCTAAAGCAACCGTCATAAAATATTACAATCAAAGTAACGAAAGGGTTAAACCTCAATGTGAATATTATCAAAAATGTGGCGGTTGTGAACTACAACATATCTCATCGCATTTACAACAGCAAGCCAAATACTCGGCGCTTATCAACTTATTACAAAAAGAGAGTGGACAACATTTAGCAAGTGTTATTAAAGATTCGCCCCAAATTATTGCAGATCAACCTTACCATTATCGCAGGCGGGCAAGATTAGCAATTAATCTAGTTAAAGGTGAATTATTTATTGGATTTCGTCAAGCAGAATCAAGTCAAATAATCAATATTGAGCATTGTCCGATATTAGTTGAACAATTAGATTTATTACTTGCCCCATTACAAAATTGTTTACGCAAAATTACCCAAAAAAAAGCACTCGGCCACATTGAATTAATCGCCGTCGATAGTGGTGTGATTATTGTATTAAGGCATACCTTGCCAATGGCATCTCAAGATACCGAGTTATTGAAACAGTTTGCCCAAGAGCAGAACATTTCACTCTATTTTTATGGTGAAGAGTTAGTCCATATCACTGGAAACAAAGAACACTATTATTTAATCAATCATTTAAAGTTAACCTTTAGTCCACTTGATTTTATTCAAGTAAACAGCAAAATTAATCAAAAAATGATTAATCAAGCTTTGGAATGGTTAACATTAAAACCAACAGATAATGTATTAGATCTATTTTGTGGAATGGGTAATTTTTCATTGCCAATGGCAACATTAAGCAAATCGGTTACTGGGATTGAAGGCATCAGTGCACTGGTTAAAAAAGCCAAATTCAATGCACAATTAAATAACAAAGAAATTTGTGCTAAAACAAATTTTTTAATCAATAATTTAGATGATAAACAGCAATTTAACACATGGAACCATGCTACATTTGAAAAAGTATTATTAGATCCTGCAAGAGCAGGCGCTTATAATGCTGCAGCAGAAATTGTGAAAATAGCACCTGAAAAGATTGTTTACATCTCGTGCAACCCTGCTACTCTAGCAAGAGACTGTAAGCAATTTATTGATAAAGGATATAAAATTGCTCAAGTTGCTATTTTGGATATGTTTCCGCAAACCAAGCACATTGAATCAATGTTGCTACTAACGAAGTAGGATAATAATTATGGTATCAGTTAGAGGAGCCCATCAACACAGTGAAGAGCATTATTCTCTTGCACAATTTGATATTGAAAGATGGACCAGTCAAGAATTATTATTAACCAATCCGACCTCTTATAAAAAGTTCAAAGAAGTTTGGGATTTTTGTTTTGAAAACAGTGCCGGTGCGCCAGAACAGATCCACTGCTTCCAAAATGCAATTGAAATGGTCGAAATCTTATCAACGCTCAATATGGATATTAATAGTCTGTGTGCCGCGTTATTACTTCCTTTTGTTGATACCAAAATTATTCGTCGAGAAGATATTCCAGAGGATTTCGACCGCGAAATCTCAAATATTATTTCCAGCATCGTAAGAATGAAAGAAATTCGCCATTTACGAGCAATTCGTAATGGCAGTGCGACAACTGAACAAATTGATAGTATTCGTCGCATGTTATTAGCTATGGTCAATGATTTTCGCAGTGTCGTCATTAAATTAGCTGAACGCATTACTTATTTGCGAGATTTAATCTCGGCACCACAAGAAGAGCAGGTTTTAGCGGCTAAAGAGTGCTTTAATATCTATGCACCACTTGCAAATCGATTAGGTATTGGTCAACTAAAATGGGAACTTGAAGATTTTTGTTTCCGTTACTTATATCCTGATGAATATCGCCTTATTGCTAAAAAGCTACATGAAAAGCGCTTAGATCGTGAGCTGTATATTGATCAATTTGTTGAACATCTACAAGATTTAATGAATAAAGATCATATTCGTGCAGAAGTTTATGGTCGACCTAAACACATTTATAGTATCTGGCGCAAAATGGAGCGTAAACATCTGCAATTTGAAGATCTTTATGATATTCGTGCAGTAAGGATTATTTGCGATCGTATTGAAGATTGTTATAACGCTTTAGGTATCGTTCATAGCCATTATAAACATATCGCCAAAGAGTTTGACGACTATGTTGCTAATCCAAAACCTAATGGTTATCAATCCATTCATACGGTTGTTTATGGACCACAACATAAAACGATTGAAATTCAAATCCGAACAGAACAAATGCACAATGACGCAGAGCTAGGTGTTGCTGCGCATTGGAAATATAAAGAAGGCAGTACCGATAAAATGACTGCTTATGATCAGCGAATTTCTTGGTTACGTAAACTTCTAACTTGGCAACAAGAGATGTCTGAAAGTGGTGAAATTCAAGAAGCCGTACGTAGCCAAATTTTTGATGATCGAGTCTATGTTTTTACGCCGAAAGGCGATGTGGTGGATTTACCTGCCGGCTCAACTCCGCTTGATTTTGCTTATCATATCCACAGTGATGTCGGGCATCGTTGTATTGGTGCTAAAGTAGGTGGTCGCATTGTACCTTTTACCTACAATTTAAAAATGGGCGACCAAGTTGAGGTCATTACTCAAAAGCAACCTAATCCAAGTCGCGATTGGCTGAATCCAAATACAGGATTTGTTAACAGCAGTCGCGCAAGAGCTAAAATTCAAGCTTGGTTTAAAAAACAAGATCGCGATAAAAACATTGCCGCCGGCGAACAAATTTTACAAAATGAACTTGAGTCGTTAAATATTACTTTAAAAAGTGTCGAAAAAATACTCATCAATAAATACAATGCCCACTCATTTGACGAAGTGCTTGCAGGCATTGGTAGTGGTGATATTAGAATTAATCAATTAGTTAATTTTATTAATGCTCAATTTAATAAACCGACTGCGGAACAAGAAGACGAAGCCGTCTTAAAACAAATAGCCCAAAAATCAACTATACAAACTAAGAATAACAACAAAACGGGGAATAAAAAAGGCAGTGAAGTCATTATTGAAGGTGTCGGCAACTTAATGTACACCATTGCTAATTGCTGTCGTCCTATCCCTGGTGATCCTATTGCTGGGTTTGTAACGCAAGGCCGCGGCATTTCAATCCACCGGGCAGATTGCGAACAGTTACAAGAATTAAAAAATCATGCTCCTGAACGCATCACTAACGCCGTTTGGAATGATGATACTCACTCAGGTTATACCATGGTTACCCAAATTGTTGCCAATGATCGCAGCGGTTTATTAAGAGACATCACCACCATATTGGCTAACGAAAAAGTTAATGTGCTTGGCCTAATAAGCCGTTCTGATATGAAGCAACAATTAGCGACCATTGAGGTAGATATGGAAATCTTTGATCAAGATTCTTTAAATCGTATACTCAATAAAATTAAGCAACTACCTGATGTTATTGAAGCCAAACGTTTTCAAAGCTAACAATTTATTTATCGCCACGCTTAAGTGGCGATAATGCATTACACGTTATTTTCGTTGTAAAATTTGAAATTGATATGGATAACTATTTTTTTCATCGGCTTGGTGATCTTGTTGATAAATTACTTGCCATTGCTCGGGTAAATAATCGGGAAAATAGGTATCTCCTTGCAACTCAGCATCAATATGCGTTAAATAGAGCCGATCAATTAATGGCAAGACTTGCTGATAAATATTACCGCCACCGATAATAAAAACTTCATCGGGTTGTTGCGCTTGGGCAAGGGATATTGCCTCATCAATCGATTTTACCCAGCTTACATTAGAAATTTTATTATCAGTGGGCTCTATTTGTCTTGAAATAACAATGTTGTGACGATTAGGAAGTGGTCTACCAATTGATTCAAACGTTTTTCGCCCCATAATAACAGGCTTATTGAGCGTGTTTTTTTTAAACCACGCCAAATCAGCAGGTAAATGCCAAGGCATTTGATTATTTAGGCCAATAACACGATTATGTGCCATAGCAACAATAACACTTAAAATCATAGTAATTACACGTACCCTAAAGATTTAATTCGTTGATTCACATTTTCTGGAAAAATGGTTTGACTCCAAAGCCTACGGCTTAGAGAAAGTAAAGGCTCTGTCTGTCCGGAAACTATCCAATTTGCTAATTCAGTTGCTACATCAGGATATATTGTTGGTTTAGGAGAAGATAAGCCCAACCAATACTTAAGTTTGATACTATTCAGATTCTCCATAACAGTTGCCATATCTAAAGTGTGTAAACACTGTGCATTATAGATTTGCTCAAATTGCCCTGATACAGGCTTAGTCAAAATCTTTTTACCTAAAACTAAAGCTTCAGAAATTAAGGCAAAACCAGTATTGGTAATAATACCAGAACAACTCACTAAAGCATGGGTAAAATTATCGCGACCAAGAGGTTGAAAAGTGATATTTTTTTGTTGAGACAGTTGCTTTATACCTGGATGAAAACAGATAAATTGATGATCTGGGAATTGTTGTAACAATTGTGTAATTTCATCTAATGCTTCAAATGGCAAATAAACAATAATATTTCCATCTTCAGTTGGTGTAACATCAAAAGTGTCAATCATTGGCGGAATCAATTTATGTCCAAAATGAAACCAATGTAAGCCAATAGGATTAGTGACAGGTGCATAATACTTCATAATCACATTTGCTATCATGCCATATTCTTTAGGCTTGAGATATTGGCATACTGCCTGATTGCTGATACCTAAACAGTCTCGATGCTGATGGTGGGCAGCCCAAGCACTAACTGGCTCAAAATCGCTAATGATACAATCATATTTTGATAAATCGAGTTCACGTACATCTTTTACTAGCCGAAAAGCTCGAATTCGTTGTACTGTTTTACGAAAATTAATTTTCCCATTAAGCGTCGCAAAAGAGACACCACGATAGGTAGTATAGTTGCCAAAGGCCTGCATATCAAAATAGTCTTTAGGATCACGACCGCTGAAAATATAGTCAACATCAGCGCCAGCTATCTTTAAAGCTTTTGCTAACGTTCTACAACGACTGACATGGCCATTTCCTGTTCCTTGAACACCAAAGAGAATTTTCATATCAACATTTTTCGCTAATTATTATTAGTAAATATAATAACAGAACACTTAATTATTAGCTCCATTATTTTAAGCAGGTGATACAAATAATTATAATCAACCCCAATTTATAGCAATTTTGATTAAAACCATCAAAAAATATTTTAAAAATTTTGTCTATAAATCGATATATTGATAAATGTTTAGTGGTGATAAATCACCTCTTTTTGATATAAATAACAACTTTTAAAATTCATTATTGCTAATAAAAAATTTATTAATTCGTTTCGTTAATAAGCAACAAATGAATAAAAGTCTTGGAAAAATAAATCAGAATTTATCTAACAAATACTATTATTTTTTAACTAATTAATAACGATTATCTTAATTTAATAAAAGTTTATTGGTTAGCATAATTTTTAGATTAAATTATTTAACAACCCCAACTCATCAAATCTATGGAATGAATTTCATTGCTATACAAATGATTGTAAAAATATTTAATCATTGATAAATGATTCAGCACTTAATAATGATTTTCTGTATGAATAATGTTAATTACCGATCACCCTAAATTGCAATTAATATTTTAAATATACTCAATTTTTATTTTTGTATAAGTAATTACCGTTTTCAATATATGTAAAGATGGTATAAATCAGATGCTTTTTTGAGTAAAATAAGTTTATATATATTCATTAGATGAATAGTGAGATTTTACATGTCATTAAGATTCATCCATAAACAAACCTATCTTATTGCAATATTAGCAATAATTTTATTTCTATTTGTTTATACGATCAGACATTTATCTATCATCATAAATTCATCTTTGCCTATTACTGTAGTTTCACAACCTAGTTCATCTATATTAGAAGTCAGTAATAACCATAATAGCTGTTATCTTTTATCCAAAAAATCAAAAAGTTTATCAAATTGCACTGTTTTTAACCACTGCTCACTATGTAATACACTAATATCAAATATTGTATTGAATATTGAATTTTCACAAGCTCCTGAACAATATCTTTCAGATAACTTTGCTCCACAATTTAAAGAATTTATTCCTGAATTAAAACCGCCAAGAGTTGCTTAATTAAATAATTCAGTTGTATTGACAACAAAAATTAGTTTAAGCATTTATCACAAAAATGACTGTTTTTTGTTATTACTTCTATCTTTAATAACGAAATAGTCATTGTTTATCTTAAAAATGATGAAAGGAATATTATGAAGCGTCGAATTTTTTTACTTAATATTACTACCGCTATAAGTGGATTAGCCGTTACCAAAGCCTTTGCCAAAATGGATCACTCCTCAATGAGTGATACCATGTGTGCAATAAATTCTGATGAATGTCAAAAGGGGGATAGCATGCACCACGAGCATATGAATATGAATATGAATATGAGTAATAACAAAACTCCACAAAAACTTTTAGCTACTTCAGCATTACCTCAGGGGCAAGATTTACCTGAGTTAGCCCGTTTAAAAAATACGAGTGACAAACAAGGGACATTTGAAGCAAATCTGGAAGCAAAACCTGTTAAAATAAAATTAACGCCAGAATTAACAACAGAATTTTGGGCATATAATGGCAACATACCTGGCCCTGCAATTGAAGCTTTCGAAGGCGACAAAGTTAAAATAACCGTAAAAAACAGTATACCGCAAGCAACAACGGTACATTGGCATGGTTTACTCATTCCATCCAATCAAGATGGTAATCCACAAGATGAAATCCCTGCTGGCAGTAGCCGAACTTATGAATTTACTATTCCAGAAGGCAATGCAGGTACATATTGGTACCACCCTCATGGTCACGAAACCGTTGCCGAACAAGTTGCTCGAGGATTGGCTGGAATATTTATTGTACGCAGTAAAAAAGATCCACTTGCCTCTTTGCCAGAACAAAACTGGTTCTTTTCTGATTTGAAACTAACCGACAAAGGTGAAATTGCCGATAATTCAATGGTTGATTGGATGAATGGACGTGAAGGTCAATTTGTATTAATTAATGGTGCTTATCGTCCTAAAATTACCGTAAAAAGTGCAACTAGAGTGCGTATTTGGAATGCGTGTTCTGGGCGTTATCTTAATTTATCAATTCCTAACTGCGATGTTTATTTAGTTGGAACAGATGGAGGATTGATGCCTAAACCTGTTCAACTAAACTCACCGCTATTGTTGTCACCGGCTGAACGCGCTGAATTGGTTATTGTTCCTAAACAATCAGGTACAGTATATTTACAATCAATTGGATATGATCGTGGAAAAATGGGCAATGTACCACCTGAACAAGATATCATACTTGGTGAACTAGTTTTGACAGAGTCATCCTCTATTGCTTTACCGTCAACGTTACGCGAGTTGCCAAAATTAGGGCATGCAACGGCTCATAAGACACTAGAATACACCGAAGTTATGGATATGAAAGAGCCTCGAGGAGGTATGCTATTTTTAATTAACGGCAAACGCCATGATATGCAACGAATTGATTTAGAAAGTAACATTCATGAAGTTGAAGAGTGGACAATTTTTAATAATTCTCACATGGATCATAACTTTCATATACATGGTGCACAGTTTACTACCGTATCACATGAAGTTGATGGTAAAAAGAATCCACCTAAATATGAGGCATTAAAAGATACCATTAATTTACGTCCATATGAAAAAATCACCATAAAAATTCAACAAAATATGCCAGGATTACGCATGTATCATTGTCATATAATTGAACATGAAACACTGGGTATGATGGGTCAATTAATGGTGAAATAATTTAATCAACTTTCCCCCTCTTTTTTTAACCATTATTTATTAAAATTAGAGGTGGGATATTTTGTTGATAAAGAAAGACAATAAACAAAGTTTAAGGATTAGAATATTGAGTAATTCAGTTTAAGAAAGTAACATTTAAAATAAGGCGATTAACCTATCAAACAACAATATTTTGCTAGCACAAAATCACACGAGTCTGTTTTTCTAATTCCATAACTTGTAAGGAATCGGCTATATCATTAGTAATTAGCGCTGTAATTTCGCTCCAATCACAAATTTTATATAAACTTTTACGGCTAAATTTAGTATAGTCACCTAAAATATATCTTTTATCGGAATGTGCAATAATCACTTTATCTATATAAGCATCTGAAGATGAGGGACTAGAAGGACCGTTTAAGTTACTAAAACCATCTGTTCCTAAAAAACAAACATCAACTTGGATTTCGTTAATCATTGATAGCGCCCAACCGCCAAATACAGATGAGCTTTTGTCACGTAATTCGCCACCAAATAAAAACACTTGATTTTCAGAAGAAATCAATATGTTAGCTACAGGAAGAGAGTCCGTAAAAATCTTAAAACCAGAACGATACATTAATAATTTAGCTAGTTCTAATGCTGTACTTCCTGTACCAATAATCATTGAGCAATTATCTGGAAGGAGTGTTAATGCTTTTTGTGCGATACTCTTTTTTAAGCTTGCATTTTCTTTTTCTCTAATTTTGAATGGATTCTCAATAGCGCCTTGTTTGAGTGTTGCACCACCATGGCATTTAACTAAAAATCCTTTTTTTTCTAATTGAGATAGATCCTTGCGAATAGTTTCATAAGTTACTTGATATTTACGAGCTAATTCACTTACATACACAGTTCCGGTTGTAATCAACTCTTCTAAAATTAATTCTCTTCTCTCATTCATTAAGTGCATAGTTAACAATCTCAATTATTTTAGTATAAGTGTAGATATTGGTTTTATTAATAGTTATCTTTTTTATTTTTGACGATATTTTACAACATAATCTAACTTATTCCTCATTTATCTTAATCACTTTCTAAAAAACCAACTAACACAATCTTAAATGACAACATTAAATTGGTTTAAATTGGCTTTTTATAAATTAAAAAACAATATCTTATCATATTTGTGACGTAGATCACATTGACTTACCAATAAAAACCAACTATAAAGTTGGTTACTAAATCTAAATGAGGAAAACTGATGAAAACAAAAATTGCTATCGCATGTGATGATCTGGGATTTGAATATAAGCAAGCTATCAAACAATATTTAATTGAAGAAAAAAATGCTGAAGTCGTTTATGACCCAGTTAAAGTCAAAAATGATGGTATCAATACTTTCGCTAAATTGGCTGATGAAATGTCAGTTCTGATTCAAAAAGATATTTGCCGTTTAGGAATCTATATCTGTGGAACTGGAATTGGTTTTACTTGTCAAGCAAATAAACATTGGGGTATTCGCGCCACAGCAGTAACTAATCCTTATTCAGCCAAACGAGCCAGACTTAGTAATAATGCACAAATTATCGGTATTGGCTGCCGAGTCAACGGGCTTGAGTATACAAAAATGATCATTGATGCTTGGTTTGATGAACCTTTTGACTTTACTACCGCTCGTGAAAACTCGAAAAAAAACTTATTAGAAGCAGAACGTAATGACAACGCTCTATTAGTCAAACCTATGCATATTGCATGGAATATGGGTTTTAGAGCTGATGAGTAAGTAACAAAGGAGCATCTTATGGAACTAATCACACAATTTATTAATGATTTAGGTAATTTCATCTTTATACCGATCATTTTTTTAATACTCATGGCCGCTCTTGGTCGACCTATTTCGGAATGTATATCTTCTGCAATGAAAGTTGGTATTGGCTTTATAGCATTAAGTATGACAATTAAATTTATGCTAGACAAAATGGCTCCGGCAGTTACTGGGCTTGCCGAAAGTACGGGATCTTCACTCAGTGCAATCGATGTCGGTGGAGCAGCCACTGCAGTTATGGGATTCGGTTCAAGTATGGGACCAATTATTATTCCATTATGCGTATTTGTTAATGTATTACTCCTTGTTCTAAAAATAACGGATTGCGTTAATGTTGATGTGTTCAATTTACATCAAAATGCATCAATGGGGGCTATTGTTGGTGTTTACTCTGGAAGTTTTTTGTATGGGGTATTAACAGCGGCACTCTTCCATATTTGGGCATTAATAGCGGCCGATATTGGAGCCAAAAACAACGAACGGTTTTATAATTTACCCGAAGGTGTATCCATTTCTCACCCAGTAGCAAATACTTATCTCATTTTTGCTTACCCTTTCAATTGGATTTATGACCATATTCCTGGTTTTAAAAATCTGAGTATTACAGCAGAAACAATTCAAAAGCGCTTTGGTGTACTTGGTGATCCAACCATTGTTGGGTTTATTATTGGAGTGTTACTTGGTTTTTGTGGTTATTCATGGCAAAGCCCCTATCACACTATCATTTCTAGCCTACAATTGGGAATGTATTTAGCAGCTGTTATGTTGTTACTACCAAGAATGACTTCCATAATGATGGAAGGATTAGTTCCGTTATCGAATGTAGTTCGAAAAAAACTAGTTAAACGCTTCCCAAATCGTGATATTACTGTTGGTATGGATACTGCGTTAATTGTTGGTAATCCATCAGTAATCGCACCAGCATTATTGCTAATACCAATCATTGTCATTTTAGCCGTTATTTTACCCGGTAATAAGGTGATGCCATTAGGTGATTTATCTCAATTTGTATTCTTTATTGCCTGTATGGTACCAGTATTTAAAGGCAATATCATTCGCACATGGATCACTTCAATCTTTTTATTTGGCGGTGGTTTATATATTGCTTCGTGGATGACTCCAGCAACAAATGAAGTATTTCAAGAATTTGGAACCAATCCTGATGCTTCTGTCATGTATACCTCATTAAATCCATCTGCCAATCCATTTACAGGACTTTTTGCCGCAACTAGCCACATAGGAATACTAGGTTATGCGTTAATTGGTCTAATTTTACTATCAGTAGGTTATTTATTAAAGAAAAAACAAATAAATTCAAATGTTAATAGCGAGGTCTCAAAATGAAAAAAGTTTTAGTGGTTTGTGGAAATGGAATTGCTTCATCATCAATAATGGTTTCAATCTTACAAGATTATCTGAAAGAACAAAATATTGTTGCACAAGTGGATAAATCATCTCTCATGGCATGTTCAGCTGATACGTTTAATGGCTACGATTTAGTCGTGTCATCAACCAAAATCGATAATCCTGATATTACAACTAAAGTAATTGTTGGTGCTGGTTTACTTACTGGTATTGGCGAAGAAGCAATTTTTGATGCAGTAAAAAGAGAACTTACTAAATAAGAGGTAGTTTATGCATATTTTAGTTCATGATTTAGATAACAGTATCAAAACATATCAAGAAGTAATTAACGCATCAGGTTCTTACTTATTAGAAAAAGATTATATCCAAGCTGATTATATTACTGCATGTATTGATCGTGAAAAAGATTATCCTACAGGATTACTTATGAGTAACGGAATAGGGCTCGCTATACCTCATGCAAATTATCAATTGGTAAAGTCTGATGCTATTAGTTTAGTTCGTTCCTCTAAAGGTGTTGAGTTTGGACAAATGGAAGATTCTGATTTAAAAGTCAGTTGCCAATTAATATTCAACCTAGCTTTATCAACCAGTAATCAACACTTGACGATACTCCAGCGGTTGTTTGCTTTATTTCAAGATGAAAATTTCGTTGAGAACTGTCAAAACCTTAGCTACTTACAAGTTGAACAATTAATCAATCAACATATAAACAACTAGATAATTATACTTAATTTTTATTCATCACTAATTGAAAAATTACTGATGAATAAAGCGGATGAAGGGAAAAAATATGTCCAAACAATTAAATATCATCGTTGCCTGTGGAAGTGGTGTAGCAACGTCAACAGTTGCTGTAGATGCAGTAAAAAAAATATTAGAAAGTGCTGGTATACCAGCAAAAATTAGTAAATGTACTTTAGGAGAATTGGAGGGTAAACAGCAAAATTTTGATTTAGTACTCACAACTGCTAATTATAAAAAAACACTAACCGTTCCACATATGAGTGTTTTTGGTCTTATTTCTGGTGTTAATGTTGATTTGGTAAAAAATAAACTATTACAACTATGCCAAGAGATTATATCTAAAGCATAAGGAACAAAACTATGATGGATATGTTACAAACTTTTTTTGAAACCGTATCAAAACTTGGTGCAGTAGTATTGTTACCCGTAGTTATTATGCTACTTGGTTTGTTCTTTCGTATGCGAATTGGTTCTGCAATTAAATCAGGTTTACTCGTTGGAATTGGTTTTCAAGGTTTAGTGCTAGTACTTAACCTACTAATGGCAACGATAAATCCTGTTATCGCCTATTATGAAAAGCTTGGTTCAGGTTTTACAACAATTGATGTAGGATTTGCTGCAATCGGTGGAGCCGCTTGGTCTATTCCGGCAGTAGTGTTGTGTATTCCACTGATCATCTTATTAAATATTTTATTAATCAAAATAAAAGTTGTTAATGTAATTAATGTTGATGTATGGAACTTCATTCACTTCATGATTCCGGGAGCTTTAGCCATTGCTCTATTTGACAATATATTCATTGGTGTTTTAGTCACAATCGGCTTATCTGTTATTACATTATTTTGTGCTAAATGGGTTGCTCCTAAATGGGAGGAATATTTTGGTTTAGAGGGAACCACATGCACTACTTTAGCTTTTGTTGCTTTAATTTATCCAATTGCCGTATTTTTTAATAAACTAATTGATTTTATTCCTTTTATTAAAAATCTTGAAATAAATATGGATAAAATTGAAAGTAAATTAGGTATTTTTGGAGATCCTACCTTTATTGGTATTTTTGTTGGTGCATTTTTAGGCATATTAACTCAACAAAATATTCCAACAATTCTCACCATTTGTATGGGATTTGCAGCAGTCATGATACTTATTCCAAGAATGGTAGGAATTATGATGGAGGGCGTAACACCAATAGGTAATGCAGCAACAACATTTATCAAAAAACATGTTAGTGGTAGTGATGGTAAGTTTTATATAGGCATGGACATTGCCTTAGGACTTGGCGATCCTGCTTGTATTACCGTAACCGCAATCACTATACCATTTGTTATCGGATTTGCTTTCCTTATTCCTAATATGACGTTTTTTCCTTTAGGTTTACTCGCTCAAGTTTGTTATTTGACACCTATGATTGTCTTAGCCAGTAAGGGAAATGTATTTCGTAGCACCTTACTATCAATAATCTGCATGTATTTTGTCTGCTTTAGCGCTAACTATTTTGCTCCAGAAGCAACAGCGATGATGAAGTATGCAGGCTTAGATATCTTCGCCACAAATCCTAACGCCACAGTAACCGATGGTGGTCATTTTGGTTGGAATCCAGGAAGCATCTTGGTTTCATTAATGCATAGATTAATAGAACTTTTTTCTTAAATATATTTTTATGAATAAGGAAATAATACATGGTAAACAAATTTAAACTCTCACCATCTGTTTTTGCTGCTGATTTGGGTATGTTAAAGCAACAATTGACAGAACTTGAGAAAAATGAGGTCGAACTATTACATGTAGATGTAATGGACGGACATTTTGTTGAACGCATAGCCTTTGGAGCTGATCATATTAAAGCTCTAAAAAAATTAACACATTTACCACTTGATGTTCATCTTATGGTGCAAAAACCTGAAGTGCATTTAGACAGTATCATTGCAGCCGGAGCAGACATTATCACAATTCATCAAGAAGCTACTAATCGCCACATAAGTTGTTTGCAGAAAATTCGTAAAGCAGGAATAAAAGCTGGAATAGTACTTAATCCAGGCACTTGCGAAGAAAATATAAAATATCTTTTAAATGATATTGATATGGTTTTACTTATGACAGTTAATCCTGGTGAGGGAGGACAACATTTTTTAATGTCCGTAGTCGATAAGATAAAACGAGTTAGAGCTTTGGTTAATAATTACAATATCGATATTGAAGTCGACGGAAGTATTGATGACAAAACCATTAAGTATTGTCGCGATGCTGGAGCAAATATTTTTGTTTCTGGTGGATATTTATTCAATGGCAATATCACAGACAACATTACTAAGTTAAGAGTTTCATTAGCCGCATAATATAGATAAGGAGATAAGGAGATAAAAATGAGTAATTTCACTGGAAAAGTTGCACTTGTAACAGGTGCAGCACATGGAATTGGTAAAGCAATTGCTGAAAAATTTGCAAAAGCTGGAGCTAATACAGTTATTGTCGATTTTAATTATGAATTAGGGACTAAAACAGCAGAACAAATAACTCGCGATTATCAACAACAGTCAATATTTATTCAAGCTGATGTATCAAACGCGAAAGATATGGAAAAAGTACGAGAAGAGACATTCAAACAATTCGGACGTATTGATATTTTAGTATTAAATGCTGGAGTTGCATTTGCTAACAAAGTTAATGACATATCTTATGAAGAATGGCAAAAGACATTAGATATCAATTTAAGTGGTCTATTTAATACCGTTAAACCTTTCTATAACGATTTTTTAACCAATAAAGGATCAATTGTTTATATCAGTTCAGGATCAGCCTTAAGTGGTACTGGTGGAGGCGTGTCTTACCCTGCATCTAAAGCGGGAGGTGAAGGATTAATGCGAGGATTAGCCAAAGAACTAGGTCCAAAGGGTGTAAATGTAAATTCAATTGCGCCAAGATTAATTGACTCAGGAAAAATGATGCGTGTGAATTACCCGACTCAAGAAAGTCTAGATGCCGTGTTGGAGAAAATACCTGTTAGACGTCTTGGTACTGTCGAAGATGTTGCTAACTTAACTTTATTCTTAGCAGATAAAGATAATTCTTATATTCAAGGACAAACTATTTTACTTGATGGCGGTAGAACTATTGCTTAATAGGAGCAAGCAAAATGCAATCACAACTAATTATTAATGAACTAAATCATTCTGTCCAAACATTAACTGATCAAAATATCACAAATTTAATCCAGAAAATAAAACAGCATAACCGTATTTTTGTCCATGGTACAGGACGTTCAGGTCTTATGTTAAAGGCTTTTGCAATGCGGCTAATGCAACTTGGATTAAATTCTTTTGTGGTTGGTGAAACTACTACGCCGTCAGTACAAAAAGGAGATCTTTTAATAGTAGCATCTGCCTCAGGTGAAACCGAAAGTGTTAATTTAATGGCTAAATCAGCACTCAAACAAGGTATTGATCTTGCTATCATCTGCGCATCACCTAATTCAACTCTTGCCAAAATCCAATCACCTGACATTATACTACAATCGGGTACTAAATATTTACAATCACAAGTAAGTCAACAACCACTTGGTAGCCTTTTTGAGCAGATGTTACTTATTATCTTTGATACTGTTATTCTTACTATGAGTGATAATCAAAAAGATAGTAATGATGATATGGCTCATCGCCATGCAAGTTTAGAGTAACGTAAGATTCGATCAATTTAAATCCACTTATCATAAGTTCTTTGATGGGTGGATTTTATACTATTCCTCGTTAAATATTACTTTATTTATACTAATTACCTCTCATTCATAATAGAGCTTATTAACTTTATTTGCTTATCATTACATTGCCTACAATAATCGCTTAACTTGTTGTAATAATTGTTTTTGATTTTGACAAAAAATGCTAATATACTGCCGAAATGAACATAATCTATTATTGGCAAAATATCAGCAAACGCTTGATTATTAATACCGCTTTATCGCACTTATTATTAGGTGTGATTGCTGCTGGGTTTGGATTATATCAAGAAAACGCTTTACCTGCACAATCGTCAACGTCTCAAGTTGGCATTATTGCCATTACCCTAATTGTACAAGATCACCAAACACCAATAACAACAAAATCACAAACATTAGCCTTATCACAAAAACCGCAATGTTATAGGTCAATTACATCATTAAATTACCGTGATGTTAGTCCAAATCCAATTATTCGATTATCACCTAATAATGGTATAAGAGCTGGACCTAATACTACCGCTTAATGAGCTTATCGCTCAATTGAATTAAATTTTTATAGAGGCATAAGCCTTACTATTTCTATTAAAAAGAACAAGAGAAAAATCATGTTATTAAAACTATTAACTAAAGTATTTGGTAGTCGAAATGAACGCGTTTTAAAAATGATGCGTAAACGCGTTGAAAGAATTAATGCACTAGAACCGCAAATTGAAGCATTAACCGATGCAGAACTAAAAGCTAAAACCACAGAATTTAAACAAAAAATCGCTGAAGGTGCTAAGTTAGATGATATTTTAGAAGAAGCCTTTGCTGTTGTGCGCGAGGCAAGTAAACGTGTGTTTGGCATGCGCCATTTTGACGTACAACTTATTGGTGGTATGGTATTAAATGAACGTTGCATTGCTGAAATGCGTACTGGTGAAGGTAAAACTTTAACCGCGACCTTACCTGCTTATTTAAATGCATTAACAGGTAAAGGCGTACATGTTGTGACAGTAAATGATTACTTAGCACAGCGCGATGCTGAAAATAATCGTCCATTATTCGAATTTTTAGGATTATCTGTTGGTATCAACCTACCTAATATGCCACCGCATATGAAACGTGAAGCTTACAATGCCGATATTACTTATGGTACCAATAATGAGTATGGCTTTGATTACCTGCGCGACAATATGGTATTTACTAAAGATTCTCGCGTACAACGCCCATTGCATTATGCTTTAGTCGATGAAGTTGACTCGATTTTAATTGATGAAGCAAGAACACCTCTTATCATTTCGGGACAAGCTGAAGATAGTTCCGACCGATATGTTAGTATTGATAAAATTATTCCATATCTAATTCAACAAGAAAAAGAAGATTCCGATCAATTTCAGGGTGATGGTGACTTTTCTATCGATGAAAAATCTCGCCAAGTCAATTTGACTGAACGTGGATTAGTGAAAGTTGAAGAGTTACTTATTAAAAATGGAATTATGAAAGGTGATGAATCACTTTATGCGCCAAATAATATTGTACTAATGCATCATGTTAATGCAGCATTACGTGCTCATCACCTATTCCATAAAGATGTTGATTACATAGTTAGAGATAATGAAATTATTATTGTCGATGAACATACTGGTCGTACAATGGATGGGCGACGTTGGTCTGATGGTTTGCATCAAGCCGTTGAAGCTAAAGAGCATGTAAAAATCCAAAATGAAAACCAAACATTAGCATCAATTACTTTCCAAAACTATTTCCGCTTGTACGAAAAATTAGCGGGAATGACAGGGACTGCAGATACAGAAGCATTTGAATTCAATCAGATTTATGGCTTAGATACCATTGTTATCCCAACTAATCGCCCAATGGTACGTAAAGATAAACCCGATCTTGTTTATATGACAGAAAAAGAGAAGATCAATGCGATTGTAACCGATGTACAAGCTTGTGTAGAACGTGGACAACCCGTTTTAGTTGGTACAGCCTCAATTGAAAAATCTGAATTAGTTTCATCCGCATTTAAAAAAGCAGGTATCAAGCATAACGTACTCAATGCGAAATTCCATGCTCAAGAAGCGGAAATAATCGCTCAAGCAGGTAGTAAAGGTGCAGTAACCATTGCAACAAATATGGCTGGCCGAGGTACTGATATTATGCTTGGTGGTAATTGGCAAAGCGAGATAGCAAAACTTGAAGCGCCTACTCCTGAAGATATCGAAAAAGCCAAACAAGCATGGCAAGCAAAACACGAAGAAGTGATTGCACTTGGAGGACTTTATATTTTAGGTACCGAACGTCATGAATCACGTCGAATAGATAACCAACTTCGTGGGCGTGCTGGTCGTCAAGGTGACCCTGGTGCATCACGCTTTTACCTATCACTGGAAGATCCATTAATGCGAATTTTTGCTTCTGATCGTGTAGGTAACATGATGCGTAAACTTGGTATGCAAGAAGGCGAAGCCATTGAGCATCCATGGGTAACTAAAGCCATTGCTAATGCTCAAAAGAAAGTTGAAAGCCGAAACTTTGATATTCGTAAACAGTTACTTGAATACGATGATGTTGCGAACGATCAACGTAAAGCAATTTATCGCCAACGTAATGAATTACTTGATAACTCAGATATTAAAGAAACGATTGATTCAATCCGTGGTGACGTCTTTAATACTGTAATTGATCAATATATTCCACCACAATCTATTGAAGAGATGTGGGATGTCAAAGGTCTTGAAACAGCACTTAAAAGCGATTTTGATTTAGATTTACCTATTACTAAATGGCTAGATGAAGAACAAAATCTTCATGAAGAAACATTACGTGAACGTATTTTAAAAATAGCTCAAGATACCTATATTGCAAAAGAAAATACTGCTGGTTCTGAAGCATTTAGACAATTTGAAAAAAGCGTCATGTTACAAACGCTTGACACTTTATGGAAAGAACATCTAGCGGCGATGGATTATTTACGTCAAGGTATTCATTTACGTGGCTATGCACAAAAAGATCCAAAACAAGAATATAAACGTGAATCATTTAATATGTTTGCTAGAATGCTAGAAGCATTAAAATATGATGTAATAGGGATATTAAGTCGTGTTCAGATTCGTTCTCAAGAAGAAGTCGATGAAGCTGAACGTCAACGTCTAGCCGAAATGGAAAAATTAATGGCAAAACAACAAGCCAACCATGAAGAGGTAACAAATATGGGCAGTGAAAGTAAAGAACAATCAGCAGGTACTTCATCACAACCAATAGTAAGAAACCAAGCTAAAGTGGGACGTAATGACCCATGTCCTTGTGGTTCAGGTAAAAAATATAAACATTGCCATGGTGCTGTTCACTAAGGAAAAAATTTAGTATCATCAAGCAATATTGATATTAAATAACCGATTAAACTCGGTACTAAAATTACTAGGGAAAGTACCAACTTTCCCTGCTTTTAATAACAAATAGACAGGATTATGAAAAAACATACTGAAATTGCTGTAGGTATTATCCGTTCACAAGATTGTCAAATCTTTATAACTCAACGCGGTGAAGACTCACATCTTGCTGGTTTCTGGGAATTTCCAGGTGGCAAGATTGAAGTTGGCGAAACTCCATTTCAAACCTTGCAACGTGAAATAGCTGAAGAAGTTGATATCCAAATTCATCAAGCCCAATTTTTAAATATTTTTAGACATAGTTATGATGATCGTGATATTACCATTCATGCTTATCTTGTTGAAGAATGGGATGGTGTACCATTTGCTAAAGAAGGTCAACCTAGCCGTTGGGTTGATCAAGAAGATCTCAATGCAGATGAATTTCCTGATGCCAATAGACCGATTATCGAAATGCTTAAAAATTTAGATAAACAGATTTAATTCATTTGTCTGATGGCTTTAGATAGCTTTGAAATGTTTTTTAAAGCTAGGGAGCTTTTTCGTCACATTAAAGTTAACCTTTAAATTATTGTAACTCTGTAATTTACTTATCAACTTTTGCTTAGTGGTGTTATAAGCGTTGACTATTATTTTAATATTCATTTAAATTATAATTTTTATACTGAAACGTATACATTACCTCAAACTTTTTTACAAAAGTTGGGTTAAATTAGTTATTTTTAGCTACTATAAGTGTAACTAGTTGTTTAACAGGCTAAAAAAGGTATAATTCCTGTCTGTTTTTTAACATTCATCAAAAAAATTACTTTTTTATAGAGGGAGTTAAGGATTAACTATATGAAAGAATATCAAGTAGTGCTTTATCAAGAAGGTGCATTATCATCATTACTTTTAGGTGCAGCTAACGCCGATCCTTTAAAATTTTCTACTTTTTTAAATAACCATGCAGCTCAAGGTTGGCGAGTGGTTACTATGGAAAAAGATATACGCCGTTTGTTTCTATTTTGGCGTAGAGAAGCTTACTTAGTTGTAATGGAACGAGAGAAAGATAATATTAAACCAAACTTTGTCTAACTCTATAATTAAAAAAGGAATCAATATTTCTATTAACGTTATTGATTCCTAATAATAAATAGATCGAGTCAATAATTAATCTTAAAAGCAAATAAGAAAAATTTTTGTCAAAAAGTTTGAGGTAATGCATACGTTTCAGTATAAAAACCTATTTTTTGCATTGTAATTTTTGTTCAGCTAAAGCTAAAAATACAATACCAATAATAATACATAGCCCACCAAGTAACCGAGTTAATGTCACTTGCTCATTAAACACAATTACCGAGACTAACATAACAGTCACTACTTGTAGATGTGAAGCAGCAAACGCTGGCCCTACTGGCGCTTTTTTTAATAAAACCATCCAAGTCATAAATGCGCCAGTATAGCCTAAGATGACTAAATAAGCCCAACCATGACTAAAAATACGGATTAACCAATCAAAACTAATTTCGAATGGTAAAGCTGATAATGCGGTTAATTTGAAATTAGTTTGACCAAACGTATCAAAAAATAACAATAAGATAAAACCGATAATGTAAAATTTTTTCATTAGGTAAGTCCTACTAATATCACGCCGAAAGTAATAAAAAATATACCAATAAGACGAAATGCTGTTAGATGTTCTTTGAATAAAATTCGTCCAGCAACCATAACCGTAATGATATTAAACGATCCTAATAAAATACCTTGCGATAATGGAACTTCACTCAAAAACGCCAGCCAAAAAATAAAGCCAACAAAATAAGTGCCAAACCCTAACCAGAGCCAAAAATTACCAAATAATTTTTGCCAATAGTGTAAGCCTTGTTGATGTTTTGAAGTTATTGCAGCATATTTAAAAGCAATTTGTCCGACAGTATCACAAAATAGATTTACTAACCAAAGAGTAATAATTAAGGCTGACATGGCTGACAAATTCCATGGATTTCAAGCACACTATGTTTTATTAAAAAGTCACTTTGTAGCGCTAATTGCTTAAGTTGTGTTTCGATATCTTGTGAATGTTTTTCAATAATCTGTTGACACTTGTCACAAATAAACAGTATTGAAATATGCTCTGGATCATGAAAATGCGGACAAATAATAAAGCTATTAGACGATTCAACTTTATGGATAAAACCTTGTTCAAGCAAAAACTCTAAAGCACGATAAATTGTTGGCGGCTTTGCTTGTGGTTCACTGACTTTAAGCAAATCTAAAAGATCATATGCACTCATTGCCTTATTTGCTTTCAACATGATGTCTAACACAGTTCGACGCTGTGTTGTCAATTTAATGCCACGCTTCTTGCATAAAGTTTCAATTTTTTCAATTAGCAGATTATGCATTATGTTTCCTTTGCCTTAATAAATTATTTTTTTGCTGCTCTTTTTCGTCTTATTTCTTTAGGATCATTAATTAATGGACGATAGATTTCGATACGATCGCCATTTTTCACTAAATCATTAAGATCACAACGTTTGCCATAAATACCAATCAAGTGTTCATCTAATTTTATCTGACATATCGATAAGATATTGGATTTTGTGATTGCTTGCAAGACATTCGTTTGCTCATCAACATCACAATTAATTATTGTTGGATTATTAGGTAGCGCATAAACAATTTGAATACTATTCATCTTAATAAATCTGCCTTGCTCTTTGTGAAAATGCATTAACCATATTAGACATCACCTCTTTAAATACTGGAGTGAAAGCAATATCAAGTAACTTATTTTTAAATTCAAAATTCAACTCAAAACTAATTTTACTTTTGTTTTCTTCTAATGAAGTAAATTGCCATTTTCCCGATAGGTATTTAAACGGGCCGTCTAACAAACTCATTTCTATAGAATGAGGCTGATTAATTTTGTTTAATGTCGTAAAAGATTTCTTAAAACCTAATTTTTCAACTTCAATAAATGCCGCCATTAAATTATCTTGTTTCCTGATGATGCCGGTTGCTATACAATCGGGTACAAATTCTGGATAGAGAGTAATATCATTGACCAAAGCAAACATTTGCTCAATTGAATAAGGCTCGATAACCTCGTGAAAAACATGTGCCATAATAATAAAATAAAAAAATTTAAAATTAGTGGCATATAGTATCACGTAACTATATAATATCGCACATTATGACTAAGAAAAAATCACACAAGCCGGGTTCGGCAACTATAGCATTAAATAAACGCGCACGCCATGAGTACTTTATTGAACAGGAAATTGAGGCAGGATTATCCCTGCAAGGCTGGGAAGTAAAATCATTGCGTGCAGGTAAAGCCAATATAAGTGATAGTTATGTATTATTTAAAAACGGTGAAGCATGGTTATTTGGTGCAACAATTACGCCACTGAATGTTGCGTCAACACATGTGGTATGTGAACCTATGCGCAATCGAAAATTATTATTAAATGAGCGTGAACTCAACTCATTATTTGGTCAAATCAATCGCCAAGGTTATACCGTCGTTGCTCTTTCTTTATATTGGAAAAATGCTTGGGCAAAAGTAAAAATTGGTGTTGCTAAAGGTAAAAAAGAGTACGACAAACGCACTGATATCAAAGAGCGTCAATGGCAGGTTGATAAAGCCCGTATTATGAAAAACGCTAATCGTTAATCATTGTGTAATTAATCCTTCACGTAATGATCAATCTAATGATGGCGTATTATTTGTGGTTTGATAAAAATTTCATTGTTTTTTAACTCCTTAAAGTTAAGTAAATCATCGATCACATCCACACAAACATGTGCCATACTTTGAAAATCCTGCGCAATTGCATCAATTGGATAATAAGAGTAATCTAAATAAATGTTGTAGTCATAAGAGCATATACAAATCTCTTTCGGATCTAGCTTTATCTCAACTAAATAACTAAGCACTTCTTGTAATAGATTTCCTGACGGTGTAAAAATCGCTTTTGGTAAGCGCCCTAATTTATTATGTAGATTTTTAAGCAATTCGTATCCTTTATTTGGACAATAGTCATCACTCACTAACCATTCTGGATTAACAGCTAAACCGGCATTATTAAGACCTTGTTTAAATCCTTTAAGCCTTGCATCAATCGATGTGAGTTGCGTGTCACAACCAATAAAATAAAATTCATCTAATTGTTTGGCATAAGGTTGAATTAATTCAGCAACCGAATCCAATGATTCACTTGTGATAAAAGGTAAGGAGGTATCTTTAAGATAACGATCAAAAAACAGCACTGGAGTATGTTGGTTAATACTCACATAAAAATCATCACTGTCTAAAGATGTCACTACAATCATTGCATCAACTTTGCGCTCAACTAAATTTTGGGCGACATTAACTTCGACCTCTTTATTATAATGACTACAAGTAATTAATAATTGAATATTTTTTTGCCTAAATGATGCCTCTAAATGATGTAAAAACATTGAAAAAAAAGAATTCGACATATCCGGAACAATAACGCCTACCGTATTGGTACTGTTGGCTTTTATTAAATATTGGCGAATATGTGATTGATCACTGTATTGCTGAGCAATGGCTAATACCCGTTGTCGCGTCTGCGGTGAAATACGATATTTTTTGTCTCGTTTATTAAAGATATGACTGACGGTCGTTGCCGACACGCCAGCCAAACGAGCAATATCATTAATTTTTAATTTATTACTCGCCATTTACTACTCTCTTAATTATCGTGGTGTACGTTGTTGTTTATTCGGGAATACCGGATTATGGTTTTCCGATGGGCTTTGATACCAATAAGCAACACTGGCAATATCATCGCAACGTTCATATAATCTTATATCATCATTACCAATTTGTTGAAAAGCAAGTTTGATATTTTTATGGAACGCAATTGGATCTGGTAAATGCCAACGATATAAGCCATGCATTGGTAAGCTATCATCACCAAAACCGTGTACTGGGTTAGAATCTCCAGTTTGGAAAAAGTCACGCGTTGCATCACGATTGGTTTGATACGGATACCCCATAAACAATGTTTGGAAACATTTCGCTTTTGGCCGACCTTGACTATCGCGGTTATGAAATGCCCATGCGCCACCAAAATAGTCTTCTGAGCCAGTTGAATGCTGAGTTGGATAATCGCTATCACCATCTAGATAGAATTTAAACTCACCTTCCCCCCACCAATAGCGCTCAAGAGCGGTCAATGCTAAGTAAGTACCAACATAATAGCCATGACCTTCAACATTGTCTAATATTACATAGTCTTGTGCATAATTAGTGACGCGCTGTCTACGCCATTGTGCATGGAAATAAAGCGGTGCTTCAAACGGTTTTGGCATAATGGCATAATTAATAGTAAAGAAGAAATGTTGTAAATCAGCTTCATGCTCATTTTGAATTTCAATGCGCGCTTTTTTATTAAATGGCATTCTAAAATAGCTATTAAAACCACCTGTTGGATTAACAACAATTGGCACTGAATTAATATCACACCTAGCCCCAAAACCATTACAGAAAAAATCACCAATTGGACTTTCAACAGAAGGAACTTTTTCATCATCCCAATAAATTCGAATCACTACATCACGAAGTACAAAACTACCGCGATGTGTTCTGTCGGTTAAGGTAAACCACATATGACGAATTTCGGCGGGACCTGTGATCTCAGCAATTGTTACCGTTTCACCTGCTGGAATCGAAATACAACCTTGTCCTTTACGGCTTGGACCTAATGCGCTACCTTTCATACAAGATTTACCTTTTTCACCGGTCATATTTTCTGGCGAAATGGTTCGAGTTTGTTCGAAGTGAAATTGTGTTACAGAATTATATATGTTCATTGTGAATCCTTACTAACGTTATTAAATTCTATTAATGAAAATTGAAAACAGCTTTAATTTATTTAACTTCTGGCTTATCTTCGATATTGACACTTTTTCTATCACGACTTAAGAAGAAGATGGCAAAAATCATAAAGCCTAATACAACTAAACCAAGATTATTAAATGTTGTTGCTGCACCTGCTTTATCATAAAAATCACCAACTAAAGTTGAAAATAAAATGACCCCTACTGAACCTGCAACTTGATAACCAATTAAAAAAACAGTCGCAGATAATCGAGCATTAAAGTTATTATCAATATATTTGAACACTGAAACCAAAATGGTTGAAATTTCTAAGCAGTGCATAAGTTTAATTACTGAGATAATTGCAATGCTGCTTACATGACCCGTTAAGAAGATACGAGAAGCCGAAACAAATGCGGCAAAAATCAATGCGTTTTTTGCACCGACACGATTCACCACAAATGGTACACAAAACATAACTGCAGCTTCTAAAAAGACTTGGAATGAATTTAAAATACCATACAAGCGATATCCATCATTGACATCTTCAAATTGTTGTGTGAAATAAACAGGGAATAACTGTTGATCATAAATATTATAAAGGCTGTAAGTTCCGAGCACATAGATAACAAATATCCAGAATTTTTTAAGGGTAAAAACAGAGAGGATCTCATTAAAACTAAGTTTATCCTTTTTTTGGAACACGGCTTCGGTTGATTTGCTTAAATCAGGCTTGAAGTTGAGGTTAAGAATCATGAAACAAACACCAACACCCGATGCTACCCAAAAATTAAGGTGAGGATTAATACTAATCAAAATACCCGCAATAAAGGTACCGACAGCATAAGCAATACATCCCCATGTTCGACACTGGCCAAACTCAAAACCAAACGCCCGGCTGATTTTTTCGCAGTAGGAATCAATTAACCCCATGCCAGCAATCCAACCAAATCCTAAAAAGAAACTACCGAAAATCACACCAAGATAAAAATTATGGCGCAATAGTGGTTCATACACATAAATTAATGCTGGAGCAGCGCAAGTAATAATAATACTTTGAAACCAGACGAGGTGTTTTTTTAACACTAATTTATCTTGATAAATACCATACATAATCATAATGATTAACGAAATAAAGTAGTTAAACGAATAAATAATGCCGGTCTGTTTTGCGCTTAAGCCTATCTCCTTACTTAGCCATATCGCATAAAAAGAAAAAACAAAACTTCCCGCTGCGTAATACATAATGCTATAAAACGAGGCAAACCAATAAGTTGGTTTTTTATAAAATGCAGTAGTCATAATTTATCCTATAAAGAGTTAAGTACGCATTTGAGTATGAATAGCTAAAAATTTAGCTTTAACGCCTTTATTAGATAAATGTGATCAACTTCAAAATTATTTTATTCAACTTAAAAAATATAATTTGTTAACACAGTAATAATTATAAAAAACAGATAAAGAACAGAAAAATATTATCCCTACCACAATCAAAGAAATAATTCCTCATCTAAATAAAATTATTTTTTAATATCAAAGTAATCATTATTAAAGAAATTACTTATTCGAAGATACCCCTTATTAGTTCAATTATTAATAATGATAATTTAACGAATATATCATTTAATCATTTGTAAAAAGAGGTTTTTTTATGCCTAAACAGAATAGTCGTGTAAGATTTCATATAGCAATACTTATGCTATTTGCCATAATAATTAACTATTTAGATAGAACTGTAATGTCTGCTGCTGCACCAATTATTGCTACAGATTTGGATATTTCACCAGAAGCGATGGGGTGGATAATGTCAGCATTTTTCTTAAGTTATGCTTGTTGCCAAATACCTGCTGGCTTTCTGGCTGATAAATTTGGACAGAGAAAAACTTTAGCAGGTTCAGTAACATGGTGGTCATTAGCAACTGGAGCAACTGCATTAGCTACATCACCTGTTGGTTTTATTTTTGCTCGAGTATTTATGGGCGTTGGTGAAGCCGCAGCATACCCTTGTAATGGTGGTATTACTGCAAAATGGTTTCCTGATAGAGAAAGAGGACGTGTAACTTCATTATTTGATAGTGGTTCAAGATTTGGAACCGCCTTTGCAATGCCACTTGTTGTTTGGATCATTGCGTCTTGGGGATGGCATGCTGCATTTTTTATTTGCGGAGGATTAGGGCTAATTTGGGTTGTTTGGTGGTTATGTGTCTATCAAGATCCTGAACAACACCCACATATAAGTGCAGCTGAACTTAAATATATTCGAGATGGACAAGTAAAAAAAGAAGGAATAGACAAAATACAACCAATGAAATGGTATCAGTTATTAAAATACCGTAATGTAGTTGCTATGTGTATTGGATTCTTCATGCTTAATTATGCTGTATATTTTTTCATTACTTGGTTTCCTACTTATTTAATGAAAGAAAGAGGTTTAAGTCTTACAGAAATGGGCTTTCTAGCTATGTTACCTCCTCTATGCGGAATAATTGGACAATGGGTTGGCGGATGGTTAACTGATTTTATTTATATAAAAACAAACAATATTAATGTTGCCAGAAAAGTAAATTTAGTTTGTGGTATGCTAATTGCGACTTCAATTTCGCTTGCTGGATTAGTAGATTCTATAACAATTATGATGGCATTACTTTGTATATCTTATGTTGGATTAGCCTTTGCTGGTTCAGCAATCTGGTGTTTACCTGGAGATATTGCGCCAAGAAACATGACATCAGTTTTAGGTGGAATTCAAAATACAGTATCAAATTGCGGTGGTATTTTAGGGCCGATTGTAACAGGTTACATTATTGGGGCAACAGGTTCATTTATGTACGCTTTAGTTGTTTCTGGATGTGCTTGTGCAATAGGAGCACTTGTATATTTATTATTATTAAAAGATATTAAGCCAATAACAGCCAATCAATCTATGTAATAACATATAAAAATCAACCATTATGTTTGAAATTTCTACCAAAAATATTTGGTAGAATTTTCATAAACTCAACTTTTTATAATAAAATTATTGAGAAACGTAATATGGGCAGAAGTCAAACGTTAAGACAAAATACAATTAATCAATTTATTGATTGCATTAATAATAAAATATTATCTTTTCCACTTCCTTCTATATCAATTCTTGCCGATGCCTTCAATGTAAGTCGCACGACAATTAGAGCTGTATTAGATTATTTATGTCAAGTCGGAATTTTAGTATTTGAGGAAGGAGAATATCGTCAACTAAGACAACCAACTTCAGATGATAAAATTGCTTGTGTATTTGAAAAAAGGGATATTCAAGATAAAAAATTTGAGAGCTATTTTTACCATTTAATCAATAGTAAAAAAATACTCCCTGGAGATTATTTTAATGAAATTCAATTAGCTAAAGATACAAATGTTAGCCCATTTGTGGTTCGTGAATTTCTATTACGATTTCTACATTATGGACTAATTAATAATGTAAAGAAAGGCGAATGGAAATTAGAAACATTCGCTAATGACTATGCTGAAAAACTATATGAATTTCGTTGTATATTAGAAGTATTTGCCCTTAAAACATTTATGGCTCAACCGGATGATCATATCAATTGGATTAAAGCTAAAGAGTTATTAGAACGGCATAAAAAACTCCAAACAAATATACAACATGAATATACGCTATTCTCAAATCTTGATCGAGATTTTCATGAACTAATTTTATCTTGTAATAACAACCCTTTTTTTATGCAATTTTTTGATTTAATATCCGTCATATTTCATTTTCATTATCAATGGGATAGTAGTGATTTAAAGCAACGAAATAGTATCGCTGTATCTGAACATATTGCGGTATTAACGGCAATTCTACAAAAAAATGAGCAGGCTGCTACAACAGCATTATGTCGACATTTAAACACAGCAAAAAAATCAATGCAGGAATCAATTGGAAGAACATCATCAATAAAAAACAGATAAAAAACAAAAAAATTATATCTTCAACACGAAACCATTAAAAAAAAACATCGCATTATTTATCATCTTTTATAGTTCTCTTTATCTACCAACAAACTAGATAAAGAGAACATTATATGAATAAACAATTAAATCGAACTAATTTCCCTGGACCTGTTTATCCCGAAAAAATCATTCAATTTGGCGAAGGTAATTTTTTAAGAGCTTTTGTTGATTGGATTATAGATATTCTTAACGAGAAAACTGATTTTAATAGTGGTGTTACGATTATAAGACCAATAGACACACATCAACCATCTATCAATGAACAAGACGGTCTTTATACCACAATTATCCGAGGTATTAACGAGCAAGGTGAAACAATAGCCACCCCAAGAATCATTTATAGTATTAACAAAGAAATATTAATTTATAAAGAATACCAACAATTTTTAAAATCTGCTGAAAATCCTGAATTAGAATTTATATTTTCAAACACTACTGAAGCGGGTATATCGTTTAATAGTAACGATAAAATAAGTGACACACCGCCATCTTCATTTCCAGCTAAATTAACTTCTTTTTTATATCACCGTTTCCAATTTTTTAAAGGTGAGGAAAGCAAAGGGTTAATTATAATTCCATGTGAACTTATTGATTATAATGGAGATAAGTTAAAAGAATTAGTTCTTAAGTATGCACAATTATGGAAACTAAATGATGATTTTGTCACATGGATAAATGAACATAATACTTTTTGTTCAACATTGGTCGATCGTATAGTAACCGGTTATCCAAAAGACGAAGCGCTTCAAATTGAAAATAACCTCGGCTATCAGGATCGTTTTTTAGATACAGGTGAATATTTTCACTTGTTTGTGATTCAAGGTCCAAATTGGTTAAAACAAAAATTAAAGTTAGATCAAGTAGATCTCAATATAATAGTTGTTGAAGATATAAAACCATATAAAGACAGAAAAGTTGGAATTTTAAATGGTGCTCATACAGCCATGGTACCTGTTGCCTATCTTTCTGGTTTTAGATCTGTAGGTGAAAGTATGAACGATCCTCAAATTGAAACGTTCATTAAAAATTTACTTAACAAAGAAGTCATACCTACACTATCATTAAATAAAGAAGAGTTAGAAAAATTTGCTGACGAAGTCTTAAAAAGATTTAAAAATCCATTCATAAAACATGAATTAATGTCCATTTCATTAAATTCATTAACAAAATTTAAAACTCGTTTATTACCACAATTATTGACATATAGTCAAAAATTCAAAAAACCACCAACTTATATCTCATTTTCATTAGCTGCGCTTATTGCCTTTTATCAAGGGGAATATCAAGGTCAACCTATTGAATTAACTGATGATGCTCATTTACTAGATAAATTTAAACAATGGCAACCTCTCTATAAAAATGACATAAAAACACTTGTTACTAATATTTTAGGACTAAGTGAACATTGGGATCACAATCTAAATGAAATTGATGGGTTAACAGACTTAGTAACTGAATATCTTGAAAAGATTCTATCAAGCGATATCAAAAATTTTATCCCACAAAATTAAATTATAGGAACAAAAAAAATGACTAAAATGAAATATATTGAAATTCCTGAACCAGGTAAGGTTGAAGTAAAGGAAATGGATAAACCTGTATTACAAAAAGGAGAAGCCATTCTAAAAGTACTATATGGTGGAATTTGCGGTTCTGATATGGGAACTTATAAAGGAACATTCCTTTATGCTAGCTACCCTAGAATTCCTGGACATGAATTTTCAGCGGAAGTAGTTGAAGTTGAAGAAAATGATTATGGTATAAAACCAGGTATGATTGTTACAGCAAACCCTTATTTTAATTGTGGAAAATGTTATTCATGTCGAAGAGGATTTGTTAACTGTTGTACTAACAATCAGACACTTGGAGCACAACGTGATGGTATTTTTCGACAATATTATAGCATGCCAATTGAACGTATTTATGATGGTAAAGGCTTAGATGCACTAACATTATCAATGATTGAACCATTCTGTATTAGTTATCACTCAATTCAAAGAACATCGGTTAAACAAGGTGATAGAGTATTAGTTGTTGGTGCTGGGCCTATTGGATTATTTGCAGTAATGGCAGCAGTATTAAAAGGGGCTGATGTATATGTTAGTGATGTAATGCAATCAAGATTAGATAAAGCGTTATCGCTTGGCGCAAAAGGAATTATCAGAACAGATAAGGAAAATTTTGAAGAACGTGTTAAATCAATCACTAATGGAGACGGGTTTGATGTTTGCATTGAATGTGTAGGATTACCTCAAACATTCCAAAATTGTATTGATGCTGCCGCATATCGAGGTAGAGTCGGCTTAGTTGGAGTAAGCAAACAAAAATTAGACTTTGCCTTTACTCAAATTCAGACAAAAGAATTAGATATTTTTGGCTCTCGTAACGCATTGAAAAAAGATTTCGTGGAATTAATAGATTTAGTCAGTTCAGGAAAATGTGATGTCAAAAAAATCATTACTGATATTTATGAGTTAGATAATTCTGAAAATGCTTTCAAAGAAATGAGAGATGATCCAAGTAACCGATTAAAATCTGTAATAAAAATAAATTAAATACTCTTTTAATCATTTCCGTTACTTAATAATAAACAGTAATGGAAATGAATATTTAAAGGAAGAAATAATGAAAAAAACAATTAAAATTAATAATAATGATAATGTTATTATTGCATTAGAAGAATTGTATCCGGGCGATAAAGTAATCTACCAAGACTCAAAGAATCATAACGAAATTACAATATTACAAAATATACCTTTTGGACATAAAGTAGCTATTAAACCAATAAAAATAGGTGAAAACATTATTAAATATGGTTTTCCAATAGGGCATGCAACACAAATCATTCAAGCAGGAGAACATGTTCACACATTTAATATAAAAACAAATCTTGCCGAACTTAATCAATATCAATATCAACCAGTTGATGAAATAATTACAACTTCATTACCTGACAGAGAAGTTAAAATATATCGGAGAGAAAACCATGATGTCGGAATTAGGAACGAATTATGGATTATTCCAACTGTAGGTTGCGTAAATGGTATTGCCAATCAGATACGAAAACAATTTTTGTCCGAAATTGAACAAGATATTTTACAAAACCCATCATTTTTTGATGGTATTCATTTACTTTCTCATCCTTATGGCTGTTCTCAGTTAGGTCCCGACCATCAAGCAACTAAAAAAATATTACAAAACATGGTTAAACATCCAAATGCCGGCGGTATTTTGGTGATCGGTTTAGGTTGTGAAAATAACCAACTAAATGCTTTCAAAGAGAGTCTTGGTGAATATAATAATAGCCGAGTAAAATTCATGATTGCTCAAGAAGTTGAAGATGAAATTCAACAAGGTGTAAGTTACTTGCATGAACTATACCAAACAATGAAATCAGATAAACGCGAAATAGGTAAGTTAAGTGAACTCAAATTTGGACTTGAATGCGGTGGTTCAGATGGTTTATCTGGTATCACAGCTAATCCTTTATTAGGAAAATTTTCAGATTATGTTATTTCTCATGGAGGTACCAGCGTACTCACAGAAGTACCTGAAATGTTTGGTGCAGAAACGATATTAATGTCTCATTGTGTTGACTCATCAGTTTTTGAAAAAACAGTGAGCATGATTAATAATTTCAAACGATATTTCATGTCATATAACCAACCAATTTATGAAAATCCTTCTCCAGGGAATAAAGTTGGTGGAATAACAACACTTGAAGATAAATCTTTAGGTTGCACACAAAAAGCTGGAATGAGTAAAGTTATAGACGTTTTAGAATATGGTGACATGCTTGAAAAATCAGGACTTAATTTGTTATCTGCTCCGGGCAATGATGCTGTTGCGACAGGTGCTTTAGCAGCTTCAGGTTGTCATATGGTGTTATTTTCTACAGGTAGAGGTACACCTTATGGAGGAATAGTTCCTACAGTTAAAATATCGACAAATTCAGCACTTGCACAAAGAAAAAAACATTGGATAGACTTTGATGCAGGTCAATTAGTCAATGAAATAAAAATGGATCAATTACTTGAACAATTCATTAATTTAATTGTTGATATAACGAATGGAAAACAAACATGTAACGAAATTAATGAATTTCGTGATTTAACAATTTTCAAAAATGGCGTTACTGAATAGATCTAATCAATAGAAAAAATAACCGCTTTTGTAGCGGTTATTTACCAAAAATCAACCTTCTTTCAAATAGAATTTAGAAGATCATCTATAATGTGCTCAAACTTTCAATTTAATTAATTTGCCATCCTGCTTCACAAATGACTGATTAACATAAACGTCAATACTATTTTTAACACAAAGCGGTTCACTTACAACGTTATCAACAATAACGTTATTAAACAAAACACTTTGGGTATTTTCGATAAAAAATCCTTTACCAACCTCTGGTTTAACACCTTTGAACATATCAACTTCACCTGCCTTGGCATTAATTTGCATTGATATTCGAATATTATCAAACGAAATATTGGCAATTGGCGATTCAGGAATACCATATAAAAAACCAGCATAGGCTCGTACATTTTTGGCGATAATGTTTGAAAAACTAATATTATGGCAGGCTGGCGTTGCTTCATTTATTGGCATCAGATCTTTATTCCAAACAATTGGATCGTTACCTTTTGGTCCGCAGTAATAGTAATAGTTCATTACAAAGGCTGATAGTACTTCATCCATAACAATATTACTAAAAGTAATATCTGAAATGGTACCACCGCGACCTCGACGTGTTTTGAATCTCACACCTCGATCTGTTTTTTGAAATACACAGTTAGTAATAGTGACATTACGAATACTACCACTCATTTCACTACCCAATACTACCGCGCCATGACCATGAATCATGTTACAGTTAGTAATTAAAATATTTTCGCAAGGGCTTTTATCTGCTGTTTCCTCAGTACCCGCTTTAATTGCGATGCAATCATCACCCACATCAATATAGCAATTTGAAATTCTGACATTACGGCAAGATTCAGGATTAATACCATCGGTATTAGGTGAATCTGCTGGATTTAAAATCGATATATTATCAATCACTACATTATTTGACTCCATTGGGTGGACTGTCCAACTTGGAGACTGGGTTAAAAAGACTTTTTCAATAGTTATACGTTGGCAAAAATCAAAACCGATTAAGTAAGGTCTTGGATACTTTAGGGCATCACGATTATGACGGAAAGTATGCCACCATTTAGCACCATTGCCATCAATTTTACCGCCACCGGTGATAATGACATTTTCAAGATGTTGACCGTAAATACAAGGCATATAGACATCTTGTTTTACCCCCTCCCAACGTGAATGCACGATTGGGTAATCTTGTTCATTATCTGAAAATAATAAAGTCGCATTCTGTTCAATAACTAAAGTTAAATTACTGCAAAGCTTGATTGCGCCTGTTAGATAAGTTCCAACCGGAACGATAAGCGTTCCACCACCTTGTTGTTCTATATGTTGTATTGCATTGGCAAAAGCAACTGTATTAAGTGTTTTACCATTACCTATTGCACCAAAATCTTTAACAGATACCATTGTCATTGTTGCTTCCTTTTGCATTTTAGTGCGAACCGTTGCCCATTATAGATTACCGTTCGCATTGTTATTTGGATAAGTAGGCTGGTTAATTTTAGCCTTGAATGGATAGTTTTAAAGAGTTACACCACTTTTTAATATCGCTAGATTTCTGAAATTATTTATCTCATTGCGTGTTTGCTGACCATTAGCAACCAGTACGATATAGTCAATAAATTCAATTAATAACTGTTGCATAGAAGTACCCTCAATGAGTTTGCCAGCATTAAAGTCAATCCAATTTACTTTTTTGTCTGCTAATTGTGTATTAGTCGCAATTTTCACCGTTGGTACGATTCCACCATAAGGAGTTCCGCGACCTGTAGTAAATAACACCATATGACATCCTGCTGCTGATAAAGCCCCTGTAGCCACGGCATCATTACCAGGCGCACTGAGTAAATTGAGTCCATGCTTTGTTAGCCTTTCACCATATTTTAAGACATCAACCACTTCACTTCCGCCAGCTTTTTGCGTACAACCGAGGGATTTTTCTTCTAAAGTTGTGATTCCACCTGCTTTGTTACCTGGAGACGGATTTTCATAAATAGGCTGATTGTTTGAGATGAAATACTGTTTAAAATCGTTGATCATAAGCACGGTTTTATCGAAAGTAGGCTCATCAACGCAGTGAGACATCAAAATATTTTCTGCACCGAACATTTCAGGTACTTCAGTAAGAACACTGGTTCCTCCATGGGCAATGACATAATCTGAAAACAGCCCTAGCATCGGATTGGCGGTTATCCCTGAAAAACCATCTGATCCGCCACACTCTAAACCAAATTTTAATTCGCTTAACCGCCCTACTTCGCGTTTGTCTTGCTTCATAATGGCATAAAGTTCTCTTAGCAGCGTCAATGCACAAGCAACTTCATCGGCTTCTTGTTGAGCAATAAGGAATCTAACACGCGACTCATCATAATCACCAAGATCGGCTTTAAATTCTGAGATTTGATTATTTTCACATCCAAGTCCAATAACTAATACAGCCCCCGCATTAGGGTGTTTAACAAGATCTTGTAATATTATTTTGGTGTTTTTATGATCTTGTCCAAGTTGTGAACAACCATAAGGATGTTCAAGTACGGTAATGCCATCAATTTCTAATTGATTATTGAGTTCATCACAAAACTGTTTAACAATTTGCTGCGCAATACCATTAATACACGTTACCGTTGGTATAATCCAAAGTTCATTACGGATACCAACTTCACCGTTTTTTCGGCGATAAATGTTGACTGGTTTATCAGCTATTTCATGCAGCGACTGATTTTTGGATAAATTAGATTGATACTTATAATTATTAATATCATTTAGATTGGTTTTTAAATTGTGTGAATGAATATGCTCACCTGTTTTAATTAAACAAGTGGCATGCCCTATTGGTAAACCATATTTAATAATATTTTCATTAGCCTCAATATCTTTAAGGGCAAATTTATGCCCTTGTTTGATCGCTTGTGGTAAATCGATGGCGTTTCCATCGATTATAATATTATCTTCATGTGCTTCTATATCAGATAATGCCACAGCGACATTATCTTCATTGTTAATTTTTATAAATTTTACCATTGCTCCACTCATTTTATTTGCTACCAGTAACACATTTTTCAATTGCACTGCGCATACCTTCTTGAGTAATGACAGTTAAATATTGTGTTAATGTTTGTGCTAATTGCGGAATATTTAGCAAATCGCAATCCCAATGAGCACTATCACTAAGTACTGTTTCCACTAATTGTGCGAGTGTTTCATTACCATTACTGACATTGGTCCAGCCAGTACTAAAGCGTTCTAACCAAATTGCATCGTCTTGTAATGGATAATTTTGGTTATTTCTTACACCTCGGTAAAAAGCAATTAAAGCAGCAAAAGAAAAAACTAAATGCTTAGGTAATGCACTTTTTGCTTTTTGGTAAGCAAGCAATTGCGGAAGTATACGTGTTTTAAATTTGGTCATACTATTTAGAGCAATTGACATTAGTTGGTGCTCAATAAATGGATTTTTAAAACGATTGATAACTGACTGCGCAAAATCAACTAATTCTTGATGTGGCAAATCTAAAACTGGAATAATTTCATCAAAAATTGTCTCTTTAATATATTCTAAAATTTGCGAATCATTCATTGATTCGCCTACCGTATCAATTCCAGCTAGATAAGCGACTGGAACCAATGCTGTATGCGCACCATTTAAAATTGCAACTTTACGCTCTTTATAAGGTTTAATATCATCGACAATTTTGATATTAATGTTGCACTTATCCAAATTCAATTTTTGCGCTAGCCATTGTGGACCTTGGATAACAAAAAGATAGAAATATTCTGCTGAATCAATAAAGTTATCTTTATAACCTAATTCCGATTCTAATTCAGAAATTTGAGCTTTAGGATAACCAGGGACAATTCTATCAACCAATGTTGAGCAAAATACATTATCGTTTTCTAACCAACTGATAAATTTGTCTGACAAATTCCACTGGTTAGCATATTTTAAGACCAATTTTTTTAGAGCATCGCCATTATAATCAATTAACTCACATGGAATAATGATTAAACCACTCTCTTTGCTACCAGAAAAATGGTTAAATCTTTCATATAAGAAAGCCGTTAATTTAGCTGGATAGCTTGTAGCAGGTTGGTCTGTAAGTTTATCGCTTTCAACATAGCTGATACCAGCTTCAGTGGTGTTAGAAAAAATAAATTGAATATTAGGATCTTTGGCTAATGCAAGATACTGGTCATACTGTGTATAGACATTTATCTCACTATTAACGGAACGAATCATCCTAAATTCTTTTACTGTTTCATTGCGTTCATTTAATCCACGAATTAATGTGGTATATAAACCATCTTGAGTATTTAATGATGGTGGAAAGTCTGTATTTAGTGGGCGAATAATTGCTACACCCGCATCAAGATCGGTTTTTTCATTTAAGATATCCAATTGCCAATCTAAAAATGCACGTAAAAAATTACCTTCGCCAAATTGTACAACACGCGTGGTGTATTTAGCGCCTGGGAAATCAATTCTGTTCAATGTTTTCATTACTATTACTCTAATATATTAATTTAATTCGATACCAAAATAGTTTTTCGCATTATCAAAACTAATATTTTTGACCATTTGACCTAATAACTCGATATCACGAGGTGCTTCACCATCTTCTACCCAACGACCAATCATACGACATAAAATGCGTCTAAAATATTCATGACGAGTATAAGAAAGGAAACTGCGGCTATCGGTTAACATTCCAACAAAACGACTTAATAAACCAAGTTGAGCCAGTTGAGTCATTTGGCGAATCATGCCGTCTTTTTGATCGTTAAACCACCAGCCTGAACCAAATTGCATTTTGCCTTGTATTCCTTCTCCTTGGAAATTACCTATCATCGTACCCAAAATCTCATTATCAGATGGATTTAAGCAATAGAGAATTGTTTTAGGTAGAGCATTTTGTTTAGCTTGTGCATCTAATAGTCGGGATAATGGTTGAGCAATAGGTGAGTCATTAATAGAATCAAAACCAACATCAGGTCCCATTAGATTAAACATTCTTGAATTGTTATTACGTAAAGCGCCAATATGATATTGCTGAACCCATCCACGTTTGTTGTATTCGCTGCCTAAATAAATGATAACCGCAGTCTTGAATTGAGCGACTTCTTTCGAAGTTAGATTTGCTCCAGTTAGTCGTTTAGTTAAAATTGCATCTAATTCTTTTTCTGTCGCTTCTTCATAAACCACCGTATCTAAGGCGTGATCAGAAACTTTACAGCCATGTGCAGCAAAATGATCCATACGTTTTGCTAACGCCTGACAAAGTTGGTGGAAACTTAAGATATTAATATCCGAAACAGCTGATAATTTTTCGATATAGGATACAAAAAATTCAGAATCTATATTAAACGCTTTATCTGGTCGCCAACTTGGTAAAACTTTAATATCAAATGAACTATCTTGAGCAATGGTTTTATGGTGAACCAAATCATCAATTGGATCATCAGTTGTGCCGACCATTTTTACGTTCATTTTTTTCATAATGCTACGTGCAGTAAATTCTTTAGTTTCAAGCATTGCATTACATTTGTTCCAAATGGTTTCAGCGGTGGTTGGTGACAACAAAATATCATCGATGCCAAATGGTCTACGTAACTCTAAGTGAGTCCAATGATAAAGTGGATTACCGATTGTATGAGGCACAGTTTCGGCCCAAGCTTTGAATTTTTCAAAATCATTTACCTCGGTGCCAGTACAAAATTTCTCCGGCACACCATTAGTACGCATGGCACGCCATTTGTAGTGATCGCCTTTTAACCAGATGTCGTACAAATTTTTAAATTGATAATCTTGTGCAATTTGTTCTGGTGGTAAGTGGCAGTGATAATCAAAAATCGGCTGTTGTGCCGCATAATTGTGATAAAGTTGACGAGAAAATTCAGTATCAAGTAAAAAGTCTTCAGTTAAAAAACGCATATTATTCTCCATAAACCGTTTTAATATATTGAATTGCACATGCCAATAACATGCGCAACTCGATTAATTTATTGTTGCTCAGTTGTTGATGGTGCTTTTAAAATTGTCCATACCGCTAACGCAGCTAAAAGGTCAAGGCAACTTAAAATTACAAATAATGGGCTAAAACCAACAGATTCCGCAAGTGCTCCCACAATTAAAGCAAAGATAGTACTAGCAAGCCATGCTGCCATACCTGTAAAACCATTAGCAGTTGCAACTTCATTGCGACCAAATACATCGGATGATAATGTAATCAATGCACCCGATAATGCTTGGTGAGCGAATCCACCAATACAAAATAAGAAGATAGCAACATAAGGATTTGCAAACAGCCCAATTAACCCAGGTGCAATCATTAATACACCACCAACAGTAACAACTAATTTGCGCGAGTTAATCAAACTGACGTTAAAATATTTTTGGAAAAATGGCGCCATATAGCCACCGAGTATACAACCAAAATCAGCAAACAACATTGGCATCCAAGCAAAAATCGCAATCTGTTTTAAGTCAAAACCATAAGCCGTAGACATAAATAATGGGATCCATGCGTTAAAAGTTCCCCATGCAGGTTCAGCTAAAAACCTTGGAATGGCAATGCCCCAAAAGCGACGAGTACTTATGATTTTATAAGCAGGTAATTTTGTAGTGTTTGATGTTTGGTGACTAACTTCTTGCCCAGATAGAATGTATTTTCTTTCTTCTTCTGACAATCGTTTTTGGTTAGTTGGATGACGATAAAGAGCGAACCAAAATAACCCCCAAATAAAGCTAAGTAAACCACAAATAACAAACGCTAATTGCCAACTGTGTAACCATATTGCTCCGGCAACTAATGGCGGTGCGATCATTGCTCCAACGGATGATCCTAGATTAAACCAACCAACAGCGATTGACCTTTCTTTTGCTGGAAACCATTCACTTGTTGCTTTTAAACCAGCAGGGATCATAGCCGCTTCGGCAGCTCCAACCGCTCCACGAGTAAACGCAAGACCCACCCAACTGCCAGAAAATGCAGTACTAATACAGAAGATTGACCATAATAACGCAAATACCGCATAACCTACGCGTGTGCCTAGTAAGTCAAGAACATACCCCGCTACAGGTTGCATTACGGTATAACAAGCTGAATAAGCAGCAACAACATATGAATATTGTTGAGTTGTCATACCCATAACTTCATTAAGCACAGGGGCAGCAACTGCAATTGAATTTCGAGTTAAATAACCAAGAATTGTGCCAATAGTCACTAACGCTATCATATACCAGCGAAGATTTTTTATTGTTTTGTACATTTTATGCTCCATAAACATTATGAATTTTGGCGCATATTAACATGTCAGTCAACTTAAAAAGTTGACATACATCACAGAACATAACATATAACCACAATAAAAATGCGGTTGCTAATTTGTCCGTCTTATTGAAGAAATATCTGACAAGGTACAAAATTTTAATTCAAGCTTGTTTAACTCTAAGCAATTAGATGTTATTTTAAGAACCAAACTCGAATTATGGAATTACTCAAAAATTATTATGATCCAAGAACAAAATGAACATCAGCGTCTTTATCAAGTTATCGCTACCGAATTAAAAAACCGGATTATTAATGGCATTTATCTTGTAGGCAGTAAATTACCGTCGGAAAGACTCATTTGTGAAGAATTAAAAGTCAGTCGTTCGGTAGTAAGAGAAGCGATTATAATGTTAGAAGTTGAAGGTTTTGTTGATGCTAGAAAAGGCTCTGGTATACATGTTATTGCCAATAAACAGCAAACCATAAATATAATTGCTGACTCACATGGACTGAATTTTGCTACAACAGGGCCTTTTGAATTGTTACAAGCTCGTCAATTAATTGAAAGTAATATTGCAGAGTTTGCTGCAACTCAGATCACAAAAGATGATATTGTTAATCTATTAGAAATTCAACACAATGCAAAAAAAGAAGATCATTATCGTGACTCTAATTGGGATCTTAAATTCCATACACAAATTGCCATGATTACGCGTAATACGGCCTTAATAACTATTGTTGAAGAAACATGGCGACAGCGAACATTAAACCCTTTATGGAAAAAACTCCATGAACATGTCCAGCAACAAGATATTGAAAGCTGGTGGGAAGAACATGATAAAATTCTTGAGGCATTAATCAATCGCGATCCTAAAGCTGCTAAACTAGCTATGTGGCAACATTTAGAAAACACAAAAAAAATGTTATTTGATGCAGCGAGTGAAGATTTTGAAACTAAACGCGATCACTATCTGTTTTCAGATAACCCTGTTGTCAGTATTAATGAAAATGAATTTGAATAACTATTCTACTTCTTTATGCCTTATTAACTAATAGGCCTTATCAACTGAGCTCATATTGTATATAGAACAAGCGAATAATAGGGCATTTAATCTTATTTTGAACATTATGAGGAAATACTAAAAACGTTTCTTTTATATTAGATAATACAAATTAGTTAAATCAATATAGCATTAGCATACTTTAAAAATGTTCCTATAAAGTAACATAGCAAACTATTTTATTGGTCATTTAGGGAATTAAAAATCAAAGCTATTTTTTTAAATCTAAATTATTCAATATAGATATTGAATAAACTGATAGTTTTAAAGAGAACTCATCATATTTTTTCCCAAGGACACATAATGATTATATTGATAAGTTGAATGGAGATATTTAAGTTCAGATAAAAGATATTTACTAACATTTTACTTAGTAATAATCTTTTATCTGATTTGATTATTAAAGATCTATAAAATTTCTGATATTCACCACTAACTTTATTGATAATGGTTAAACATAATAAAATTAAATAGAAATATAGATAAATATTTACACACTATAATTATTTCTATATATAACTAACGCTGATCATCAATCGCTATACCTGCTGGTGGCGTAAATTTAAATTTGCTTAAGTCAACTTTGCCAAGTTTTTGGCTAGATAATTCATAGTAGCTACGTTGCCCATCTTCTTCAATAATAGAAAAGTTAGAAATCATACCGGTCGGTAATACCGAAATAACAAAATCCTGATTGGATCCATCTGTTGGTTTTAATGTAAATGAATCTTGTTTACGAGTCACAGTATAAACATTCCAAATGGCATTGCGACTATCAGTAATCAATAGCATCAATCGATTATCCACTGCTTTTTTTAAATCCATGACACTTACTTGCTCAACCGCTGGCGTATATACCCACATATTTGTTCCATCAGAAATTATTGAAGTTTCATCTGGTTCGTTCATTGTCCAATTAAAATAATAAGGTCTGGTAACCCAAAGCTCTCCTTTTCCCTCTTGTACTAATTGGTTATCAGCTGTTTTCACTTCTTGAGAAAAATGTGCATAAAACCCATCAATTTTATCAAGACGCTGTTGTAACAGCTCTTTATCACCAGCCCATACTGATATGCTAGTCAATAATCCCATTAACAATAAAAACTTTTTCATAACTCATCCTTATGTACTTTTATTCGGCAATATTCAAATCAACTTCGATAATTGAATTTGCTTAAAATATTACTGTTTTTTAGTTAGCGGGAAAAGATATTTTCTTTTCTTTTTCACTAATTTCATATAACAAGTATATAATACCTATATCTTTCTAAAACCGGATTCAATGTGTTATGCCTAGTATGTCTTTTGAATTTACGACAGAAGAATTTAAGCCCTTAGCGGCAAGAATGCGTCCTCGTACGTTATCAGAATATATTGGTCAAACACAACTTTTAGGGGCAAACAAACCACTACCCAAAGCAATTGTAGCTGGTAATTTACATTCAATGATTTTATGGGGACCGCCAGGTACAGGTAAAACAACTCTTGCTGAGATCATTGCCCATCATGCTAACGCTAAAGTCGAAAGAATTTCAGCAGTAACGTCAGGAATCAAAGATATTCGTGAGGCCATTGAAAGAGCAAAAATCAATCAACAAGCAGGTATTCGTACTATTTTATTTGTTGATGAAGTACACCGATTTAATAAAAGCCAGCAAGATGCATTTTTACCCTATGTTGAAAATGGTACTGTAACATTTATAGGAGCTACCACTGAAAACCCTTCATTTGAATTAAATTCTGCATTATTATCTCGCGCTCGTGTGTATCTGCTTAAATCATTAACCACAAATGACATTGAGTTAATTTTACAACAAGCAATGGATGATCCACAGCGCGGATATGGTAAGTATAACATTGAGCTACCCGATGAAACCAAAAAACAGATCGCTGAATTTGTGGGTGGAGATGCTCGACGCGCCCTAAATACTCTTGAACTTTTAGTAGATATGTCCGACGGACAACCGCTTACACCTGCATTACTCAAAGAAGTGATAGGTGAGCGTAGTGCTCGATTTGATAATCAAGGTGATCGTTATTATGATTTAATTTCTGCCGTTCACAAATCTATCCGGGGTTCTGCGCCTGACGCTGCGCTCTATTGGTATGCTAGAATCATTTCTGCAGGTGGTGATCCACTTTATGTTGCCCGTCGATTATTAGCCATAGCGTCAGAAGATGTAGGTAATGCCGATCCAAGAGCAATGCAAGTTGCGCTCGCTGCATGGGATTGCTTTACACGAGTTGGCCCAGCTGAAGGTGAACGAGCTATCGCCCAAGCAATTGTCTATCTTGCTTGTGCACCTAAAAGTAATGCCGTGTATTTAGCATTTAAGCAAGCTATGCTTGATGCACAATCAAAGCCTGATTATGATGTTCCAGAACATTTACGTAATGCACCAACAAATTTAATGAAAAAGTTAGGTTACGGTGCTCAGTATCGTTATGCTCATGATGAACCTAATGCGTTTGCAGCCGGAGAAAATTACTTTCCACCTGAATTAGCCGAAAGCAAATATTATTATCCAAGCACGCGGGGAGCCGAAAAAAATTATAGTGACAAACTTGCTTGGTTAGAATCGCAAAATCAGGCAAGCCCGATTCAACGTTATAAATCCCCAAAAGATTAAAATAGCCTAAAAAGCGGTCATCTCATGGCGAAATGATTACTTTCTATCTGATGAAATTATAGAATGAATCTCTATTAGCGTATAGGTGATTCTAAATAGTATGCTAAACCTAGTGATACTTTCAATTTAATGATTGTTTACTGATATAAATTCTAAACTTAATGTACTCACAATCTATTCATAAAGATCAATCATCATAAACTATTGTTGTGTTTTTATATTATCACAATCAATTCATGAAAAAGCTTCCAAAGATATTTAATTTATTACCTAAAGTATTTTAACTTTTCTGGTTAATATTCTAAATTTCATTATGATTCAACACGGTTAATAATCTGAATCATTTACATTAAGACAGATTACCACTGTATATAAAATAAATTCTAATATTTTACATAAACAAAAATTGACAAAAATATTATTTATTCGAAAATTCTTATGAGTTACGATGGAATTAACTGCATATATGTAACTTATTTCTACATGCTAGTATTGGCTATATAACTAATTTTTATACTTTAAATAAAAAATAATTGATAAAAATTAAAAAAAAAGATGATTTTTAAACATAATTGATCGACTAGCTATATTATTTTTATTATAATCAGCTTACTAATTATTCTGTATTTTGAATGATTAATTTAAAAAACAATACATAATATATATAAAACAAATATTTAAATAATAAAAGTAACAATTAACAATTTTAAACATGAAAGTGAATACAATGATCAGATCCTTAAAAACAACTAGGTATGCGCTGTTGCTATTACCTTTTTTTCAGTTAAGTTATGCTAACTTAACTGTCGAAACTGCTAAAACAATTCAAGGAACCGTACCAAGACTATCAGAAGAATTAGAAAATGATTTAAAAAATACTGGTGAATTAAAACCGTTATTTGGTTTGCGTGTTGGTAATAAAAGTTATTATGGTCAGAAAGAAATAGATGAATTACCTATTTCAGTTAGTTATCCGTTTAAAAACAAAATTGTACCAGCAAAGATAAAACAACCCGCTGAACATGAATATTTTGATAGGGATGGTGATAAGTTATCTTATATAACACCAATTGATCCTATAAAAGATATAGAAATGCAATGGTACTATACTGATGCATCAGGGAAACCAGTACCTTTTACACCCCAAGATGATGAAACGTTTTGTTCAATGGCTGCTCTTGGACATTATGCTCCTATTACAGTTAAATTATCTACTGATTTAGTCTTATTTTCCGAACACGGCGATCCTAGTTATAATACTTATCCTAATAAAGAAATTCAAAAAAAACCATCGGCAACATTTACTATTTTAGAGGATGTTGGTTTCTGCTACGCGCAGCCAGAATTAAATCCTAGTAAAGTTGGTGCTAGTGCTAAAGATCAATGGAAACCGACAGTTGGTTTTTTAATTCAGTCTAATACCGATCCTTCACAAAACTTTCCAAATACAGGTTTTTATGGCGCTAAATTTGATCTACTTTTATCCAAAAAGGGAGTTGCTTCAGACTACTCATGGCGTATAAAACAAGGTAGCGAGCTTGTCTCGATTACCCATGATGCTGATGTAGTAACGGTAAGATTTAATACTAGTGCAGCAAAGGACCCAGGAAAAGCTTGGACACTCGTTATGGGTTCGGGCAAAGGTTACACAGTTATCATTGAGGGAAAAAATTTAAAAAATGATAAAATAATTCAATATGCATTTACCATCAACAAGTGGTTTGATGTTTGGAAACAAGGCAATGATAAAGATATATACGCCCCATTGAGAGATAAAGTCACAAATGTAGTAGACGCATGTCGAGCTAAACCGGGGAATTATCGTTTAACTCATTCGGATGAAATAAGTAATGCACTTGTAGGAAAAAAAGGTGATGTTCAATTTACACGTGAAATAGGTAGACTGCTTAGTGAATGGGGTGACGCAACTCAAGAATCTTATCCTGGCTCTTTTGGTCCTTATAAAAGAAGCAAAGACAGATTCAAACGCTTTTATGTATGGGAACCAACAGGAGGAAAAGATCATACGGGTGCGTATTGTGACATACACCTTGATGATGGTGTATATCATTGTCGTAAAAATTTAGATGAAGATAAGAATGGTGTTTGTATTTCAATACCTAAATAACTAAATATCGCAACTTTCATTTAAATAATAATGACCATCTATAAACAGATGGTCATTGTCGTTTGAATGATCTTTCTTTTCTCAATAAGTTTTATATTCTTTATTTCATTGAAATAACTTCAATAATAGTTGGTTACATATAATTACAAAAAAATTTTTTAACTCAATTGAATATAGAAAAATTTCATCCCTTTAATAATCTATTTTTTATTTTAATACTTTTTTTTCAAATAAACTGAACAATATACCTAGTGACATACTTTTATCATATGTTAAATATCGTTGCCGATATGAGGATAAGAATATAAAAATGGTGCTTGTAAATCGATATATAAACATAAAAATTAGTAATGCTTTTGTGAATAACGATGACTATTAATTCTTAGATGGTCATTATCATTTAAATCGTAGTTCTTTTCTTTATATCTTTCACTTACACATTCATAACTAAAAATTATCAACACAACAATTAGTAATGGTTAACTTCATTATGAGTTTTAAAAAGATTTTAATCCTATTGATAATACCCTGCATCAATTAATCACATGAATAAACTATTATTTAAGTGTTTTTTCTTTCCAATTAAACTTAATAATTAATTTATAATTCTTTGTAAATATAAATAAAGATATGTAAATAAACTTTATTTTATCCAGTAAATATTGAATGAAAGATATAAAATAGTGAAATTAATAACAGTTACTCGTCATATAAAAAGAATTACTTATACATTTTTTTTGATGCAATTTTCTACCAGCAGTTATGGATATTTTACAGCACAAACAGCACAAACAATCCAAGGGATGCGTCCATCTTTATCGCAAGAAATGGAGATGAATATTGATAATTTGGAGTTATTTGGTTTAGTTATTGATGATAACATTTATTATGGTCATAAAGAAATTGCTGAAATATCGATTCCAATTGCCTATCCATTTATTAATCGATTCGCACCTGCATGGATTAAACAACCTAATGAAAACCAATTTTTTGATAGAGATGGGGATGAATTAGATTATCTAGGTGTTGACGGCGATATTAGTATGGTATGGTACTATACAGATGCTAACAATAATGATATTGAATTTATCCCAAAAGACACTGATTCGTTTTGTTCACTATCTACTCAAAATAAGTATGCACCATTTAAAGTCAAATTATCTGCTAATTTAGTTTTATTTTCTAAATACGGTGACCCAAATAATAATACCTATCCTAATAGCATTATCAATATTCAGCCATCGGTAACATATACAGTTGTTGAAGATGTTGGCGTATGCTCTGCCAGACCTGAATTAAATCCTAATGCTGTCACTGGTAGTGACAAAAATCAGTGGGATCCAAAATATGGTTTTTTAACTCAATCCAATATAGATCCAACTAAAAACTTTCCAACTACTGGTTTTTATGGTGCTAAATTTGATCTACTTTTATCTAGAAATGGCATCGTCAATAATTATAATTGGCATGTAAAGCAAGGTAGCGAACTTGTTAATATTGATGACAGTGATGCGAATGTAGTTACAGTATTGTTTAACGGACCAGATGCTCAAGATACAGAAAAAGCTTGGGAGTATGTTATCGGTTCAGGCAAAGGGTATAAAGTTATTATTGAAGGAGTAAATAAAACAAACAATAAAACAATTCAATATACATTCACTTTAACTAAGTGGTTCGATGCTTGGAAACAAAGAATTGATGGAGACGTATATAAAGCATTAACAGGTGAAGTCGCAGAGGTTGTTGCTGAATGTGCAACTAAAAAAGGTCATTATGAATTGAGTAATGCTGAGGAAATAAGTAATGCTGTTTTAGGATCAAAAGGTGAAGCACAACTTTCACGTGAAATCGGAACATTATTCAGTGAATGGGGTGATGCAAATCAACAATCTTATCCAGGCTCTTTTGCACCTCATAAAAATGGCAGTTACAAACGCTTTTATGTATGGGAACCAACCGCAGGAGATGACGGTGAAGGGCAAGTTTGTGACTTACATATTGATTCAGGTATATATCACTGTCGTCCGAACGAAAAAGAAAATAAAAATGGTGTATGCGCCTCAATACCTAAATAAAGCATTAGTAACTTTTTAAGCTCTATTTATAAATAGAGCTTATTTTTTTGAATGTTAACCCTTAAATAATAACTTCAAAAAAATATTGATAGGTAATTCTTCTATAATAATTTTTTTGTTCATTTTAGCAGTCATCTCACTTTATCATCATTATATATTATATAATTATCAATTATTTAAAAATTCGCTAGCTATTTTTAGTTTGTAAAATAACCAATACAATTTAATAAATATACCATATATAGTAATTAATTAATTAATAGGCACTATATATTGTATATTTTGACAAATATCAATTATTATAGCCTCCACAAAACACACAAAATATTGGATGAAAAATGAATAAATCAATACTCGTCACTAAACGAGATGGCAAAAAAGAACCTATTAATCTTGATAAAATACATAAAGTAATTACTTGGGCTGCCGAAGGATTAGAGAATGTTTCAGTTTCACAAGTTGAATTGCGCTCACATATCCAATTTTATGATGGTATTCGTACATCTGATATTCATGAAACAATTATTCGAGCCGCAGCCGATCTAATTTCACAAGAAACACCAGATTATCAATATTTAGCAGCTCGTTTAGCAATTTTTCATTTACGAAAAAAAGCTTACAATCAATTTACACCACCGCCTCTTTTTGAACACGTAAAAAAATTAGTTGATAGTAAACGCTATGACAAACATTTACTTGAAGATTATACTCAAGAAGAGTTTGCACAAATGGATAAGATGATTGATCACTGGCGAGATATGTCTTTTTCCTACGCAGCAGTTAAGCAGCTGGAAGGTAAATATTTGGTACAAAATCGCGTATCAGGTGAAATTTATGAAAGTGCACAGTTTTTGTATATTTTAGTTGCAGCTTGCCTGTTTGCTAATTACCCAAAAGAGACTCGACTTGATTATATCAAACGCTTTTATGATGCAGTATCAACATTTAAAATTTCATTGCCAACACCCATTATGGCAGGCGTTAGGACCCCTACGCGTCAATTTAGTTCATGTGTCCTTATTGAATGCGATGATAGTTTAGATTCAATCAATGCAACGGCGAGTGCAATTGTCAAATATGTATCACAACGCGCAGGAATTGGCGTCAATGCGGGGCGTATTCGCGCCTTAGGAAGCTCAATTCGTGGGGGTGAAGCTTTTCATACCGGATGTATTCCATTTTATAAATATTTTCAAACTGCTGTTAAATCATGTTCACAAGGTGGTGTGCGTGGTGGTGCAGCTACCGTATTTTATCCAATATGGCATTTAGAAGTTGAAAGTTTACTTGTTTTACGAAATAACCGTGGTGTTGAAGAAAACCGAGTTCGTCATTTGGATTATGGTGTTCAAATTAATAAGTTAATGTATCAACGGCTGATTAAAAACGAAAATATAACACTATTTAGTCCATCAGATGTACCTGGACTTTATGATGCATTTTTTGCAGATCAAGATAAATTCGAAACACTCTATCATCAATATGAACAAGATGTAACTATCCGTAAACGTGTGGTAAAAGCTATTGAACTATTTTCATTGTTAATGCAAGAACGTGCATCAACTGGTCGAATTTATATACAAAATGTTGATCATTGTAATACGCATAGTCCATTCAATGCACAATTAGCACCCGTTCATCAATCCAATTTATGTATGGAAATTGCATTACCAACTAAACCACTTAATAATGTTGATGATGAAAAAGGGGAAATCGCACTTTGCACTCTGTCAGCTTTCAACTTAGGCAAAATTGACTCTCTTGATGATTTTGAAGAATTAGCAGATCTAACCGTAAGAGCCCTTGACTCATTACTTGACTATCAAGATTACCCCGTACCCGCTGCCCGTAACTCATCGATCAATCGTCGAACATTAGGTGTTGGCGTGATCAACTATGCCTACTATTTAGCTAAACATGGCGTTAAATATTCGGACGGCAGTGCCAATAATTTAACCCACCGCACTTTTGAAGCTATGCAATATTATTTACTAAAAGCTTCTAACAATTTAGCAAAAGAAAAAGGTGCTTGCTCATTATTTAATGAAACAACCTACTCACAAGGTATTTTACCGATTGATACTTATAAAAAAGATTTAGACACCATTAGCAACGAACCGCTACATTATGATTGGGAATCATTACGTAAATCAATAAAAACTTATGGTTTACGTAACTCGACTTTATCAGCATTAATGCCGTCAGAAACTTCATCACAAATTTCAAATGCAACTAATGGTATTGAACCTCCTCGCGGTTATATCAGTGTTAAAGCATCAAAAGATGGTATTTTAAGACAAGTCGTACCCGATTTAGAAAATCTAAAAAATGCTTATGAATTGCTATGGCAAATTCCAAATAATACAGGTTATTTGCATTTAGTTGGAATTATGCAGAAATTTATAGATCAATCTATTTCTGCCAATACTAATTATGATCCAACTAAATTTCCAAACGATAAAGTACCAATGAAACAACTATTAGCCGATTTACTCACTGCTTATAAATTTGGTGTAAAAACACTCTATTATCATAATACCCGTGATGGTGCTGAAGATATTCAGGGTGATATCGCATTAACTGGAAGTGATGATGGCTGTGAAGGTGGAGCTTGTAAAATTTAATTAACTTTTATTATAGAAACATTGATACATAGTATCGTATTTAGAGGGTTAATAATCCTCTAATAATCCACCTCTTTTCTAATGACGAAAGGTGGCGGTAAAAGCAACCAAACTCAATTAGGAGTTATTTTATGAGTATGAATTACAGTACCTTTTCGCATGTACATAATGATCAACTTAAGGAGCCAATGTTTCTTGGTCAACCTGTAAATGTTGCACGTTATGATCAACAAAAATATGAAATGTTCGAAAAATTAATCGAAAAACAACTTTCTTTCTTCTGGCGACCTGAAGAAGTGGATATCTCACAAGACCGTATTGATTATGCCGCTTTGCCAGAACATGAAAAACATATATTTATTAGTAATTTAAAATATCAAACCTTACTCGATTCAATTCAAGGCCGTAGCCCAAACGTAGCTCTACTTCCGCTCATTTCTATTCCTGAACTAGAAACGTGGGTTGAAACTTGGTCATTTTCAGAAACCATTCACTCTCGTTCATATACACATATCATTCGTAACATTGTTAATGATCCTTCGGTTGTTTTTGATGATATTGTCACAAATAAAGAGATTCAAAAACGTGCAGGCGATATTGCTGGCTATTATGATGATCTTATCAGTTATGCAAGTTACTACAATTTATTAGGTGAAGGTAAACACACCGTTAACAACCGCACCATAACCATTGATCTGCGTGAACTTAAAAGAAAGCTTTATCTTTGCTTAATGAGTGTTAATGCACTTGAAGCCATTCGTTTTTATGTCAGTTTTGCTTGTTCTTTTGCCTTTGCGGAACGTGAATTAATGGAAGGTAATGCTAAAATTATCAAACTTATTGCTCGTGACGAAGCTCTGCATTTAACTGGTACTCAATTTATGATCAACACTCTACGCAGTGGTGAAGATGATCCTGAAATGGCTGAAATTGCCAAGGAATGTGAACAAGATTGCTACGATCTATTTTTGCAAGCGGCAAATCAAGAAAAAGAGTGGGCTGGATACTTATTTGAAAGTGGTTCAATGATTGGTCTAAACAAAGATATTTTATGCCAATATGTAGAATATATCACAAATATCCGTATGCAAGCAGTTGGACTAAAATTACCCTTCCAAGTCAAGTCCAATCCAATCCCATGGATTAACAACTGGCTTGTTTCAGACAATGTTCAAGTTGCTCCTCAAGAAGCTGAAATGAGTTCTTATTTAGTTGGACAAATTGACTCTGAAATTAATGAAGACGATTTGAGTGATTTTAAATTATAGTTTTTTACTTAAACGTATAGTTAACCTCAAACTTTTTTACAAAAGGAACCTTTAAAGTTCCTTTTTATTTATAAAATTTGTATAAAAATACTAATAATCGTTTTTGTAATTTATAAAATGATTATTAATATTTATTATTTAATAATTAATTGGTTATCACATAAAATAGTAATCTAACATCCATTAATTGACCAATTTGCTTAACATTGTTTATTAATTAAATAGTAAGAATTGCTATTTAAAACTTATAAACAATTCAAATAATTGTAACTTGACAGCACTTTAAAATCAGGTAACGATATGGCGAATGAATCATCTTAATTTGATCTGATGACTATGACTCAAATGCATGCGCTTTACTCGAATTCTCCGCTTAATTTTAGCGATGAACAGATAAATATTAACTACCTAAAACAGCAGCTTAATGACTTTCAACAATGGTCTATCACACAATTTAAACAAAATGTCGATATTGATATTTTAGTACATTTACGCAGTCATTTTATTGATGAGTTATTACAACGTTTATGGCGTTATTTTCAAATTCCTGAACAAGTCTCTTCTCTTTTCAAACAAAATCGCATAGCTTTAATTGCCGTTGGTGGATATGGGCGAACTGAACTTCATCCATTATCGGATATCGATATATTAATATTAAGTGATTATCCATGTGCTAAAGATATCGAACAAAGAATAAGTGATTTAGTTCGTTTACTTTGGGATCTTCATTTAGATATAGGTCATAGTGTTAGAACGTTAAAGACTTGTATACAAGAAGCAAAAAATGATATTACCACCATGACGAACTTGCTTGAATCAAGAATAATAGCTGGTAGTCAATCATTATTAGATGAACTTCGTAAACAAATCTTTAGTGATAAGATCTGGCCTTCAGCTACTTTTTTCCGAGCTAAAGTTAAAGAACAACAAGATCGTCATAAGCAATATCATAGTACCAGTTATAATCTCGAACCTGATTTAAAAAATAGCCCTGGTGGACTTCGTGATATGCAAACCATACAGTGGATTGCAATTCGCCATTATGGTGAAGAATTCTTACAAAAAATAGCTCACTTTGATTATTTGACTCCCGAAGATATTGAAGACTTTAAGACATGTCGAAAATTTTTATGGCGTATCCGCTTTGCGCTACATAGTGTCATAACGCGTTATGATAACCGCTTACTGTTTGATCGTCAGTTAAGCATTGCTAATATGCTTGGTTACCAAGGTCAAGGTAATACTCCAGTCGAAAAAATGATGCATGATTATTATCGTGTTGCCCACAATATTACTGAACTCAATCAGATGTTATTACAACTGTTTGATGAATCTATACTGGAACTTAATCCACAAAATAAAATATATGATATTGATCAATATTTCCAAATTAGGGAGAAACTCATTGATGTAAAAGATGATAATTTATTTAAAAAAGATCCAGTTATGATTCTGCAACTTTTTTATACTATATTGCTTAATCCACAAATTATTGGACTTTATTCAAATACGATTAGACAATTACGTTCAGCGCGAAGAAAGTTAACCACACTGCTCAGTGAAGATGCCAAAGCAAGATCACTGTTTATGAAAATTATTAAACACCCAGATGCAATAAAAAAAGCAATCTTACCAATGCATCAATATGGTATCCTTACTGCCTATATACCAGGTTGGAAACATATTGCGGGAATGATGCAGTTTGATCTGTTCCATGCTTACACTGTTGATGAACATACCATTCGCTTATTGCTTGAACTTGACAGTTTTAAAACAGAATCAGGCAAAAAAAGACACCCTAATAGTTCTAAAGTTTTTGCTAAATTATCTAAACCGGAGCTACTGGTTATTACTGGTTTATTCCATGATATCGGTAAAGGCCGTCATGGTGACCACTCCGAAATTGGTGCCAAATTAGTAGAAAAATTTTGCCAATTACATGAATTAGAGCCTAGAGATACAGATTTAATCATTTGGTTAGTACGTTATCACCTACTTATGTCAGTAACGGCTCAAAACCGTGATTTGCAAGATCCAGCAGTTATCAGCGAATTTATTCAAATTGTGAAAAGTGAGCGACGGTTACAATATTTACTGTGCTTGACTGTTGCTGATGTCTGCGCAACAAATGAAACCCTTTGGAATAGTTGGAAACAGAGCTTAATGCGCCAACTGTATGAAACAGCAAAACGGTCGTTTGATTCTGGTATTCATCAAATACCAGAGCAACGAAGTATTGCTCGTCAACATAAGCAAGAAGCATTAGCCATCTTACTTAAACAAAATTATGATGAACAGCAAATAAAAAATCTTTGGTTAGATTATCGCATTGACTATTTTCTAAGGTATACCACAGAACAAATTGTCTGGCATGTACAAAATTTATTACCGCATGATTTAAACCAAATACTAGTATCGATTAATCCAAATCCTTACCATGGTGGTACTGAAATAATTATTTATTCGCCTGATAGACCTTATCTGTTTGCTACAGTATGTAATACTCTTAACAATCATAACTTAAGCATCCATGATGCCCTAATTATTACAAATAAAAAAGGATTTGCACTTGATACATTTATTGTACTAGAGCCAAATGGACAAACATTACAAAAGGATAGGCATCTAAGCATTATACAAGCGCTCACTAAAGCACTTAAACAACCGGTTTACAAAGGTGTGACAGTCAAACCACCCAAACAAAGATTACGATCGTTTTCGGTACCAACACAAGTTAATTTTTTATCTGCTTTCAATGAAAGGCAAACATACATGGAACTCATTGCGTTAGATAGACCTGGATTACTTGCATGTGTCGGTGAAGTATTTGCCAATTTAGATTTATCATTAAGTAGTGCTAAAATTGCAACTATCGGCGAACATGTTGAGGATTTATTTATCTTAACCGATAAAAATAATAACGCACTTGATGATAGTACCTGTTATCAATTACGAGAATCAATTGTTAACGCTATTGAATTACTAAATTAATTAGTAAATCTTGGATATGATTTATGAAATTTTTTATTATTTTGTTTCCCATTTTTTGTATTTTTATTGTCGGTTTTATTTCCCAAAAAATATTAAAATTTGACGTTGCTAATCTTTCAAAAATGTCATTGTATGTGCTTTCCCCTTTTTTAGCATTTAAAACCTTTTATACCCATACTCTGACCATTGATTATTTATATTACATTTTTTATATTTTAGGACTTTGCTTATCATTAGTATGCATCATCTCAATTTGGTCAATAATCATGAAATATTCGACTAAAGAACGTTGTGCCATGATTTTAAGCTCTTGTTTTATGAATAACGGTAATTACGGTACACCTGTACTATTAGTTTTCTTTGGCAGTACTGGGTTTGATCTTGGTGTAATTATGATGGTGTTACAACAATTTGTAATGAGTACGGTTGGTATTTATTATGCAGTGAAAGGGAGTTCTCATAGTGATATTGTTAACCAAAAAGATGTCATTAATAAAGTAATTCGTATGCCTGTTGCTTACGGTGCGTTTTTAGGTATCATTTTCCAGTTATGCCATATACCGTTATCTAAATCAATTATGACCTCTATTGGCATGATTGGGGATTCATCTATTGTAGTTATTATGATTATTTTAGGAATGCAATTGGCTAAAATAAAGATCACACAGCTTGATTACCCTAAACTTTCATTTTCATTATTAACCCGCATGATAATTTCACCATTGGTCGCCACTTGTATGGTTTACTTTATGCCAATTTTACCTATTTATAAGCAAGTATTAATTGTATTAGCAGCAATGCCAAGCGCTGCTAATACCACTCTAATGTCAGTACAATTTGATACCAATCCAGAACTGGTTTCAAGTGCAACATTAATGAGTACATTGTTAAGTTTGATAACATTACCAACTTTACTATGGTTAATTGACGCACCTGTTCCTTTTTGATACGAGGTAGAGATCTTCTTATCGAAAACCGCTAAATCAAACAATAAAAATCTTATTTTTATTGATAAATAAGGTTTTTATTAGTTACAGACATAGTATTTAAAATATATTAGTTAATTTATAACGTTAAGATCATGGTCATCAATAAATAGATCACTGTAACATTAATCTTTACCCTGCCACTCTTTTTCAAATTGTTTAACAAACTCAACTAACAAACTATGTCTTGGTATAGCCAGTTTTTTGGCCTTTTCTGTGTTCATCATATCTTTAAGTAGAAACAATTTTTCATAAAAATGATTTATCACAGTATTGGGTAATTTATAATTTTCTTCACTGATAACCGTTCTTGGTAAAATAGACGGATCGTACATAATATTATGTTTATTACCTCCATAATAAAATGTTCGTCCTATGCCTATTGCGCCAATAGCATCTAAGCGATCAGCATCTTGTACAATTTGCCCTTCTAATGATAATGTTTTTTTGCCAGTTAGATTTTTTCGGTAAGACATATTTTCAATGATATCAAATACCATTTTTATATCATCACTTAAAATATTAAGTGAATTTAGATAGCTATATAATTCATCTGTCGCTTGATTGACGTCATTAACAACTTTTTCATCAATGACATCATGTAAATAGGCACTTAAAATTACGATAAAAGCATTAGCTTTTGGTTCATAAGGTAAGATTTTTTTTGCTAATCCAACTACGCGCTCAATATGTGCCATGTCATGACCTGAGAAATCGTTTGCAAGTTTTTGCTTAACATAAGCTTTTATTTTTTCAATAATCTGATGTTGTTCTTGTGTTAATTCAATTGGTTGGTTTGCGTTCATTTAATTTATAATTATCCATTTAATTGATATGAAAATAGTAATTTAAAAATTTTAGTAAAGATTATGCTAATCATAACTTAAATAGGTTACCACAATTAGATTGTTATTAATTTAATTAAAATTGAGAATATTAACTTATTAGATAATTCATTATTCTCTGATTTGTTTTTAACAATATACATGAATCCAATTCCATTAGTTGAAGTTTTATGCCTATTAAATATTCAATAAATAGTCAATTATTGTAAAAAAAGGCTAATAATTAATGTTTTTTTTAAATTTCCTTTAGTTTCTCTCGATTGTTTTCATTAGTTTGCAACGGTAGAATGCGCCAATCTAGAAATCCTATTAAAGCAAGTATCGGAGTTGTTCTCGTGAAAATATTAGCGCGTAAAGTTCTACCTTGGCAATTAATAGAATACTTCACTCGCTATCGTCAATTTATAACGTTATTGTTTGGATTATCCATCTTCTTTGTTGCACTTATTTTATGCTGGCATCTACTTAAAGATATTAATCTATGTGATTTAAAAAATGCGGTTGACAAACTTTCATTTAAATCTATTTTATTTGCTTGCTTATCCGCTATAGGTAGTTATTTGATACTTATTGGCTGCGAATGGTCTGCAGCACGATATGCAGGTGTAAAATTAAAGCCATCAGTTATAACGCTTGGTGGTATTTGTGCTTCAGCCATTGGTAATGCGATCGGTTTATCTGCGCTATCTGGAGGTGCGATTCGATGCCGATTATATTTCAAACAAGGATTAACAACTATCGACGTAGCTAGAATGTCAATATTTGTTACGTTATCATTAGGATTTACCCTACCCCTACTGGCCACACTAGCCGCCTTAATGAATACTAAAAATACCAGTCTGGCATTGCATTTATCACAAAATAGTGTGAGGTTAATTTCGAGTGGCATAATTTGTTTTTATGCAGGTATACTAATCTTTTTATATTGCAATCGATTAGAAACAAAACCGAATAAAAATACTCAATTATTCCAACTATTTCACTGGTCGATACGTTTACCTAATTTACACCTTGCATCTTACCAATTTGTAATTTCTTTAATCGATACTGTTTTAGCTGGGGCAATTCTTTACTTTTTATTACCAATACAACCACATTTTACTACTTTTATTATGATTTATATTTTGGCTTTAGTTGCTGGAGTATTAAGCCATATTCCTGGTGGTGTAGGGGTATTTGAAGCAGTAATTTTGGCTGCATTTTCATCTGAAATTGGGGCTGCGTCATTAACCGTTGCGTTAATTATTTATCGTATTATTTATATTTTAATACCACTTGTTATAGCGAGTTTTTTACTTTTAATAAATGAAAGCAAGCACCTTTTTACTATGCCTGAAGTTAAAGAAACAGAAACCGGTATTGCTGCAATTATTATGGCTGCGGCTGTGTTTTTTGCTGGTGTAGTGATGATGTTTTCAAGTGTTCTTCCTGGATTTAATCACTACTTAGTCAATACATTTATTCCCAATAAAATAATTAATATTGCTCATCTAGTCGCGAGTTTAATCGGTGTTTTATGTTTACTATTGGCAGTGGGTATACGCCGAAGACTTTATTCGGCTTGGGGTGCTTCGATAATTTTATTGTTTTTAGGTAGCATCTGCTCACTTTTACGTGGTTTACACTGGATAGAAGCTGGGACTTTATTAGCTATTGCGGTGTTATTAATCCATTTTAGACACGCTTTTTATCGCAAAAGTCGATTAAATGTATTACCTTTTCCTCTTAAATCATTTGCTGTCTGTTTTTGCTTAATTGCTGTTCTTGTATGGTTAATATTATTTATTTATCAAGATGTACCTTATAGCCACTCATTATGGTGGCAATTTGAGCTAGATACGCGAGTGCCACGTGCATTAAGAGCAACTTTGGGTAGTTTTATTTTATTAATTTGTATTATGCTCTATTGGCTATTTCATCCTGCTTTGCCAATTTTAAATAGTCCAAAACGTGAAGAGTTCATCAAAGCTCATCAAATTATTTTAGATTCAGAGCAGCCAGAAGGTGGACTTGCCATGACTGGCGACAAATCACTGTTATTCAATGAATCTCACACTGCTTTTATTATGTATGCCAAACGAGGCAGAAGCATGGTAGCACTGTATGATCCGATTGGCGATAATACTAAACGTGCTGATTTAATTTGGGCTTTTCGAGATTTATGTGATGCCCATCATCTTCGCCCAGTTTTTTATCAAGTTAAAGCTGATAATTTACCTTTTTATATGGATATTGGTTTGCGAACCATAAAATTAGGCGAAGAAGCTTTAGTTGATTTAGAAAAGTTTAATCTTTCATCTAAAGGGTATAAAGATCTTCGTTATACCTGGAATAGATGCCAACGCGATGGGCTTAGTCTTGAATTTTATGCGCCAGGTACTGCACCACTAGATGAGTTAAAAGTCATATCAGATACCTGGTTAAAAAACAAACGCTCCAAAGAAAAACAATTTTCATTGGGATCTTTTTCAAAGCCATATTTGGATAATTTCACTATTGCTGCAATCAAATTTGAAGGTCACATTATTGCTTTTGTCAATTTACTTGAAACGAATCAACATTACTCTGCTAGCATCGATCTAATGCGGTTTGCTCAAAATATTCCTAAACTAACCATGGAATTTTTAATGATTGGTTTAATACTACACTACAAAGAAAAAGGATTTAAATACTTTAGTTTAGGTATGGTACCTCTATCAGGCATGCAAAGAAGACGTGGAGCCCCATTAATTCAAAGGCTAGGTGCGTTAGTATTTAGGCGTGGTGGTCGGTTTTATAATTTTCAAGGATTACGTCGTTTTAAAGACAAATTTGCAACTCATTGGGAACCACGTTATATGGCTGTTCCTGCGGGACTAGATCCATTTGTTGCCTTAATTGATACCACTATACTGATTTCAGGTGGATTAACTGGCTTAAAAAAGAAAAAGAGCTGATTTTATGAAAAATTTCATACGCTATTTTTTGTTATTAATTGTCATATTATTGATAATTTTGCTTGTGTTTATTGGCGGGTATTATATAAAAAATAGTGGCAGTGCAACTGTAAAAACTATCACTATAAATAATGATTTTTCAGTAATATTAGCAAACCCCAAAAATTCAGCAGAAGCAGCTGCAATTATTGTTGCTACACAAAAAGATTATTTTACTGAAAAACAATTACTGGATTTATCCAAAAATATGGGTGCTAAGTTGGTTCAATTTAAATTGAAACCTCAGGCAAGTTGCGCCGAACAACAAAATCGTTTTAATCAAGCATCCAAAATATTAAATGAGCATAAATTTGTAGTTGCAGGTATGGAAGAAGGCGCTGCGTTTGCTTACCGCTGGCTCTCAAAACAACAAGATGACAACGCTAAAGCATTATCAATAGAATTCACTTTGGCTGATAAAGATTGTGAGGCACCTTTACCAAATCAAGCAACACATGGAACATGGCGAGTTATTTGGAATAATCCACCTGATGAACAAGTTGCAATTTTTCCTCGACAACAAAAACAAATTAAAGTAACAACTGAAATTGGCGAATATCAAGCATCACCAACAGAGCTTTTAAGTTCACATTTATCATCCATTTTATTTGATGGGCATGAACGATTACCTGTTATTGAGTTACCCGCGAAAAACAAACAACAACATCCTAATAGCGTAACTTTTTATTATTCGGGTGATGGCGGATGGCGAGATTTAGATAAAGTTTCAGCAGAATATATGGCTTTACATGGTTATTCAGTTGTGGGAGTCGATGCGCTAAAACTGTTTTGGCAGCATCGTTCAGTTGAACGTAGCGCTAAAGATTTAACTTATCTAATGCAACAATATCGAGAAAAATGGGGAACAACTAAATTTATACTAGCTGGCTATTCGTTCGGTGGTGACATTTTACCTGCACTATATAATCATTTATCTAAAGAAGATCAACATAGTATTCAAGGATTAATCATGATAGCTTTTTCAAAAGACGCTAATTTTGAAATAGAAGTAAGTGGTTGGCTTGGTCAATCTGGCGATGAAATGAAAACCGCTCCTGAAGTTAATAAGATTCCAGCAAATAAATTATTTTGTATCTATGGAGAAGAAGAAAAAGAGGATACTGGCTGCCTACAACCTGAGATGAAAGGTGAGGCTTTTAAATTACCTGGTGGGCATCATTTTGATAAAAATTATGAGCACTTAGGGCAAATTATTATGCAAGCAATTGACAAACGAATGCAATAAACCAGTAATGTGAAGTAAGATTATTCAATCTCAATCAATTAATAATAAATTATAACATGTTAATCTTTTTTAAGTTTGATTTTACCTTCAGACAATAACACACCGCTAAGAGTAAAGAGTGTGCCGATTGCGGCAATCCAAGTAAAAGGTTCATCTAAGATTAAAACCGCATTAATGATTGTCAAAATCGGTACCAAATAAATATAAATGCTAATTTTTACCGCACCGACTAATTTCACCGCATAATTCCAAGAGGCAAAACAGATTGCTGATGCTCCGACACCTAAAAATAAGATATTTAATAGGTTGACCGGTTGATTAAACCTTGACAAGTTCCATTCAAAATCAAATAAATAAAGCGCTGGTAACATAAACATTAGACCGTAAAAAAAGAATCTTCGCGTTAATAAAATAATATTGTAACCATAATTACTACTTCTTTTCGTTAAAATTGAATAACATGCCCAAAATAGACAAGCAAACACTGCCAATAAATCACCAAGTGGATTTACCGACAATACAAATTTTCCATTTAAGGTAATTAACACAATACCAATCATCGAAAATAGACAACCGATATAAAAGCTTTTAGCTGGTTTTTCAGTTTTAAGGAAAAATATCGCCAATATCGCAGTAAACACAGGTGCTAATGTGGTAATCACCCCAACATTTGAAGCAGTGGTATACGTTAGGGCAATATTTTCACAGAGAAAATAACATGTTACTCCACAAAATCCAGCACCAAGGAACATTAACTCTTGTTTAATCCCCTGCCAAGCAAAAAAACGAGGAGCTAATAACCAAAGTGTGGCATAACCTAAGGTAAATCGAAAAAAGAGAATTTCAATGGGTTTAAATTCTGTTAGTAAAACTTTGGTTGCAATATAAGTTATTCCCCAAATAAACACTGTCATTAGTGCTATCAGGTGCCCTTTTGTCCTTGATGACAATAACATGAAAAATCCCTTTATTCACTTATTATTCATTACTCTGCTCTTTATTTGTCTAATTAGTTATACAAAATAAAAAAGATGAAAACCTTGATAATAATAAAAATGACGCTATTTATTAGAATGTTAAAAATCGCTAGATAATAACTTAGTGCTGATCATTGTTCAATAAGTTTGATATATCAATTATTTTCATGAGTGATATAAGGATATAAAACGATGAGGATATAAGGATACATCAGAACTAATTAGCGTCGTAGACAAAAAAAATCCACTCGAATATTCGAGTGGAGGGCAAAAAATGAAAAAACGTAATCTGCTAATATAGACAAGCTAAATAATAAAAAGTTCAATTTAAATTGAAATATTTTTCGTATCTTTATAAAAAAACATATAACATATTGATTAATATTAATTTAAAAATTTAATTTTTTTATAAAATTTAAGCCTTTATTATTCTATATGCCATTTTTAAGTTATTTTTAACTTATTACCCAATACTGAAATACTCATACCATTACACTGTACCCTTAAAATTATTTTTCTAGGTTTGATTCTTACTAATTTACCGTTGGTTCTATAATGACAAAATAATATGCTTCTTTTAATATAACTTTCTATTACAGGTTATTTCCATTCTGACCTTGATATAAAGTAATCGGTAAATTAGTGATGCTATGAAATGGTTCCCCGTTAATCATAGCGAGCAGGACAGAAACCGCATTTTGTGCAATTTGCGCAATCGGTTGACGAATCGTCGTCAAAAATGGCATATGTTGCAAAGTTAATTCGGCACCATCAAATCCAACAACTTTTAATTCTTTAGATAATGATAATTTACAGTCTCTGGCAGCATTAATAGCGGCAATTGCTGATGAATCGTCGGCTAAAACTCCATCAATAAGTTGGGACTGTAAACGATCTTTTATCAATTGATACTTTTCCTGATAACTAATTGAAAAATCCATATCAAGAGTAATTGGTTTAATTCCTGCAAGTTTAATACTATCTTTATAAGCTTGATAACGTTTATTGGCATCCATATCGACATGTTTGTCATTTGTAATAGAACCAATATAAAGAATATTTTTACAACCTTGATTAATTAGATGTTGACTGGCCAGATAGCCACCAGCATAGTTATCACATGAAATAACCGGTATTGTTTCATTAATTTTACGATCAATGGAAACGATATTCAGATCAGGTATTAAGTAATCAGCTAAATTTTCATTCATAGAATTTACAATTACCCCTTCAACCTGATGGCGTCTTAACATGGTTAAAAAATTCTTTTCCTCTTCTTGGTTATGATGGCTATTGCAAATTAATATTTTGTAACCTTTTCGAGATAATATTCTTTCTAAATAACTGATTAATTCCATTTGAAAGGGATTAGTTAAACTTGGAAAAATTAAACCAATCAAATTACTTTTATTATTCGATAATGAACGTGCTAATTCATTAGGATAGTAACCCAACGTTTCCATCGCTTCTTGAACTCTCTGTCGAGTTGTTGTACTAATGTACCCACGATTGTTTAACACTCTTGAAACAGTAGTAGCGGAAACCCCTGCCAACTTAGCAACATCATCTCTGCTTAATTTCATAATCATCCTTTAATCAAAATTTATATTATATCCATATAATTATAATGCTTTTTATTATGGCGTAAATCATTGTAATTGAATTGATTTACATTTTGGTTTTCACCTTTTTTAGTGATATTCATCACAAAACTACTTTTCAATAAGTGATGTTTCTCACAAAATTGTCATTTTGACTGTGGTCTCGGTTGACATATGAACGCGGTTGACATGAAATGAACTAAAAATTATTAAAGTCAATGACAACGTAATGTCATTTATCCATGTTAAAAAAGAAGGAGTAAAAAATGCAAAAATTACATTATCAACCAAAAGGGTACTGGGTTGGCGATATAATGCCATTTGGTAAGGATGGTACTTTTTATCTTTATGATCAACGTGATAATCGAAATCCATGCCCATTTGGAGAACCATTCGGTTGGTCACTTGCAACTACAACTGATTTTGTTAATTACCAAAATCTTGGTGATTCAATAAAAAAAGGTGGTGAACAAGATGTCGATCAGTTTATTTATGCCGGTTGTGTGTTTGAGGCAGAAGGTAAAGGGCATGCTTTTTATACTGGTTACAACCGTAATTGGGAAAAAGAAGGAAAAACATCACAAGTCTTATTACATGCTTGGAGTGATGATTTTAAAACATGGCATAAATCCTCTGAACTCATAACTTTAACACCTCAAGCTGGTTATGATATTAGTGATTGGCGCGATCCTTGGGTTATTTGGAACGATGAAAAACAAGAGTACCTATTAATTTTAGGTGCAAGATTGCAAGGTCCTAAAACTGAACAATCAGGCCGAGTTGTTGCTTTCACTTCAAAAGATCTAAAAAATTGGCAGTTCCAAGGTGATTTTTGGGTGGCAGGTAAATATACCATGATTGAAATGCCAGACTTATTTAAAATCGGTGATTGGTGGTATTTGATTTATACCGAATACAGTGATCAAAGTAAAACACGTTACGTAATGAGCCAATCTTTACAAGGTCCATGGATTACGCCTGCTGACGATGCGTTTGATGGTCGAGCTTACTATGCAGCAAGAACTGCGTTTGATGGTAAACGTCGTATTCTTTTTGGTTGGGTACCAACAAAAGAAGATAACGATGATTTAAAAAATTTCCAATGGGCAGGTACCTTTGTTCCTCACGAGGTTTATCAGAGACCAAATCATACTTTGGGAGTAAAAGTCGTTGATAGTTTATGGAACTGCTTTACTAATCCAAAAAAAATCGATGATTTTTCGATTAATTCACCTTTCGCACGTCAAGAAAAATTATTAATTGAAAATACAGACCAAACATTTCGCTTTTCAACCACTGTGAAATTCAGTAAAGGTACTCGTGATTTTTCAATACGTTTAATGAAAGATAAACAAACTGGAGAATCATATGACTTTATTTTTTCACTTGTCGATAACCGTTTAACTTTTGATAAAACACCTTGTTACCCTTGGTATCGTGTGATGAATAAAGGTTTAGAGCGCCCTATTCATCTTGAGGCTGATCGCGAATATAACATACAGATCATTGCTGACGATACAATATTTACTTTATACATTGATGGTACCGCACTCAACGTTCGAGGTTATGATCAATTAGGAAGTGGATTAGCAATTGCTGTCAGTGATGGAACATTAAGTTGTAAAAATAATACTTTTTCAAATGAAGGATGTTTTCCAGAAAAATGGTAATAGCACTTATCAGACCGTTTAACTATCAAGTTAGATGATCAACATTATTAAGGCTTTTATCATTAAACAGGATCAAAGCCTTGATTTAGATAAGCGACTATCACCAGTAATCTTAACTTGGAAACTTCTCTGGAGATATCATAATGAATACAACAGTAACGGATAATAATGGTCAAATGCCTGACCATGACATCTCATTTAAAGAAAAACTTGCCTATGGATTAGGAGACTTTGCAACAGGGTTCTCGGGTGTTACCGTTGGAACTTTCGCACTTTACTACTATACCGATATTGTGGGAGTTTCGGCGACTTTATTAGGTGCAGTGCTACTATTTTCACGTGTTTTTGATGCCGTGATTAATGTGGTTATGGGCTATATTGTTGATAGAACTAAAAGTAAACATGGTAAAGCTCGGGCATGGATCTTATGGTCGACAATTCCATTTGGTCTATCATTGATAATGGTGTTTAGTGCACCAGAAAATTGGAGTGAATTTGCATTATTAATTTTTGCCGCTATCACACTTAACATACATTGGATTATTTATACCTCTAGTAATATACCCTATGGTACGCTTGCTGCATTAATGACTCAAAATTCTTACCAACGTAGCCGCTTGAACACATATCGTATGCTTTGCTATTTTGCAAGCATGTTAATTATTCCTTATATTACTTTACCTTTAGTCAATTTTTTTGGTGGAGGTGAACGCGGTTGGCAGTTTACTATGATAATTTATGCTGCAATTTTAATTATCACATTCTTTTATACTTTTTTTAATACTAAAGAACGTATCAAACCAATTAACCAATTTAATTACAATGCACCATCAATTGGCGTTTCATTAAAAACTCTACTTGCTAATAAATATTGGGTAACGATGTTTTTTACTATGTTAGTAAGTTTTAGTATCCTAGGACTTATCAATGGTGTTGGTGTTTACTATGCAAAATATCTATTAGCCGATAGTCAACTTATCGGTTTAATCAATATGGCTTTTGCTTTACCGTTAGTTATTGTATTAATGTGTTCAGCTTATATTTTAAAAATCATGAGTCGCTTGACATTTATCATTGTTGGTATGGCCACAATTATATTAGGAAGCATCATCATGGCAGTTGCTCCTCATGATACTTATGTTGCAATAATAGGAACAATACTACGTGGTGTTGGTTTTGCTCCGATTATGGGAAATGCATATTCTATGTTAGCCAACACTATTGATTATGGTGAATGGAAATTTGGCATCAGAAATGATGGATTAGTCTATAGTGGAGGAAGTTTCAGTGCCATATTAGGAAGTGGTATCGCTTCCGGAGGCATTGGTTGGGTATTAGGTATGGCAGGTTACATTGCTACCGATGTTGCTAATCAACCAGAAAGCGTACTAACGACCCTACAAATATTGTTTATTTATTCACCTTTAGTACTAAGCGCTATCACTATTATATTATTGCGCTTTTATACTTTAGAAAAAATTTATCCTGATATCATCAAAGAGCTAGCACAAAGAACGCACAACATTTATTAATCAACTTAAACGAGGGATTAATAATTTCATTATTATTCCCTCTATCACAAAAAAATAACGACTTGAATTAATAACTGCTTCAACGCAACTATATTTTTAATATCATTATATATCGAGGTAGTTTCAAAAAATACTGATATAAAATCGCAAAAGAATACAGTTGATAATAATACTTTTTTGAAAGATGAAAAAAGCAATAACAGGACTTATGGCAAGTAAAGTTAACTTATATCACATCTTGTATTAGATTTTGAATTCACTTATAATATATCGATACTATATTAAGTTACAAATCACAATTGGGGCTGATTCTGGATTCGACGGGATTTGCGAAACCCAAGGTGCATGCCGAGGTGCGGTAGGCCTCGTAAATAAACCGCAAAAAAATAGTCGCAAACGACGAAAACTACGCACTAGCAGCTTAATAACCTGCATAGAGCCTTCTCTCCCCAGCCTCCGCTCGTAGGACGGGGATCAAGAGGAGTCAAACCCAAACGAGATCGTGTTGAAGCCTTGCTTGGGGTGGAAGCATTAAATTTAATCAAGCTAGTTTATCAGTGGTGTGTTTGTCCACAGCGGGTAAGCGAAACTTAAAGACAAACTACGCATGTAGTACCAAGGATGTAGAGATTTCGGACGCGGGTTCAACTCCCGCCAGCTCCACCAATTCACTATTCAGTAACATTCTTTTAAATCCTTTAAAACACATCAAAATCAATAAACACAAGGCTTAAAGCCTATTTTATTATTCATTAAGCACCAGTAAGATACATTTACAACCAGAATTTTTAGGTATATGCTTAGGTATACGAATGCAATATACCTAAAACCCGTATACCTAAAATCATTATGGCAAGAAAGACTTTACCATTAACCGACACACAAATAAAAGCAGCCAAACCAAGAGATAAGGATTATTCTTTATTTGATGGTGGCGGTATGTATCTTTTAATCAAAGCGAATAACTCTAAGATTTGGCGTTTTAAGTACACGCGCCCGTATACCAAAAAAGGAGCATTACTTAGCTTTGGTAGTTATCCCGAAGTTTCACTACAACAAGCAAGAAAGCTAAGAGATGAAGCGCGAGAACTCATTAAACAAGGTATAGATCCTCAAGAACATAAAGCCGAACTAGAACAGCGCAAGCAAGACGAAATAACCAGTACATTTAAAAAGGTAGCTACTGACTGGTTTAAAGTTAAGAGCAGTAAAGGACTAACTGAAGTTACATTAAAAGGTACTTGGAACTCATTAGAGTTACATATTTTTCCTTACATCGGGAATAGTTCCATCTTCAAATTAAAGGCAAAGGACTTCATAAAAGTTATGGAGCCATTAAGAGCAAATGGCAAATTAGAAACGATTAAAAGGCTTTGCCAACGTATTAATGAAATCATGTTTTATGCTGTGAATATAGGCTTAATTGAGGCTAACCCAGCAGTCAAGATTAAAGATGCATTTGAAAGCCCTACAAAAGGACAAATGCCAACAATCAAAGCACAAGAACTACCTGAATTTATGCAGGCTCTTGCTATGGCTAGAATTGAATTACAGACGCGTTGCTTAATTGAATGGCAACTATTAACAATGACCCGACCCAATGAAGCTGTAGGGGCAAAATGGCAGGAAATTGACTTTAATAATTGTTTATGGATTATTCCTGCTGAAAAAATGAAGATGAGAAGAGAACATACTATCACTCTTAATAAGCAAGCTATGGCACTTCTATCAATCATGAAACCTATTAGCGGTCACAGGGAACACATTTTCCCAAGTCTAAAACCTCCCTTTTCTACTCCCATGAATAGCCAAACAGCGAATATGGCAATTAAGAGAATGGGATATAAAAATAAGTTAGTGGCGCATGGATTAAGAGCTTTGGCGAGCACAATATTAAACGAGCAAGGCTTTGACCCTAATGTTATTGAGGCAGCCCTTGCTCATGTTGATAGTAATAGCGTTAGACGAGCTTATAACAGAGCTACTTATTTGGAACAAAGGAGAATCATGTTAGATTGGTGGGGTGATTTTGTAGAGCAAGCCAGTAAAGGTAATGTCTCATTGTCAGGTAGCCGTAATTTAAAACTTGTTAATCATTAACTCTATCTAGATACCGTCACTCAAATTTGAGTTACTTAACAAATCAACATGTTAGCTGTAACCCTATTTGAGTTATTCACTTCAATAACTTCATATTAAGCCTTATATCTGAGGGCGCTTTTTCAAATGTTACCCTTTACCTATACATAATCTTAAACTTTTAATTTAAAATATATCACATAACTATACATACTATACATAAACATAAAAAACTTGTTATATATTAATATATTATACTATGTATGCTTATTTTTTAAGTGTTCATAAGTATTCATAACTATACATACATATATTCCTTTTAGATCACATATATAACAATATGATTTATATTAATATTATGGATAACCTCAATATTCAATTTGTTAATAATCAATATGTTATTATTTTGCTTGATCATTGGGTAGCTGAATGGTGATTTCCACCATACAGGTATTAAATTTGTAATCTGCTGAAAAGCTAGCAGGTTTATTACATTGGCTTGAGTTCCTCAACCATAGATATTTATGGTTACTCATTTAGTAATAACGGTCAAAAAAACTAAAAAAATCGGGTTAGCGCTGGAATGAATGGGTACGGGTGATTTTTAGGATGCTTCGTTATGAACTTTTGACCCGCCCTCCCAGCTATAAGGATTGTCACTGTACGAAAAGAAACCAATATTTATAAGCTGTAAAGATTTTATTGATATCACTATGGGTGAAAAAAGCACCAAAAAGCCCTGTTATAAAGTTATTTTTAAAAATCTTCTTTTGGCTAGGTTATAGTTTCTTGAGTCCATAAAAACAGGGCTCAATTTTGCGCCCTTTGATTTTATTGATAAAAATGCAATTGATTAGCTGAAAAGGTATTATTCTCCTTCCTCCATTGGAGGATTTAACCGCCTGACAAGCAAAGAGCATAAACCTGTTACCTGCTCAACTTTTAGATGCTCAAATTGAGCCACTTCCTATAGAATTTAAATATCCGAAAATCCATTTAATATATAATCACTAGCACTTATAGAGGTATCCAAACAAGTATCCAGCAAAAAAGGTATTTAATAAATGGATACCAATTTAATCATAAAAGACAGTTAACAAGTTAGCGCACTCCAAGAGTGCACTTAATAGATACGTACTAACTATAGTTATATATCTTTAGTTTAGCTAATGCGAAATCTGATGAATTGGTACGCACTAAAGAGGTACGCACAAAAGTACGCACGGAAAACGTATTATCAGAAAGGGTATTAATTGAAGCTAACACCAAAGTAATTACTACTGTTCGCTTCCATAGAAAAATGGAAGCCATTAATAGTGTTCCATCCAAGATACGCTAATAGCGTTTTCCGAAAATATCAATAATTTAACTTAATTAAGATAATAAAACTTACACTATTTAACACAAAAAATCAGATTAATATAGCTAATTTGTATAAACTATATACATATTCACAGTGGCTATAACGATAATGTGAGGGTGTAATATGACCAAGCAAGTAGCTGTTTTGGGTGATGCAACCAATTATGGCGGTAGGATTATCACAGCGTCAGGAAACGGTTATTGTGGTATGGATGGTGTTGCTCTATTAGGTGATTTGGTTTCCTGTCCTAAATGCAATAGCACAGGCAGAATTATAGAGGGAGCAGACAACTTTATTATCGATGGTAAACCCGTTGCCTATGATGGCTGTATTGTTGCGTGTAAATGCACGCCAGTCGGTGGGCATAGAATCATCGCCTTAAATAGCACTATATTTGTCGGGGTTAGTAGTGGCTCTGCCCAATCTAATTCGTTTGCTGGTAATCAAAAACAATTGAGTTCCGCAAATAATGACGAAAACAATTTAATTAGAATTGATGCACGCCGTCTCTTACAATGTGCTGATGAATTATGCGAAAAGCACTTATATCATGATGATATTAAGCAAGCATTCAAGCAAGAAGTCGAAGTATTTGCTAATGATATTGTTGAAAAGGTAGACAGTGGCGCTATGACGTATGAGCAAGGCGCTGAAAAAATCAAGGAAGAAGAAAAAAGCCTTTTGGAACAATCGGTAACATGGGGGCTTCGTGGTATAGCAATTTTTGGCGGTTTAGCCATGATTACAACTGGCGCGGCTATGTGCACAACAGGTGTAGGTTGTGTGATTGGCTCATACGTTGGTCTGCATGGTGTAAATAGCATACAGGAGGGTTTGACGGGTGGCGATGGTTTTTTGAAATCCTCCTATCAGGCGGCGGCTCGGGAATTAGGTATGTCCGAGTCAGTAGGAACATTGGTTTATGATCTGGTTGATATAGGAATATCTGTGCGTGGCAAACTCAAACTAGTGCCTAAAATGAACGAATTTGGGACACCCGTAAGAAAATTATGGCATTTCGGACGACAGGATTTAGTTAAACATTATACAGTAATGAAAAAAAAGGCATTAGCAGGTGAGATCATTGTTGATATAGCCTCATTGGTTAGTATTTTTGATGACGTTAAAAGTGTATTCTTTCATAATAACGATACTGACGAATCAGAATTAGTTATCCCTGAGTCTGAAACAATTACGAATGTAGGTGAGTTAGTTCATAGTTGTAACTTTGTTAGTGTTCGTGATGGTAACAATGGCGTTAGAGAGTATTACCTCTGTACGACTCCTGACGGTGAGCAATATACAATTGATAGCGAAGCGGAATAATGTTTATTATCTTTATTTATTATTTTTTATCTATAGCTACTTTGTGTGCTTGCTATTATTTTCGACGTTCTCGTTTTACAGAAAAGGATTATAAATATAACAAACCATTAAAATGGACTCGACGCATTCTGATAATTTGGACATACTTGCTTGGCAGCGTACACTATAGTATTTGCGCTAAGAAAAATTATTTCCGTGACGTAGACAATGATTTTATTATTGGGTCAGCGTTATTTTTTCTATTTGCGTATATAGTTGCAGTATGTTGGGTGGAGGATATCATACATCCTTTCGATAAAAAGAAAAAATAGTAAAGATAGCGAAGCGGAATAATGTTTATTATCTTTATTTATTATTTTTTATCTATAGCAACTTTATTAGCGTGTTATTATTTTCGTCGCGCTCGTTTTACAAAACAGGATTATAAATATAACAAACCATTAAAATGGACTCGACGCATTCTGATAATTTGGGCGTATTTGTTTTTAGGAATACAAATGAGTATTTGTTCTAGGAAAAATTATTTTCGTGAAGTGGATAATGATTTTATTATTGCGTCTGCTATATTTTTTGTATTGGCGTATCTATTTGCTATACGCTGGGTAGAAAGAGTTTCACATCCTTTCGATAAAAAGAAAAAATAGTAAAGATAGCGAAGCGGAATAATGTTTATTATCTTTATTTATTATCTATAGCTACTTTGTGTGCTTGCTATTATTTTCGACGTTCTCGTTTTACAGAAAAGGATTATAAATATAACAAATCGTTAAGATGGACTCGACGCATTCTGATAATTTGGATATATTTTTTTGGAGGAATACAGGGCAGTATTTGTTTTAGGAAAAATTTTTTCCGTGACGTAGATAATCATTTTATTCTTGGGTCAGCATTATTTTTTTTATTTGCATATATAGTTGCAGTATGCTGGGTAGAAGATATAACACATCCTTTTGATAAAAAGAAAAAATAGTATAATATTAAAAATATTTAATCGGGAACTGCAAAAATTATGTAGTTTCGTTAAATTAAAACAGTTATCTTCATAATAAAGGCAACTTACAAAACCCTTTCATAGGGTTGAATTTAAAAAGCCCATCAAAGGGCTTACTACTATCTTGCTACCGTGCAAGCCTGATGCTTTGATGTAGCGCGACGGCTCAAATATTTACTATTGGCTTTGACTATATCTCTCATTCACCTACCCTTAAAATATTCTTTTGTTCTCTAATTTTATCATGGTTATTTTTATGTATATAGATACAGTGTTATAATGTATTAAACTGTATGTTAAAGTGTATCGCATTTAGCTATTATCGATAATTAGGTGGTATGAATGGTAAGTTTTGCAAAAATGGGAATTTTCGAACAAGCGACAAAATTACCTATGATTGAATCTAAAGAATTAGCTTTACTATTATGTGGCTTAGATCCATATATTAAGATAAAAGAAATACCACAAGATAAATTGGCTGATTTCCGTTCTTACCGAAACTATATCGATCGTTGCCTTTCCTCGTATGGCGGAAGCTTTTATCAGAAATATTCATCAGATATTATGTTTACTATAGCTTACACTTTGATTGATGAAGAAGTCACACCAGAGCCAGTAAAAAAGCGTGCATTAAAAGCTATTATAAATATAACTGGGACGCAAAAGTGGCGAGAAACTCTTTACAAGTTGGGAGGTCAGGAATTATTAGATATAGGTACTGACCTATCTAAAAGCCAAAGAGGACTATATAAAAAGGACGAAGAACAAACAAATATCTACAAAATGACGGGTATGTTATTAAAGCTAATTGCCGATAAACAAGGTAATTCTTATGGAACTGCTGAAAAACCTAATATTGCAGTAATCAAAAAAGCCATAGATGAAATGGCAAAAAAACATAACTTAAATTTAGATGGTTTATCCAAATCGTCATTTTATGAAAAAGCCAAGCTGGCGCTCTCTTATACTCAAAACTAATCTTTTAACATAAATGACCAATTACCTAAAAGTCCGTTGGTCATTTTCTCGTTAAAAAACAAATTTCTTATTGAATAATAATATCTTCTTTATCCCTGAATTCCCTTCTTTCCCTTCTTTCCCTTTTTTTCACCTTAATTGTGCCGTAAAAAATATAAAAATTTGTAAAAATTAATAAATATTTGTAGCTATCTGAATAATAAATAGAAGAACTAAATTGACACCAAATTGATACTAAATGGCACTAAATGGCACTAAATGGCACTAAATGAGACCGAATGAAACCGAATGAGATTGAATGAAACTGATTAACTAAACATAATAAAATTTTCCAGTATAAAAATAAATAAAACAATGATGTATATTTTAAATTTTTTCTATGTGCGACCATTTTTTATACTATTAGTGTGACATCGAACATTTTAACGGAATTAAATTATTTTGACGGAATTCTATTTTTTTTAAAGTAATTCCTGATTTAATGGATTACTGGACAATTATACAGTATTATAATGATAACTACTGATAAAAAAAGGAAATAAAAAATGACAAATACAATTTTATTAAAGAAAGAAGTTAAAAAATTACTGCACTTCAAATCTGACACTAGCCTCTATACATTGGAACAGAGAGACAAAACCTTCCCACAAAAGATAAGAATTGGCTTGCGTCGAGTCGGGTATCGTGCTGATGAAATTTACTCTTGGCTGGAATCTCGCAGAGTAGAACGCAGTGAGGTAAAACGCCGTGATGTGGCTTGATGGTGATAAAGCAAAGCCCTTTATATCGCGAAATAATAAAGGGCTAGCATTGGAATAATGACGCTTCCAATGATAACCAATATCGCGTTAAGTGTCTAGCTAAAACACCAAATTAACTAATTGATTTTAAAGCAAAGCTCAAAATTGAGCCACGCTATCTTATTACCTAAATTTAAATAAAAGGGTAATTTTCTGACACGTTAATTTTCCGACACGTTAAGAGAGAAGGAATATGACAGATTTAATTATTAAAAATAACGATATTGAATTGACGCAATCCAAGGAACCAAGAATAGACAGCCGTTTAGTAGCTAAAGAAATGGGAATTACTCATAAAAGTTTAATGAATTTGATCCGTTCGAATAAGAATGATTTAAAAGAATTTGGCTCACTGCCTTTTCAAAAGGCATCGAGAAAAAGAGGCGTTGGAGCTGTGACAATTACTTATGCGCTACTCAATGAGAATCAATTCGATTTAATTAGTCGAATTGCAAGAGGTAAAAATCATAAACAAATTATTGATTTTAAAGTGCGAGTAACCAAAGCCTTCGCTAATAGCCGAGAACGCGAAAAAGTAAAACGCGAATACTTACCTTTCTATCATCAGAGCCGTTACGCTTTATCAATGATGCAAGGTGTCAAAAAGTACCATTATATTAATCTCGCCAAAGCTGAAAACAGATTTACAGGGTTATACTCAGGAGAGAGGCAAATTGCTAACGAACAGCAATTAGGGGCGCTAATTATCTTACAACAAATCGAATCAGCGGTATTTAATGAGATAGACTCACCCACAGAAGCGATAAGGGAAGTTAAACGAAGAATAAGCGCGTTGTCTGATTTAATTACCTCTAATAAAACGATTAATAATTTAAGGACACGTTAGAGGGTTTGATCATGACTAATTTTATCAATCTAGCACCAGTAAAAGAAACAACAATTAAAGGTGATGATTTTTTAATCTTTGATTCATTAGAATTCAGGAATCAAAGTGCAAATAATGAACAAATTACCGAATGGACGACTAATCAAGCTATCACAAAGCTACATGACCAGATTAATCGGCAAAGAGGCTTAAAAATGACCATAAGCTTATATAACAACCCAGCAATACAGATGTATGCCCAGCCCTTAAATAATCGCCCTGTGAACCTCTGCGATGTAATTTTTCGACACGTTAGAGAAGATTTTATTGATATCACTACGCGCGCGCGTATGTGTCGGGAAACTCATTGCATAGGGTTGTATCTAAAATGTTGGTTTTGCCAGTCCATAAAAAGAAAAACAAGAAAACAAATACCACCGAAAAGTGGTATTAAGATAGTAAATTATTCCACTAATCTCATTTTACAAGCAGTTTTAACCCAGCCAGAAAAAGATTCATTATCTTTCTTTGCTTGTTGGTTAATTTGCTCTAATAGATCATCTTCAAATCTAATAATTTTTCTAGTACTGTTTGATCGGTCAGTTTTTTTCTTATCTTTTTTTTCTTGCATTGGTGCATACCTTTATGGTAGATTAAATATTGGTGGTATGAACCATTATAATGATGAGTACCATAAAAGGCAATCCCTCGATAGTGTTGGTCGCACTTCAAGGGATCTAACCACAATAACATTAATCGAGGTAATGATTATGGCTAATAGTAATGATACCCTATGTCCTAAAAATGGGCAATATGACCTACCTAACCTTTTATCTGTCTTGAATTTATATCGGGCTGATATCCAACCACAAAACTTATTACACGCAAAAGTACACTTAGAGGAACTCAGACAATCAATTCTATGGGGAATCGGTGCTATTGGTAATTTGTTATTTTGGGCTTCTGAATGTGAAGAATATGAGGAACAACAATTTAAAGACGATACACGCGACATTGGTTACTTGTTAGCACAATTAAAAAACGTTGCTTGCTTTGCTTCCAATCAAATTAATTTACTTGACGATAAACTTAATCATAAGGAAGTTAACAATAATGAATAATAACCAAAAAATAACCGCAATCCATCATATCATCGTTGATTCAGCTATGGCGATAGTAGCAAGTTTGTTTTTAATTGAACAGATTAACAAAAATGATAGTCAAGTATTTGTTCATGAGGGTATTAAAATTGATATTAATAAAGATCTAATTGTACTAGGGTTAAAAATCAACCTTAAGCAATACCTGATTGAGAATTTCGGCGAAAGTGAGGGATTAAATCGCACTTATGGCGTGTTAAAAGACATGTACACAGAAAACGAAGATAAACCTATTTCATTAACTCCACTCGGGCAAGAATTACTTTCAACATTGTTTATTGGTTTAGCCGAAGATATCAAAGCTGAATCTAACGCGACAATTCACTAAGGTGGCGGTAATGAAAATAAATGAAGTTACAGCCGAAGCGGTGGGTAAATGGCAATCAATCTTTAATTCATTAGGTATTGTGGTGGGTAATGGTAAGCATTGTCCTTGCCCTGTCTGCGGTGGTAAAGATAGATTTAGGTTTGATAATAAAAATGGGCGCGGTACTTATATCTGCAATCAATGCGGTAGCGGTGACGGCTTAAATCTTATCAAAAACTATTATCATTGTGATGCTAAAGAAGCTAGTAGTAAAGTAGCTGAATGCTTAAATTTAACCAATCATAACGCCACAAGCTCGGATTTCAAGTCCGACCTACAGAGTAAACCCATATTTAAAAAGGTTGAATATTTACTATCTAAAGCAATATTAGGGCAGTCGGATTACCTCACTGAAAAAGGGTTAACATTCGACTTACCCTTGCTAGATGACGGGCGCATTTTTGTGCCTGTTATCAATATCAACGGTGAATATGCAGGCGGTCAATTTATCGAGCTAGACAGAAGCAAGCACTTAATGAAAGGCTCAAATAAAAAAGGTGCTTTTATATGGGTCAGCCCAAATTTGGGCAGACCTGACGAGGTAAACAAAGAATTACTCACAGCTACCGAGATTATTATTTGTGAGGGATTAGCCACAGGCATATCGATAGCGGTATTCCGCCATCGGTCACCAGTGATATCTGCCATTGATGCAGGTAATCTTATTCATGTAGCCAAAGCTATTCGCGAGGTTAATACTACCGCAAATATTATCATCGCTGGTGATAATGATATAGGTAGTCATAAAAACACAGGTAAAGAAAAAGCGATAGAAGCGGCTACAGCGGTAAATGGTTATTACACAATCCCTGACACTGATTATAAATGTGATTGGGATGATTATAGGCAACAATTTGGACTTCAGAAAACTTCAGGTTTATTTGATAAAAACTTATCAAAAATTAACGTTCAAACCTTAACAAATACTAACAACCAAAACTTGAAAAAACTTGAAACCCAAAACATGAATTTATCGCAAATGGCATCAAATCAGCGCGCCGAATTGCTAAATGAGCATTATAACCATAACCTTGCTATTAATCTTACTACCGATGAAATCTATCACTATCAAGATAATGCATGGCAACCCATTAGCGATAAAGTATTAATGCGAACACTAGCCGATTTATTTAATCAATCAGGTGAGCCATTTAACCCTATGCGCATAAGTTCAGCGGTTGAAACCCTCAGATTATCTTTACCTGCAATGGGTCGCGCTCAAACGGATTTAATTTGTTTTAAAAATGGTGTTTATGAGCTGAAGACACAAACTTTCAGACCACACAATAAGCAAGATTGGTTATTTGTGAGTAATAACATTGATTATTACCCTGCCAAAGAAAAAGAATCTTTTGAAACTCACGCGCCGAACTTTGCTAAATGGATAAAAAGAGCATCAGGTAACCAAGATAAGGCTAAGAATATACTAGCTGGGCTTTATATGATATTAGCTAATCGTTATGATTGGCAATTGTTCCTAGAAGTTACAGGCGCAGGCGGTAGCGGTAAAAGTGTATTTGCTGAAATCGCAACTATGTTATCAGGTAAAAACAATACTGTTATAGGTACAATGGAATCACTGGAAAAGGCAAGAGACAGGGCGCTAGTTGTTGGTTACTCTCTTATCATTTTACCAGACCAACCGCGATATATGGGTAGTGGTGCAGGTTTAAAAGCAATTACTGGCGGTGATGAAGTCGCAATTGACCCAAAACATAAACAGCCCTATTCCTGTAAGATTCCAGCGGTAGTGTTAGTAATCAACAACGAAGCCATGCGATTTAATGAGCGCAACGGTGGCATATCAAGGCGAAGGGTAATATTTCACTTTGGCGAGGTTATACCTGAAAAAGAGCGAGATTTAAACTTGGTTAGCAAAATAGAACATGGTATGTCCACACTTTTTAGTACCAAAAAGATAAGGTCATCGATTTCTTTTGTATTCAATCGGTGACTGATAATTTAATGTTGAATGAAGTCGATTGCAGTTAAACCAATCGACATAATGATTAAATTCCAACCTAAGCTGCTCCAGTGAATCAAAAATAGTATTCGATACAAATTCTGTTTTCACCGCTTTAAATGTTGCTTCCGCAACTGCATTATCATACGGGCAGCCTTTACGGCTTAATGAACGTTTAATGCTAAACTCGGTTAAACACTCATCAATTAGATGATTATCGAACTCTTTTCCTCTATCTGAGTGAAAAAACTCAATAGACTGTAAATTCATTGGAATTTGACTGATTGCTTGCATAACTAACCCTGCTGTTTTATGCCTGCCAGCACTTCGTCCAACTATCTCTCGATTACTGACATCAACAATCACACAAAGGTAGTGCCACCGCTCTTTAACCCTCACATAGGTTAAATCAGTCACCAATATTTTTCGTGGTTGACCTATCTCAAACTCTCGATTAAGTTCATTCCCCACACTCGATTCATTACTTTTTCCAACGTGAATACGATATTTTTTACAGGTGTATTTTGAGACCCAGCCATTTTTTGCCATAATTCGACCAATTCGTCGTCGAGATAAAATCATGCCTTGCTTTCTCAGTTCTGCCTGCAGGCGCCTTGTACCATAAGCGCGGTAATTATCATTAAAAACTCTACCGACTCTTTCACTGAGCACAACATCTTGCGGTTGTTGGGACAATTGCCGTTGATAATAAAAACGATTTCTTGTTACTTTTAAGCAACGACATAATCCTCGCAAAGTGTATCGGTGCTTATTGTGTAAAATTAGCTCGATTTTCGCCCCATTATCAACGCAGCTTGCTTTAGGATATCGTTCTCCATTAACAAGCGTTTGTTCTCTTTGCGTAGTGCGATAAGCTCGTTCTCCTCCGCACTGCGATTATCTTTAGCGGTAAATGACCCCGTGGTTTGATACTGAGTTATCCAATTATCTAATGCTGATTTGGTGAGGTCATACTGAGCGACGATATCAGCACGTTTTTTACCATTTTGATATAGCATTACCATCTGTTTTTTGAACTCGTTAGTAAAGCTACGTTTTTCTCTTCGGGTTAAATTGATTGTCATTATTGTTACCTTTTTTTATTGTTGGTTTATCATAACAATGACCTTATAAAATTGGTACTAATTAGTGTAGCCTATCCAACAAGAGTTACCTTCAATTGTAAGGTTGTTACTTAATGAGTTCGCTAACCCTAATGATGCTAAAGAACGATTACATAAACAGCAACAATCAGAAGAAGCAAAGACTATTAAAAGAGAATCTGACCATTTAGTCGATTTCTGTAGCTATTTTGATGCGTTAGACAACCCTAACGGTATGCTAATAGGAAATCTTGGAATTATTCCATTCAATCCAAGAAAGTATGTTTACCATGCTTATATCGAATACATTCGTAACACAGGGCTAAATAATCCCTTATCCCTTACCCAGTTTGGCACATCTTTAAGTTATGCAATGAACGAGAACGGCAAGCAATACATGAAGAAGCGCTATACAGCAGGAATTAAAACCAACTTAGAGCTTAATTCAAACGCGGATAAAGACTGGTTACCTAAAGCAGAAGATCCTACCTAAAGCTAATTGTTTATTAACGTTTAAACCGCCTAGTGAAGTGACCCCATAAAATTGGACACTTTTATTAAGCGGCTTGTAAGGCCTGATTTCGATATTCAACCGGAATCAGGCCTTTTAATTTGGCTTTAATCCGTTTGGTGTTGTAGTATTCTATATATTCTTCTATTTTTTCAATCAATTCATCTGCATCTTGAAAGCATTGTCCATGATACATTTCTGATTTTAATAGACCAAAAAAGTTTTCAGCTACCGCATTATCTAAACAATTTCCTTTTCTGGACATACTTTGTTTGATGCCATTATTAGCTAGTAGCTTCTGATAATGGCAATTTCTATATTGCCAGCCTTGGTCACTATGTAGTAACGGTTTTTCATACTGTTTTAATCGTGATATCCCTTTTTGAAGCATATCTGTCACCAACGTTAAACGTGCATTTTTAGCCACTTTATAAGCGATTACTTCTTGATTATACAAATCGATAATGGGAGATAGGTAAATTTTCTGTTCATTTACCTTAAATTCTGTGACATCCGTTACCCATTTTTCATTCGGTCTCGATGATTTAAAATCTCTTTTAAGATAATTAGCTGCTGTTTTACCTGTCTCTCCACGATAAGAACGATATTTTTTAGGTCTTACTGTCGATTTAAGATTAAGCTGACCCATTAATCGTTGTACCGTTTTATGATTGAGCTTAATTCCTTCATTTATCAACGCTAAATGAATTCGCCGATAACCATAGCGCCCTTTATGTTCATGGTAAATCGATTCTATACGTTTTAACTCATTTTCATAAGCAGACGGGGTTTTCAACCTATTAACATGATAATAAAAAACACTTTTTGCCAGTTTTGTTGCTGATAGCAAATGTCTTAAGGAATACTGATATTTAAGAGCTAAAACAACTAACGTTTTTTCTTTGTTTGTTGACGTTTTGCTTGCTTCAGCTCTTCCAACTTTTTTAGAACAGCATTTTCTGCTCGTAGATAAGCAATTTCCTCTTTTAATGCTTCAATTGTTTTTTCATCATCACTGTGAGTGGGTTCAATACGGGGTTTCTTCATACAGGGTCTTCCTCTGGAACGATATTCAAGCCCTCGGAAACCCTTTTTATAATATCTATCAAGCCAAACAAATAGAAGCCCGGGGGAACTTAAATTAAGCATAGCACTAGTGTGCCCGAGAGACCAATCATTTGTCCACATTAATTTTAGTGCTTGTAATCTTGCTTCGGCATGACGTAAATGAGGTGTTGGTTGAAAGGCGCTATCACCATGAATTGCAACCACTTGGGACCAATATCGAATCTGACGAGAAGATATCGCATATTTTTTTGAAAGAATTTCCGATGATTCTCCTGATAAGAATTCATTAGCTATGATAATTTTTAAATCTCGACTATATTTTGACATAAAAAGACCCCCTGTAATTGGTTGTCCAACTATTGGGGGTCACTTCATAGAGCGGTTTTTTTGTTTTTATGTATAGTAAAAATGTAGAGTTATGTAGGGTTAAAATGTAGTTATACATAGCGCGAACCCTTATACAATAAGGCTTACAAGAAATCATGTATAGTATGCATAGATTTTTATAAAATTTTATTTTAATGGGGGTGGGTTAATTTCTTTAACAATCAAATTTAAGTACTGCCTCTTTGACCAGATTTTTACACCCGCGAAAATCAACTTTAAATCCAAAATAAGTGAGTACTAAAAATACACAATTTGAGGGGTCACTTTTCTTTTTAGGTATACGTTTAGGTATACAATTCAGTTTATTGAAATAAAAAATCCTGTATTGACAAGTGTTTTCATGGCTCAGTTAAGATTCCGCCAGCGTAACATTCTTTTAAATCCTTTAAAACACATCAAAATCAATAAACACAAGGCTTAAAGCCTATTTTATTATTCATTAAGCACCAGTAAGATACATTTACAACCAGAATTTTTAGGACTATATTAAGGACTACATAAACATAATAAAATAATTTCATAGTCCCATAAGAGTAAAGTATGCCTAAAAAAGTAATCCCAATAACTGATACACAAATAAAGAATGCCAAGCCTCAAAGTAAAGATTATCCTATTTATGATGGAAATGGTTTGCTTTTACTTATTAAGTCAACAGGTACAAAAATATGGCAATTTAGATATTACCGACCTATAACTAATAATAGAACTACTGTAAGCTTTGGAAGTTATCCCGAAGTTTCGCTACAACAAGCACGAAAACAACGGGACGAAGCGCGCGAATTAATTAAACAAGGTATAGATCCTCAAGAACATAAAGCCGAACTAGAACAGCGCAAGCAAGACGAAATAACCAGTACATTTAAAAAAGTGGCTACTGACTGGTTTAAAGTTAAGAGTAGTAAAGGATTAACTGAAATTACATTAAAAGGTATTTGGAACTCATTAGAGTTACATATTTTTCCTCACATCGGTAATAGTTCCATCTTCAAATTAAAGGCAAAAGACTTCATCAAAGTTATGGAGCCATTAAGAGCAAATGGCAAATTAGAAACGATTAAAAGGCTTTGCCAACGCATTAATGAAATTATGTTTTATGCTGTGAATATAGGCTTAATTGAGGCTAACCCAGCAGTCAAGATTAAAGATGCATTTGAAAGCCCTACAAAAGGACAAATGCCAACAATCAAAGCACAAGAGCTACCTGAATTTATGCAAATTCTTGCAATGGCTGGAATTGAATTACAGACGCGTTGCTTAATTGAATGGCAACTATTAACAATGACCCGACCTAATGAAGCTGTAGGGGTAAAATGGCAGGAAATTGACTTTAATAATTGCTTATGGATTATTCCTGCTGAAAAAATGAAGATGAGAAGAGCATACTATCACTCTTAATAAGCAAGCTATGGCACTTCTATCAATCATGAAACCTATTAGCGGTCACAGGGAACACATTTTCCCAAGTCTAAAACCACCCTTTTCCACTCCCATGAATAGCCAAACAGCGAATATGGCAATTAAACGAATGGGATATAAAGATAAATTAGTGGGCATGGATTAAGAGCTTTAGCTAGCACAATATTAAACGAGCAAGGTTTTGACCCTAATGTTATTGAAGCCGCGCTTGCTCATGTTGATAGTAATAGCGTTAGACGGGCTTATAACAGAACTACGTACTTAGAACAACGGAGAATAATGTTAGACTGATGGGCGATTTTGTCGAGCAAGCCAGTAAAGGAAGTGTTTCATTGTCAGGTATCCGCAATTTAAAACTAGTTAATCATTAACCCTATCCTAAATGCCGTAACTCAAATTTAAGTTACCTATAACTTATTATTATACCTTCGTAGATTCTACCCTAATAAGAGAATACATCACTATACTTTTTATTTTATTACCCTCCATTAATTTAAAATATATCACATAACTATACATAAACACAAAAAACATGATATATATTAATATATTATGTATACTTATTTTTTAAGTGTTCATAAGTATTCATTACTATACATATATGTTTTTTGAATATATATATAACAATATGATTTATATAATGTTAAAGATTAATTGTTACTGAAAGGGTAACATTAAAAAAACTAAAAAAATCGGGTTAGCGCTGGAATGAATGGGTACAGGTGATTTTTAGGATGCTTCGTTATGAACTTTTGAACCTACTTTCCCAGATATAAAAGTTTTCTTTGTAGTGTTTTAATAATTCCATACACCAAATAAGGTGATAAAATAACATCATAAAAATGAGGTGAACCATGATAAAGAACCGTCGAAGTTATACAACAGAATCTAAACGGGATTCTGTATCTAAAATCGAAGTAAAACCATACTCACCACTTTATGCCACTGAAATATGCGATTTGTTTCATTCGACAATTCATGCTATTGATACCGATATTTATAGCAAAGCAGAGCAAGAAGCATGGTGCCCAACACCACCAGATTATCAGATGTGGTTAGAACGTTTAGATAACACTCAGCCTTGGATGGCTATCTTTGGCTCACGCCTTGCGGGGTTTATTGAACTTAAAGATGATGGTTACATAGACTGTTTTTACGTGCATCCTGACTTTCAAAAGCGTGGCATAGCTAGAAAACTCTATGACCATATACTTGACTTGGCCCACCAGAAAAAGCTTTCACAATTAAGTGTAGATGCTTCAAAAGTCGCCATGCCAATTTTCAAAAAATGGGGGTTTGAAATAAAGCGGGCTAACAAAATATCCAGAAAAAATCAGATACTGATAAATTACTATATGTATAAATCACTTTGATTTTTATTGAGACCTTTGTACGGAAAAACTTCACTCAAACTAAATTCCTAACCGCGCTTTTTTGAAGCATTTGGGCTTATATTTAGACCTAAATACCTCTAGATAAGTGACTATTTTCGCCATTTCCCTGTTTTAGGTGCAACTTTCCTGCTGCACGAAAATACTTGACCACTACATTTAACATCACTATAAGCACTAAAGCATTAAATTTATTCCATGAATTTTAAACATTCTTCTTTTGGCTAGGTTATAGTTTCTTAAATCCATAAAAAGAGTGCTCAATTTTGAATTTTTTGATTTTGTTGATAAAAAGGCTATTGATTAGCTGAAAAGGTATTATTCAACTTCCTCCATTGGATGATTTTCTAAGAATCAATTAGTTACAACCTACATACCAGAGAATACTGTATGTAAAAACTAGCTGAGAAAGAAGAAAGAGTAAGGGCTGTTATCTTTATAATAAATAAAATTTACACTATTTAACACAAAAAAATCAGATTAATACAGCTATGTTGTATAAGCTATATACATATTCACAATGGATATAAAGATAATTCGTGATGGTAACAATGGAGTTAGAGAGTATTACCTCTGTACGACTCCTGACGGTGAGCAATATACAATTGAGAGTGAAGAGGAATAATGCTTATTATTTTTTATCTATAGCTACTTTGTGTGCTTGCTATTATTTTCGACGTTCTCGTTTTACAGAGATAGATTATAAATATAATAAGTCTTTAAGATGGAAGCGAAGATTTCTGATAATCTGGTCATACTTGCTTGGAACAATACACGGTTGTATTTGTTTTAGAGAGTCTATTTTTAGTGACGTAGACAATAATTTTATTAGGGCTTCAGGAGCATTTTTTATGATTGCGTATATAGTTGCAGTATGTTGGGTAGAAGATATAACACATCCTTTCGATAAAAAGAAAAAATAGTAAAGATAGCGAAGCGGAATAATGTTTATTATTTTTATTTATTATTTTTTATCTATAGCTACTTTGTGCGCCTGCTATTATTTCCGCCGTTCTCGTTTCACTGAAAAAGATTATAAATACAACAAACCGTTAAAATGGACTCGACGCATTCTGATAATTTGGATGTATTTGTTAGCGGGAACGCACGCAAGTATTCTTATGGGAACAGGTTTCTTCCGTGACGTAGAAAATGATTTTATAATATTTTCAGCTGAATTTTTTCTAATTGCATATATATTTGCGGTATGTTGGGTAGAAGATATCATACATCCTTTTGATAAAAAGAAAAAATAGTAAAGATAGCGAAGTGGAATAATGTTTATTATTTTTATTTATTATTTTTTATCGATAGCCACTTTGTGTGCTTGCTATTATTTTCGTCGTTCTCGTTTCACAGAAAATGATTATAAATATAACAAACCTTTAAGATGGAAGCGAAGATTTCTGATAATCTGGACATATTTGTTTGCAGCAACTCACGGCAGCATTTGTTTTGGGGAAAATCTTTTCAGTAATGTAGATAATAATTATATTAGGGCTTCAGGAGCATTTTTTATTATTGCGTATATAGTTGCAGTATGTTGGGTTGAAGATATTGCTTATCCGTTCAATAACAAGAAAAATAGTGAAGATAACGAAGCTGATTAATAATGCTTATTATTTTTATTTATTATTTTTTATCTATAGCCACTTTGTGCGCCTGTTATTATTTCCGCCGTTCTCGTTTCACGGAAAAAGATTATAAATATAACAAACTGTTAAGATGGAAGCGACGAATTCTGATAATTTGGATGTATTTACTAGGAGGAATACACTGTAGTATTTGTGCTAGAAAAAATTTTTTTCGTGATTTACACAATGATTTTATTATTTCGTCTGCTATATTTTTTCTAATTGTCTATGTATTTGCTATAGGTCGATTAGAAAATATCACACATCCTTTCAATAAAAAGAAAAAATAGTAAAGATAACGAAACGGATTAATAATGTTTATTATTTTTTTATTGATAAATGCTCTATTTGTATTTTATTAATTTCACCATTCTCGTTTTACAAAAAAAATTATATAAAGCAAAAATTTTAACAAGTAAAAAATACTTAATTTAATCTTTATATATCATAACAAATTGATAATTTACAATATGTTGCAACAAATCCAAATACATGGTATTCTATATAATTAGTTGTTTAAAAGAAGTATAATTATTATTTTTATACGTTCAGTACGTAGCTATTTTAAATGTATATAGAAATTGTTTTGATTGGATTAGTGATATAAATTAATAAAAAGTAACAATAATTTGGCCTCACTTAAAAGCTACATTTCAAATATAAAAAATGCTACCTATTTGATTAATAGATTATCTAATTATGAATAGGACTGTTTATGTTCACTACTTTATTTTTAATTCTTATAGTAATTTTAGTGTGGTTATTTTTTGCATATAACAAACTCAGACGTTTAGCTGAAAATGTTAAACAAAAACAATCTAATATCTATGCCACAATCAAAAAAAGACATGATATCGCTCAAAGGCTTTCAGATATAGCTTCAAATTATGGTGATCATGAAAAGTTGACTCATTTAACCATCACTGAGAGCGACAGTATAGCTAAAGCAAATATAGCTGTATCAGAGGCATCACATTTAATTGGCAATGTCCAAATGCTAGCTAATAGATTTCCTGATCTAAAAGCTAACTCTACATACCAACAATTGATGGTTCAATTAGATAAAATTGAAAATACAATTCTTGAAAGACGTGAAGCATATAATGCAGCAGTACAAATCTATAATTCTTTACGTGGCAGTATCCCTCATTTATTTTACGCAACCAAATTAGGTTTTGTTGAAGCAACTTATTTTGAGATGGATGAAAATGGTATGGATCAATTGGCGTCTTTTAATACTGATGATGGAAAAATTTTAAGAGATACTATGGGTCGAATGGCATCAGTTGCAACCGAAAATATAAAGAAAATCAAAAACAAAAAAAATGATAATGCAGACATTGATTCACCAGATAATCAATAATTGATATCATAAAACATGAGTTTCTTGCTTAATAAACAGAGAAACTCATGTTCCTTTAAAATGGTTAATTAACAAAACCACTCAAAAACCGCGTTCCTCAAATTTTTTGCTTATTAAAAACTTAATTATTTATTGCTTGATGAGCTGTTTTATAATATTGCTTTTTAAATTTCAATAAGGCCAATTGTTCATTTAGTTGAGTTATAGTATCGATTAAAATCTTTTCTTGTTGATTAATGATTGTTAGGCGTTCATCCAATGTTTCATCACCTTGTAAGCATAACTTAACATAATGTTGTACATCTTTAATTGACATATTCGCATTACGTAAACACTCAATCAATTTTGCCCATTGCAAATCTGCATCAGAAAAAAGACGCTTTTCGTTCTGATCGCGTTGTAGAAATGGAAATAATTTTAATGAATCATAATACCTTAATGTATGCACTGATAGGCCTAACATTTTAGCTGCTTTGGTCACTGTATATTTAGGTGTTTGGTTTAGTTCACCATTTTGAGCTATTGACGCAATACAGTCATTTATATTTACCATATTTATACCTATGTATTCATAAAAATCAATTAAATAGCTTATTAATCATAATGATTTGATAAACTTGACTTAGAGTTACTCTAACTATTATAGTTCATGCCAATATTTAAGAAAAGTATGGGAGAAATTAAAATGAACCCAAATAATATAAGAAATTTTTGTATAATTGCCCATATCGATCACGGTAAATCGACTCTAGCTGATAGATTAATTGAGATGACAAATACGGTCTCTGAACGTGATATGAAAGAGCAATTATTAGATAACATGGATCTTGAAAGAGAACGTGGTATTACTATTAAGCTTCAAACTGTTCGTATGTATTATAAAGCATCTGATGGTATTGAATATGAATTAAATCTAATTGATACTCCTGGTCATACAGATTTCAATTATGAAGTTTCACGTAGTTTAGCGGCTTGTGAAGGTGCATTGTTACTTGTTGATGCAACCCAAGGTGTGCAGGCACAAACTATTGCAAATTTGAAATTAGCTCAAGAACAACATTTAACTATTATTCCTGTTGTTAATAAAATTGATATGCCTAATGCTGATACTGAAAGTGTACTTGAGGAACTTGAAGAACTTGAGGGTATAAATTTAGACAAGGCTATTTTAGCTTCGGCTAAAACTGGGATTGGAGTTGACAACATTTTAGAATCCATCATTGAAAATATTCCTGCACCTGAAGGCAACAAAGATAAACATCTTCAGGCATTAATATTTGATTCTCACTATGATGTCTACCGAGGTGTTGTGCTACATGTTCGCATCTTTAATGGTTCAATTCGTACTGGAATGAAAATTAAAATGCTCAAAAGCGAGCTTGAATTTGAAGCGTTACAAGTAGGAGTATTTTTACCTGCCATGAAATCGGTCGAAGAACTTATGGCTGGTGAAGTAGGATTCATTTCTACAAATATTAAAATTGTGTCAAATGTAAAAGTCGGTGATACATTAATTAACCCCAATAAACCTGATACCAATGCAGTGCCTGGTTATAAAGAGGTTAAACCAATGGTTTATGCCGGCCTATTTCCAATAAAAAATGAAGATCAAGAAAAACTGAAAGATGCCGTTGAAAAATTATCGCTTAACGATTCAGCATTCATTTATAAACAAGAAAATTCAATGGCGCTTGGAGCGGGATTTCGATGTGGATTTCTAGGTATTTTGCATATGGAAATTATTCAAGAAAGGCTTGAACGAGAATATGGAATCGAAATTTTATCTACATTTCCTAGCGTTGAATATCGTGTAACGTTAAAAAATGGTGAAATTATTAGCGTTAACAATCCTATGTTACTGCCTAGTTTTGAAAAGATCGAGTATATTGAAGAACCATTTATTGATGCAGCAATTATTATTCCTATGGAAAATATTGGCGAGATTATGGAACTCTGTCAGGAAAAACGCGGTATTTATGTCGATATGATTTATTTGAATAATAAAATGGCCGAATTGACATTTAAACTGCCAATTTCAGAAATTGCTTATAATTTTTATGATTCACTTAAATCAATTACGCATGGATATGCATCAATAGATTATCGAGACCGAAGTTATATTGTAACTGATTTGGTTAAAATGGATATTTGGTTGAATGATGAAATTGTCGATGCCTTTTCATTTATTTTACCAAGAGATAAAAGCTTTGAACGCGGTAAACAAATAGTTCAAAAAATGAAACATGTTATACCTCGCAAACTCTACCCAATGCCAGTACAATCGGTAGTTGAAAATAAAGTCATTGCAAGGGAAGACATTCCACCATTACGTAAAAGTGTAACAGGACGTGGCTATTCAGGATCTGCATCGAAAAAGAAAAAGATAGCTAAAAATATTAAGGAAAATAAAATTAGGCAACGTAAATTTGGTGGTGTTGATATCCCACAAGAAGCATTTCATGCAGTATTGGATATTCATTGATAATATTCAATAGCTGCTGTATTAATTGTATATAATTTATTATTTTGTTATTTTGTTATTTTCTAATAAGCCCAGAAAATGAAAGTTTTGCTGACAATCGTTGGCAAAACTTTTTATTGTACATAATAAAAATTATTTTTTGTAATCCCATTTAACACAACAATATAAAGTACATTATGACAGAAAATCAATGACGACATAATATACCTATGGTATTAGCTACTGTATTCTTACCATATCTTTATTTTTGTATTTAGATAATTATCATATTCTATAGACTTAGTATTCTGAACATAACTAAAACAAAAAACTTAAATAACTATTTTTTTATTATTGAATTTCAGTATTCAGAATAAACTAAGTTAAATAATCTTTTTGCTCTTAATTTTGATGTACAACTTTCTGCAAATAGAGAAGTGAAAATGAGAAGCGAAAAATATCAGGAATATTACTATTGCAGAAAAATTGCTAGTTAAACATGGTAGTAACAATGTTTATACTAGCTTTAAATTTTTGTCTGCCAAATTATAAATCACATTTTATTGTTAATAAACTGAAGTATTTTTTTAACTAAAACTATTGCGTTAATGTCAAAAAAAATTTATTAGCTATTTGTAGGTGAAAATTTTTGCTTCTCATTATTTATTTTTGTTTATTTTACTGGCTAACTTTTAATGGTTTATTGAACCAATATCAACAACACGATCAGCACTTTCTATTGTTGATTTTCGATGAGCAATAATAATACGCGTTATTTTTAATGAAGATATCGCCTTATTAATGGTAAATTCATTATCTTCATCTAAATGACTTGTTGCTTCGTCAAGAAATAATAAACAAGGCTTACGATACAATGCTCTTGCAATTAGCAATCGTTGTTTTTGTCCACCTGATAAGCTATTTCCTAACTCACTCACTAATGTTTCATATCCCATTGGCATACTCATAATTTCATTATGAATATTACAATATTTTGCACATTCAACAAGCCATTCATAATTTTTTTCAGTATCGAAACTTGAAATATTATCCGATATAGAGCCCGCAAAAAGTTTATCATTTTGTAATACACTACCAATAATATCTCGATAATTATTGACACCAAATTTATAAATATCAATTCCATTTATAAGAACTTCACCATGAGTAGGTGTAAGCAATCCATTCATAATTTTCATTAATGTTGTTTTACCTGCGCCTGACGGACCAATAATTGCAACACTTTCACCTGCTTGAATTTTCATGTTTATATTCGTAAAAATAGGTTTAGAAAGATTATCATACTGATACGCTATATCGCGCAATTCAAATTCAACAGGAATATCTTTAGGGAATGAGTATTTTGATTCAATTTCATTTTCAGTGTCGGTTAACGCAATATCGGTTAGTCGTTCAGTATGCAAATTTAGCATTTTCAAATCTAATATCATATTTATCAAATTTGCTGCTTGTTCCGAAAATTGAGCTCTATATGCAGTAAATGCGATAAACATACCTAGCGTCATCTTGTCATCCATAACAAGTGCAGCACCAATCCATAATATTGATGTTTGCTCAATCATCATAATTAATGTGTTGACACCACTAAAGATCATTTCTAATTTAGTAAGGCGAATATTTGCATTAGTTGTATCAATATTCATATTGAGCCAATATTGAGCTCTTGACTCGGTAAGTCTCAGTGATTTTAAAGTATCAATACCATATAAGCTTTCCATAAAATGAGAATTAGCTTTTGCTTCTTTCACTATTTTTTCTTCTGATGCTTGTCGATAACGCTGATAGGTTGCCACGCGTAATATTATATATATTAGAGTAAAGCCACAGACAATCCAAACCAACCAGCCGCCATACAGAAACATCATGATAAAAACACCAATTGACATTAAAATGTTAATAATACTTTTTACTATATTATTAGTTAGTGTTGTACAAATTATTTCTAAAGATGAAAAACGAGACTGAATATCACCAAGTTTTCTTTTTTCAAAATAAGATAATGGTAATTTCATTAAATGACCAAAGAGCCCTGCTTTCCATTGAATATCGACTAAAGATCCTATAATTAATGATGACCAAGAACGTAACATGGCAATAAACGTTCTAAATAAAATAAAAAACAGTAATCCTACACAGATTAATCCGAGTAAACTATGATCTTTTGCCATAATTACATGGTCCATGACCAATTGAGTTCCAACAGGTAACAATAAATTAATGGATTCAATAATAAGTGATAGTGATAAAATTTTAACTAAAAACCCTTTTAAACCATCAATTTGAAAGAGCATTTTAAGCAAACTAAGTTGACTGCGTTCTGTGCGAGGTTTGAATTCTTTATCTGGCCATAACTCAAGTGCTATCCCACTGAAATGTTTTGACATTTCATTAAGACCTACTTCACGGCGACCAAAAGCGGGGTCATGTAAAATAAATTTATTTCTTTTAACCGCAACTAATACAACAAAATGGTTGAGATCCCAATGTAAAATACAAGGGGTTTTTAACTGTTTTATCTCATTTAAATCTAAAGAAAGTGGACGACTTATTAAATGTACTGAAGCTGACATATTAATTAACGTAGCAAGAGTTACACCATGTGATGACACACCAATTTGATTCCTTAGACTAAATAAATCTACGTTCATTCCGTAATAACGGCAAATCATAGTTAAGCATGCAAGACCACATTCAGCTGCTTCTGTCTGTAAAATTTGTGGTATTTTTCTTCTCCAACCAAAATGTAAACTTTGAAGTATATGCTGAAACTGATTTCTATTCATTGATTGGTCCTGTAATACTTTTCTGAATATCATAAAAAGGTGATAGCATCCATTGATAAATAGGTCTCTTTTCTAAAAATAGAGTGATGTCAGCTTTCATTCCATTTGTTAATTTAATTTTATTATTAAATTTTGCCATTTGTTGTTTATCAAGCGAAACCATTACTTTGTAATAAGCTTGATAGTTAATATTGTTTTGAGATAATGGCGAACTACTATAAGTTGACATTTCCTGGCTAGAGGCTGGTACTTTGGATATTGACATAATTTTACCTGAAAACTGCCCAAATTTTTGATAAGGATAAGCTTCGTAACGAATATTAATCTTATCATTAACTGAAATATAAGGGACACTTTCATTAGGTGCCCAAAGAACTAAATAGTAACTATCAGTATTAGCAGGAATAAGTTGAGCTAAGCTATCATCTGTTTTTACCATCTGACCGTCTGTAACACTAAGTGATTCAATACGTCCATCACTAGGAGCACTAATAATTAATGTTCCTTTAGCATTTACTTCGGTTAATTGGCGTTGTAGAGCATTTAACTGAAATTGGTATTCAGATATTTTGTTATCAAAATCAGCTATTTTTGTAACTAATTCGCTATTAAGTTGTATGATGCTTAAATTTTCTTGTATTATTTGATTTTGTAAAAATTGATAAGAATTTTGTTGTTGATAATATAAGTATCTTTGATTATTGAATTGTTCATTATTAATAAGTCCCTTTTTTTGGTAATCTGCATAGTTTTGCATGCTTTCATACATTTCACTCATACCTTTTTCTGCATTTTTGACGAGTAATAATGAATCTTGATGAAATTTATTGTATTCATCTATTTGTTGTTTCAATGCATTTAATGTGATTTGTTTATTTTCTTTTAGAGTTTCGATAATTTCAGATATATTTTTGATTTGATTATTAATTGATTCGATTGTTTTTTGAGTGACATTACCTAGCTGCGTAGTTTGGCTAACATCTAATTCATAAATTGGGTCACCTTTTTTAACTTTGTCGCCAACTTTTACATGAGAGTTAATAATAAAACCTTGCTGTGTTGAAAATAAATTAATCGCTCTAGGTTGTGTAGTTATTTCACCTGGTACATTAATTCGTCTAGTATAAGTACCGAATATAACAGCAAGTATTAAAACGATAATAAAAATAATTGATAATAAAAAGACAAGCCATGCAGAACACCCTTTTATTAATAATGCTTTTCCCATCCATTTTGCTTTCTGGTAATTAATAGCTTCTTGACGAAACAACCCATTATTTTCCATAAAATATTTTACCTGTTTGCACTTATACTTACTGTTTATAATTATTTTTATTATTTATTTATTTAGATAATTTATTCAACTATATGAATTTTAATTTTTGATAAAAAAATCATGTTTAAAATATACTAATAAGACTAATACTAAATATAATTTATATAAATAATTAGATCATTTTCATAATATATAGCTAGATTAAATAAATTTTGATTAATTTATTATCTAATATTATTTTTAAACTGAAAGATTACTTATTATTCTAAAATAAAAATAGTCTCTTTTAGTTCAAAGTTTTTAATTTCAGATTACTAGATGATTTTTTAAAACAAAACGAGAAGCAACAATCGCTTCTCGTTTAACTATATTAAACAATATCAATTAAAAATGAACGGAGCCTGAAAAATGAAGACCTAAATGAGTTTCAACAATTTTACCAATATTTTCGCCCAATATTTGGCCTGCATTTTGGGAAGATTGAGTTAAATCATGATTGATTGCATCAATTACGGCACCAATGCCCGCACCTAAAGCACCTGCTGCATCCATAATCGCACCAGCACCAGAAACTTGTTCAACTTCAATTAAACTTAATTCTTTCATAATGTGTTCCTTTTATCCACAATAGTTTTTATCAAATTTGAATTCAAAAAATACCTATTACTACATGGTACAGATGAAATTCATAATCATTTAAACAGAATTTAAAATTCTGATCAAGTCAATTATAATTACGTATAATTTTCACATAAAAAAAATGAATGTTCAATTGAATATAATTGTTTTAAAATTAATGATTATTTTTTCTTAAAATTTATAGACAAAAACTTATATTAATTATTTGAAAGGAAATTGTTCGTTATTTATCAGTTTTTTGATTGATGAAACAAGGACTAACCAGAAAATAATTTCATATATAATTTTCCTTCAAACCTATTCATGTTAAATGAGTCTTTTCAATACTCATCTTCATGATCAATTTATATCCAATAAAATTCATATAGAAATTAATTTAATTTGTTTTTTAGTTAACAATTATTAATTATTTTAAGATAAATAATACTAAGCTTTAGCTTAATATATATTCTAATTTTCTAGATGATTTTTTTAACACAAAACTGGAAGCGAATAATCGCCTCCAGTTTAAAACATTAATTAAGGACGAACTGATGGAAAAGGTAAGCCGATAATAGCTTCAACAACTTGGCCGATACCTTGACCTAATAATCTACCTGAATCTTGTCCAGCAGTACTTACGTTATGATGAGCTGCATCAACAACAGCACCAATACCAGCTCCTAAAGCAGCACCTGCATCAGCGATCCAGCCAGCACCAGAAACTTGTTCTACTTCTACTAAATTTAATTCTTTCATAATGTGTTCCTTCTTTCCACAATGGTTATTTTCAAATTTGAATCTAAAAAATATCATTGATACATGGTACCGTTTAAACTCGCAATTATTTAAACAGAAAATAAAATCTTAATCAAGTCAATTATGATTACAGTTAATTTTCACATTAAAATGAATAACCTAATGATTAATTGTTATTATTTAATAATGTATTAATATTTTTTTACTTAACATTAACTTTTTTAAATAAAAAAATTATACTTTTTGATCAAAATGGGATTTTTATTTAATGAGTAATTGTATAAATTCGAAACTAGGTAATAACAGTAAAAGATTTTTCATTTAAGAATAAAATTTCTTAAAAAAATAAGATATTGCTGGTAATTACCAGCAATATTATTAAGCAAAGCCTTTTAATCCAACAACATGAACATGCTCTTGATTATTGATAACTTTACGAACTAATTTATAAGTAGTTCCTTTTTCTGGACTGATATTTTCAGGTGCTGCAATAATGAGTTGCATTTCTAATCGTTCACATAGCTCAAAAAGCGTTGCAATTGATTTGGCATCAAGACGAGCGGCCTCATCTAAAAATAATAGTCGGCATGGTGAAATATCTTTATTACGTAGGCGCTTTGATTCTTCTTCCCAGCTTTGAATTACCATCAATAAAATTGACATACCAGTACCAATCGCTTCACCTGTTGATAAAGCACCACTTTCGGCACGTAACCACCCATCAGCACCACGATTAACCTCAACGTCCATCTCTAAATAGTTTCGATAGTCAAGCAACTCCTCACCGATATTCTGCGCAGTACGTTGCCCCATATCAATATGTGGATTTAAGCGTTGATACAGTTTAGCTAAAGCTTCTGAGAAAGTGATTCGATTGTTGCTAAACAGATCTTGATGTTCACTTTGCTCATCAGACAAAGCAGCTAATAATGAAGAATGGGCCTCACGAACATTTACGTTTAAACGTACACCATTAACTTGACCAAATGCCACTGCTTGTAAACCTTGATTTAACATGCGGATACGATTTTGCTCACGTTGAATGGTTTTACGTATAATATTGGCCACGCTTTTGGAACTTATCGCTAATTGCTGCTCACGCGAAGTAAGTTCTTCAGTTAAGCGAGATAATTCGATTTCCATTTGTTCAATAGCTTCAATTGGATCATCGGTTTTCACTATATCTTGTCGAATTCGTTCTCGCAGATGTTTATAAACTGCAATATAGAATTGAATTTTACGCTCAGGTCGTTTTGGATCTTCGGATAGCCTTAATACATCACGCAGATGTTCATTATCATTCACAGCCAAACGTAGTGAACCCAATGCCTTATCCGACATAGAACGTAGCTCATCAGCACTTAGATAAGCAAGTTCCCGGCGATGTAATCGACGCTCAACACTATTATCTCTGACTAATCGTAATACTAAACACCACCCAGCTTTAGCTTGTACCACTTGTTCACGTAATTGCTTGTAATCGCGCAATGTTTGGGTCAAACGTTTTTGCATTTGTGTCATTTCGCCTTCACAAACAATCAATTGTTTTTCAAGGGAGGTACATTGCTGACGATTATTATTAAGTTTTTGATGAATTTCATCACGTCGTATTCTGGCACGCTCTTCGGTAATCGCATCGGCTTTTACACCAATTTGTTCTATCTCATTTTGTAGTTCATTAAGCATATCTCGCTTAGTTTCAAAAGCACTTTTTAATGAAGCAAATGTCTGATTATACTGATTATATTTATCTTGATATTGCTGCATTTGACGACGGGATTCAGTTCTTTGTGCTTCAACCACTTCCAATCGAGAACGCAATTTTTCATTTAAATCAGTATTTTCACCTAACATACCAGCCGAGTCTTCATAACTAAAGTGAGATCGACGCTGCATCACTTCAGTTAACGCAAATATTTGTTGGCGAATAGTTTGTTGTTGCGCTTTTACGGTGTTGTATTGCTCTCGTAAAGCTTCATTTTGTTCAGGATCGCTTTGTAAAACAGCAACAATTGGCTCCAGCTCTGAAACTGTATTACGGTTCCGACTGACATATTGTACTGCTTCTTGTGCTTCTGCTACTTGTTCACGCAAGTCATCAACTCGATCTGCAAGATCGTCATCAGCCAATAAATGCATTTGTGCAACAAGTCGATTAACGGTAGTTAATTGTTCTTTAAGGCTTAATACTTGTTGCTGATTTTGTTTATCAATACTTTCTTGTGATGATAACTGACGTTCGATTTCAGTACGCCTAGTTGCTAATTTTTGAGCTTCAGCTTCAGGATCAATATCAAAAGCTACCGCTAAATATTGACCGATAAATTGCCCAACATTTTGCTCAATTCGTTGTAACTTTTGTAAATCAAAAGAAATAGTTGCATAACGTTCATGAAGTTCGTCTCGTTCAGCCGATAATTTTTCAAGATGAACTTCACGTGCAGCTCTACCAAATAATGGTACTTTAGGAAAGCTAGAAAAACGCCACTGACGATCGCCTGTTTTAACCAATACAGCTTTATCCATCTCTTCGCAATCGAACACGCTATCATCAAATGACGATGGATCACCCTCAATAAAATAGATATCTTCAGGATAATCTTCTTCACTTGCAGTAAGAGTTTCGAGTTGTGCTTTTACTAAGGATAAATCGGGCACCACAATAGCTTGCCTTGATGGGCCATATACCGCTGAAAAGTAAGGTGCATCATTAATAGTAACATCTTCATAAATTTCAGATAGTAATACGCCATTGAATCGTTCTGCCAATGCCGATAATCGTCCATCATCAACCCCACTGGGTTGATTAAGTTGTTCAATTTGTATATCTAGCTGATTACGTCTAAAATTGATTTGATCACGTTCAGTAACAAGTACTCGCTCCTGTTCAAGCAAGTATTGCATATGTTGCGTGACCGCTTGGCTATTAGTAAATATTTGACCAGTTTGTTCTTGCAAAGAAATTAAGACATCTTGCGCTTTTAACCATATAGGTGCTTTTTGTCGATATTCGGTAATCTTCGCTTGTATTTGTTCCAGTTCTTGTCTGAATTCAATACGTTTTTCGCTCGATTCATTAGCTAGCTCAGCACTCTCGTCTAATTGTACTTCAAGCTCTTGTTTTAACTCATCTAGATCATCGTAATTAACTTGACGACCAATACGTTTACAAAATTGGGTTAATAATGATTCTGCTTCTTTTTGTTCAAAAAAACGTTGTTCTAATTCATCTAGTTGTAATTGTAAATGTTCAGCTTGATCAGCTTGATAACATTGTGATGGCCATATTCTTAATGCTTCTTTGGCAGCAATAAATGCATCACTGCGAACCACATCACCCACTAATTTAACAACAAGTTGATAAGCTCTATCAAATTGATTAATCGCAGCATCAGAAACACTGAGTCTTTGCTCAAGTTCTAATACTTGTTCAGTTATCTCTTTTTGTTTTTCATCAAACTCTTCAAAATGATTTTCAATATTACTAAGACCTAATTTAGGTAATTGGCATAAAGACTGCGCATTTTTAAGGGCTTGCAGTGCTTGTTGATATTGAATAGCTCGGGTTTGTTGAACATCAAGCGCTTGCTGGTAATCAGCCAGTTGTGTTTTTATTTCATCAACTTCTTGTTCTGTGTGTTCAAATTGATCACGATAAATTTGATATTGTTCCTTAGCTTCAAGTACTACTTCATTTTGTTCTTCAAGCTTTACATTTAAATCATCTAAATCTGCTTGATAGCGATCAATCTTTTCTTGTTGACGCAACGCCGTTTGTGCAAGATTTAGATGATCATTAGCTGCTTGTAAATCGGTTTCCAAATCGCTTTGTGCTTCTTGATATTCTTTCAACTCTTTCGCCATTTCAACTTGGCGGAATTGATTACTTAAAAGCAGATCTTGTGTTTTAAACATATCTCGGCGTAAGCCTAGCATGGATTCAATATGTATACGACGCTCATTAGCATGACGCATGTAGTCAGCAGCTACATAATTAGTCGATTCGGTAATAAGATGTTTGAACAAATCCCGATCAGATTGTGTAACTCTAATGGCTTCTAATGTCATTCGATTTTCACGTAGTGCGGCTTCCATATCTTGGAAAGCTTTACGCACACCACTATTTTCGGGTAATAGATAATCACGTAATGAACGAGTAATTGCGCTTGAAATACCGCCATAAAGTGAAGCTTCGATCAGGCGATAATATTTGCTACGATCAGACGATGTACGAAGACGTTTTGGTAATACACCAAAGTCAAACATCACCGAATGATAGTCAGTAATTGAGTTAAATTGTTTAAAAATTACGCCATCCATTCCTTCAATTTTTTCTTTTAATTCAGGTAATGAAAGGATCCGCGCTTGTTTATCGTTTAAACGTTCAGTGACTAATTCTGTTGGAGTAATACCAACAGATAAACCTTGTATCAAAAAAGGTTTAATATCGACTTTTTTATCTCGGCCAGCGACTTGCTGTAGACGTACTCCACAAATTATACGTTGATTACGAGAATTAATTACGTCAAGCATAGAGTAACAAACACCAGGTTTTAATTTTCCGTGTAAACCTTTATCTCGTGAACCAGATGTTGCCCCTGCTTCGGTTGTGTTTCTAAAATGTAATAAAGTTAAATCAGGAATTAAAGCAGTAACAAAAGCTGCCATTGTGGTTGATTTACCCGCACCATTTCCACCAGAAAGTGTAGTAACTAATTTATCCAAATCAAAGGTTCGAGCAAAAAAACCATTCCAGTTTATTAGTGTCAATGAGTGAAACTTACCATGTCCAATCATAATTATTCTATCTCCTCATTAACATCTTCGTCTTCATTATTATCATCTAAGATAAGTGATGATTCTATCTTAATTGCTTCGCCATCACGGATTAAACGCAGTTGAGCTTCTTGCGCATCATCACTACTACGGACTTCAGCACCAAAACGAAAAATTGATTCATTAATGCGAAAACGGCTACTATCATTACCAACAATGAAGTAAATCATACCAAGTCTACGTAATCGATTTAAAGCTGTTTTAACTTTATCAAATAATTTTTGACGATCTAAATCAGATCCAGTAGAACGCTGATTAACTAATTTAAGCAATTTATTTTCATCGGCTAATGAAATTAGTTCTTCAAACAACTCTTGCAACGTAAAGATCCCTTCATGTGCTAATCGTTCAGGGCTTAAATAAAGGTAACAAAGCACTTTACCAACTAGCATTTCTAATTCAGATAATATTGAACGAGGAATTAATGTTGTTGAGCGAGGTCGAAGATAAAAAAATCCTTCTGGTGCTCTTATTAATTCAACGTTATACCGCTGGTAAAATTGTTCAAGTTCTAGTTGAAAGTCCATTAAAAAGGCATGATGATCAAGCTCATCAATGCCAATATGACGCCCAGAACGTAAAGTACTATCAAGCTCAGGAAAAATTGGATTTGCAATTGCTTGCGCCAATTTAACTGGCATATATTTATCAATGGATGCTTGTGAACTTGCCGCTATGCGTTCCATAACTTCATCAAGATGATGTGCTGTTTGTCGTGTTTCAAAATCGTTAGTATCTGTTGATGACATGTGCTTGTACCTTAGCTCCATAATCGTTAATAGGTTTCCATTCGCTAGGTATACCGAGCAAATCATCTTCGGCAATACCAAGTCGAATAGCCTGATCGATAAATAACCTTGCTATATCAAAATGTTGTTCGCGTGGAAATTGTGCCAAATAGCTACAAATTGCAATACCAATATCAAGTGGTTTATTTTCTTGTTTAAAAATCAATAAATTTTGTTCAATATGTCTAATAATATGTTCTTGAATCTCTTCAATCATTTCAAATTCAAGTTCTGAAGGTAATTCACCAGTAACTTCTGCGTCGTGTAATGCGAGTTCTTCATCACGCATATCGAGCAAACGATCAGCATTTGCAAACGTAAGAGACCATGGTAAATCAAAGTAACTCTGAATTGATTTACGTAACCGTTGAGAAAATACACGGTTTTTATCTAAATCAATCGCTGTTCTAATAAATTTATGAACATGTCTATCATAACCTATCCAAAGGTCTATCGCTTTTTGCCCCCAACCAATAATTCGATCTAATTTACTTTGTAAATCTAGTACTACATTGTTTATTTTATCAAGTTCAGGATTATCAAGCGTTGCATCTTGAATTAATAACAAACTGGCTTGTAGTTTATCGCCTGCTGCAGCTAAAGTATCTTGCAACTCACGAAGTGTTTGTGATGTCTCTGTTAATAATCCTTCACAACTACTAATTGCTGCCTGCCAATCTTGGCTTAATAAAGCAGATATATTTTGCTTAACTTCAGCTTGTTGCTCATCCATAACTCGTTGTGTTATATCAATACTATCAAAAATTTCAGCTACAGAATATTTTAAAGGGGCAAAGACATTTCGATGCCAATGTAAATCATCCCCTCCTTCGACTGCTGCATCTGCAGCACGTTTCAATTCTTGTGCCACAATAGATAATTGAATGGATAAACGGAGTGACGAAAACTCACGCTGTCGAATATAATAATCAGAGATCCCTATTCCAAGAGGAGTTAAACGATAAATCGAATAACCATCAGTCATTTCACTTGCAAAACGTGTAATTAAACGCTGACGCACTAAATCATTAATGGCATTATTAGCTCTTACAGTGATAGTATCTTCGCTTTGTTCAAAAATCTGTGAAACATGTCGAAAAGCATCAATTAATTCCGATTCAGTCATTTCACCATCAAAGCGCTCGCTATTTAATACGGCAATAGCCAATAAAAAAGCTAACCTTTCAACAGGTAAAGCAATTGAAAAATCATTCTTTTTTGCCCAAGAGACCAATTCAGGTACTGATTGGGAAAAATCCATCATAGAGGTTTCCTTAGATTAACGTATCGTTTTATGTAAAAGTACCTTAAAAAGTTTAATAAACGCAATATATAGTTTTAAAGACAAAATATTACCGATTATATAACAATTTGTAATAGTTAAAAATAACCAAACTTAAGATTTATCATTAGGTGATTGAATATAAACAGTAAGTGAACATTTATTTATCTAGCTTCATTTTAGATTCTATATTGCTTTTATCAAATTTATCCTATCTATTACCTATGCTCAGCTTGACATTACCAAATATCAAAATAATAATGATAATTATTATCATTTATATTTAAAAATAAAGGAGATTTGTATGCATAAAATATTTTTTTTAACTCTATCGGGATTTGTTACTTGCTTTATAACTCAGACGGTCTTTGCTCATGGTATCTGGATTGCCAATCGTGTTGATCAAAAACAGATTATTTTAGGTGAAGGCCCATTGGATAACGGTTACAACCCAGATACGGTAAAACAAATTCATGCCTACACAAATGATTGGGTGCCATCATCTATCATAAAAAAAGATCACAGTAATTATGTGACTGTTGAACCATCCGATAAAATATCAGTGGTAACGATTGATTTTGATTACGGCTACTGGACGCAAAATGCACATGGAAAATATATCAATTTACCAATGAATCAAGTCCAAGGCGCCACTACTGGTACTCATGCTATAAAATATAGTGTAAATTATTTATCATCTGTAACTAATCCTAAAATCATTAAAGATATTCCATTACAAATCGTACCTAACATTGATCCAACTAAATTAAAACGTGGGGACACATTACCTATTACTGTTTATAAAGACGGTCAACCTCTTGCAAATGTTCCTGTAATTATTGATGTAGTGAATAATTTAGATCAAACTATAAAAACCGATAATAACGGAGAAGTTGATATTATTGTTCCTAATCAAGGTTTAAATGTTATTGGTGTTGAAATTGGTTTTCCAATTGAAAAAAGTAATTTAGCAACCCAAAACAAATTCTTCACAACTTTAGTTTTTACTTTAATACCAGAAGAGTAAAATATAAGTTTTCGAAAAACATTAAACAGTAGCAAGCCAATAAAGAGACTATTTATTAAATGCACTCAGAGTTAAAAATCCTAGATAGTATTATCTAGGATTTATTAAAAATATAATATTTTTTATAACTCTGCATTAATAGGTCTAGGAATTAGAAAGCTACAAAGTAAAGCTAAAATAGTAATAATTAATCCTAATAATATACCATTGAAATAACCAGTTAATGTATTGGCGTTTACCATTTGTATAGCGGGTAACAATGCAAAACTTAATCCTGCACCTAAATTAAATGCGCCTGCATTCATACCCGGTAAAAAACCTGGATTACTTGATGGCGATAAAACAATACCTAATCCATTTAAGATAATATTAGCCATTCCTGCGTAAAAAATACCTAATGCTATAACGCAAATAGACAAAATTGTTAAGGAATGAATACCATAAAACATGATTACTAAAATACTAATAATACAACCCAATAAACCTAATTTTAATACTTTATTATATCCCATCGTTGGAGCTAAACGACCTGAGAATGGACCAACAAACCAACCGATTAATGCATATGGAGTAAGAAAAATAAGTGAAGCCCAATCAGGATCAAGTCCAAAACCTATTTCGTGGTTTTGTGCTATTGACATAACTAAACCATTTACTATTGCAAAAATACCTGTCATGGTTAATGTTGTTGTTAACAACAAAGCCCAAGTTGCTCTTCTTTTCAAATGTTCAATTGTAACCAAAGGTTGTTTATTACGTTTTTCGGTATGCCAAAATAACATAAAACAAACAATAGCAAACAATGTAAGTCCAATGACATAAAACCAATTGGCATTGCCAATATTACCAGCCTCATTAAGAGCTAATAGTAAAGCTGCGATAGTAAGTACAATAAATAAAACACCTATCCAATCCATTTTAGTTCCAGCTGACGGTTTTGATTCTGGAGCATAACGATAGACAAAATAGGTTGAAATAGTAGCAACGACAGCAATAACCCAAAATACTGAACGGAAACCAAAATATGTAGCAAGTAAGCCACCCGCAATTGCATCAACACCAGCAATACCTCCATTTACTGCGGTAATAATTCCCATTAACATACCATATTGTTTGGCATCTTTTACTTCGTAACTAAGCATTAATAAACAAAGTGGTACAACAGGGCCTGATACACCTTGTATAATTCGAGCAGCATACAATACTTCTATATTAGGTGCTAATGCTGCAAGTATTGTACCTAATGTCATAATAAGCAACATAAAGGTTAATACTTTTTTACGACCTTTTATATCACTCAAACGTGGTAAAAATAGTGAAAATAACGCTGCTGCAGTAAAAAAAGAGGTTTGTGATAACCCTACAGCGGCATCATTGGTTCCTAACTCTTTAGCTATTGTTACCAATACCGGACTTAGCATACTGGCGTTAAGTTGGAAAGCAATGCATGCAGCAAGCAAAGCCATCATCAGTGTAAATACACTTGATTTCTCTTTACTTTGTTCATTCATAAATTAACCTCACCTATTCGTTTCAGGGAATCTACAATTAAATCCCAAAAACCAGTATGATCAAGTTCAGTTGCAACCTGTGTATGACAATTATCATCAGGAGGGAAACGAAAATCAGCCACAGTCATTCCTAAAGTTAATGTCCCTGTCAATTCAATATCAACCGGCACTCGTTTAGTTTTTATTAATTCAGGATTAATAACATAAGCAACAGCGCAAGGATCATGGACAGGAGGATAAGTAAAACCTTGGGCTTGTTTATACATTTTTCCAAAAAACTCTAACATTTCCAAAACAAATTTAGCAGGTTTTGTTTTTATTGCTTTTATTTTTTCTATTACTTCAGGTGTAGCTAATGCTTGATGAGTAAGATCTAATCCAACCATAGTAACTGGCCATTTTTCATTAAATACTATATGAGCTGCCTCAGGATCTATTTTGATATTAAACTCAGCAACGGCACTCCAGTTACCAACATGGTACCCACCACCCATCAAAACTACTTCTTTAACTCTCTCAACAATTTTAGGTTCTTTACGTACCGCCATTGCAATATTAGTTAAACCTCCTGTTGGTACCAACGTTACGGTTTTAGGTGGATGTGACATGATGGTGTCAATAATTAAATCTATAGCATGCCTTTTATCTAATTGAATGATTGGTTCAGGTAAAACTGGGCCATCAAGTCCAGAGTCACCATGAATATCAGGCGCAATCTCTACATTTCTAATTAAAGGTCTTACAGCACCAGCAGCAAAAGGTACATTAGTTATATTAGCAATGCGTGCAACAGATAATGCATTGCGAGTTACTTTATCTAATGTTTGGTTACCTACTACTGTAGTGACTGCTAGCAATTCAATATTTGGATTACCATGGGCTAATAAAAGAGCGATAGCATCATCATGACCAGGATCGCAATCAAGGATAATTTTTTTTGGCTGATTTATCATAAATCGGTTCCTCTAATAAATTTATTTATTTTCCATTCGTTTAAGTACATTTTGATGGGATGGCATATTTGATGCACCTTCACGTTCGACCGCTAAAGATGCAAAAGCTGAAGCATAAACTGCCGATTGATAGAGAGTTTCTCCTTTAGCCAATGAGGCACAAAAAGCACCATTAAAAGCATCACCAGCACCAGTAGTATCAATAGGAACAGCCAAGAAAGGCTTAATATGTTGATGATGTTTACCATCAAATATAAGCGAGCCTTTACTTCCTAAAGTAATAATTACTGTTTGGATACCCAATAAATATATTTTTTCTGCGGCAAGCTTGGCACTATCGAAATCATTAACCTCAACTCCTGACATTAAACTTGCTTCAGTTTCATTAGGAGTAATAATGTCGATATAAGGTAATAACTGTTGAATATCTTTTGAATATGGAGCAGGGTTAAGGACAACTTTAACACCTATAGTTTTAGCTAATTTCATTGCATTTAAAACAGCATCAATATTATTTTCAAGTTGAACTAATAGAATATCAGATTGTTTAAGATAACTTTCTAACATTACAATTTCTTTATCAGTAATTGTTAAATTAGCGCCAGGGTAGATGGCAATCATATTTTCGCCATTCTCTTCAGAAACATAAATAACCGCATTGCCTGTAGGTTCTTTATCTGATTGATACAAAGTAAACGAGTTAATTTTTGATGAAGAGAGATGATCATGAGCAAATTGACTAAATTGATCCGTTCCAACTTTTGCGACAAAATGAACTTTTGCATCAGCATGACTTGCAGCAAGAGCTTGATTTGCTCCTTTTCCACCTGGACCAAGCATACTTTTTTGAGCTAGAATAGACTCGCCACCTTTAGGAAATCTTGCCACCTGCGCAACAATATCAACATTAAATGAACCTAAAATACAAACATTTCCATTCATTCTGTCTCCTCGTTTTTTAAATTTTTGTTTCTCATATCTTGTCATTAATAAGGTAATACATTCTTTATCAGTAATATTGCTTACAAGTCTGTGCCTTTTAATCATAGCCCCACCGTAGCAACGAATAACTAATAATTGTTGATCCAACATATTGAGATCTTTTCTAATAGTCTCTTTAGATACTTTAAATATTTCTGAAAAAAATTGGACACTACCTTTTTCATGTTTATCTAAATAAGCTAAAATAGCTTTTCGTCTTTCTTCTAAGAACATAAGATAATCCTCTAAATGAGCCATTCAAAGTATAACTTTGTTGAATCATAAAAAGAGTGATAATAATCATAACTTATGAGATAAAACAGAAGCAAACGGAACTATAAATGTTTGAGTTCGACTGCTCTAAAAATAATAAAATAAATAAAAACCATTAATTTTCATTATTATCTAACCTATTATTAATTGTTATCAGTCAAACAACTTTATTTTCTGTTTAAAAGATAAACGTGCGCCAAGCTATCATAAAAAATAATAATTTAATTTCGATAATAAAAAATAAATTCCCTACTCGCTATGACGCTATTTTGTGCTAGAATCAAAGCACTATCACCAACTCACTTTAACATAAGGATGAAATGCAATGCATATCGGTATACCTAAAGAACGGTTAGCCAATGAAGCTAGAGTTGCAGCAACTCCCCAAACAGTTGGACAACTGTTAAAACTTGGATTTACAGTCTCTGTCGAACAAGGTGCAGGGCACGCTGCTCATTTTGAAGATCAAGCATTTATTGATGCTGGAGCAACAATTCAAAATAATCATGATATTTGGCAAAATGACCTTATTTTAAAATTTCATGCACCAACAGATGAAGAAATTTTACTAATGAAAGAGGGATTAACTCTCATTAGTTATATTTATCCAGCCCAACATCAAGAACTTTTAGAAAAACTTGCAGCTAAAAATATAACTGTAATGGCTATGGACTGTGTTCCACGTATTTCACGCGCTCAGTCACTTGACGCATTAAGCTCAATGTCTAATATTGCAGGTTATCGATCTGTTATTGAAGCAGCAAATCAATTCGGTCGATTCTTTACAGGGCAAGTAACAGCTGCAGGTAAAGTACCGCCAGCAAAAGTTTTGGTAATTGGTGCAGGTGTTGCAGGCCTTGCAGCAATTGGCGCAGCAGTTAGTTTAGGTGCTATTGTTCGTGCATTTGATACACGTCCAGAAGTTGCAGAACAAATTAATAGCATGGGTGCTGACTTTTTAGAATTAGATTTCGAAGAAGAAGCTGGTTCTGGTGACGGCTATGCAAAACAGATGTCTGCTGCCTTTATTGAAGCTGAAATGGCATTATTTGCTGAACAAGCAAAAGACGTAGATATCATTATTACTACAGCTTTAATCCCTGGTAAACCTGCACCAAAACTTATTTCGAAAGAGATGGTTGAATCAATGAAACCGGGTAGCGTTATCGTTGATTTAGCAGCCTTAACGGGAGGCAACTGTGAATTAACTAAACCTGGCGAAGTATTTGAAACAGATAATAATGTTAAAATTGTAGGCTATACTGATTTAGCTAATCGTATGCCAGCTCAAGCATCTCAACTTTACGGGACTAACATAGTTAATTTATTAAAACTGCTTGCTAAAGAAAAAGATGGTAACATTGATATTAACTTTGAAGATGTGGTTATTCGTGGCGTAACTGTAGTCAAAGATAAAGAAATCACTTGGCCTGCACCACCAATTCAAGTATCGGCTCAGCCTCAGAAAAAAGCAGCCGAACCTATTGCAAAACCAGAACCAAAACCAATGGATCCTCAGAAGAAATATGGGATTTTGGCGTTAATTATTCTTGCTTACTTCTGGTTAGCAAACTCAGTGCCTGAAAGCTTCTTAGGACATTTTACTGTATTTGCACTATCTTGCGTTGTTGGATATTACGTAGTTTGGAATGTCACCCATTCTCTACATACACCACTTATGTCTGTAACGAATGCTATTTCCGGAATTATATTAGTTGGGGCTATATTGCAAGTCGGCGATGATAATGGCTTAACTACGGCAATTGCATTTATTGCTATTTTGATTGCTAGTATCAATATTTTTGGTGGATTCTTTGTTACCCAAAGAATGCTAAAAATGTTCCAACGTGGCAAATAAAGGAGAGAATCAATAATGTTAAGTAACGGAATTATTCAAGCAGCCTATGTTATTGCTGCATTACTTTTTATATTCAGTTTACGAGGTCTTTCCAATCAAGAATCAGCCAAGTCAGGAAACATCTATGGTATGATCGGTATGGCAATAGCTCTTATCGCAGCAATTGCCAGCATAAATGGTGGGCTACACTGGATCATTATTGCCATGATTATAGGTGCCGCTATTGGTTTGTACCTAGCAAAAAATGTTGAAATGACACAAATGCCTGAATTGGTTGCTTTGTTACATAGCTTTGTGGGTATGGCGGCCGTTCTTGTTGGAATAAACAGCTTCTTAGATCCGCACATGGTTGCAGCAAATGAAGTAACAATTCATTTGGTTGAAATTTTTGTAGGTGTATTTATCGGCGCAGTTACCTTCTCAGGATCAATTGTAGCCTTTGGAAAGTTAAATGGTAAAATTAGTTCAAAACCATTATCTCTCCCAAATAAACACTATCTCAATCTAGCGGCAATAGTTGTATCAGTTATCTTGATGTTTACATTTATCAATGCACAAACCGGTGTAGGCGCCCTAGTTTGTTTACTTATCATGACAATTATTGCACTAGTGTTTGGTTTCCACCTTGTAGCATCAATTGGTGGTGCGGATATGCCTGTAGTTATCTCAATGCTTAATTCCTATTCTGGTTGGGCGGCAGCAGCGGCAGGCTTTATGCTACAAAACGATCTTTTAATTGTAACAGGTGCGTTAGTGGGTTCTTCTGGGGCAATTCTTTCTTATATCATGTGTAAAGCAATGAATCGCTCATTTATCAGTGTTATCGCTGGTGGATTTGGAAGCGACGGTAGTGCCGCGAGTTCATCTGATGAAGAACAAGGTGAGTATCGTGAAATGCAACCTGCCGAAGTTGCACAAACATTAAAAGAAGCTCGTTCTGTTATCATCGTTCCAGGCTATGGTATGGCTGTAGCTCAAGCACAAGGTGCAGTAAGCAATATTACTGAGAAATTACGTGCAATGGATATTGAAGTAAGATTTGGCATCCATCCTGTTGCTGGCCGTTTACCGGGTCATATGAATGTATTATTAGCAGAAGCAAAAGTACCTTACGATATTGTATTAGAAATGGATGAAATTAATGATGACTTCCCTGATACTGATGTTGTTTGGGTAATTGGTGCTAACGATACTGTTAACCCAGCAGCTGAAGAAGATCCAAATAGCCCTATCGCAGGTATGCCTGTTTTAGAAGTATGGAAAGCCAAAACAGTCATTATTTCTAAACGTTCAATGAATACAGGTTATGCTGGGGTACAAAACCCACTATTCTTTAAAGAAAATAGCTATATGCTATTTGGTGATGCTAAAGATAGTGTTGAAAAAGTATTACAAAATTTATAATAGTTGATTATTATAAACATGCTAAATGAACTGCGACTTTTGTCGCAGTTTTTTTGAGTATTAATTTTTATTATTTGAAAATATATCTGACAAAAAGTTAACTACAAGATGAGTGATTTCACTATGTATTTCACTTCTCTGGCGAATTCCTCCATCTTTACAAATAATTCCTTCACCTTGTTTTTCTTGGTTTAATATCTCTATTGCATTAGTTTTACATATTTGGATAAAACTAAAATGCATTGCATCCGGAATAGTAATATAAGTGGAAGATGACTTTGCTAAAAATTGTTGAAGGTAGCCCGATTCAAGTTGAGCATTTGTATCATCTAGATCAATACCTGCACCAATAATAAGAGAAGGTATTTTAATTTCTTGCAAGCTTTCAATTGTAAATCCTCTTGTCAAACCGGCATCTAAAGATATGAAAGCTTTTATTCTTGGGTCTAACATACTTTTATTCAACTCTGAATTTGCTAAACCAAGTTCAGATAGCAAATGACAACCTTTCAAATAAGAATGTATCTTACAATCCTGATTAAAGGAATTAGTCGAAAATCTAGCGCCAGAAAGCGCTATTACAGACCAACCACCAAGAGAATGCCCTATAGCGGCAATCTGATTAAAATTAACAATATTTGAAAATGTTTGATTGCCAATTAAAGCATCAATTGTTTTACTTAAATCTTGCGGACGTAACCATAGTTTAGATGATTGTTCAATATTACGATCAAATATGGTTGTTCCTGGATGATTGGGAGCAGCAACAATATAACCTCTTAAAGCAAGTTCATTAGCAAGCCAACTTAGATTTTGCCAACTTCCACCATAACCATGTGAAAGCAAAGCTAATGGATATTTAGTCGTACTGATTTTTGGTTCAGCATCAAGAGTAACTTCATGACCATAAAAAATAGCATTTTCTGCAACAGTTATTGGATGTTGATTATTATTAGTTGGATACCAGACAACAATGTCTATAGGCCTACCATCTTGTATATCATAATGAATTTTCTTAAAACCAATATTTTCTGATGCAGAACAGATAAATGGTAAAAACAAAATAAAAAAATTAAGCAAAAAGTAGAGTTTAACCATTAAATTAATTCCTATTAAATATGCAACTATTTTTAACTTTAACAATGACACTTAATTAACGATATAATAAATTTTATAACTTGTTAATCAATAGTTTATTTTATTATGTTAGGAAATTAATAAAAAGAATAGTGATTTAATTCTTGTCAAAAAGTTTCAGATTAACTATACGTTTTAGTATAAAAAACTAGTAATTAACGTTTTCCTTGTTTAATTAATTCTTTGTGATAAAGATAATAGGCACCACGAGAAACCATTCGAAGCTGGAAAATAAGATCTTCGATTAATTTTTGACGTTGAACGATATCAAAATCAATCGCTTCTGCTCCTGCATTAAAAGCAATGGTTACCATTGCTTCAGCTTGTGCTACGTTATAATGATGAGGCATTTGATTAGCATTATCCAAATAATCAACCAATTCTTCAATAAAATGTTGAATTTCTCGTGCGATAGCTGAACGAAAGGCTGATGATGTTCCAGCCTTTTCACGAAGTAATAGTAAAAAAACTTTGGGATTTTTATCTATGAACTCAATAAATGTTGTTACAGAAGTACGCAACACACTACCACCTTTTTCAATACGTTTTCGTGCTTGTCGTAACAATTGGCGAAGAGTTAAACCACTTTCGTCAACCATAGCTAAACCTAATTCATCCATATCACGAAAATGTCGATAGAATGATGTTGCAGCAATACCCGCTTCCCGAGCGACTTCACGTAAACTCAAACTAGCAAAACCCTGCTCTGCATTCAATTGATTAAAAGCTGCATCAATTAATGATCGACGAGTTCTCTGTTTTTGCTGTGCTCGTACACCATTTGTTTTAATATTTTTCATTTTAAATTTGTTGACGCTAATAAACGTTCTTTTTCGGCAAATACTTTTGGCATATGTTCACGAATCGTTTTTGCAATTGTTTCATAACGTGAACGCAAAGGTGAACCAGGTCTATAAATCAAAGCAATGCTACGTACTGGGACAGGGTCAGTACATGGAATATAGCAAATATTATCTCGCATTCTTTCATTTGGGGCTGCTAGCTCAGGAAATAAGGTTATGCCACGACCAGCAGAAATCATACTACGCAAGGTTTCTAAACTAGTTGCTTTAAATTGTTTATCTTCATCAATACCTACTTGAAAACAATATCCCATAGCATGTTCACGTAAACAGTGCCCATCTTCCAACATTAAGAATTTTTGACCTTTTAAATTAGAAAGTTTAACTGTTTGTTTATTTGCTAACTCATTATTTGCTGGAACAGCTAAAAACATCGGCTCATTAAATAACGGTAGTTCTATAAATTGCGCTGTTTCTTTTACTTGTGCAATTATCGCACAATCTAACTTGCCACTTTCAAGTTGAGCCACAATATTAGCTGTCTGCGCTTCGTGTAAATAAAGCTCTAATTGAGGGAAAGATTCATGCAGTACTGTTATTACATGTGGTAATAAATAAGGAGCAATGGTTGGTATTAAACCAATATGCATCGGACCAGACATCTCTTCTCCTTGGCGACTAGCCATCTCTTTAAGGATCTGAATATTACGTAATATCTCTTTAGCTTGTTCAACCAGCATCATTCCTGTCTGAGTAAATAAAACTTTGCGACTAGTACGTTCTAGTAACATTACACCTAGTTCATCTTCCAATTTTCTGATTTGTCCACTTAAAGTTGGTTGACTCACATTGCAAGCATCAGCAGCTTTACGAAAATGACGAAATTCAGCTAACGAAACAAAATATTCCAAATCACGAATATTCATAATGTCCCCAAAATAAGTTATCAGTTAATAGTGTATACTCAAACGATTTTTATTGGTTAATTCTGCTTTGAAAAATTAACATATTAAAAATATAACTTAAATATTTATCATGTTATTTATACAAACGATTTTCTACAATAAATTAAAAATCTTTGAATATAGGTTAGTTAATCATAATTAGATAGTAAAATTACACATAAAATACATGTAAATAGATAATGTGCTTTTAAAGCAATATTGCTAATTGTACTATATAAAGTGCTATTATTGATAATTATGTTTAAAAATTTAAATAGAATATTAAACTAAAATCCTAAAGTATTTAATTTTACTATAGTTAACGTTGATAAATGAAGAAAAATGGAAAGTTATAAGTAATTGAGATATAATCGCGCGCAATATCACTTGAGTAAATACACTTTCAGAGGTGCGCTATTTTAAAACATGTCTCTCGCTTTTACCGTAAAATGTTTCACATTGAAGACCCAAAAGAATCTCGATATGTTTCCATTTCTCGCAATGAACACAATATTTCCCGTAAAAATATTAGTGAAAATGCGTTAAAAGTTCTTTATAGATTAAACAAACAAGGGTATGAAGCTTATTTAGTTGGTGGGTGTATTCGTGATCTTTTACTTGGTAAAACACCTAAAGATTTCGATATCGCAACCAATGCAACACCAGAACAAGTGCAAAAAACATTTCGCAATTGTCGTTTAGTTGGCAAAAGGTTTCGCCTTGCGCACATTATGTTTGGTAAAGAGATTATTGAAGTAGCAACCTTTCGTGGTGAACACAGCAACCAAGATGAACAAAACAATATCGCCAAACGTTCCCAATCGGGAATGTTACTGCGTGATAATGTATACGGAACAATTGAACAAGATGCCGTTCGTCGTGATTTCACAATGAACGCTTTTTATTATAGTATAAAAGATTTTACATTACGTGATTATTGTGGTGGCTTAAAAGATTTACAAAATGGAATCATTCGTTTAATTGGTGATCCAAAAGTTCGTTATCGAGAAGATCCAGTTAGGATGTTAAGAACGATTCGTTTTGCCGCTAAACTTGATATGCAAATTGAGCCATCAACCTCTGAACCAATTAAACATCTTGCACCTTTGTTAAAAAATATTCCGTCAGCAAGACTTTTTGATGAATCGCTAAAATTATTACAATCAGGCAATGGTTATAACACTTATTTATTATTAAGAAAATATCATCTTTTTGAGCAGCTATTTCCTGTCATTGAACGGCTATTTACTCAAAATAATAATAGCTATTTAGAAAAAATGATTGAGCAAGTTTTAAAAAATACTGATTACCGCATAACTAATAAGCAACGTGTTAATCCAGCATTTTTATTTGCTGCTTTTTTTTGGTATCCAATTATTGAACAGACACAATTAACTTGTGTTGAAAGTGGTTTATTATTTCATGATGCATTTTCAATGGCTATTAATGATGTGCTAAGTGAACAATGCCGAATTATTGCAATTCCTAAAAGATTGACAACAATAATGGGAGATATCTGGCGTTTACAATTACGAATGAAAAAACGTGAAGGCAAACGTGCATTTGCAATTTTGGAACATCCTAAATTCCGTGCAGCTTATGACTTATTAGAAATGCGTGCATCCATTGAAAAGGGTGAACTTTTAGTTCTAGCTAAATGGTGGGATGAATTTCAGCATACTTCTGTTGACAAAAGAATAGCAATGGTTAAACAATTGAGTAAAACAAATAAGCGCAGAGCCAAACATTAATTTTTCATTCGCACTTTTGTAAATAACCGTTATAATGCTTATCATATAATAATCATAACTACCTTTAATCATTGATGAAAAAATTAACGCCGTCATTTATTGCAATTACCGTTACCCTTTCATTGTCTAATAGCTGTTACGCTATAGGTCTACCTAAAGCTGAAAGCAATAATCCACAATGTCTTGCCAATGTTCCAAAATTTGATCGACCATTAGTTCAAGGCGATATTAACACATTGCCTATTAATGCCGAGGCGAATCAATTTGAAGCCATTTATCCAAATACAGCCATTTATCAAGGTGATGTTTCAATAGAACAAGGGAACCGGACAATACAAGCCAATAAAGTCACAATTGACTCAACTAATAAAAACAACCGTATGGCGATCTTACAAGGCAACATCAATTATCAAGACAATTTGATCAATATAAAAGGCAATAATGCATCAATGAATCTTAATAATAACGATACTCAAATTAGTCCAGGTGAGTATCACCTTGTCGATCGACTTGGTCGCGGTGATGCGGATGAGATGAAACTTGAAAAAAATCGATTGGTTATTTTAAAAAATGGCAGTTTTACCTCGTGTCCTGTTGATGACAGTACTTGGAGTATTAAAGGTTCAACAATTATTCACGATAATGAAGAACAATTACTTGAAGTATGGAATGCGGTATTTCGTATTGGTAAAGTACCTGTACTCTATTCTCCTTACTTACAATTACCCACTGGCAATAAGCGTCGCTCTGGTTTATTAATTCCTAATATGAGTTATAACAGTGTTAGTGGCATTGATTTTGCTTTACCTATTTATTGGAATATTGCACCTAATTATGATGCAACATTCACGCCAAGGGTATTGCAACGTCGAGGTATTCAATTGCAAACTGAATTCCGTTATTTAAATGAACTTGGTTTGGGTACGCTTGCATTCGATTGGTTACAACATGATGCCAAATATAGCGAAGATAGGGATAGATTATTAAACGGTAATAACTATGATGACAATCGCCATCGCTGGTTATTCTATTGGAAAAACGATGAATTAATCAATTACAATTGGCGTTTTACGGTTGATTCGACACGTGTAAGTGATAATCAATATTTAGCAGATTTAGATTCTAGATATGCATCCCAAACAGCAGGATATCTCACTCAGTTTTATAAACTGGGCTATAATGATCCAAACTGGGATATTACTTTGGGCTATAAACACTTTCAAGCATTTCAAGATGGTGTGAAAGATTCATTGTATCAAACTCAACCACAACTAAATATTAATTATTATAATTATGATTTTGGCCCGTTAAAATTTAAAACATTTTCCCAAGTATCTCATTTTATAAGCTCCGGAAAGAATAATCCTAAAGCATGGCGTACTCATATTGAACCATCAATTAATTATACTTTAACTAATTCTTGGACAATATTAACTACATCAGCCGGTATAATGGCAACCCATTATAGTCAAGATAATATCAAAAAAAGCATTGATAGGTATAAACAGTTAGATAAAAAAGTTAACCGCTTTATACCAAGATTTAGTATTGACGGTAAAATTATATTTGAACGTGACTTCAACTTCATTGATGGCTATACCCAGACATTAGAACCTCGCGTAAAATATATATATATTCCATACCGAAATCAATCTAATATAGGCACTTATGATTCCACATTATTACAATTTGATTATGTAGGTCTATTTAGAGATCACCCGTACAGCGGGTTAGATAGAATTGCTTCCGCTAATAATATAGCCACAGGAGTAACAACTCGTTTTTACGATAACAATAAAGTTGAAAAGTTTAATTTATCCATAGGACAGATTACTTACTTTGCTAAATCAAAAACCAGTGAACATAATACTGGATTAGATGAAAATTCGGATACTGGTAGTATCACTTGGGCTTCAGATAATTTTTGGCGGATCACTGATGATATGATTTTCAGAAGTGGTATACAGTATGATACTCGAATTGATACCGTATCTCTAGCTAATGCAATATTTGAGTATCGTCCATCAAGTGAAAAATTATTACAGCTATCTTATCGTTATGCTAATCATAATTATATCAATATGGTTGATTTAAATTCTTTATATAAGAATTATAAACAGGATATATCACAAGCTGGATTCGTTACGGCATGGCCATTGTCACAAACGATTAATACTGTTGGTTCATATTATTACGACGTTAACTTAGGGCAAACGGTCGATAGTTCAATAGGTTTACATTACAGTGATTGTTGCTGGGGAATGACCGTACAATATGGACGAAAGTTAACAGATTGGGACTCAATTACGCGAAGTAGTAAATACGAAAATAAACTCTCGGTTAATTTTGAATTACAAGGTTTAGGGCGTAACCGAGATGCGAAAGCAAAAATGTTAAACTTTGGTAAACTTCCATACACAACAACATTTTAATGAATATATTAATTTTACTTATGATAACTAATTAATTTAATACAGTAATATGTATACTGTAACAAACAATATGAGTAGCACAAATATGAAACTATCAAAACTATTGATTACTTTAAATTTAAGTTTAACTATAGGACTACTTACTCCATTATCAACAGTTGCCGCACCTAAGGTTATCGAACGAGTAGCTGCAGTAGTTAATAATAATGTCATTTTGGAAAGTGATATTAACAACATGTTAAAAACAATTAAAGCTAGTACAGATGCGAGCAATCTACCTAATGATAAAGTATTAAGAGAACAAATTCTGGATCGCTTAATTATTGAGAACTTAATTTTACAAAAAGCAGCAAAAGCCAAAATCACAATCAATGATGATGAAGTCACCAATGCTATCGCCAGAATTGCAGCGCAAAACGGTATGACGATTGATGAACTCAGAAGTAAACTTTCGATAATGGGTATTAGTTATAGCAATTATCGAGAACGAATTCATAATGATATGTTGATCGAACAAACCAGAATGAATGAAGTTAGACCTAGAATTAAAATTTCAGAAAAAGAAGTTGAAACTTTAACTAAAAATCTTTCTGAACAACCAGCCAACAATAAAGATGTGAAAATTAGTCATATTCTAATATCTGTACCAGAAAAAGCGTCTAAACAACAAATTGATACTGCAATTAACAAAGCAAATGATATTATAAATCGGGCACAAAAAGGTGAAAGTTTTGCAAAATTAGCAGCGACATATTCAAATGACGATTACGCTTTAAAAGGTGGTGATATGGGTTGGAATAAACTTAACGAACTACCAACTATTTTTGAAGAACGGCTTATTAGAGCACCGAAAGGCAGTATTATTGGTCCAATTCGTTCTGGCGTTGGATTACATATTTTGAAAGTCGATGATACTCGTACAGAAGCTCCTCAAAAATATACTATTGAAGAAATGAATGCTCGTCATATTTTAATTAAAACAAATGTATTGGTGACAGACCAAATAGCTAAACAAAAATTGAATGATATTCGCAAATCAATAACCAGTGGAGCAATAAGTTTTGAAGCAGCTGCAAAGGCTAATTCAGAAGATCCCGGCTCAGCCGAAAATGGAGGAAATTTAGGTTGGAGTCGCCCAGATGTCTATGACAGTGGATTTAGAAATGCTCTCGTTCAGTTAAAAAAAGGTGAGATCAGCCAACCTGTTAAATCATCTTTCGGTTGGCATTTGATTCAACTACTCGATACCAAACAAACTGATGGAACAAATGCAGTTAAACAAGATCGGGCTTACCGATTAATATTTAACCGTAAATTTAGTGAAGAAGCTCAAGTATGGATTCAAGAATTAAAAGGCGATGCCTATATTAATATTACAGGTGAAGATAAGCATGAATAATCGTGTACATCAGGGGCATTTTGCCCGTAAACGATTCGGACAAAACTTTTTACATGATGACTATATTATTGAAAGCATAGTTGCAGCTATACAACCTAAAGCAGATCAAGCTTTAGTAGAAATTGGTCCTGGACTTGCTGCATTAACTGTACCAGTAAGTAAATATGTTGACCATTTAACAGTTGTAGAAATTGATAGAGATTTAGCCAGTAGATTGATGGATAATTCTCTATTAAATAATAAATTAACTGTTATCGAACAAGATGCTCTGACATTTGACTTTAATGAGTTAAAGCAACAATTAGGTAAACCATTGAGAGTATTTGGTAACTTACCTTATAATATCTCTACACCGTTAATGTTCCATTTATTTGAATATGCCAATATCATTACTGATATGCACTTTATGTTACAAAAAGAAGTAGTAACTCGACTTGTCGCGGCACCTAATAGCAAAGATTATGGTAGATTAAGTGTGATGGCACAATATTTTTGCCAAATCATTCCAGTATTGGAAGTACCTCCAACATCATTTAAACCAGCACCAAAAGTTGACTCTGCGGTTGTAAAGTTGATTCCATATAAAGAAAAACCTTATCAAGTAAATGATGTCAAAATACTTTCTCGTGTAACAACTGAAGCATTTAATCAACGCCGAAAAACGATTCGTAATAGTTTAAGCAATATGTTTACAGTCGAACAATTAGTAGAACTCAATATTGATCCAAATTTACGTGCTGAAAATATAACCGTTCAACAATATTGCCAACTTGCAAATACATGGAAATAACATATGGCAAATTTACTCATTGGTGATATTCATGGTTGTTATGATGAATTTATGCGATTACTTGAAAAAGCAAAATTCACATCTTCAGATACTTTATGGTTAACAGGGGATCTTGTTGCCCGTGGACCTAAATCGTTAGATGTTTTACGATTTGTTAAGCAGCACAGTCAAAAAATTCGTATGGTTTTGGGGAATCATGATTTACATTTATTATCAATATATGCAGGTGTTACACTTGCTAAAAAGAAAGATAATTTAGACGAAATCATCAATGCTCCCGACTATGATGAACTTATGAACTGGTTACGTAAACAGCCATTAGTTCAAATTGATGAATCATTAAAATTGATCATGACTCATGCAGGCGTTTCACCACAATGGGATCTTGAATTACTAAAGAAATGTGCTCATGATTTGAACGTTATGTTATCTAGTGATTCATATCCCCTATTTTTAGATAAAATGTATGGTAACTTTCCTGATGAATGGTCATCAGAATTACAAGGATTAGATCGCTTACGTTATATTGCCAATGCACTAACACGGATGCGTTTTTGTTATGAAGATGGGCGGTTAGATTTTTATTTTAAAAAATCTCCTGAGCAAGCACCAATGAAACTTAAACCTTGGTTTTTATTGCCAAGTAAAATACCCGAACAATATAGTATAGCTTTTGGACATTGGGCTGCATTAAATGGTAAAGGTACGCCAGAAAATGTTTATGCCCTTGATACAGGATGTTGTTGGGGTGGAAAACTGACATGTTTACGATTTGAAGATAAAAAATATTTTAAAAAACGTAATATTGAAACGAAAAACTAAAGTTATTGTTAACAAGGACTAATTATTATGTCTGCATTATCTGTCATAAAATGTATTTGGAAAGTGATTAATGTAATAAGAGAAACACTTCTTAATTTGATATTCTTAGTAATTATTCTGCTTATCTTCGGTGGTATTGGCTTAATAAATGAAGCAAAAAAACAAGATATAGTTCCTCAATATGGTTCATTGGTTTTAGATCTTGAAGGTGTTATTGTCGATAACACGAATTACAGTGATGAAATCTATGCTCTACAAAGCAAAATTTATGGTAAAAAAATCAATACGTCTCGCGAAAATAGTTTGTTCGTATTAACTCAAAAAATTGCTCAAGCAACCAAAGATCCAAATATTAAAAGCATCGTTTTAAAGTTAGATAATTTTGTTGGTGCCGATATGAGCTCTTTACAATATGTGGGTAAGTATTTAACCAAATTTAAAGAAGCTAAAAAAACAATTTATGCTTTTGGCACAACTTTTAATCAAAGCCAATATTATTTAGCGAGTTATGCCAATAAAATCTATCTAACACCTCTTGGTTCAGTCAATGTATATGGATTAGCTGCTAACAATTTATACTATAAAACCCTACTTGATAATTTAAAAATTAATACGCATGTTTTTAGAGTAGGAACTTATAAATCTGCAATTGAGCCATTTATTCGTGATGACATGTCGGAAGATGCGAGAAATAATACAACTCGTTGGTTAACTCATATGTGGGATAATTACCTTAATGATATCTCAACACAACGAAAAAAAGCCAATTCACAATTAGTACCTGCGCCTGAAACAATGTTATCAGAATTAAGAACTGCTAATGGTAATATGGCTCAATATGCTTTATCTAATGGCTTAGTTGATGTTATTACTTCAAGTCATCAGTATGAATTGGAATTCGCTGATCAACATGAAATTAGCATTTACGACTATCAACTCAAATCAGAAAATAAACAGTTAATTGATGATAATCAGAACAGTACTCCACTTATCGCTGTTGTCTTTGTCAATGGTACTCTCAATAATAGTGAAAGTAGTAGTGATGTAGCAGGAAGCCAAGACATTGTTCAGCAACTTAAAGAAATTCGTAAGAACCTAGATAAAAATAATATACAAGCCGTAGTGTTACGAGTAAATAGCCCTGGGGGTAGTGTTGATGCATCTGAAGCGATTCGTAGTGAATTAGAAGCTTTACGTAGTTATCAAATTCCTGTAGTTGTTTCTATGGGAGGAATGGCTGCATCAGGTGGATATTGGATCTCTACTCAATCAGATTATATTGTTGCAAGTCCAAACACAATTACAGGCTCTATTGGTATCTTTGGTATTATTCCAACATTTGAAAATTCTTTATCTCATGTTGGTGTTTATAGTGATGGAGTAAGTACATCACCATTGGCAGGCAATAATTTAGCTAAAAACTTGCCTGAAGAAACTAACCAATTAATTCAAATGAACATCAATAATGGTTATCAAACATTTATTTCCCTAGTAGCAAAAGCGCGAAAAATGACTACAGAACAAGTAGATAAAATCGGACAAGGTCAAGTCTGGTTAGGATCAGAAGCAGAAAAAATAGGACTCGTTGATAAATTAGGTGATTTTGATGATGCCGTTGAAATAGCTGCAACATTAGCAGATTTAACTGATTATAAAATTGACTGGCCAAAACCTGAAGTAAATTGGTTTAATGCATTATATTCAGATATGATAGCTATGTTACCTCAATCAACAGCGGAGATATTCTTTGAACATCTTCCCGAAGCAAAACAGTTAAAACAACATATGTCTTTATGGAATAACTTTAACGACACTCAAAATCGTTATATTTATTGCTTAAATTGTGCTGATATTCGTTAATTCATAATATAATCCGCCATATTCATGGCGGATAGAATTTTTAGTTTATTGCTATATTATTCCAGTCTAACTATTAATCACTTTTTCTTTGATTGAAAAAATAACTCATATTTTTCATTGCATCTTGAATATATTGGTAATTTGGCGATTCATTAGCCTCACGATTATGTAGATCCATATAACGACTAATACCAATTCTATTAACAAAATAGATATTATCTGGCGTTCTAACTGCATAAGAACTGTAGTTAGACATTAATAACCAGTTACGATCAGTTATGGGTTTAAATAAGTCGTATCCTGTAGAATAATCTCTTATATCATTTTCTACATATAAATAATTTTTCATTAGAGATGGAACAACATCTTCATGGTTAGTTAATTTATTACTGTTATTTATCAAATTACTTAATTCTGTCGCGCCAACAATAATAAAAGGTACTTTAGTTTGTGCATCAGTATAATTACCATTATGCCCCCAAAAACCTAGTTTATTATCATTCATTTCTTGACTATGATCACCCGTTATTATTAACAATGTATCATTTAAAGAGCCTGATTTAATAAGTTCATCATAGATATTTTGTAATAAATAATCATCGTAATAGACACTTTGTTTATAGCGATTAAAAATTGGTAAAGGGTCCGTATCATTGTTCAATGTCATATAGTTAAGATCTCCAATAGGTTTGAACTTAACTGAAAACCCATCTGGGAAATCATATGCATGAGGCGCATCATAAAACAAAAAAGAAAACGTAGGTCTTGAAATATCTCGAGATTTATACCATGATAACCAATCGTCAGTGATTTGTTTATCTCTTTTAGAGGCTGAGCCATCTTTACTACTGATTCTTAAATTTTCAATAGTAACAAACGCAGTTCGATCAAATTCAGGTGCAGTAACTTTAGCTGAAGTAAAGACGCCAATATTATAATTTTCTTTCTGTAAAGTTGTAATAAATAGAGACGGAATACTAGCACGTAAAAATGAATCCCAGTAAGTACCCGGAATACCATAAAAAAGTCCAAAAATACCTGTGCGAGTTGCATTACCTGTCGAATAATGATTATTAAAGATCACACCATTATTATTCTTTACAAAATGAAAAGTATTTGGGGAGATTTCATTACTAAAAGTATCATATCGCCATGAATCTAAAACAATAAACATTATGTTTTTAAGTTTTTTATTTTCTGGGTTAATTACTAGCCGATTTTTAGGATAATCAATAGTTGCATTGATATAATCCTTATCATAAACGACTTTTCGCTCTCCTTGCTTATCAAAAAAACTCATTATTTTTTTAGAAGTAAATGGACGATAGAGTGGAATATACTCTTTTACTACCATTATGGGAGAATAAGCATAATAAAAAGCAACCATATGTCCAAACTGGCTGATAAATAAAGAAGCAGCCAATAACAGTGTGGATAATAAAATTATCTTCGATTTTCTATGTGGTTTTGATACTTGGAAATCAATAAGATAGATAATAAGATATTCAGTGCAAAATGAAGCCACCATAAGTAATAGCATTAACAGATATGTTGTTGCAGAAAAATCGACAACTTGACCAGATAATACCATTGATAAAACAGATTCATTAATGTGAAATCGATATTGTTGGAAAACAATTGTATCAACATATAATGTTATTTGAATAAAACTGAACAAAATAGCAAGAATAGCATAACATAAATATTTTCTTAACCATAGTGTTGGTATAGAAAGTAAAAAAAGTAATATATATAATGAAAAAAAATGTCCAAGAACAGCAAACGCTGAAAATGTGCTACCAAGCCAAGAAAACGATACATCAGGAACCAGAAAGAAACGTACTGCAATAAAAGATGAAATAAGAATATTTATTAAAATAAAACAGTATAATTTTTTCATAGTATTCACTATTAGGTAATCCATTCACTTAACATCAAAAGAATCTTACAGTATTTTATACTGAAACGTAGGGCTTTCCTGAAACTTTTTAACAAAGTTAGCATTATCTAGATAAATACTAATAAAATATTAACAAAAAGGGCTCTAATTGAGCCCTTTTTCTAGATTCAAACAATTATCGTCGATCGGCAAAAATTCTTAATAACATAATAAATAAATTGATAAAATCAAGATAAAGTTGTAATGCGCCTATAATAACAAAACGTCTGAATATATTCTGATCATCTTGAGGTAAACCGTCACCTAATTCTTTCAATTTTTGTGTATCGTAGGCAGTTAATCCGGCAAAAACAAATACACCAATATAGGTAACAGCCCACATCAATGGATCGCTATTCGCAAACATATTCACTAATGACGCAATAACTAATCCAATTAAACCCATAAATAAGAAACGACCGAAGCCAGACAAATCTCTCTTTGTAGTATAACCGTAAAAAGCCAAAGCTCCAAACATACCTGCGGTAATAAAAAATACACTTGCTATTGACGATGAAGTATAAATTTTAAAATAGATTGAAAAGGTACAACCATTTAAAACCGAATAAAGCATAAATAATGTCGTTGCGGCAGCACCAGAAAGACGATTAATCATACCAGAAATAACGAAAACTAATGCCAGTTCCGCTATTAATAATACCCACATACCTTTAGATAATAACTCTATCAGCGCCATATTACTTGATGCAAACCAAGCGACTAAAGCAGTTAGTAATAAACCAACAGTCATCCAGCCATACACATGACTCATATATGTTTGTACACGACTACCAGCTTGTTCATTAATCAAACCATTAGACGAAAAACTTGCCATTCCTTACCTCTCATAAAAATACCACACAATCTAATGTATTATATCCTATATAAGGATTAATTCCATTTTTTCAATGCATCTATGTCAGTTTTTTTTGCTTCAACCCACTTATCACTGTTAATGGTTCGTTCTTTCTTCCATAATGGTGCCTCATTTTTTAAAATATCCATTATAAATTCGGCTGCTGCAAATGAATCTGCACGATGAGCACTACTTACGCCAACAAATACGATCTGCTCATTAACATTGATTTCCCCAATTCGGTGAATAACCGCAACTCGACTTAATTGCCATCTTTTTCGAGCATGAGCAATTATATTAGCTAATACTTTCTCTGTCATTCCTGCATAATGTTCTAAATAAAGGCTTAGTGTCTGTTCACCAGAGCAACGAACTTTACCCATAAAAGTGACAATAGCACCATCTTGAGGTAATACTGAAAGCCAATTAATTAACTGATTGTTATCAATTGACTCTTCATTTACTTTAATAATATCCATAATTTTAACCACCTGTTACAGGAGGGAAAAAGGCAATTTCATCACCAGCTTGAATAATATAATTAGAATCAACCAATACTTGGTTCACGGCACATAAAATAACTCTTTCTTTGAATGCTAAAGCCCACCTATCGCCACGTTTACTGAGCTGTTCGAGCAATTCCAAAATAGAAACTTGATTAGCATCTAAGATAATACTATCAGTTTCAACTAACTCTCTAATTTGAGCAAAAAATATAATTTTATTCATTTATTTCTTTGGCAATAAAGTCTCCTGACTTACCACCACTCTTAGTTAATAATCTTACTTGTGTAATAACCATATCCTTTTGCACAGCCTTACACATATCATAAATAGTTAAAGCAGCAACTGAAGCCGCTACCATAGCCTCCATTTCAACACCTGTCTGCCCATTTAATTGACAGTTAGCTTGAATTCGAATACAACTTTTTATGCGATCAGCTTCAATGTTAATTTCAATTTTACTGAGCAAAAGCGGATGGCATAGAGGTATAATATCCCAAGTTTTTTTTGCAGCTTGAATACCAGCAATTCTTGCTGTCGCAAAAACATCACCTTTATGATGTTTACCTTCGATAATCATATCAAGTGTTTTAGTATTCATTAAAACTAATGATTCAGCACTTGCTTGTCGCATTGTTAGTTGTTTGTTTGAAACATCGACCATATGAGCATCACCACGCTGATTAATATGCGAAAATGACTCGGGCATATTTGATTCCTCAAAAAATTTACTACTCTTTAGAATATAGCCAAGAAAGCAATTTTTTACAAGTAGTTACCCATCTGATTTAATTAATCATTATCAAAACATACAAAAAAATAGTTTGTTTTAGCCTTTCAAATAATAAATAAATTTAGTATGTTTTTGCGAGTTAAATAAAAACTGCGTACAATATTACTTTCTGTTAATTATAGTTATGATTCTCTAATGCTTATTGCTCATGTAGCCTTACCAGTACCACTATACCAACTATATGATTACAACTTAACCAAACCTGCCCAAATTGGAATGCGGGTAAAAGTTCCATTTGGTAAACGTAATGCCATAGGTATAATTGTTAGTATAGATCATCAAACAAATATTGATGTTAAAAGCTTAAAGAATATCACTACAATTATTGATAGCGAACCTCTTTTTACTCCAGATATCTGGCAACTATTAAATTGGGCGGCAAGTTATTATCATTATCCAATTGGTGAGGTTTTATTTCATGCGATGCCTGTTTTATTAAGACAAGGACGCGAAGCGAACAAAACTCAAATCACACATTGGCAATTAACCGAATTAGGAGAGAATATCGAGCTGACAGCACTATCACGGGCACCAAAACAAAAATTATTATTATCATCATTTAGAAACAATACTGTTGATTCTATCAACGTAAGTACGACTATCTATAATGAATTAGAGAAAAAACAACTAATAACGCGCGTGAATTGCCAGGCAGATAATATCATGTGGCAAACGAATTTTTCTGCCAATCCAAACTTAATTAAATTAAATCAAGAACAATCTTATGCAATAGATAATGTAAACAAACAAAGCCATATTTTTGCTGTATTTCTGTTAGAAGGCATCACGGGCTCAGGAAAAACTGAGGTTTATCTCAATATTATATCTAATGTACTAGCTAAAGGTAAACAAGCATTAGTATTAGTGCCTGAAATTAGTCTTACACCACAAACAATTAAACGTTTTAAAGAACGATTTAATGCCCCAATAGATATTCTACATTCTCGATTGACCAATCAACAGAGATTAGCTGTTTGGTTAAGAAGCAAAAATGGAGAAAATGCCATTGTTGTTGGTACCCGTTCATCACTTTTCACGCCATTTAAAAATTTAGGCATGATTATCGTTGACGAAGAACATGATAGTTCGTATAAACAACAAGAAGGATGGCGTTATAATGCTCGTGATTTAGCAATTATTCGTGCAAAACTTAAAAATATCCCTATTTTATTAGGTTCAGCAACGCCTTCATTAGAAACTTTAAATAATGTTAAAAACCATAGATACCAATTGTTACAATTAACAAAACGTGCAGGTCATGCTAAACCTGTAAAGCAATCTATTTTAGATATTCGAGGTTTAACACTTGTAGCCGGCTTATCACAACCTTTAATTGAACAAATAAAAATCCATTTACACAATAATAATCAAGTCATGTTATTTTTAAATCGGCGTGGTTATTCACCTTTATTAATTTGTCATGATTGTGGTTGGATTGCTGAATGTCCTCGTTGCGATCGTCCATATACTTTTCATAACCAATCACAAAAACTTAGTTGTCATTACTGTGATACACCAAGAGCAATTCCAACACAATGTCCAAAATGTGGTTCAACTCATTTAGTACCTATTGGTTTTGGTACTGAACAATTAGAAAAACAACTTGAACTTCTTTTCCCTAACACCAAAATAAGCCGTATTGATCGTGATACAGTAGCTAAAAAAGGAGCATTAGATGGTTATTTGCAAAGTATTCAACAAGGTGGTGCACATATTTTAGTTGGTACACAAATTTTAGCAAAAGGTCATCATTTTCCTGATATAACCTTAGTTGGTATTGTAGATGTTGACGGAGCATTATTTTCGAGTGATTTTCGAGCAACAGAGCAATTTGCTCAAATCTATACTCAAGTATCTGGACGAGCTGGCCGAGAAGCAAAAACAGGAGAAGTAATATTACAAACCTATCATCCCGAGCATCCATTATTAAATGTATTATTAAATAAGGGATATCAAGAATTTGCTAAACAGACCTTAAAAGAACGTCAACAAACGCTATTACCTCCATTCAGTTATCAAGCATTAATTCGTGCAGCAGATCGCAATAACCATCATGCACAAAAGTTTTTGCAACTCATTCATGACAGATTGAAAGAGTATGGTGATAATTCTTTATGGCAACTTGGTCCTATACCAGCAAATCAACCTAAAAAGGCAGGATATTACCGTTGGCAACTTTTGTTACAACATACAAATAGGCAGCTATTACAGTTAATTTTAGATAAACTTGTTATTGATATAGAAAAATGGAATGAAACATCAAAAGTAAGATGGAGTATTGATATTGATCCTATGAATAATTAATATATGATAATCGCCGACCGATATTAAAAATCGGCGGCTTAACATAAGATTATAAAGCTATTTTACCTACATTTTTGTCCAATGTTGCTTGACCAATACCAGATACTTCTTTCAATTGTTCTATAGAAACAAATGACCCAAATTTTTCACGATATTCAACAATTTTTTTGGCTTTACTTATCCCTATACCTGTTAATACTTTAGCTAACTCTTCTGCTGTAGCTGTATTAATATTGACTTGTATAAGTTGTTGCTGTTCCTTTTGAGTTACTTCATTTTTAGTTACTTCATTAGATGAATTATCCGCAAAACTTAATCCGGAAAAAGTGATACTTGATAATAAAATACAAAAAATTGAAAATAGTTTCATTTGATTAACCTCTTAATAATAGTTATGCAATTAATATGCTTTTTAACTATCTCATTTAATCAAATGTTAAAGGATTATTAATTTCAAAAATGAAAAAAGTCACCAAAGTGACTTTTCATTTTTGCTGAATTTTGCATTAATTTATGATTTGGATCACAAATTTGCATCTGGCATAATTTCAATCTTAACTTTGGAACGAATATCTTCAGTAAGAGAAGAATATATATTCTTGATATATAATGGTAATAATTCAGACGAAATATCTTTTTGTTCATTAGGTGTTTTTACATCGGTTAATACTACAATAGCAGCGCTTTTATCATCTAAATATTGAACACCAAAAACTCTTTTAGATGTAACTGATGGTACCAAATCAAAAACCATATCAACGATTTTCTTATCTAACACCTTTGAATTTCGAGTAAGTTTATAACTTTGAGAAAAGTTTACATTTGAAGAGCTACCTTTTTCATTTAATTGCGTTAATATATTATCTACAGTTGATGTGAAACGTTCCTTAGCAATATTTTGATAAATTTTTCTATTAATTTCAGCTTGAACTTCTTCAAAAGGTGCTATGCCTTCCTCACGATAATCAACAATTTGAATAACAAAATTAATCATATTAATACCTTGACCAACAGTTATCATTTCTGAAACGTTACCTGTTGCTTTCCCATCAATAATCATTTGATCACCAAATGCAACATCTCTAATTTCAGGATATCGTAAAATTGTAGTGATATCATTGTAATAAGACCATTTGGAATTAACTATATCTAAGTCAGAGTCTTTTGCAATCGCTTCTAATGAATTAGGATTTTTGTTTACCGCAGTCTGAATTTTGTTTTCAACAGAATCAAATATAGCATTCAGTTTTTCATCCTCCAGCTTTGAAGTAATAATATGTTTTGCATAATCAAAATTCATAACTTTAGATTTTTGAATATTATCTAATTTGACAATAATATAACCATCATCAACTTTTATTGGCTTAGAAATTTGTCCAATTTTTTTTAAATTAGCATCTTTAAACGCTTGAGGTAATGAATCATCGATATTAAACCATCCCAATGAACCATTTTTTCCATATGGAGATATACCATCATTCTCATTTACTGTTTTAACAATAGTATCAAAATTACCACCAGATGATAGTTCTTTCATAATATCATCTGCCTGCTCCTTATCAGTGACATAAATTACACTATAAGCTTGTTTTTCTGGGAAAGAATAATCTTTTTTATTTTTTTGAAATTGCTTTTGTACTTCTTCATCACTAATACGAATTTTATCTATGTAATTAGATTTTCTATTTAAAATATAATTAAACTTGACTCTCTCTTTTCGATAAAACTCACTTTTATGTTCTTCATAATATTTCTTTTCATCGTCAACAGTGATTTTAACATCATCCATATTTACCACTTTAGGGCTCAAAGTTGATGTATAAACTGTTCTTGTTTGATCCTTTAATTTGGCTAACTCTGAATCTACAGGTAATACAAAACTTGAATTTACTAAAGCATTAATGACTTGTTGTTGTTTCAAAAAGGTTTTCAAGCTAGCACCATAACTATCGGGTGTATAGCCATCTGCTGAAATACGTTCTAAATATTTTTTATTACTAAATTTGTCATTTTCAAAAAACTCTTGGTCTTGTCTAATGAATTCTTTGACTCTTTCATTACTAATATTTGCATTTAACTGCTCAGCAAATTTATAAGATAAAAAATTCGTAATTTGTGAATATAATATGTTACGGCGAAGTTGTTTGATAAAAGTAGGGTCACCAGCTGACTTTGATGTAACCTTTCTTGCTATTGCTTCAAATTGTGCTCGATTTATTCCTTCTCCATCAACTTTTGCAATGTATTGTTGAGCATCACGCGCATTGTTACCGCCACCGAATCCAAAAAAACCTATCCCTGTGAATATAAATGATAAAATAATTATTGCAAAAATAATTTTAACTACAATATGGTTTGCAGCTGTGCGGATTGTATCCATCATTTCTTGCGATTCTCCATATATCTAAAGATTAATTGGGCAAGTATAGCATATTTACCTAAATTGGCTATTATCGGAACGTTAAGAGATAAAAAAAGATCAACACTAAGTTGATCTTTTTAAAATTAAATACAATTAATTTAATTGTGTCTGAACTGGAATTTTAGATTTTATTTGTTTAGTAGCCTTTTTAGTTGCGTGTTTTAAACTAATTTTATCTTCTTCAAGTTCAATACCAAATGGATTATTTTGTAACGCTATTGTTATTACTTCATCAATCCATTTTACCGGGCAAATATCAATTTCAGCTTTAACATTATCTGGAATTTCTTCTAGATCTTTTACATTATCCATCGGTATAACAACAGTTTTAATTCCACCTCTATGTGCTGCAAGTAATTTTTCTTTAAGTCCACCAATAGGTAGCACTTCTCCTCTTAAAGTAATTTCCCCTGTCATAGCAACGTCTGAACGAACAGGGTTTCCAGTTAACGTTGAAATTAACGATGTACACATAGCGATACCAGCGCTTGGACCATCTTTCGGCGTAGCCCCATCGGGAACATGAACATGAATATCACGTTTTTCGTAAAAATCACCATTAATACCTAACTTTTCAGCACGAGAACGTACTACTGTCAATGCGGTTTGAATAGACTCTTGCATCACATCACCCAACGAACCGGTATAAGTTAACTTACCTTTACCCGGTACACTAACTGATTCAATTGTAAGTAAATCACCACCTACTTCAGTCCATGCAAGACCAATAACTTGACCAATTCGATTCTCATTATCGGTTTTACCATAATCGAATCGTTGTACACCTAGAAAATCTTTTAAGTTATCTTGGGTTATCGTCACTTTTTTCAACTTACTATTTAAAGCTAATTGTTTTACAACTTTACGGCAAATTTTTGCTATTTCCCTTTCTAAGCTACGAACACCTGCTTCTCGAGTATAATAGCGAATAATTCCAATTATAGCTGAATCATCTATTCTAATTTCTTTTGGTTTTAATCCATTATTCTCTATTTGTTTAGAAATAAGATGCTGTTTAGCAATGTTTAATTTTTCATCTTCTGTATAGCCTGAAAGACGAATAACTTCCATTCTATCTAACAATGGTGCTGGAATATTCATCGAATTAGCAGTAGCAACAAACATCACATCAGATAAATCATAATCAACTTCAAGATAGTGATCACTAAAAGCATTATTTTGTTCTGGATCAAGTACTTCTAACAAAGCAGAAGCAGGATCACCTCGCATGTCCGAAGCCATCTTATCAATTTCATCCAATAAAAATAATGGGTTTTTGACACCAACTTTTACCATACGTTGAATCAATTTACCTGGCATAGAACCGATATAAGTTCTTCTATGTCCACGAATTTCTGCTTCATCACGAACCCCACCTAATGCCATTCGGACATATTTACGTCCTGTTGCTTTAGCGATAGACTGACCAAGAGATGTTTTACCTACACCTGGAGGTCCAACTAGACATAATATAGGTCCTTTGACTTTATTAATTCGACCTTGAACAGCCAAATATTCCAAGATACGATCCTTAACTCTTTCTAAACCGTAATGATCTTTATCTAGAATTTTTTGAGCGCCCTCAATATCTTTCTTAACTTTGCTACGTTTATGCCATGGAATTTGTAGCATCCAATCAATATATCCTCTGACCACAGTTGCTTCAGCAGACATTGCAGGCATCATTTTGAGTTTATTAAGTTCAGCTAAAGCTTTTTCTGTTGCCTCTTGTGGCATTTTAGCTTTGGTAATTTTATTTTTTAACTCTTCATATTCATCTGGTTTATTATCGATATCACCCAATTCTTTATGAATTGCTTTTATTTGCTCATTAAGGTAATACTCTTTTTGCGCTTTCTCCATTTGTTGCTTAACACGCTGACGAATATTTTTTTCAACTTGCAATAAATCGATTTCAGATTCCATCAATGATATAAGTAACTCAAAACGTTTTTCCAAATTAGCTGTAACCAGTAATTCTTGCTTTTGTTCTACTTTCAAAAATAATGTAGCGGCAATAGAATCAGCCAGTTGGGAAGGCTCTTTAATCAAACGAATTGAATCAACAACTTCTTGTGTTACCTTTTTATTCAGTTTTGCATAATCATCAAAATTAGAAAGTACTACTCGCATTAAAGCTTCATTTAAATCATCATTTTCGTTTTTTTCATGCAATGTTTCGATATTAGCAATAAAAAAGTCCTCTTCTTTTTGCTCTAAAATATCAACAATTTTAGCTCGTTCAACACCTTCAACTAAAACTTTTACAGTTCCATCTGGAAGTTGAAGCAATTGTAAAATATTGGCAACAGTCCCAGTTTCATATAAATCATCAACATCAGGATCATCTTGGGATGGATTTTTTTGAGTAACAAGAAAGACTTGTTTATCCATTTCCATTGCATTCTCAAGACAACGTATTGATTTATTTCGACCAACAAAGAGAGGAATTACCATATGTGGAAATACCACAACATCTCGTAATGGTAAAATAGGCATAATCATTTGTTTAGTTTGTTTTGTTTTCATTTTTTTCTCTCTAATAGTACAAACCCATTATGATGATATTGGGATTGATTTTAGATATTCAAGCCTATTGTTATGATTCAAATATATACTATTCCTTAAACATTTTGACAATAACTACATGTAATTAGACATAATATAAATTAGATCATGCTTGTTAAAGCATCAACAATAACAAGCATATTCATAGTTAAGCTGACAACTCAACATCTTCACGGTAAATTAAAGCTGGAGCTTGAGATTTATCTATTGTTTCTTGTTCAACAATAACTTTTTTAATATTTTTCATAGATGGTAGATCATACATTGTATCTAATAAAATATTTTCAACAATAGAACGTAAACCTCGAGCCCCTGTTTTACGTTGCAACGCTTTTATTGCAATAGCATTTAATGCATCTTCTGTAAATTCTAATTCAACTCCATCTAACCTAAATAATGTTTCAAACTGCTTAGTTAAAGCATTTTTAGGTTCAGTCAAAATACTAATTAAGGCATTTTTGTCTAATTCTGATAATGTACCGATAACGGGTAATCGACCAATAAATTCTGGAATTAAACCAAATTTTACTAAATCTTCAGATTCAACTTGAGCTAGTAACTCAGACTCCGTTGCTTTATTTTTACTACTTTTAACATCAGCTCCAAAACCAATACCTGTATTAACAGATACTCGATTTTCTACTACTTTATTTAAGCCACTAAACGCTCCACCACAAATAAACAGAATTTTTGAGGTATCTACCTGTAGAAATTCTTGCTGAGGATGTTTACGTCCACCTTTAGGTGGCACAGAGGCAATAGTACCTTCAATAATTTTTAATAAGGCTTGTTGTACACCTTCTCCAGACACATCTCTGGTGATTGAAGGATTATCTGATTTTCTTGAAATCTTGTCTATTTCATCAATGTAAATTATGCCACGTTGTGCTTTTTCAATATCATAATCACAACTCTGTAATAATTTTTGGATTATATTTTCAACATCTTCACCAACATACCCTGCTTCGGTTAATGTTGTTGCATCTGCCATCGCAAAAGGAACATCTAAAAAGCGGGCTAAAGTTTCAGCTAATAATGTTTTACCACTACCAGTTGGACCAATTAATAAAATATTACTTTTACCTAATTCGACATCATTATGACTTGCATAATTACGTAAACGTTTATAATGATTATAAACAGCTACAGATAATACTTTTTTTGCTTTTTCTTGACCAATAACATATTCATCAAGATGGTTCCGAATTTCATGAGGAGTCGGTAATGGTTTACTATTAAATTCTTCATGTGAGAGAAAACTTTTTGTCTCTTCTTTTAAAATATCATTGCATAACCCAATACACTCATTACAAATATAAATAGATGATGGTCCTGCAATTAGTTTGCGAACTTCATGTTCACTTTTACCACAAAAAGTACAATAGAGTAATTTTTCTGAGCTTTCATTATTCACTTTTACCACCTAGCTAATTTATTATGAACGTTTACTATATATGGCATCCACTAAACCATATTCAACTGCTTTTTCGGCAGACATAAAGTTATCACGATCTGTATCTTTTTCAATTACACTAATGTCTTGACCAGTATGCATTGACAAAATATTATTTAAACGGCTTTTTACTTGTAAAATTTCTTGTGCATGTATTTGAATATCGGAAGCTTGGCCTTGAAAACCGCCTAATGGTTGATGAATCATTACTCTAGCGTTAGGTAAGCAATATCGTTTACCTTTTGTTCCCGCAGTTAAAAGCAATGATCCCATTGAACACGCTTGTCCCAAACAAATTGTGCTAACATCTGGTTTTATAAATTGCATAGTATCATAAATGGCCATTCCAGCTGTAACAACACCACCTGGTGAATTTATATATAAATGGATATCTTTTTCAGGATTTTCAGCTTCTAGAAATAACATTTGAGCGATAATTAAGTTAGCCATATTATCTTCAACTTGTCCTGTTAAAAAGATGATTCGCTCTTTTAATAACCGTGAATATATATCGTAAGCTCTTTCTCCACGAGAACTTTGCTCAACAACCATTGGAATCACACCCATATATGGTTCTAAAGGCATTTTTATCTCCTAATTAAACAAAATAGCCCAAACAGATAATTCTTATTTGGGCTTAAAAGTAATCTTTTTATTTAATGAAGCAGTGTATAGATATTAAGCCACTTGCTGATTCATTAATTCAGAAAACGAGTAATTTTTATCGGTTACTTTAGCACTAGCTAATAATAAATCAACTACTTGATCTTCGATCGCTACAGACCGAATATTATCCATCGCTTTCTTATCTTTACTGTAATATTCTAAAACTTCTTTAGGATCTTCGTAAGCAGAAGCAATTTCATCAATTAATGATTTAACCTTTGTATCATCAGCTTTAATTTTATTACTTTCAATAATTTCACTAAATAATAAACCTACTGATACACGACGCTTAGCTTCAGCTTCGAATAATTCTTTAGGAAGATCCATTGGTTGCTTCATGTTTCCACCAAATCGAGATACGGCTTGTTGACGTAATACATCAATTTCGCGTTCAACTAACGCAGTAGGAACATCAATTTCATTATTCTTAACTAAACCATCAATAACTTGTGCTTTAACTTTATTACGAATAGTTGCATTAAGTTCGCGCAACATATTTTTTCGTACTTCAACACGTAAGCTTTCAACTGTACCATCTGCAATACCAAAACGTTTAATAACATCTTCAGTAAGTTCTGGAAGTTCGAGTTCTTCCACTTTTTTCAATGTTGCAGCAAATATTGCAGGTTTCCCTTTTAAATTTTCGGCATGATAATCTTCTGGGAATGTTACGTTAATATCAAATTTGTCATTAGCTTTATGATCTAAAATAGCATCTTCAAATCCCGGAATCATCCTACCTTGACCTAATACTAATACAAAATCATTAGCTTTACCGCCTTCGAATTCTTCACCATCAACTTGACCAACAAAATCTAAAGTTACACGATTTTGTTCTTTAGCTGATTGTTCAACTTCTTTCCAAGTTCCTTGTTGTTTACGTAATGTTTCAATCATAGTTTCAACATCAGCATCAACAACTTCAGATACTGGTTTTTCAACTTCAATCTTATCTAGATCTTTAATTTTAACTTCAGGATAAACCTCAAATTCAACAGTAAAGGTGTAATCTTCTCCATCTTTATATTCTGTTGGAGTATAAGTTGGCGCACCTACTGGATTTAATTTTTCTTGAACAATCGCTTCAATGAAATTTTGTTGCATTAAATCACTTAATGCATCTTGTAAAATGGACGCACCATAGCGTTGTTCAACAATTTTTAAAGGTACTTTTCCTTTGCGGAAACCATCAATTCGTACTTTTTTTGCAGTATTAATCAGCTCTTTATCAATTGCTTTTTTAATATCTTCTGATTTAATGGTAATTGATAAACGTCTACCTAAACCTTTTGTTGTTTCCACCGAAACTTGCATCTTTATACCTCGAAATTATTGAATAATATCTGCTCATGATTATTTTAAATCGATAATTGAGCCAACAAATTTATAAAATAGGCGAGCATTATACCGACCGTAAACGTCTACGTCGAGACATTTAATAGTTTCTTCTCAAGCTCTTTCAAGCGTTTATTCATTTCATCAATGTGTAACACTAACGCAGCGGTTTTTCGCCATACTTTATTTTCTTGCAGTGGGATCCCAGATGAATATACACCAGGTTCAGTGATAGGACGCATCACCATTCCCATGCCGGTAACAGTTACTTGATCACATATTTCCATATGCCCATTAATAACACTCGCTCCACCGATTAGGCAGTGACGTCCAATAGTTAAGCTACCAGCCATAATAACGCCTCCCGCAACTGCGGTATGATCACCAATTATATCGTTATGAGCAATTTGGCATTGATTATCAATAATAACACCATTACCTATAACAGTATCATCTAGCGCACCTCTATCTATTGTTGTTGATGCACCTATCTCTACATTATTGCCAATGACAACGCGTCCTAATTGAGGGATTTTAATCCAGTTCCCTTTATCATTAGCGTAACCAAACCCATCAGCCCCTATTACCGTTCCTGATTGCACTAAGCAATTATCACCAATAATACAGTTGTGATAAACAGTGACATTAGCCCATAATTTTGTATTTGCGCCGATCTTTGTATCTTTACCAACAAAACAACCTGCACCGATAACACAATTATCACCTAATATAACACCACTTTCTATAACAGCATTTGCACCAATTGAAATATTACTACCTAACTGAGCAGATGAATCAATTACGGCTGATGCCGCAATATCTTTAGCTGGTGCAGGTGTCGTATCAAGGTATTGGGCTAATTTTGCATAAGTAAAATAAGGGTCTTTTACAATTAATGCTGCACCTTGCCAATACTTAAGACTTTCTTCTGTCATTACTACGGCAGAAGCTTTACATTCTGATAAATTATTCTGCAATTTTTTATCGGATAAAAAAGTAATTTGTCCAGATACTGCACTTTTCATTGATGCAATACCTGTGATGGTTATATTACCATCACCATGTAACTTTGCATCAAGTTGTTTAGCTAACTGTTCTAAACGAAAAGCAAACATTATTTTTTAACCTTTTCCAATACTTTACTAGTAATATCTACCGCATCTGATGCAGATAATGTAGCCTCTGCTTTTAAAATAATATCGTATTTTTCTGTAGTAACAATATCTTTAACAGCTTCTTGGATTTTAGCTAATAATTTACCCACCTCTTCTGATTCACGCTTGCGGTAATCTGTAGAAAACGCTTGTGCTTTATTTTCAAAATCTGAAATTGTTTTATTTAATTTTGTTTTTTCAGAAGATGATAATGTTAAACCATCTTTCTTTAAACGGGCTGCCGCATCACTAGCTTTCTTTTCTTCTTCACGTAATGATTTTTCTCTGGCTTCAAATTCTTTATTTAAAGCTTGTCCAACCGTTTCTCGTTGAGGCATATTTTGTAACACAGTCATTACATCAATAACACCGATTTTAACTTCTGCATTTGCTATACCAGTAAACAGTAATGCAACACTTATACTAAGAACGGATATGATTTTTTTCACTTTTTTCACCTATGTCTATTTATTAATTTTGACATGGTTTTACCATGTCGAACCTATATTAAATTGGAATTGTTGAGCTGAATCACCATTATATTTCTTAAGAGGTTGGGCATAAGAAAATACTAATGGTCCTAATGGCGACATCCATTGAACAGCTAAACCTGCCGACATTCTTATATCAGAAGGTGAACTATAATCTGGAATATCCTTGTTTTTAAAATTCCACTGAGTATCCCATACTGTACCTGCATCAAAAAATACGGAAGTACGAATGCTATCTGTATATTTTTCTCCAGCAAATGGTGTAGGAACAATCAATTCTGTACTTGCAAATGCTAAAGCATTACCGCCAACTGCATCTTTCGATCTTTTACATTTACTTGTATTATCTAAACCACTACAACCATTATCATTATTAAAATAAACCGCTTTAGGACCAACAGTATTGGCTTTAAAACCACGCAGTACAGTTGAACCACCAGCATAGAAGTTCTCATAGAATGGCAACTCTTTACCACCAAAGCCATCACCATAACCAAAGCGACCTCGAGCTAAGAAAACCCAATGATGTTCAGAATCAAATGGATAATAATAGGAAGCATCGGTGACTACTTTGTAGAATCGGTTATCGAATACAGGTGCTGTTATTTTTGCATTAGCAGTCACTTTTAAACCATCAGTAGGGAAAAATCCTCGATCTAATGAGTTATAAGTCCAATAAGCATTTAGTAATAAATCATTAGTGTCGAAAGAAATAGATCGTCTATTCTTCATATTTTCACCCATAGAGTCAAAATAGCGCCACATTCCATATTGAGCTTTCATATCAGACAACTTATGATTGGCATATTCAGTACCAAAGCGAAGGAAATTATTTTCACTAATTGGAAAGCCTAAATTAGCAGATGCCCCCCATGTTTTACTTGAATATTCTGACTCTTCATCATCGTCATCTGCCTTATAAGTATTATAGTAAACACTACCACCTAAGCTTACGCCATCAACAGTAAAATATGGATCAACAATAGAAATAGAAGCTGTTTTATCAGTATCAGTGGTGTTAATATCAAACGACACACTATTACCAGTACCTAACCAGTTATCTTGAGTTATACCAGCATTAAAACTAACACCACTATCCGAACCAATACCCACACCAAATTTGATACTACCAGTGTTACGTTCCGCAACTTTATAGGTGATATCAACTTGATCATCTATTCCTGGTACTCGTTCAGTATTGGCTTCAACAGTATCAAAAAAACCTAATCGATTTAAGCGTTCCTTACCTAACTCAACTAACCCATTACTTAACCATGCACCTTCCATTTGACGAAGTTCACGACGGATAACACTTTCACTTGTCACGGTATTACCGACAATTCTAATATTACGAACATAATAACGTTGTCCGACATCAACCATGACTATTAGTTTTACAGTATGTTTAGAATCATCCATTTCAGGCTGAATAACAACTCTAGGGTAAGCATAACCGAAATTAGCAAGTAAGCGTTTAACATTATCTTCGATATCTGTTATTTTCTGACCATTATATAAATCGCCAACTGATATGCGCTCATTAGCTATTTTAGAAATCGCATCCTTATGCCCAGCAAAATTTCCCTTGAATTCAAGACCAGATAATTTGTATTGCTCACCCTCATGGATGTTAATCGTTACATAAATACCTTTTTTATCTGGTGTTAAACTTACTTGTGTGGAATCTATATTAAAACGTGCATACCCACGATTTAGGTAGAAACTTTGTAATTCATCTAAATCATTAGCCAATTTTTGTTTCTGATATTTTCGATCACCAAGCATATTCCACCATGGAACTTCATCACGTAATGAAAAACGTGAAATAAGTTCTTCTGAAGAAAATGCTTTAGCACCAACAATATTGATTTGGTCAATCAATGCCGATTTACCTTCTGCAATGACTAATTTTAAATCAGCACGATTACGAGATAACGGGGTAACTACAGCTTTGACTTTTGCATTATACTTACCAACACTGTAGTAAAAATCTTCTAAACCTTTTTCAATTGCCGAAAGCATTGTACGATCTAATGCTTCACCTTCCCGAATACCAGAGCTATCTAAATTCTTTTTCAACATATCATCTTTTACTGATTTATTACCAGAAAAAGTAATACTCGCAATAGTTGGGCGTTCTTGAACATGAATAATCAAACTATTACCATCTCGGGAAACACTGATATCATCAAAATTACCACTAGCATAAAGGGATTTGATAATACGCCCTAAATCAGATTCATTAACATAATCGCCAACTTGAATGGGCATTTCAAGCAATGCAGCACCTGGAGTAACCCTTTGTAAACCTTCAAATTTAATATCTTTTACTATAAAATCATCAACACAAAATGCGTTGGAACTGTACATTGCTGTACCGCTAAACAGCAAAGATGCTATAAGTAATTTATTTATTTTCATTGTAAATGTTTATAACCTCATCCCATCACAATCGTAAAAAATCGTTAAATAGTGCAATTCCCATTATCAATATTAATAAAAAAAACCCGATGCGAAATAATCGTTCTTGGGTTTGTTCTGATAGGGCTTTTCCTTTTATCTTTTCGAGCAATAAAAAGACAAGCTGCCCACCATCTAATATTGGTAATGGTGCAAGATTGATAACACCCAAACTTATACTAATAAATGCTAGGAAATATAAGTAAGATGTGAAACCATAACTTGCTGTTTGCCCTGCGCTTTTTGCTATTGTTATAGGCCCTGATAAATGTTTAAGACCAATAACACCTGTTATTAACTGATAAAGTGAACTTACAGTTATTTTTGTGGTTAATACTGTTTGTTCAATACTTTTACCTAATCCTTCTAGAAAACCGTATTGCTTAACTACTGCCTCTGAGGAAGGATATAAACCAGCTACACCTTCTCCATTTTTCTGAACTGTTGGTATTAAATCAAGATAAATTTCACTATTACCCCGCTTAACCTTTAATACCATTGCATTTGCTTTTTTTATTTCAGTAGAAAAATCATTCCAATTTGTATAAAGATGATTATTATAACTGATAATTTCATCACCTACTTGTAATCCTGCTTTTTCTGCAGCCGATTTTGGTACAATTTTACTCACAATTGGATAAACTTCCAACGTTTTAGGAAGCAAACCAAATGCCATAATGGACGACTCTTTCTCTATGTCAAAATTCCAATGGCTAATATCAGCACTCTTTGTAATTTCTATTGGATTACCATTATTATCTTTATCAATATAAGATAAAGATACACTATTTTTACCTAATACCGATATTAATGCTAAATTTACATCATTCCAGCTATTAATAGCGATATTATCAATAGTTTTAAGCTCTGCTCCATAAGGAATTTGCAATGTAGAAGCAGGAGTATTAGCAATGGTATCTTTTACTTTTATAGGATAGACCATTACTCCGTTTAAAAAAATAATCCAATAAATTATCGCTGCTAAAACAAAGTTGGCAAAAGGTCCTGCAAATATGATTGCCATTTTTTGCCAAATTTTTTTTCTATTAAAAGCAAATTTTTCATCATCACTTGAAGTTTTTTTTGCCTCGTCATTAAGCATTCTAACATAACCACCAAGAGGAATCATAGCAATTACGAATTCAGTTCCATTTGAAAATTTATGTGACCAAATTTTTTTACCAAAACCAATCGAAAAGCATTCAACATGAACACCACATAAACGAGCAACAAAAAAGTGCCCAAATTCATGTACAGTAACTAAAATGCTCATAGTGATGATAAATAGCAACAATGGCCAAAGCAAAATAAATCACCTCTCTATGACAGATATAAAGATAATACTGTAAAAATTGGAACTGCGGCTGTTAAACTGTCAATTCTATCTAAAATACCGCCATGCCCAGGTATTAAATTACCACTATCTTTAATGCCTGCTTCGCGTTTAAACATACTTTCAGTTAAATCGCCTAATACTGAGGCTAAAATAGCAAAAAAAGAACTAATAAAAAAAACATACAATTTTATATTGAACAAATTAGAATAATAAACAATCAAACTAATTAAAAGTGCGACACTAACACCACCAATAAAACCTTCTACAGTTTTACCAGGGGAAACTCTTGGTGCTAATTTTCGTTTACCAAAAGTTCGTCCAGCAAAGTAAGCTCCAGTATCTGTTGCCCATACTAGCACAAATGTATATAACAGCAATATTGCGCCAGTATAACAATTAGACTGATAGTCAATAGATCTTAAAACTATAACGCTAATAAAAAACGGAAACAACGTAAAAAAGGCAAAAAATAATTTTACAGAAATATTAGACCAATAATGTATGGTTTTGGGATAACTCATGACTAAGTATAATGCAACTAACCACCAGATAATTGAAAGTGATAATATAATATTATAAAGCTTGGATTTTAGTTCAAAAGAGATTGGCATAAAATATAATAAAGCTAATAGAACCGCAATAAAAAAAGCAAACATTAATCTTGAATGCTTATTAGTTATATGTAAAAACTGAGACCACTCCCATGCAGCTATACCGCTAACAGCAATCATAATAGAAGCGAATATCGATAGTTTCGTAAAAAAAAGTAGAATAATTACAAGTGGAATTAGCACAATTGCAGCAAGTAATCGTTGAATTAACATGAATGTTCCTCTATAGGTATACCGCCAAAACGTCGTTCTCTGGTATTAAATACATCAATTGCTTTGTCAAATAATGTTTGATTAAAGTCCGGCCATAAAACATCAGTAAAATAAAGTTCAGAATATGCGATTTGCCATAATAAAAAATTACTGATTCTATATTCACCACCAGTGCGAATAACTAAATCTACTTCAGGAAAGTCATGCATACTTATTTCCGAATTAAATCGTTCTTCAGTAATATCATCTAATGTTATTTTACCATCTAAGACTTGTTTAGCCATTTTTTTAGTTGACTCTAAAATGTCCCAACGACCACCATAATTAGCAGCAACATTCAAAACTAATCCTGAATTATCTTTTGTTAATTGTTCTGCATTAATAATCATATTTTGCAAATCATCATTAAATTGAGAAATATTACCAATAATATTTAATCGAACATTATTTTTGTGTAAACTTTTCATTTCACGATTCAAAGCATAAATAAACAAAGAAATTAAAGCGGAAACTTCATTCGCAGGTCGTTTCCAATTTTCACTACTAAAAGCATACAACGTCAAAACTTTTATACCAAGAGTTGCAGCATAGGTAACAATTTTACGTACGGCTTTTAAACCTGCTCTATGTCCAACTGCGCGTAATTGTTTTCGTTGCTGTGCCCAACGACCATTTCCATCCATAATGATCGCTACATGGTTAGGAATGTATCTTTCTTGAATCATGAAATATACCGTATCATATAAATCATTTTATCAACTTATTAAATATTTGTTTAATCACTTAGCGTGTTCCGTAAACAACAATAGTTTTACCATGGGCAGAAATTAAATGTTGATCTTCAAGCATTTTTAAAATTCGGCCTACGGTCTCACGAGAACATCCAACAATCTGGCCTATTTCCTGACGAGTAATTTTAATTTGCATACCATCAGGATGTGTCATGGCATCAGGCTGTTTAGCCAGATTCAATAATGTTTGTGCAATACGACCAGCAACATCAAGAAACGCTAAATTGCTAACTTTTTCTGAAGTTACTTGTAATCTGCTAGCCATTTGGCTAGCAAGTTTCATTAAAATATCAGGGTTGACTTGTACAAGTTGCTTAAACTTCTTGTATGAGATTTCAGCAACTTCACAACTTGTTTTTGCTTTAACCCAAGCACTTCGCTCTGTTCCTTCTTCAAAAAGACCTAATTCACCTAAAAATTGATTCTGATTTAAATAAGATAATATCATTTCATTACCTTCATCATCTTTAATCAATACTGCTACAGAGCCTTTTACAATATAATAGAGAGTTTCTGCTTTTTCACCTTGATGAATAAGGGTACTTTTAGCTGGATACTTATGAATATGGCAATGGGATAAAAACCACTCTAATGTCGTATCCGTTTGCTGTTTACCAATCATTATTCCTTCCTCTCCATTCAATTTACAACCTACACACTATAACAAAGTTGAACAATAAATCATATACTAAGCAATAACGATTTTAGCCATTATTTAACAAGTTTAATATCAACTGTTTGATGTAATTCAGACCAAAAAATTGCCGCAGTTCCATCAATTAACTGAGATTTTACTTGAGTAACCTTTTCTTGGAGGGATTTTTCTTGCAGACCATAATCAGTACCTTCACGTAACACAAAGTGTTCTATTATGTTATCTAAAGTTTGGGAATCAAGATTTTGCCAAGGAATAATCATGATAAATTAATATTATTTGGGATTATTAGTATTCTAAAGTATTCATTTAAAAATAAGAAGAAGCATTTCATTTTTTAATTTTATTTGGATAATAATAATGAAAATAGATCATATAATAAAATTGTATAAATCATCTTAAATACTAAAAAATTAATTAGTTAAAACTTAAAAGCATGCAGTTTTATTTTATTTACATCTAAATAACTTACAATAAATTAAACATTATAATGTTTTTTTAATAGTAAAGAAAAACCACTCATATGAGTGGTTTTAATAGCATTTAAAGTAATTACTATTACTTATAAAAATACCGAGTTATATTAACTATTTAGTTTCAACTTTCAATCTATAACCTTGAGCACCGGCTGTATAACTTGTGTTATATATTGAGTTATGATTTGCTGAGTTGCTACCTAAGTAAATAGTATCACCTTCACCTTTTCTATTTGTTGAAACTGTAGCTAACTCATCACTAGTGGCAACAACACCATCATTATCACCTACGAGTGTCCATTTAAATGAATATCCTGAAGTAAATTCTTGTTCATTTGCTTGATCAAATTTTCCATCGCTATCAGCATCATTCCAAACTACAGCGACAAATTGGTCACCATATTTAGGGTTAACATCAGCGGTAGCATAGTCATGTTCAGTATCTAACTGACCATTTGCCTCAAGTTTGAAGATACCAAGTTTAAAGGTAGAACTAAGAATTGGACCTGTACCTGGTGCTTTATCACCTGGACCTGCATCAACAGAAGGTGGTTGAGTTGGCTCTTTTCCATCTGTAGTTACTTCTGGGTCAGTTGATGACCAAACATCAGATATATTTAACCATTCATTTGTATTAGGTAAACCAAATTCGGTGCGTTCTTGTAATCTAAAACCAACTTTTTCTGCGCCAGCAAATTTATCAGAAATTTCAATTGTAATAGAACCTGATTGTCTACCATTTGCATTTTCATCAGCTGTAAAAGTAGCACCAAGATCATCGGCACTAAATGTTTCCCACTTACCATTTATTTTTGCATAAACAGTAAGAGACTCTTTGATATTTCCATTATCTTTGTCGCCATCTTTATCTAATAAATTATATGAAATTTTCATATAATTACCGACTTGAACGTTATCATTTTCTGCAACTGGATTAGAACCCTCTTTATCAGTAGTAAATGTTACGCTAACAGTATGTTCTGCATCGCCATTTGTTTTGGAGAGCACAGGTGCATTACCATGTATTTGTTGAGTTGTTGTTGCATTGAATGATGCAGCAAATGCGCTACTTGATGCATAACCTGCTAATAATAAGCCAAATGCAATTTTTTTGATTGTTAAATTTTTCATGTTTAACTTCCTATTTTATTTTTAAATTAAATATGTTGTGATTATATGAATACAACACTTTTGTTGGTGTTCCCAAATGTAGACCACCGAATTTACTCGTTAGCCTAAAACCTATATAACTATATTTTCATATTACTATAAACATTGACTAGTTTAGTTATAACTTGCAATGGTTACTTGTAATCTAAAACCTTGATCTCCTGCACATGCTAATGGTGAAGGTATAACCGACTGATCTAAATTCAAATGAGTTGGAGCATTAGCAACCGGTGCAATACCTTTACCTATTGATGCATAACTCAACGTCCTCTTACTTCTTATTGTATAGTCAGCATTAGCTCCCATAGCAACATTAAACCATGGACCATTCGGATTTTGCTCATAACTTGGTAATGCGGAGGTTGCTGCATTGCCAGGACAAGCTTCATCATTAGAACCAACAAGCGACCAAATAATAAATGGGTCTTGAAGTTCCTGTCCATTAACATCATAAGCCTTCACATGGTATTTACTATCTACTTTCCACTCTTTAATAGCATTTGGATCAAACTCTAGTGAATTACCTTTGTTTTCAGCTACTAATATGCCACCTTCTTGATAAACTTTTATAGCATTAGCTTGACCACCAGTAAAATTAACTTTAGCTGTATTGAAAGAGGTACCAAATTTATCAATGGTAATTGTAAAATCGACAGCGCCTGCAAAATTAGAGGCAACATCTAAAATATAACTATCACCTATTACTTCAGTATTAGCTGCCGTTGCAGCATTAGAAGATACTTTTTGCCCTTTCTTAACTTTTTCAAATCTTTTTACAATGACACAAGGCTCTTGCGATGGACAAACATTAACATTACCTGACGTTCCATCAACTAAAGCTACTTTTTCACCATTCCCTGTGGTGGCTGACCACCCTTTTAATACTGACGAAAAATTATCTGGTATACTATTCATTAGTTCTTCATCACTGAAACCTTCTACATCTTTTTCGGAGGTAATCGATCCAATGTCTACTTTAGGTTTAAATAATGTCGCTAAGATAGTAATTGCGCTTTTACCATCCGCAGGTCTGTTAGCCACTGGTGCCTTATTTCCGTTTTCATCAATTACCCAGACCCCAATTTTACGCGTATTTAGATTCGGTAATACTTCAAATGAAATTGAGTTAGATATTGCAGATCTGCCTTTTTCGTCAGTAACTGTTACCGCTAATGTATATTTACCCTTAGTTTTTATAGGCCGACGTTGACCAGCAGAATCAACATAATCAGGTGCTACAATTTTCCAATTGTTAATATTGGCATGAGGTGTTAACCAATTTGAAGAACCACAAGTTCCAGTTGTAAAACAAAGGAAACCACCTGCCGCATCAATTTCCATCATATCACCAGACCATGAAACACTACGTATGCCTTTAGCATTATGAACTCCAATGCTGACATCATATGTCTCACCTTCCAATAATTCCAGTGATTCAAGCCCCAAATCGACAGTCATTTTCTTTTCTTTATATTCAAGAACAATGTAATTATTACGATCAACAAGATCATAACGACTGCCTTTTAATGAACGAGCAGCTTGAACCATATCAGGATCCATCTGGTCTTTTAAAGGCATTCCAATACGATAATTCATGGTCAATTCAGCTTTAGTTTCCTTTTTACTATCTTGACCACGTTTATGTTCTGCTTTAACTGTAAATAGAGGGACAGGCGTATAATCAATACTCGCGGTTATCGCTCTAGGATCTTTTTGTAAATTATCTTTACCAAATAATGCTACTTTATCACCATAGTATTGTTCATACATTAATGAACCACCTAAGTGTGGGTATTGTGGCAAGTATCCTTGAAAACGAACATCAAAGCCTCTTGCTGCACGTTCTAAATAATCATCAAAATCTTTTGAATTTTTCCAATCAGATAGTGGATGATAATAGTTAACGGCAAACTTCATATAATCTGTCCAAGCTTCAACACCAACACCTAATCGGTTATGAGAACGTTGAAAATCGTGGTCTAAAAACACGTTATAGCCTAATAACCATGTTTTGTCAGCTACATCCCAGCGTTGCCCAATACCGAAGTTACCAATACGTCGGTTATGCTCATATTCTTGGAAAGATAATTGAGTAAAAATCAATGTATCTTCGGTGTCGTACCATGGGCTAAATAATTTGGCATTGATATTATTAAATGAGCCTTTGTCACTTATATCAAACTGTAATTGTGCTGTACCAAATTTTCCTAAAAAGTCTTGCGCAGCACCTTTTAATGGATCAACAACTTGGTTTTTTACACTACTACGAACATAATCTTCAGCATAATCTTTAGCTTTATTTCTTACATGACCAGATATACCGCCATTTTCAGAAGAAGTGATTTGTTTCCAATCTTGAGTAGCTAAAGTTTGTAAAGTTGATGCAACCTGAGTTGCTAAAGCGTCTTTATCCGCTTTAGGGTCATAATTATCATCTGAACCTAATTTAGGCAAATTCGCATATTTATCTTGATTATTGGTATTAGAATCTGATTTTTTTAGTGCAGGTAATATCGGAGAATTCTCAGGCAGAACTAAACGCTCGCCCACTTCTACCGTGTCTTTTTTGTCAAAACGCCCAGCATTCATCTCTCTTAATTCAGGTACAGAGATACTGCTTAAAAGTGCTATTTGATATAGGCTACGCTTTTGGTTATTAACCATTTCGCGAACCTTTGTACCATCTTTTAATTCGATCACTTTATTACTATCAACTGCTGTTACTGTTTCAGAAACAGTATTATCGACTGCCCAGCTCGTTTGACAGCCTAAAGCCATGATAATCAGTGTAGAGATAATTTTTAAATTAAGATTATTTCTCATCTTAATTATTCCTTATATTTCATCGACACAATGCTACACAGTAACAAGTTCTTTTTTTATTCGTTAATAAAGCCCATCTACCATTAAATTTTATTATTAATTTATTGTGATAAAAATGCTTTAAATTTGTTTTCTTTCTATAATTTATTATTTAAGGATTTTAAAATCATTTAAAGTCCTTTATACGCGATGAATGATATTACAAATTTGTCATTTATCAAAATAAATTTACATTTTTTTTGTTTAATTTTGTAAAAAAATATAATTTATCTATATTTCAAAAAGTTAAGTAGAAAGGTGATTATGTGATTGTGTTAAGATAACTGTTTAACTTAATAAACTTTGTAATAATTAATTAAAAAATTACTTTTTTGTTATGATTTAGAGTATGTAACAAATTGATTGGATGAAAAAAACAGACAAACCATCTAATAATTCATCTGTTTTTAACATTTTTTTCATTTTAGATGATTTTTTATTGACCTTCATTATAAATTTCTAGATTTTCTGATTCTTTAGTTGGTGTTAACTTAATCTTATCGCTTCTGTTTATTTCTAGTGAAGACAAATAATTATCATCAATACCATCGGTAATATATTTCCCATTAAAAACAGAGCACTCCAAATGTGTTATACTTGGATTTAGGATTTTAATTGAATCAATTAAATCAGAAAGATTTTGAAAAATAAGTTTATCAGCACCGATATCTTTAGCTATTTCATCAACTGTTCGATTATAAGCAATTAGTTCGCTTGCAACTGGCATATCAATACCGTAAACATTAGGGTACCTTATTTCTGGTGCAGCAGAAGCCAAATAAATTTTCTTGGCACCACACGAGCGAACCATTTCAAGAATCTTTTCAGATGTGGTACCACGTACAATTGAGTCATCAACTAGGAGAACATTTTTACCTTCAAATTCAATACGATTTGCATTGAGTTTTCTTCTTACAGAAAGTTTACGTGCAGTTTGTCCTGGCATAATGAATGTTCGACCGACATAACGATTTTTAACAAATCCTTGTCGATAAGGCTTATTTAATATTCTTGCGATTTCAAGTGCTGCATCACACGATGTTTCTGGAATAGGTATAACAACATCAATATCAACATCTTTCCATTCTTTTGCAATTTTTTGCCCAAGTTTTTGCCCCATTAAAATACGTGATTGATAAACAGAAACGCCATTCATCAATGAATCTGGTCTTGCAAAATAAACATATTCAAAAATACATGGGTAGTATTGAGGATTATCAGAACATTGCTTTGAATGTAATTGTCCATCTTGAGTAATATAAATCGCCTCGCCAGGTTCAACATCGCGCATAAATTCAAAATCAAGAATATCCAATGCTACACTTTCTGAGGCAACCATATATTCAATTTTTTGATTTTCTAAAATTCTTCTACCTATAACTAACGGACGAATTCCATAAGGATCACGAAAAGCAACCAAACCATGTCCTATAATCATTGCTACACAAGCATAGGCTCCCTTAATAATCGTATGTACATTATGAATTGCGGTAAAAATATTATCTGGGCTAAGAGGGTAAGTTGGAAATTTATCGAGTTCGCTGGCAAAAATGTTAAGTAAAACTTCTGAATCGGAATTAGTATTGATATGACGCCTAGCTAACTCAAAAACTTTATTACGCAGTTTATCGGTATTAGTTAAATTACCATTATGAGCAAGAGCAATGCCATAAGGTGAATTGACATAAAACGGTTGTGCTTCCGATGGACTGGAGCTTCCAGCTGTTGGATAACGAATATGACCAATTCCTAAATTACCTTGTAAACGCTGCATATGATGTTCTTGAAATACATCTTTAACTAAACCATTAGCTTTACGCATACGAAAGCGATTTTGATCATCAATAGTAACAATACCAGCAGCATCTTGTCCCCGATGTTGCAAAACAGTCAATGCATCATAAATTGATTGGTTAACTGTACTACTCCCTACAATACCTACAACACCACACATATAATAATTACCTCAAGCTTACTCAACTAAAAAAGATGATGAATTTTGGATATAATCAAAAAACCAACGAATAATAAAATGAAAATGAGGAATAAGCTGTGACTCTGTCCAATAAGGTGATTTTGATAACGAGGTAAAGGTATCAACTAAAAAGAGTAATGCTGCTACAACTAAAATACCACGCAGTACTCCAAAGCAGATACCTAAAACTCGATCAGTTCCTGACAAACCGGTTTTTTGAACTAATTGACCAATAACATAAGAGACAACAGAGCACACTAATAATGTAGCAAAAAAAAGGATGGTGATTGCTACTGCGATACGAATCATTTCATTTTCAAAGTAGGTCAAATATTGAGTTATATAAGTATAAAAATGACCTGCTATAAAAAAAGCTAAAACCCAACTAACAAGAGATAAAGCCTCTCGAATAAAACCTCGAATGATACTAACAGATGCTGAAAAAGCAATAATACCTATAATTGTAATATCAACCCAATTCATCATAATAATCCGTAATTTTATGTTAAAAAAATATTTTTATTACTACTAATCGTTGTAATTAAGCCAATTTTATCTTTGATATAAAAGACAATTCTTAATTAGTTACTATAATACCTTTCAATTTTGTCAAATTATCTAAATTAGTAATAATTTGCTCTGCTTGTTCCTTTTTTGCATACGGACCAACTTGTAACTTAATTAATTGATTCGGTTCTGGATTTTTAGGTATGAGCCTTACGTTATAATTATTTAATCTCAATAATGCAACGAGTTCTTCAATTTTTTGTTTATTTTTTAATGCTGTCAGTTGAATCATAAATGATTTAGATTCTTGCTCTGAAACTGAAACTTTAGGATCTGACCCATCATCATTTTCCGAAATATCATTTAATGTCAACGGGTTTGAATTTTGATCTACCCCCGAAATATATGAAGTATTAGGTATATTACTAGTATTGATATTATCAAATTCATCACCTGATTCATTAGATGAATTTATGAGTTTATTTTGTTGATTAACTATTTCTGGTTGTAAAATTGGGGTAGCTAAAGTTCGTTGCTTAGATTTATCTGTTAGAATCCATGGCGCTATTACAGCTAAAATTAACAATAATGTAGCAAAACCAACGAGTTGGTTTCTTATTCTATTTTGAATATTGCTGCTATTTTTTCTATTTTTCATCATGATTAATTATATTTAATCCGCTAATTTAGATAAAACATCAGATACAGTATGAAACGAACCACATACTATTATAATATCATCTTTTTTTGCATCATGTAGCGCCGCTTGATAAGCATCTAAAACATTATCAAAAGTTGATACATTAAACTTATTATCCTCTATTAAATATTGTTTTAAAACATTGCCACGACATCCTCGGTCGCCATAAAGTGAAGCACAATACCAAACATCTCCTTTCAATATAGACAAAGTACTTTTAATGTCTTTATCTTTGAGCATAGCAATAACAAATCTAATTTTACCTAAATGTTTTTTTTCTGCCTGCAATAATGTTAATTGTTTTGTTAGATAGTCAGCGGCATGAGGATTATGTGCAACATCAATTATTACAAGTGGGTCAGTTTTTATTGTCTGAAATCGTCCGACTAGACTTGAATTCAATAAACCTTCACTTATTTGTCTTGTTTCAATTTGGAGTGATGAATAACTCAAAGCTGCAATTGCTGTAGCAGCATTAGCTAACGGGACTTTAGGTATTGGTAAAGATTGATATTGATGTTGACTAGAATAAAAATCCCATCTATCTTTACTCTTTTGCTCATAAGACCAATCATGATTAATACAATAGATAGGGCAATTGACTGACTTAGCTGTATTTAAAATTGACATAGGGATATCTGGTTCACCCACGATAGCAATACTTTTAGACTTAAAGATACCAGCCTTCTCTCGACCTATACTTTCACGTGTACTACCTAAATAATCAACATGATCAATTCCTATTGTTGTCACAATTGCAACATCAGCATCGACAATATTAGTTGCATCAAGCCTACCGCCTAAACCGACTTCTAAAATAACGACATCCAATTTAGCTTGTTTAAATTGATACAGCGCAGCAAGTGTAGCATATTCAAAATAAGTAAGTGAAATTTCACCGCGCGCATTTTCTATTTGAATAAATGCATTTATCGTTTCTTGCTCTGTTGATTCTTGATTATCAATTCGCACTCTTTCTGTAAAACGTAATAAATGAGGAGAACTATAAACACCAACATGCAAATTAGCTGCAAGTAATATCATTTCAAGTGTTTTACAAGTTGTTCCTTTACCATTTGTGCCTGCAACCGTAAATATATAAGGTGCTGGTTGCAATAAATTAAGACGCTGAGCAACAGTTTTGACTCGTTCCAAACCAAGATCAATCGTTGAAGGATGTAGTTGTTCAAGATAACAAAGCCATGCTGATAAGTCAGACTGGGCATTAGGTTTTTCAACTTGCATGATTAGTTAAATTGTTTCATTATTGGTGGCATCATAAAAAGGTGCTGGAAGTTTCATTAATTTTGCGATTAAACCAGCAATTTTTGGTCGCATATCTTTGCGATGGATAATCATGTCAAGTGCGCCTTTCTCTAGTAGAAATTCACTACGTTGAAAGCCTTCAGGCAACGTTTCTCGAACTGTTTGTTGAATAACTCGAGGACCTGCAAAACCTATTAATGCTTTTGGTTCAGCAATATTAATATCACCGAGCATAGCTAAACTTGCTGATACACCACCCATTGTAGGATCTGTCATAACTGAAATATAAGGTAAACCTTCATCTTGCATTTTAGCCAAAATAGCACTCGTTTTTGCCATTTGCATTAATGAGAAGAGAGCTTCTTGCATTCGCGCACCGCCACTAGTTGAAAAACAGATCAATGGACACTTATCAGCAATAGCTTGTTCAGCAGCTCGAGTAAATAATGCTCCAACAACTGAAGACATTGAGCCTCCGATAAATGCAAACTCAAAACAAGCGACAACAACAGGAATACCAAGCAGTGTTCCTTTCATAACCACCATAGCTTCTTTTTCGCGGGTATCTTTTTGAGCAGCAGTTAATCGATCTTTATATTTTTTAGTATCTTTAAATTTTAAGATATCTTTGGGTGCTAGTTCTGCACCGATCTCAACATCTGAACCTTCATCTAAAAATCGGTATAATCTTACTCTTGCTGCAATATGCATGTGGTGATCACATTTTGGGCATACCTCTAAATTACGATCTAGTTCAGCTTGATAAATGACTTGCTCACAATTACTACATTTGGTCCAAACACCACCAGGAATGTTCGCCTTCTTATGATCTGACGATATATTATTTTTGCTTAGAATCTTCTCAATCCAGCTCATTATGATTCTCTCATTAGATACTCTTTAGAAATATTGGTCTATTGTATAATATTTTGGAATAATTCTTAATAGTTGTTTTAATTTTTCTCATTTTTGTAAAAAAATTTGAGGAAATGCATACGTTTGAGTATAAAATTAGTTACTAAACTCAAGAATAATGCCAATCGCCGATAAATAAATCATAAAAAGGCAATTAATTATTGAATTTTCCAACAAAATCTGATGATATTTAAAAAATATAATTAATATGACCTTAAAAAATTATTAGTATATAATTAGCCAAGGTTTGTTTTTCAATTTTTTACAATTAAGGGGTTTTAGATGGACAAGGAAAAAGCAAGTGCACCATCGTTTCAAGATGTATTAGAATACATTCGCCTATCACGTCGTTTAAACAAATTAAAACGCGAAATTTCAGATAATGAGAAAAAAATTCGCGATAACCAGAAACGTGTACTCTTACTTGAAAACCTAAGTGAATACATTAAACCAAATATGACGTATGAAGAACTTCAAGCTATTATTGCTAATATGAAAAGCGATTATGATGATCGAGTTGATGATTACATTATTAAAAATGCTGAAATATCTAAAGAGCGTCGCGATATCAGCAAAAAAATGCGCACTTATCGTTCGAATTAATTTTTGAATATATAACTCCCATAACTTTATCCATGGGAGTTATGTTTTATCAGTTAAATCATCCGCCCGAAAGTTTAACTTTAAAGCCTTTATCTTCTAACAACGACTTTAACAAATCTCGTTTATCGCCTTGAATTTCAATCGTTCTATCTTTAATAGACCCACCACACCCACAACGTTTTTTTAGTTCTCCAGCTAATTTGGACAATTGATTATCATCCAAATCAAAACCAGAAATAACACATACACCCTTGCCTTTACGGCCAGATGTCTGTCTTTGAATACGTATAAAACCGTCACCTTTAGGATGAGATATTTTTGCTTCTATTGGTTTAATTCGCCCTTGATCGGTCGAATAAACAAGAGGATTATCGGACATAGTTAAATTAACTCTTACTTAAATCAAGGGTGGATAAAATAGATTGTAGTGCTTTAGCAGGATCTTCTGCTTTAGTAATTGGCCTACCAATGACTAAATAATCGGAACCAGCCGCTTGAGCGCGTTGTGGTGTCATAATACGACGCTGATCATCAGGGCCTGAGCCTAAAGGACGGATTCCTGGCGTGACCAATTTAAAATTACTACCAAGTCTAGTTCTAAAACTTTGTACTTCTTTCGCTGAGCAAACAACACCGTCAAGTCCACAGTTTTTGGCGAGTATAGCTAATTTAGTCGCTTGTTCTAAAGGTGAAACATTAATACCAATATCTTTAAGATCTGCCGCTTCCATACTCGTTAATACTGTTACCGCAATTAAAAGTGGTGCATCTTTACCATAAGGATAAAGTGCATCTTTTGCAGCCTCCATCATACGAATTCCACCACTAGCATGAACATTAGTCATCCAAACACCTAAATCAGCCGCCACTGCTACTGCCTTAGCCACGGTATTTGGAATATCATGAAATTTAAGATCTAAAAAAATTTCAAAGCCTTTATTCATAATCTGTTTTATAAATTCAGGTCCAGCATGAGTAAACAATTCCTTACCAATTTTTAAACGACAATCTTTCGGATCAACCCGATCAATAAAATTCCAAGCTGACTTAACATCAGCAAAATCAACAGCAACAATAATTGGTGATGACATAACTCATTTATCCCTTTTTATCTTAAATTTTATCTATCTTTTTTGTACAAATTCATTTAAATCGTTATAAAATATTCGTGCGCTTTCTTTATAACCTTTCAAAGTTTGATGAACTAAATCTGGGCGAGCTAAACCGCGTTTACGCCACTCTTTAATCGCAAATTTACCTCCCATAGCCTTTTGCCAATCCCAAAATAATGTTTTTTCACTTCTAGCCACTTGTTTTTGAATATTCATTATTGCCGAAAATGATTTTGGTATATCTTTTTGATTGGCCATTGTATCAGGAGGTGTCATTATTAAAATAGCTGCATTGGGTAATGAATTACGAATGAGCCGTATATTATTAATCAAATTTTTTCGGTATGCATTGAGATCTAAAGTTTCATCAAAACTTTCATTGGTTCCATACTCAAGTATAATTAAATCACTCTTTGATAAAGATAGTTCTTTAAACCAACTTGGGCTCCATTTCTGCCATATAGCCTGCCTTGCCCCATTTGTAGCAATTGCTGAAACAATAACACCTGGTTGCTTATGACGAGTTAACCAAATACCTCCAAGTTCAACTGTACTTTGCCCTGTTATTTTTAGTGGCATTTTAGCAACAACAGATACACTTTGCCAAATATTGGCTTTAGGGACATAATCAAATTTAATTCGATTATTGTTAATATCATAAAGCCCAAATAAATTAGACGTATTTTTCAAAGGTTTAAAAATTAACTGAACTCGCCAATCAGTATTATAATCTGATTTTGGTTGAATCTGTAATACCGCATAATTTTGGTTAGGTCTAGCAATAAAGCCACCCATAGGGAAATCTCTATTACTCAGAGTTCTACTACTTAAAACGTCCCAATTTTTACTTTTCCAAGTCACTGCTGCATGACTCTGACCTTTTATCGCAATCGGTGTTATCCAACCAATACCAGCATCACCATATTTTTGCTGCATTAATGTTCTAAATTCGCCAGTAAAAAAATCAGCTGCGGTATGAGAATCACCAAATTGAGTTATATTAACAACATTATTTGCACTTTTATTGGTCATTAATGATTTTAATCGGGTAGCAAATTGCTTAGCATTTGGATCACCAAAATCAATAATTCCCGCTCCTGTAGTTGCTTCACTTTCAGCCACACTATATCCAAAAGTGAAAGTCACAAAAATAACAGTCAGAAAAGACTTTAAAAACTTATTCACTATGGACATCCTCTAATTTTTTGAAAATTATTTTTTCCATAATGGCTTTTGCCAGAATCCTTTGGCCTGAAGGTGTAAAATGAACACCATCATCAACCCTTACCTTGATTTTTTCTTTATTCGTTTCAATATAACTATTGAATTTTTCATATGAACAACCGAGTAATTCATTAGTTGTTAGAAAATGTTGTTGAGTTTTTTCAAGCTCTGACTGATATAATTTATTAAGATAAACCATACCATCATTTAGTTTTTGCTTACGCATACAAGGTGGTGCAAGCCAAAGAACTTGTATACTATGTTTTTGGACATGCTCTAAAATACTGGCAATACGTAAACGATACTGTTTTTCCCATAGTTTAGATTTAAATCTTGCATTTGTTGCATAGCCTTTGACAGGAAAATCCCATGGATCGTTAGCACCTAAAAAAACGACAAGTAATTTTATTGAAGGATCTTCAGATAGTTTATCATTAATCGTTTTTGGCCAATCAAAAGCTTTAGGATAACTTAGTCCAGTACTACGTTTACTTAAATCAATGCTTTCAATTTTATATTGTTTGAATAGCATTTTTTTAACATATGGTGCAACACCTTGCATTAAAGAGTCACCAGCAAAAAAAACTTTATCATTTTGAGTCAATACAATTGGTATTGGCTCAGCAACTAATGATACGTCATCAGGCAAAACCTCTGGTTGATCATTTCGATCTATCGGTGTCACTTGAGTTTCACTTGTCTTAACTTCTGTAGATGATTGTGGAACTTTTTGATTAACTTTCCCGTCAGCTTCAATTTTATCTTCAGTATTGCTTATTGTTCCTTGCTTTGTTTCTGGCTGAATAATTTTTGATTTAGGTAATTCTACAGATATTTCGTCTCTAAATATTTTTAAAATATCTTCTGTTGATTCTTGTTTATCTTCCTCTGAATCTAGTTTAGCCTCTTTTGAATTTTGTTTACCTTCTTTTGAATCTAATTTATTTTCGTTTAAATTTAGCTTATCATCTTTTGAATTTACTTTATCTTCTTTTGAACTTTGCTTAGCATCTTTTGAATCCAGTTTTTCTTTGTTTAAATTTAGCTTATCCTCTTTTGAATTTTGTTTACCTTCTTTTGAATCTAATTTATTTTCGTTTAAATTTAGCTTATCCTCTTTTGAATTTTGTTTACCTTCTTTTGAATCTAATTTATTTTCGTTTAAACTTAGTTTATCTTCCTTTGATTCTAATTGACGTTCTTCAATGGTCTCTAAAGACTTAATAGATTCATCAGATAAATTAGTAATATTTTTTTCAGTAAGAACAAAATTATTTTGAGAGTCGGTAATGCCTTCGCTTGCATCTTTGTCGAACTCTTCAGATGAGACATCCTGAGCAAACGTATCGGAATCCAATAGGTCTGAATGATAAGTTTGTTGCCAATAAATTAGTATTGATTTGTAATAAATTGCCATCAATACAATCGCTGTCAAAAGTAAAATCACACAAATATAACGAGCGGATAAAGTACTTCTAACAATTTCAGAAATAACATTATTTTTAACAAATTTTCTTGAACGCTTGAAAGTCCCTTTATTCAAAGCATTAGGACATTGCCATTTCAAATTCAAGTAAGCTTTTTTCTTATTTTTCGAAAACGATTTTTTATATTCCATAATGAGTTATCATCATAATCAAAAGTTAGCATAAATAAAGTTTGGCACACCAGAGGGTGCAATATATATTGTCAACCACAATACTGAAATAAAAATAATAGGTAAGTAAATTAGATTTATTCTACTTATTAGTAAAGTAAACCAATCTGGAATATTTTTTAATATCGGATAAATAAAAAATACTAAGTAGATACTTAACAAAGTTACAGTATATTTTGGTTCAATCAAAAAGTTGTGTGTTAATGCGGTTAAATAATCTAATGCATCAGGCAAACTTTCACAGTTAAAAAATAGCCATGAAAAACACACGTAATGCCAAGTTAGAAATCTAGCTAATGTAGGTGAACGCTCAGTTATCCAACCACGACCAAAATAACGTTCACTAATATTGAGCATCATAATACCAAATCCGTGACATGCCCCCCAAATAATAAAATTAATTCCAGCCCCATGCCATAACCCCGATAATAGCATTGCCAGCATCACATTAATTTGCGTACGAACAAACCCTTTTCGATTACCACCAAGAGGAATATAGATATAATCACGAATCCAATGCGATAAACTAATATGCCAACGGCTCCAAAATTCCCGTAAATTACAGGCTAAATAAGGGAAGTTAAAATTAGTGGGTAAACGGAAACCTAATAAAAGAGCCATACCAGTAACTAAATCAGTATAACCTGAAAAATTTAAGTAGATTTGAATTGAATAACCATAAAGTCCTACTAACAAATCAATAATACTGAACTCTAAAGGATTAGCAAAAATTGGAGTAACCCAGTTTTCACTTATTATTCCGCCTAAACAATAAACTTTAATTACAGATAAAATTATTAAAGTAAATGCTCTAAACGGTTGTAAAATCTTGCGAGGATGTCGAGTAGTTATTTGAGGAAGAAAGTCCTTAGCACGATTAACTGGACCGGCAATAACACTCGGAAAAAAAGATAAAAACAGTGCAAAATCCCAAAATTTAGCTACAGGTAATTCACTTTTTTTAACTGAGACGATATAGCTAACTGAATGAAGAGTATAAAATGAGATTCCAATAGGAATAAGTACTGTTACAACTGGTAGTGCGATTGGTATATGGAGGAAGTTAAATAAGGCCTGCAACTCATAGCGAAAGAAATCAAAATATTTAAACAACGACAAATTAGCTATTGATAAACATAACGCCCAAATTAACCACCGATTATCATTTTCATCTGACTGGGCAATCATAATTGAGAAAAAATAAATTACGCAGGTATAAATAAAAAGAATTAGCGCAAACTGCAAGCTAAAACTGGCAACAATAAGATAACTTGATACTAAAAGTAATTTATTTTGTAATTTAGGAAAAAGACGATATCGCCAATATAACGCAAAAAAAACGATAAAGATTAGTCCAAATTCAATAGATAAATAACTCACTGCATTCCTTTTTATATAAACATATATCGAACCTGAAAGTTCTTTAGAAAGTATATTAACGCATTAATCACTAATCATCTCAGATTGAGCTAGCACATTATAAACAATTAATTCTTTATTTAGCCCTGTTACAGACAATAATAAACGTCTAGCCTGCAACCATAATTCATACAGTGCAGAAATTTTTTCATTGCTATTAGTTGCTAATAATCTTACTAATGGTACTTGATCACGATTAACAATAAAACGACCAGCTCTTTGTTTTGCCTTTAATGCATCGCTTAATAAAGAACAAAACCAAATAATACATTCGATAAATTCTTCATTTTCGAATGTTTTTGCAAGTTGCCAATAATCATTCTGAGGTACAACGCGTAATAAATGGTCACAAAATGCCTTTCTTTGTTGCCACTTTTCTGGTTTTAATAAAGCTAGTGCTGCTAATGGCGCATTTTCGCTCAATAATAGCGCAGAGGCAAGCTCATTATCGCTACATTGCTGACTATGTCTCTTTTTTAACCATTCAATAGAGTATTCCAATTTAGGTACTGATAAAAAATAAGAAAAACAACGACTATGAATTGTTGGTAATAAATGGCTATTATGCTCATCACTTAAAATAAAGTAGGTATTTTCTGGAGGCTCTTCTAATGTTTTAAGTAATGCATTAGCTGCGGCTTCTGTCATTAAAGCGGCCCGCTTAATCCAAATAACTTTATTGCCACCTTGTTGGGATTTTTCGTACACTTTAGTGGTAATTTTTCGAATTTGATCAATACCAATAGATTGTTTATCTTGTTCATTCGTTATGATGTAAAAATCTGGGTGATGATGGGACATAAATAACTTACAACTGTGGCAACTTGAACAAGGTTCTAATTGCTGTGCAGACAAACATAATAAACGATTAGCTACCATATTAATGAATTTATCTTCACCACTTCCTTGCACGTAATTAATCAATAACGCATGATGAGTTTTTTTATGTATAATTCCTTCAGCAAATTGTTGATAAGGCGATATCAGCCAAGGGTAATCATTTAAAATCATACATTAGTAACCTGTTGTGTTAACCATGTTGTTAGGATCTGTTCAATTTGCATTGTCACCTGACTGATTGATTTAGATGCATCAATGGTAAAAATGGTTTCATCTTGATTTGCTAGTTCTAAATAACGCTGACGAATTCGCTCAAAAAAAGGTAATGATTGTTGTTCAATACGATCGAGTTCTCCTCTTTCCCTAGCTCGCATTAAACCAATTTGTGGTTCAATATCTAAATATAACGTTAAATCGGGCTTAAAATTACCTAAAACTTGTTCTTTTAATGTGGCGATAAAAACTTTATCTAACTGGCGACCACCACCTTGATAAGCTTGAGTTGATAAATCATGCCTATCACCAATAACCCATTTACCAGCATTCAGTGCAGGCTTAATTACATTATCAATCAATTGAATGCGAGCAGCATATAACATCAGTAATTCGGCTTTATCCGTCAAAGGTTCATCATCTAAACCATTTTTAATAAGATTACGTAATGCTTCAGCAATTGGTGTACCACCTGGCTCACGAGTAAATTGTAAATCGCAAATATGATATTGATTCAAAATACGAGCAACAGTATTGATTGCTGTCGTTTTCCCCGCACCTTCAAGACCTTCAATGACAATAAATTTGCCTGTCATGCTAAATTCCTAAACTATTTATGATGACCATATGTTTAATATTGCACTATTGTAAGCTATTTTTAATAAATATTTTAGAAGAACTCAAATTTACCTTTAATCGTCTTCTTTAAGAAAGAGCATAACTTGATATGTATTACAATTTTCTATTTTAATATCCATAATAAATAAGAAAAATCTACCATAATCTATGCTTTTAACGCAAATAATCTCAAAAACCTATTAAAAACATATTATTCCCTATAACAAATTATCGATAAGTATAAAGATATTAGACAAAAATTAAATCTACTTTTACACCTTATTGTGTTTTCCAATACCATCATTGCAACAAGTTATTGAAGATCTTTGTGATATAAAAACTATTTTAACTAATTATAATCAAATCATTGTGTTGTTATTGAACAAGAAGGTATCCAATACTAACAGAAAGACAAGCTTTTTTAGATAAACCGCTAATAAAACAAAATGGATACAAAACTGTATAATATTTTGCTCAATTATTTAATGTTTCAGAAAAAACTGAACATTCTGACTTAGAGCAAATTAGCAATAACTTATCCAACAAAGGATTTCAGTTAAATAAAAAATCAGGTAAAAGCTGATTTATCCTTACACAATTTGCAGAAAGCCCTGCAAAATGACGAATATAGTTTATCCCTGTGTATACAGGGAACACAGTATCAGATATAAAAGCAGATAAATTATATGCGGTTTATCCCTGTGTATACAGGGAACACGAGATTATCAGGTGCTTCATACGGAGCTTTTGCGGTTTATCCCTGTGTATACAGGGAACACGCAGATGAGGGAGTAATTGAGGAATGAGGCGGCGGTTTATCCCTGTGTATACAGGGAACACAGTAAAGATGAATATTATGGAGAACATCTAGACGGTTTATCCCTGTGTATACAGGGAACACTTCCTCTTTATTAAAAATTCGATTCATAACGTCGGTTTATCCCTGTGTATACAGGGAACACAAATGCCTGCGCCGCGGGTTCTTGTGTATTCGCGGTTTATCCCTGTGTATACAGGGAACACTACAGGAAAAAAGCACAGCAGTTGCTAAAGCGCGGTTTATCCCTGTGTATACAGGGAACACTCTGAATTCGCTGATCCTAATTCTACTCTTAGCGGTTTATCCCTGTGTATACAGGGAACACATTAATAATGGGAAATTTAGTTGATACAAAGTCGGTTTATCCCTGTGTATACAGGGAACACAGAATATTTTGCAGAATCAGGATCTTTCAATACGGTTTATCCCTGTGTATACAGGGAACACTTCCACCTAAAATCGACAAAGCCTCGCTCGCACGGTTTATCCCTGTGTATACAGGGAACACGTCACTGATTACCTGTTCGGCGAGTTAAGTTTGCGGTTTATCCCTGTGTATACAGGGAACACACGCTCTTTATTTTGACATAACCATTTAATTTCGGTTTATCCCTGTGTATACAGGGAACACCGCACCTGATTTTTTCGAGGTGTATAACCACACGGTTTATCCCTGTGTATACAGGGAACACTAACGCAAGACCGAAACAGCGCAACACCAAAACGGTTTATCCCTGTGTATACAGGGAACACGGTAACACACAACAGACCCTCTGCACAAAGCTCGGTTTATCCCTGTGTATACAGGGAACACTTTCATCATGATCATGTCACCAACTTTCATGTCGGTTTATCCCTGTGTATACAGGGAACACAAAATTATAAATTATTTTTTTATTCAATTCGTCGGTTTATCCCTGTGTATACAGGGAACACGAGTACTAAACTATAGCAATGGAGATGAAAACCGGTTTATCCCTGTGTATACAGGGAACACGTAGATCTGTCCAACCTGCAAATATTGCTCGGCGGTTTATCCCTGTGTATACAGGGAACACTTGGCTAACCACGCCCAGTGACGAGGTCGTAACGGTTTATCCCTGTGTATACAGGGAACACCTATATCACTATAAATCGGCAATGAAAATGAGCGGTTTATCCCTGTGTATACAGGGAACACGTCATGGATTTAATTCCGCTATCCAATAAATGCGGTTTATCCCTGTGTATACAGGGAACACTCTAAATATATATAATTGTTTTATTTAGATTTATTGTCACTCCAAAAATCTACCAATTTTTTTAATTTTTTAAAGAACGTTAACCTATTGATTTTCAATAGGTAAAAAAGAGACTAATCTTAGTCCATCTAAATCTACCGGAACCCTTCTATTAGCGCCATAAGTTTGGAAGTCAAATCCTGATTCTGTATTAGTCGCCCAAGCAAGGACTACATTGCCTTCTTCTGCAAGTTTAACAATTTGTTGCCATATCATTTCTCTTATTGGTTTTGATATGTCACCGATATAAACTCCGGCTCTAATTTCAAGTAACCAAATTGCTAAACGACCACGTAATCGAGGTGGAACATTTTCAGTTACCACAACACACATACTCATATTAGCGACTCCTAAAGCCACTATCGGCTAAAGATTGAGGTTCTGGGATAGCTGGTGGTTGGGCATCATCATGTGGTAGAGGCGGTTCGATACCACCAGCGGACAAAACTTCTTCAATAAGCGGAATTAATATTGCTAATGTCTTCTGGCTTCTAAAAATTTCACGGCAGGCTACACGAACCTCCCGATCGGGATCAATTTTGTTTTTTGCAGCTATTTCAAATGCTTTGGGAACAACTGTATCAAACTTAATAATGTCGGCAATATCATAAACAAATGAGAGTGGTTTTCCACTATGTACAAATCCGATTGCTGGAGCATAGCCAGCCGCTAAAACAGCCGCTTCGGTGATTCCATATAAGCAAGATGTGGCTACACTTATACATTGATTAACCGTATCGCCTTTTTGCCAATCTTTAGGGTCGTATTTTCTTCCGTGCCATTTAACATGATAACGTTTAGCCAGTAATGAATAAGTTTCACGTACGCGCGATCCTTCAATACCTCGTAACTGTTCAATTGAACGACGACTAGGTGCAGGTTCGCCAAATCGTAACTCAAACATTTTTTTGACCACTTTTAAACGTAAATCATCATCTAAAGCCAATTTAGCTTGGTAAAGTAATTTGTCTGATCTTGCTCCACCTGGTTGCCCCGATGAATACATTCTTACGCCTGCTTCACCTACCCAAACAAGCAAGGTTCCAACCATTGCGGCCAATTTGATAGCAGCATGTGAAACTCTGGTGCCTGGTTCTAACATTATGCAAGCGATAGAACCCACTGGAATATGAGTCCTAATGCCTGTTTTATCAATTAATACAAACGCTCCATCTAGAACATCAATTTGTCCATATTGCAAAAAAATCATTGAAGTTCTATTTTTTAAAGGAATAGGATTAAGTGGAATATAAACCATAACCGTTTATCCTATTGATAATGTTTTATCAAGAATAAACCACAACCAAATCCTTTACTTTTGCCTATTCCTTGATAGATGGTATTTAAAAACAATTCAGCATCCGTCACCGTCAACACGCCTTGATAATCAACGCTACTGTAAATAATTGGTTTAAGATCACTTTTTTTAATAAATTGCTGTTGGACATAACTAATTACTGCACAATTTACTTGTTGATCGTTAGTGATTGATAATGAAAATCCTCTGGTTTCACTCTGTTTAATTAACCAGTTTATTGCAGCTTGATTTTGACGAAGTTTTATCTCATTAGTTTCTATTTTTAACCCTTGTTTTCTAATCGGATATTTAGCGTTCATCAACACATCACTACGCTTACCATTTTTAAACACCACTGGATTAGCCCGTAGTGAAAAAAACAATTTCATTCCAGCTGTTAATTTTGGTTGATACGGTTTAGTTTCTATTAAAAATAGTTGATGATTTGAGAGTGGCGCTACTTCCGATAATAGATAATATTGATAACCTTTACCAATTCGCTCTTCACGAAATAAAAAGATCCGTTTTCCTTGATTAGGAAAGAGTTGCCATAACCATTGATGAATTGCATAAGGTCCCGAATTTTGCATTTTCTGTTGCATAATATAAGGAAGTTGGTTTAGTTTTAAAGTAACTCGAGAAAAATACATCTATTCACTCCCTTTCAATTTGCCTGAAAACTGCAGACGACAACTAAATTGCCTGCGCTCACTACTTATTGGTTGATCTTGCCGAAGCTGAATTTTAATTACCTTAAAGTGATCTTCTTGATTAATTTGTTCCCAATAATATTCATCAGCAGTGCTTTCTACTAATTTATCAATAACCGGATCTTGACGATGACACTCTTGATAATGCTTGTCTGCAAAAATAAAAGCATCACTCAATGTTCCTTGATACAAGATAGGTGATAACGGCAACGATAAAGGTGAGTTTTTCCTTCCTGCGTATAATGGAAAAACGGGGTTAAGTAATGCTTGTTGTATTTGGGCTAAACTATAGGGTGCATTTTCAGTTTCAGACATTACAATTTGATAGTAAACATCATTGTAATATTCTCGCTGTGATAATAAAGTTTCTAGATCAAGGAGGTTCTGTCGAATTTCATCAAAACGCGTATGCCATACTTGCTTTTTGTTAGCTCTAGGAGCTTGAACAGTATGAAAATCTCTAAACCAGCTATTATTAGCAATAAAAGGACGAATCGCAAAATAATAATGCTGATTAAAATTATCAATTTGATTATCATCACGTCGAATTCCAAGCGCCGCCGAGACTAATCCCAATAAAGCAGAGCGAGAGGGAATAATATTGCTGTGGCGAATTTCGCCAACAGCAGGTTCGCCCCAAGAGGTAAAAGGGGCATAAATCTGAAAAATAAGATGGTCTATCATCTTGTCGACTCTCCTATTTTTGCGCAACAAAATCTAATGCCGCGCTAAGGGTTCCTTCTCCTGTTTCACTATTGAGAACATAGCGACTATCAGCGCATTGGCCATAAACTTTATCAAATTTATCACGTTGCTCTTCTAAACGGGTAATAGCATCATTAACCAGATCTTGACTACGAATTGGATTAAAATAAGCTACCGCTAAAGAGCGAGGTTGTTGACTCCCTTTTTCTATCAATAAGTAGGAAGTATATGCCCGTGAAGCGAAACTATTTTGCATACCGGTTGGTGCTACTTTGGTGGTTGATTCAGTTAAAGCTTTTAAGGTTTTTTCAACCAATATTTCATCACCATTTAAATTTTCTAATAATAAATCACGGCTGATACAGACATAAGTATAAAACAGTGCAGAGGCAAATCCACGTTCGCCCAAATGTGCTGATCCAGCATCAACATCATTATTATTTAAATCATCAACAGCAGTAAAAAAATCATCCTCAATGGTTACGGTACTTACCCCTAATGCATGAGAAACTTGACACGCAGCTTCAATATTAAATGCCGGGCTATCTGCTAACATTCGTCCGAATAATGCAATATCAATACTACTATTTTCTTTACGCAATAATTTAACTTCATTATCGGTAGGCTCACGTTTTTCACTAATTAATAAATCAACTAATTGTTTAATTGCTTGTTGTTCATAATTACTAATATGTACTAATTGTTCGATTTCTAAATTAGTCAATGGGTCTTTTGGTGATTTTTCATTTTTTACTTTACCAAACTGACCGGCTATTTTAATTGCACTCTCTTTAGCTATTTTTTCAGATATACCATTATCAATCATTGGTTTATATACCCAATCTCGAGCAAAGCGGCGTGAACGAGTGCCAATATGATCACTCAATGATTGATAAAAACAGTCAGAGGTTCGCCAAGCTCTTTTCAAGCTTTGTGACGAAATGCGTAAACGGTCAGTATTACCCATTTTAGCTGTTTTTGGTCGACCTAAATCATCACGGTTTAAGTTTGAGGGAGCATAAGCGGTTAATAGATGTAATTGAATAAATGTAGTCATGATGATTATTCCTTAGTATTAGTTTTAGTATTAGTATTATTTTTAGTTGAAAAGTAGTCCATTTCCCAACGAACAGAAAGGCGTTTAAACGGGTTAGTATCAGCTGGCCAACCATGTTCACGTGCATCCCACTCTTGCATCCATAAAAAGATGCCATCAGCAAGGGAAGTTAGATTAACCCCTTTTTCACCTCGCAACTTAACAGCACGAATTAAACGTTGACAAAATTCCTCAGGGGTTTCACTAGTAAGAAGACGTTCAAATCGCAGTTCAGATAAATAATTGCGTTCGCCACCTTTGATTTTTTCACTTAATTGTGCAGCAAATGGCGATTTATCATTATTCTTTTCTGCAAAAGCAGCCACATTAGCAAATATCTTTAATGCATAATAATGAACTTCTGTTTTAGCTAATTTACTGTCATTATTAATAAGTTTATCAGCTAAAATCCTGTGGCCAGCTTGTGAACATATAAACTCAGATAATGAATATCGACGTAATTCAGCTCGCAATTTGCGTCCATTATAAGTAATACCATTGAATTTACCTTGCCGTTGCTGCAACATAGAAAACCATTCATCAATAATCTTTTTATGGTTATCATTTAAGATGATCAGCTCTTTTGGGGTAGTATCTGACATGTTGTTCTCCCTACATGCTATCAAGACGGTTTATTATTTTTAATCTTTTTGATATTTTTAAGTTTGTTAAAATCTTTAAGTAGTTTTTCTCTTGTACTAATTTTTTCAGAATTGATCATTTGTTGATCTGGATCTGAAAAAGCAGCTTTATCGTAAATTTGGGTGATATATTTCAATAAGGTATTTGTCCAACCTAACAACAAGTGAAAGCGACCATTTGGGTTATCTTTTTCATCAATAAGTTGTTTAACAAATTCATAAAAAGGTATTTCAGTTTCTTTCCAATAAGCAATATCAACGGAACTTGATTGTTTATTGATACTAGCCAAGGCTTTACGTAGTATTGGTAAAGTATCTTTACTAAACTCAAGTGCTAGTGCTATTAACTCTTTAATATCACTATCTGGGTCAGCAAATATTGGATAGACAGGAAAGTTATGTTCATACCAGCAGCGAGCTTTCATATTCTCAAAATCATAACCAAAACACCAAAGGTGATATTCTTCGGTAGATTCCAAGTCACGATAATCATGAGCGTTTACAACTTGAGCTGGCTGGTTATCATCATTAGTAGTAACCATTCCTAACCAATCGCGATAAATTAACCCTCCAGGCTGACCTTTGATGGCAATCGGTGCACCCGTTTTACTGTCTGTTCGATAAGGAGATAAAGGATGCCGCCAGTTTTGATATTGAACACCATAATTTTTAGTTTGATAATGGCTAATAAGTTCGGACGACTCCTCACCACAAAGATCACAATTGCCTTGCGTTATATTGTCAAAATCTAGCTCAATTCGACGAGGCATACCCCAAAAAGCTTGACAAAAATTAGCTTGTTCAGGATATACACTTAAATTTTTGGGCGGTTCACTGGTTATGGTTTTGTTTAACCATGGAAAGACAGTTTCATCATAGCGTTGTGGTTTTTCATCATCATTAAGTGGCACTACATTTAACCATAATTTTTTCCATAATGGTGTTGGCGAGTTCAGCTCAGGCATTATTAAAGTGGTAATTGGTCCTCCGCCTCGCAAACTGACTCGATGCCCTTGTCCACCTGCTGGGGCATTAGTTTGTAAAGTAAATAATGCCATAACAGCACAATGTGGGCAGATAGCCTTAACAAAATCCCGCTTAATAAAATGATCTGTATTTCTCTTTAAAGCATTTTCACCAGGCGCTTCAACCAATAAACCCGATATTGGTACTTTATTACCATTTAATGGTGTAAAGTCTTGCATAAAAGCAGGTTTAGTAGCACCAAATTGCATTGCTGGTTTAATTTGTTCAAATGCTTTATCTAGCTGTGATTGTGGTATTCCCTCATCCCAATAGTCTAACCATTCATCATTATTTTTGGGGTAACAAGCAGTTTGTAGTAAACCAATAAGAAATTGGTATGCAGCACCTTGAAAATCAGGTCTAAAATAGGCTAAATCAAAAATGGTTTCATCAATTAACTGACTGGGTTTAATTTTACTTATCTGACCATTAAAATGTCTTACAGGAATCCATTCATGGTCTAACAATGATAAAGTAGGCAATTTATACTCCTTTTTCCAGTTTGAAATAAGCGAAATATAAATTATTCCGCTTATCGGTTTAAGCTTAAATCATTTAATTCTATATGAAGCTGATTTATTGATTTCAAAACTTAAAGTATACGATCGAATTTTTTGATCATTTGTTATATGCATTAATTCAATTGCCCATCGATTTTTTCGGTAATTAAACATATTTCCTAGAGAATTACATATTGGTAATAATTTTCTTAATAAAAACATAAAACCTTCTCCTTATAAAAAAATTGGAAAATATTAGCAATGCTGTATACTCAATGAGTACTTATATCGATGGTTATTTCATGCAATGCTGATAATGTATAGCTAGTATGTTCTAGCCATTTTTAATTTAACATATAATTTTCTAATTAACAACAAAAAAGACAAGATAGTTATTAATAATTAAATAAGATAGCTAGTAATAATTATGATAATAAATTTATTTATGTTACAATCCTACTATTAGTTGTAATCAATGTTCCTTATCTTGATAGGGATAAACCTATAGCAATTAATAATTAAAATCAGTTCCCCACTCTCGTGGGGATTTTCGTTTCAAAGTCAAATAAGTATAAAATCGTTATTATTTTAACGGATATCAATCTTTAAAAATGTGAGCTTAGTTTCCTTTTTTAAATTTTTTTGTTTTTATCTACTCTTTCTATTTATCTGATAACTCGATATTTTAATGTTATGGCTATTGACCTTTAACGCACTTTCTGCCTAGTGTTGTTAGGTCAAAAACCGATATTATGTGCGACTTTAATTTGACGATTTGGATAGCTTAGTGTTTATAATACTTAATTAAACTCTAAAAACGTTAATTACCTAAAAATGTTACCCACATTGAGAAAGTTATGATTAAAAAAAGTAATGACAATTATCAATCAAATAATAATGTAAGTAATATCAGTAATCAGTCTGAATATAGTGATTTACCACAGAAACAATCTCGATTTTGTTCAATCATTAACAAATTAATTCCCTTTGCAATGCTTTGGGGCAGTTTAATGTTAATGTATGGCGTAATATGCATGTATACCAATAGTATGGGACAAGATGAGTTTTATCGCTTTATCTTCTTTTTACGTAGTCCTTTTGTTGTTGTGCTCAATTGCTTAGCATTATTGGTTGCTATTTTTCATTCAATAAGTTGGTTTAACTTAGCCCCTAAAGTTATTTTTTCAACAAGCTCAAATAAGAGAACACAAGATTATTTATTTACTGCTGGTTTATGGTTAGTGACAATCGCTATTTCAATTTGCTTAGTGTTATTTGTTTTAAAATAGATGGTATTTATCCGATGAAAAATCAAGAAATTAAAACTACACATTCAAAGGGTAGTCTTGCAAAAGGATTATTTGCTTTAGGTGGAACATGGGCTGCGATCTTTTTGCCAGCCATTATGATAATAATTGCGTTCATTATTCCTTTTGGTAATGCAACAACTCGTTCTTATATACTTAAAGTAGCAAATACAGAAACAGGTAAATTATTTTTATTTTTAATGATTTCGTTACCTATTTGGTGCGCATTACAGAAGATTATCACGATTTTACATCATCATAAAATCTATCCAAAGCGGGAAAAAATACTAACCGTTGCGTTAGCCCTTGCATGGACTATCCATGCAGTTTATATTTTATTTGTCCGAAGTTAACTAAAACAGCATTTGATATAATTAATCAATAAAAAGCGTTATCCAGTTGGTTAACGCAGATTAAAGTTAAACATCAATAATAGGTTATTTCTCTAACAATATTAGTTTGTTTATTTTTTTGATCTTGTCTTATTTTAGTCGCGGTGAGCCAATCATTTTTGTCATCAAAGGTTAAGAATTGAGTGGTATAATTCACCACATCTTTACTTGCCGATAGATAAGCTGATTGTATTGCAGTTAAGCGGTAATTATTATCGTATTGATATAAAAAGTTACTTTCATTTTGGGTATTATTACTGAACTGATATAAAACTTTAGCTAATTGATGTTGTTGATAATTAAAGGTATAAGCTGACGCACCATTTTGATCAACACCAGTAAATTTACCCTTATCATCAATCCCTTTAACTTTCCATTGTACCTGTTTGCTGATCAGACAATTGTTACTATCATATTGGTAACTATCCGTTGCAGTGAAGATAAAGTCTAATGCTTTTTTTGCTTGTTGTGATTCAACTATTTTACCTTGTTCATCGGTTTTAAATTGAATGATACTGCTTGTTTTATATTCCAGATCTTCAATAAAGTTTTCCCAACCAACGGCTGTTTTTTGCAAATTTTCTGAATAAACACGTTTATTATTATCCGAGTACAAAATATATTGGCTTTGAGTAATTAATCCATTTTCATCATAATTGAGGATATGTTTAGCCGTTGACTCATTACGATTATTAATTATTGTTGTCGATGTTCTAACTTCATGTTTAATACCTTGAATGGGTAAATCAATAAAATCTAAAATTTGAAAAATATAATTATTTGCTTGCACCCTATTTTGAGCAGGATCTTCACCACAATTTAACGCCATTACAGTTGGTGAAAGTAACAACGTACAGAGTGTTATTGAACAAGGTAATGTTTGTTTTTTCATGGCTAACCTATAAATAGAGATAAATATTCATTCATTGGTAATCGTGAACTAAATTCAACCATAGCTTTATGTATAACTACTTTTTGCGCATTAATAACGCGTTTTCCCAATCGACCTTTTTTTCTTGTTTTTGATTTTGTGAATTATCATTTTTATGATCATTCTTTTCTATTTTTTCAGCTTTATCGGCATGAATTAGGGTTTTGTTTCCTCTACGAGGCGGTTTATCTAAAAATGACAGTAACGCTTTGGTATATTCATGTTCGCAAGAATAAAAGATCTTTTCTCGTGATCCTTGCTCGACAATTTGTGCATCTTTCATAACTATGACTTGATGACATATTGAATAAACTAACGCTAAATCATGACTAATAAAGAGATAACTGAGCCGATGTTTTTCCTGTAACGATTTGAGTAACTCAATGATTTGCTTTTGAATAGTATGATCTAAAGATGAAGTTGGTTCATCTAAAATCAGTAATTCTGGTTGTAAAATTAATGCTCGAGCAATAGCTATACGTTGACGTTGTCCACCGGAAAATTCGGTTGGATAGCGAAAACGTAAATCAGGATCGAGACCAACTTCTTGCATAATTTCAATTACCGCTTTTTCACGTTCATTTTTACTCAGTTTTTTATGAGTAACTAAACCTTCGCTGATAATTTGCTCAACATTAAAACGAGGATTGAGTGACGAAAACGGATCTTGGAACACAACTTGGATGCGGCTCCTAAATGGTAACAGTTTTTTACCCTTTAAATTCTGTATTGGGTGGCTATCAAATAAGATTTCACCTTCAGATTTAATCAATCGTAAAATAGCCAAAGCTGTTGTACTTTTTCCTGAACCTGACTCACCGACAATACCCACTGTTTCACCTTGGTGTATCGTCAAACCCACATTATCAACAATTCTTTTTTGTTCGTGACTAAATAGCCTTTTTTTAGTTATTACATCTACATTAAGATGGTTAACGCTAAGCAGTATTCCTGGCGTTTGAGGTAAAACAACCGGATCGCCACTTGGTTCGGAATTTAGCAAGGTTTGAGTATATTCATGTTCAGGACGCAAAAAGATACGTTGTTTACTGTTATATTCAACAATTTTACCTTGTTGCATAACGGCCACTTTATCAGCTAACTTTTTGACAATACCAAGGTTATGCGAAATAAATAACATACTCATATTCAATTCATTTTTAAGCTCTTTAAGTAATTGAATAATCTGAGCCTGTACGGATACATCTAATGCGGTAGTAGGTTCATCAGCAATTAATAATTTAGGATGGGTTAGAATTGCCATAGCAATCATAACTCGCTGTCGCTCTCCACCCGATAGCTGATGAGGAAAAGCAGATAATTTATTTTTTGGTTCTTTAATTCCAACACGATCGAGATATTGCAAAATTTCGCTACGGGCAGCATTAGGCCGCATACCGCGATGCAATGAAAGTACTTCATAAAGCTGTTTTTCAACGGTATGTAATGGATTGAGCGACACCATCGGTTCTTGGAAAATCATACTAATTTGATTTCCACGAATTTTACGAAGCTCTTTATCGGGTGCATGAAGCAAAGATTGCCCTGCAAATAAAATATCACCCATTGGGTAACTCACCTGCTCTTTACGTAATAAACGTAAAATAGACAATGCAGTCACACTTTTGCCTGAACCTGACTCACCAACTAAAGCAAGTGTTTCTTGTTCATCAATGTTAAAACTAACATTGCTTACAACACGCAATTGTGATTGTGTATCACGTTTGAAAGCAATACTTAAATCTTCAACAGATAATAAAGTAGAACTCATCGATACACTCCCTTGTTTGGATCGAAAGCATCTCTGATTGCTTCACCAATAAAAATAAGCAATGATAGCAAAGTTGCAATAATTAAAAATGAACTAATACCAAGCCAAGGTGCTTGCAAATTATTTTTACCTTGTAGTAACAAACGACCAAGAGATGGCGAATCAATCGGTAAACCAAAACCTAGAAAATCCAGAGAAGTTAATGTTGTAATTGAACCACATAAAATAAAAGGTAAAAATGTTAATGTTGCAACCATTGCATTCGGTAAAATATGACGAAACATAATTTTGCTGTCGCCGACACCCATTGCTTTGGCAGCACGGATATAATCAAAATTACGGGTACGCAAAAATTCAGTACGTACAATAGCTGATAAAGCCATCCAACCAAATAATACCGTTATCCCGAGTAACCACCAAAAATCAAGCGGTAAAATACTCGCCAGTAAAATAATCACAAATAGCTCAGGTAATCCACACCAAATTTCGATAAAACGTTGTCCAATCAAATCAATTTTGCCACCATAATAACCTTGAACTGCGCCGATAATAACTGAAATGATCGTGGTAAAAAGTGTCAATAAAATGGCAAAGAACATAGAAATACGAAAACCATATAATATATTTGCCAATACATCAAAACCAGCATCGGTCGTACCTAACCAATGGGAAAGTGATGGTGAAGTTGGAAACGTGCTTGGCGTATCATAAATTAACGTATTATAGCTATAACGAAATAGAGGCCATAAAATCCAACCATCTGCTTCTATTTTATGTTGCACAGCCGGATCTAAAAAATTTGTTTGAGTATCAAATTGTCCACCGAATTCACTTTCAGGATAAAAATGAAAAATCGGTGAATAATAATTATCCTGATATTTAATAAAAATCGGTTTATCGTTAGCAATAAAATCAGAAAATAGGCTAATTACAAAAAAAATCATAAATAACCAAAGCGAATAGTATCCACGCCGATTGTGCTTAAATCGTTGCCAACGTTGCTGATTAATAGAGTAATTACTAGTCATCAATTGCGAGCCTCAAAGTCAATGCGTGGGTCAATTATCATATAAGATAAATCGGATAATAGCTTAGCAATTAGTCCGATTAACGTAAAAATATACAACGAGCCAAAAATAACTGGGTAGTCTCGTTGAATGATCGCTTCATACCCCAATAGCCCAAGCCCATTGAGTGAAAAAATAATTTCTATCAGTAACGAACCGGTAAATAAGATACCGACAAATGCAGCTGGAAAGCCCGATACAATAAGTAAAGTTGCATTACGAAACACATGTTTATAAAGAATTTGTCGCTCGCTTAGACCTTTGGCTCTAGCGGTTATGACATATTGTTTACGGATTTCATCTAAAAATGAATTTTTGGTTAGCATGGTTAACGATGCAAAACCACTGATCACCATTGCAATAGTCGGTAAACAGATATGCCAAGCATAATCTTTTACCTTACCCCAAAAATCGAGCTGTTCAAAATGGTTGGAAACTAATCCTCGTAATGGGAAAATATCCCAATAACTTCCACCCGCAAACAGTACAATGAGTAACACCGCCAATAAAAAAGCGGGTATTGCATAGCCAATAATGATTAACGTACTTGACCAAAAATCAAAAGCCGATCCATCTTTAACCGCCTTTCGTATCCCTAAAGGAATCGAAATAAGATAGACAATGAGAGTACTCCAAAGGCCGAGTGAAATCGAAACAGGTAAACTTTTAATAATTAAACCTATTACAGATTCACTTTTAAAAAAGCTATTGCCAAAATCAAACATGACATATTTTTTTAATGTTTCAAAATAACGTTCTATTATTGGTTTATCAAAACCGTACTGTTTTTCGATCATGGTCACAATTTGTGGATCAAGCCCGCGCGATCCACGATAAGTTGACTCATTTTTAGGTTGTTGCAATTTTACAGCGCTATTATCACCTCCCGGCAAAATAGCTTGCCCTGCTTCTGGGCCATTTTCAATCAGTGCTAATGCTTGATCAACTGGGCCTCCTGGCGCTACTTGTACAATAAAAAAGTTAATCGTTAAAATAACAAACAGTGTAGGAATAATGAGTAATAATCGTCGAATAAGATAATTAAGCATGTTAATGTTTCCGATTTTTAGTCAGGCTAGCTGCTTTATCTGCATCATACCACCAACTATCTACACCAATAGCGTAAGCGGGTTGAACATCTGGCTGCCCAAATTTGTTCCAATATGCATAGTAAGTATTGCTGTTATACCACATTGGAATCATAGGATATTCTTGAGTTAAGATGCGATCAAGAGCGCGCCCAAGAGGAATGAGCTGAGCTTCATTATCTAAATTTTTAGTAATTTCAGCGATAATTCCATCAATTGCTGGATTATGTAATCCTGATGCATTCCATGATGAATTAAGATATTCACTTCCCCAAAGGATCATTAAGTCTGATGAGGGATAATTTTCAGCACCATAAGTACGTGGCATCATATCATAATCACGCTCACGCAAACGACGTGTGAACTGAGCATAATCAAGTGACACGATTTTCATTGTGATACCTAAACGAGCTAAGTTTTGCTGAAAAGGTATCGCATATTTAATATCATCCCCAAGATATGTAACAAGTTCAAATTCAAAAGGTTGATTGGTTTTAGCATTGACTAATTTACCTTCTTTAATAATCCATCCAGCTTGTTGAAGTAAGTCAGTCGCTTTTAATAAATTATCACGATTAAACCCAAGACCATCACTTTTAGGAATGTAAAAGGCATTCTCAAACGCCCGTTCAGGAATAATATCTTTATATTGATTAAGCCATTTTAACTCTTGTTCACTTGGCGTACCTATCGCCGCATAAATAGTATTTTCAAAAAAACTGTAAGGTCTTTTGTAGCTATCATAATAAAAAGCGTGATTTAACCATTGAAAATCAAAAGCTAAAGTAATTGCTTCACGAACTTTAACATCATTAAACAAATCTTTTTGCAAATTAAATGCTAACCATTTGGTATCTATAGCCGTTTGAATCGGTTTTTCCTGTTTGATAATATTATTCGAATCAAAATATTGGCCTTGATATTGAGTAAACCAATTTTTAGGCTGTCCCTCACCACGAAGATCATATTCACCAGCTTTAAAAGCTTCTAATGAAATACTACTATCCATATAGTATTCAATGCGTTTTTCATCGAAATTATTCATCCCTTTATTAACGGGTAAATTACTTGCCCAATAGTTAGGATTGCGTCGATAAACCACAAAATGTCCCATTTTATAATCACTGATATAGTAAGGGCCACTGCCCACAGGTGGCGTAGCAATTGGTTCAGAAAAATTGTGGTTTTGCCAAAAATGTTGCGGTATAACGGGCATATTACCAATAAAGGATAATAACTTTTCTCGATCTGTTTCAGGTAAATCAATGCGCACATGGTAATCATCTAGCGCTTTAACAGTAATACCCTGATTATATACACGATATTGTGGAACACCTTCAGTCATAAATTTTTGAAAGGTAAATTCAACATCATGTGCCGTAATTGGTTTGCCATCTTGAAAACGGGCATCGGAATTAATAGCAACTTCCGCCCAACGATAATTGTCAGAATAGGTAACGGATGTCGCAATTAATGGATAAAAACTGGTAATATCATCCGCTAAGTTTGTAAAAAGGGTGTCGTATAATGATCCTGAGTTTTTTTCGGGCGCACCTCGACTAGCATAACGATTAAAATTATCAAAAGTGCCTATTTCAGCGAGCTTGATCGTTCCACCTTTTGGTGCTTTTGGATTTACATAATCAAGATGATCAAAATCTTCAGGATATTTAGGCTCACCTAATAAAGAAAAAGTAGTTTTACGATAGATTTTTTCAGTAACTTGAACAGGTCCAACAAAATTAGCCTGATCATTTGTTAATGGTTGGCTAGGTAAAACAGCATCAGCGTTAGCCTCTGTTGCTGTTGGCGATTGTTCTGCCTGAGTTTCTTGAGCATTAACCGTCATAGAACAAATAACTAACCCACTTATACAACTTGTTATAAGTATTGTGTTTATTTTTTGTTTGATTTGGTTAATCATCCTATTGTCATTCCTGTTTAATCACTCGTATAAATATTGGTAAGTGCCATTGAAATTATTGTCTTGATGATTCAAAACAATTATCCCATCTATAATAGGTCATCTATTTTGCCAAACTTCAACTAAATGAGCAAAACCTAATTAATAAATTCAAGAACCAACACAATAGTTAATATTATTATATTCATTAATAACGCTCTTTATGGGTTGATAAACATAACACTTAATCCATTTGTTTTTTTAAAAAACTAATTTTCTTTGTAAAAAAGTTTGAGGTTAACATAACGTTTCAGTATAAAACGCTAAATTATTACCTGTATTTTTATGTTAAACCAGTTATATTAATGAATAAATTATAAGCTTTCTATTCATTAGAATCTAAATAGATTAGTAAATAACCTTAACAAATTAATTAACGACAAAAAATTGATTTACTAGCACAATATCTGTTTAGCACAATGATAGGACAGATAATAAAGTTAATTATATGAAATTATTTATTTTTATATCATTCACTTTGTTATCCAATAAAAATATGAATCAATCTATCGACAATTAAAAAGGGATAATAATTATAATGGCGGAATCTTTTTATCAATATTGGGGAAAATGTCGACAAAATGCCGATAATTCTTCCTATCATTTGCTTGCTTATCACAATTTAGATGTAGCGGCATGCGGTTATCAGATAGTCAAACACAATTATTTAAATTCTTTTGAATTATTTGAAAAAATAGGCTTTTCTTCAAATGATAAAGAACAAGCTGCACTTTGGTTTGCCTATTTTTTAGCTTGGCATGATATTGGTAAATTTGCTAATGGATTTCAAAAACTATTTAAGCACAATAACCCACAACTTGTTGCCGCTGATCCCTCAAAAGAATATTTATCAAGACATGACTCATTGGGTTGGTGGTTATGGCGTGAATTCTTATCACTCAAGCCAGAAATTCAGCTAGACCAATATAATCGAAAAATTAAGAATTTATATAATATTTGGTTACTAATCATGGCTGGGCATCATGGAAAGCCTCCTAAACTACTAAAAGATATAAAAGGTAAGTTAGCATTTAATCAACAAGATAAAGAAAGTGCATCCGATTATATTCAAGCAATTAATCAGCTTTTTATTAAAGATAATAAATTACAACATTATCTAGAATTTTTTTCCGATGAAACACATGAAAAAAAACTGAACCAAATAAGTTGGTTGATTGCTGGTTTAACTGTTATCAGCGATTGGTTAGGATCAAATGAGCAGTTATTCGCATTTAATAGGCAAGTGATGCCATTAATGGAATATTGGCAAAATCATGCAATCATTCAAGCCGAAAATGCCATAGCAACTCTACCCAAATTATCTTCTGTTGCTCAATTTAAGAATATTAAAAATCTCTTTCCCTTTATTGAAAAACCAACACCACTACAAGAGTACGCATTATCCTGTCAATTATTTGATGAAAACCCTGAATTGTTTATTATGGAAGATGTAACGGGTGCAGGAAAAACCGAAGCATCAATGATTTTAGCAAGTCGATTAATGTCAGCCCAAAAAGCACAAGGAATTTATATTGGTCTACCAACTATGGCAACAGCTAATGCTATTTATCAACGCACCGCAAATGTCTACGAAAAATTATATCAAACAGGTAGTCATCCATCATTAGTGTTGACTCACGGCGCTAGCTATATGAATCCAAATTTTACCCAATCCATTTTAACGAACGATCATATCAGCCAACAAAAATATTCTAATGGTGAACAATCTGTCAGTGCTGAATGTAACGAATGGTTTGTTGATACTCGTAAAAAAGCCTTATTAGCAGAAGTTGGCGTAGGTACACTGGATCAGGTTTTAATGGCTATTATGCCTTTTAAACATCAATCATTGCGCTTATTAGGTCTGCAACATAAATTACTTATATTAGATGAGATTCATGCTTATGACAGCTACATGGTAAAGCTGCTAGAAGTATTACTTAATTATCACGCCTCACAAGGCGGTAGCGCCATTATTCTAACTGCCACATTACCTGGCTTTTTACGTGAGAAGTTACTTAATGCATTCAATAAAGGTTTAACAAATAACCAACAAACCTTATCTTTAAATCAGTCATTACCGTTTCCGCTTATAACGAGACTTAATTATCATGGTCTGACTGAACAACCAATAGATACCAGGGAAGAAGTAAAACGTCAGGTTAAAATAGCATGGATTGCCGACATTGAAACCGGTATAACTAGAATTAAACAATCAATAGAACAAGGTAAAATTATCTGTTGGATTAAAAATAGTGTAGCTGATGCTATTGAGTTATATCAGCAACTACAACTTACCTTGAATATCGACACTGATCATATTTTACTTTTTCATAGTCGATTTGCTTTTTGTGATCGACTGGAAATTGAAGAAAAAGCCTTAACATGGGCAGGAAAATCCTCAAATAGTAAAATTCGTCAAGCAAAAGTGATCATTGCAACCCAAGTCATAGAACAATCTTTAGATCTTGATTTTGACGAAATGATAAGTGACATAGCCCCTATCGATCTATTGATACAACGTGCCGGGCGTTTACAACGGCATGTAAGAGATAAATACGGCAATATCAAACCTGATAATAAAGAAAATCTATCAAAAGATGAGCGAGATCCGCCCGTTCTTACTGTGTTTGCGCCACCTTGGCAAGATGAACCGCAAAAAGATTGGCTGGATAATCCTGCTTTTCGCAATACCAGTTATGTATACCCTAATCACGCTTATTTATGGCTCACTCAAAAAATCCTACTTAAGCAAGAATATATCAAAATGCCTCAAGAGGCACGTTTATTGATTGATTCTGTTTATGCTCAAGATATTGAGCTTCCGTCAGGGTTATCAGAAGTTTACAATAAAGAAAAAGGAAAGTCTTTTAGTCACTCTTCTATTGCCAATCAGAGTGTATTAGATATTAACAGTGGTTATAGACGAGGCATTGATAGCTATTGGGATGAAGATGTTGAATTATCCACCCGATTGTCTAAAGATAATATCGATCTATATTTAGCTTATAATGAAGAAAACAAAATAATCCCTTACAGTGTTAATAGTGAATATGCATGGGAACAAAGCCGAGTGCCAATCAGCCGATCAAAATGGGAAAGAATAAAAAAAAGCATTAAACAACTTGACGACATAAGTTTAGAAAAAATTAGACAGCAACTGCATAGACCACAAGCCATCATTGTTTTACTTAAAAAAGGGAAAGACTCATCTTTTTACTCAAAATCATTAGGTTTTTATGCTAACTGATTGAAACACTAGCTATTAAATTTAAGGAAAATTAACCGATTTAAATTAGAGATGAAATGCAATAAAAAATAAGTGAACAAGCAGAAAGTGAAGGAATATCGCATTATTATTCAGTGTTGCCACATATTTAATAACTTTAAAAAAGGAGCTATAGCTCCTTTTATTTCCAACTTATAATACGAATTGGATTGCCATTTAAATCAACAATCGCTTTAACAGTATTTTTAGTAATTTTATTACTACCATCCTTTTTGCCCTTAAACGTGATGGTAATTGTTAAAGTATCATCGTCATTTTCGACATATTTAGTTTCAAGATGTTTATAAGTGCTTACATCCTTCAATTTAAATTTTATAAATTTTTCAAGTTTACGATGAACACCATTTTCATCCGTAAATTGAGAGCTTATCATTTGCTGTCTTTCTACTATTGGCTTTAACTCAGCGTATTTAGTTTTATATTCCGAATTATCAGGAACGAGTTCTAATAGTTTACTGTATAAATCGAATCTTTTCTGTAATTCAGATTCAGGAGTTGTATTAAGCTCATTTGACAAATCTGTAATTTGTTTCTGGGTGTTAACTTTTGTTAATTCTGCTTGAGCTTGATCTTTCAATTTCAACAATGCTTGATCTTCTGTAACCTGATATTTACTGGCTAAAGAAATCGCTTCATCATATTTTTCTTCAGTGATTAGCTGATTAATTTGTGAAAAAATATTTTCTTTATTTGAATTAAACTCAGAAATGAGCGCTTTTTTTTCTTTTTCTATCTGATTATCACCATCACTTAATGAAGTTTGTGTAAAAAACCAAAATGCGCCAACAATCAAACAACCACCCAAAAAACAAGCTAAAACTCGCTGCCATGTTTTCATAAAAATCCTTAATCCATTGACTACTAAAAAGACTGCATACTTTACAACAATTTAGTTATTTAACAAATATTCTTTTGTTAAGAACATGATATAAAACTACAATTTTTAATTTGAAAAGACATCATAATCTAAAAAGCTAAAGCCATAAAACCTTTTGCTACAAGCTATCTTATCATTCTCAACAGGTTATCTGCATTACTTTTTTGTGTATAAACTCACCGATAATAGTAAAATTGTGTTTTTGATCACATTAAATTTATCAAAATAAGGAATATGTTTAATTACTAATAAGCGTGAGGATAAAGAAATAAACATCTTATCCATAAAATAGATAGGTTAACTTTTAGATTTAATGAATTTAGTAGAGAATAGTATTAAAAATCATATGTATTACTGTACCGCCTTTAAATTATAAATTTAGTTACCAGTAATAGTAACTAAAATTGATTTGATCCTTAGCTGACAAATTTAACTTTATGCATATAGGAAACACTAAACGTTTATAATTTTGTGTTGGTATAGTATCGGTTTATCCCTATATAGGGAAAGAAACAATTTAATTATAACTAATTGTTAAATAATTAAAATAGTCAATTAAAAACGCTACCAATTTTTTTAGTTTTATACTGAAACATACCCATTTCCTCAAACTTTTTGACAAAATAACAATAATATTAAGGATTGTAATTTAGCTATATTGCTGACTCTAGCTGGTTAATCAATATACATTCTGATTTATTTAATTAAGTGTTCTCGTTAATCATTTCTCTTAAAGTTAAATGATTTTTCTTTAATCCATTTAATTATTTTACTGTGCTTGTTACTGTAATAACTTGTTTTATGCCAAATATTCAAATTCAAACTAATCTAAATTAGAGATAAACGGTTTTCCTTTAATCCATTTAGTTATGTTACCGTGTTCTTTACTGTTATAACTTATTTTGTACCAAAGAATATCGTATTGGTATTCATTCAAAATCTCATCTAAAATTGTGACAAAATCGTGTTTGACTAGGAAAATATCTGTTGCCGAGTTATCATCAGGTTGATTATAAAGTTGTGTTTTTTTATCATTCTGTATATAAGATTTGATGTTTCTTTTTATTGGCGAATCGTTTAATAATGCCGATAAAGCCTTTTTATCATAAAACTTGATATTTCCTTTTGAATCGACAATATCCAGACCAATAAAACGTTCTGGAATAAAAGGATTACCCATACGTTGATAAATTTCATCTTGTTGTTTAAATTGGTATTCTTTTTCTTTGTTTGCTATAACAACCATATATTTATTCAACTTATAATCTTTTATCGATGAATAGCGACGGTAAAAACTGATATCATTGATTTTGCCGATAAAAACATCAAAATTTTTGTATTTCAGACTCTTCTTATTCTCAGTAAAATCTGAAAAATCATATATTAATTCTAAATAAAACTCAGGAAGTAAATTGTCAAATCCCTCTTCAACTTCTCCAAAGCCATCTTGAACAATTTGCAAATCACCACAATAAGAATATTTAACTTTTATTCCAGTTGTTAATGTCTTATCCATGTATGAACATTCAACCATTACATTATTATCATCAATGATCATGGGAATATAAGCCTCAACATTTTTTGGTGATTTGAAAGTATAATGGAATACGGGTGTATTTTTATCATCCCAGTTTGAAAACATGACACCAATCTTACCTGCCATTCCAATAACATTTTTAAGCGTTTTATTAAAATTTTTGCCGTGTATTTCTAATATAGCGGGATATGGAAAAACTCTATCTTGATTTTCATCTTCACAAAAGTAAGATGTGAATTTATAAGGTTGATTGTTAATATCAAATTGATAATCTCTAACAGAGGTTTTATTGGTACAGGACTCTTCAGCGTGACAAACCATACTAATTGTCATCAATAACAGTAATAAGAACATTTTTTTCATATCAGAACTTCTCAACTAGAATGATTATTTTTTCATTTTATCTTGTAACTATAAATATTTTAACTATTTTTGTTGGACTAAATACAAAATATTGAGTATTGCAGTTTTTGCTTGATGACTGTTTTTCCAACAAGTTGAGCCTGTTAATAATGCACCTTTGTTAAGAATTTCATCTAAAGAGGCGTTGCGTAATTTATCAAAAGAATCAAGTTTCATTTCTTCAAGTCTTTCAATAATTTTAGTGCCAACAAATTTTAGTTCTAATAATTGCTGGCGTTCGGTTTCTGAAAAAGCCATATTCATCCTATTAGGTTATATAGTTATATTTAATATTAAGTTACTTTTAAACTGGATTGTTGAGTTTTTTCCACTTTCTGATTTTCGACCTAAAGGATTTAAATGGCGCAACAGAATTGATGTGAATAAAACGAGCGACTGTCCAAGATTCAGGATAAGGTTTAGTCCAATTACGAACATCTTTAATAAATAATGTGTTATCATTTAAAGACTCAATCCAATTGTTCCAAATCGTAATTTGTTGGTTAAATGATTGGATTAATTCTGATAGAGGTAGATCTTGATACGTATCATAGAATGTTTGATATAAACTGCCTAAACGATTCCATTTATACCCAGGTGCAGGTAGCTCGGGCGTTTTTCCTGCTAGTTCGTCATCATCCCAAGATTTAACTAATTTTAACCATCCTAACTGATAAGCAATCATTTGGGCGGGTGTACGATCAACACCGTCAATTAAAAGATCTTTTTCAGATTCTGATAAATCAGTGAATTCATTAATAAACAGCTTAGCGGTTTTATTTATTTCATCCAATAACTGTTGTTTACTTGCATAAGCCATAAAAAAACTATCCTTATTTTTCTTTATTATTAAATTGTTTTAATTCTTCATCAATAAAATAACGAACCAAATTAGCATATAACTCTTTGATCACATCACCATTTAGCCCTAACTCATTTGCCCAAAGCTTTCGTTGTTCAAGCATGCTGTCAAAACGGGCTTTTGCTTGTACATCATTAGCATTTTTCTTAAATTTACTAGCAGCTTTGACATATTCAAAACGAGTAGCAAATAGTTTTATAACAGTATGATCAATTTTATCGATCTCAGTACGAATATCATTCATATCGTAACATTGTTTAGGTGATCGGGTAGAGTTATATTCCATGACATTTAACCTTTAGATAGTTATTAATATTGTAGCTATTGTGATGATATGTTATATCTTAAACTTCATTAATACAGTTTTCATTAATCCATAATCTTTATTTAAATTGATTTGAAGAAACAAACCTCATTAATTTCATCACAATATGATTTTTGGCTTATTCAATACAAGATATCTTTACCAACAAATATAATACACCGTTACTTCAAATAAGTAACTCAATTATAAACTTACTAACATTATTAGTTTTTGTGTTGAATAACATAATGTTAATAAAATTGACCTTTAAACCTTGTGTTTGTTAGGTTTTAAAGGATTTAAAAGTATGTTACTGATTATTGAGCCAAGGGAAACTAAACAACGCAAGAAAAACACTTGTTAATAATATATTTTTATTTTTAACAAATCCAAACGTATACCTAAATCGAAAAGTGACTCTATAAAGTGATTAGATTTCAAACAATTATAATTTACTTGAAAGTCTCTTTAAAGGAGTTGTTTTTAAAATCAGATTTAAAATTTTGACAGTGTGAAAATTTGTTTAGACGATAGGTATCCAACTAGATAAATTTTAAATTTAAATAACTATCCTACTTCACCAAAATACCAACGTTCAACAAAATATTCTTTATCTTCCAAATCAAAATCATTTCTTAAAACACCTTTCTCACAAAAACCTTGAGGCAATATTAATTCCCATTCTTTTGATAAACTTCTGTTTAGAGTAGTATCTAATTTTTCCGGTTCTCTATCCCAAGCTTCTGTCTGATACTTAAAATATTCTTCTGAAGTATAGATACAAATTTCACTAGTAAACATATCGGGCAAACAAATAACGCAAGTAACTCTAAAATGTTTAAGATTTGATGGCTTTGCTTGATAAATCTGATAAGTAGCATTAATTAAATATTGAGCGCATTGAGCTTGAGTAATTTGATCCGTATACTTTCCCTGCACCAATCGAATATCAACAGGAATTTTTATATTCCAATATCGTTTATCTTCAGTGATTTGTTCAGGAAAATAGTCCAAGAAAGATTTAGACCAAGCCTCAAGTACTCTTAAACGACGTTTTTTCCCTCTCAGTTTCTTATTGGTCAAATAGAGTCTTCCTGTCATATATTTACCTGAATAAACTCATTTATTCAAAAGAACATAATATTATATATATATCATAAATCACAACTACTCCCATTAAAATAAAATTTTATAAAAAACTGTACATACTATACATGGTTTCTTATAAGCCTTATTATATAAGGACTTACGCTATGTATAGTCTTCATTTTAACTATACATAACTCTACTTTTTTACTATACATAAAAACAAAAACCGCCAATTATGAAGTGACCCCATAAAGTTGGACACTTTTATTAAGCGGTTTTTAAATAATTGATTTATATTAAATCAAGTCAGACAAGAATTTTAATTTAATTTTAATCATTAACTGTGGTTGATTAACAACATGACCCGTAGCGATTAAATCTGAACCTGATTCTGTAATATCTAAATCTAAATCTAAATCAAATTCTTTAATACTACCAAAAACTGAGGTTTCATTAGTGTTATATTGAGTCACATGAAGGATTATTTTTGCCCCTTTAATTTCACCTTGATAATAACAAACAAAATCACCACCATTCACTTTGTTTTCTTGAATTGTAATAATTCCATTTCCCCAATCATACGTGTTGCTATCAAAATTTGCAGAATAAAGACCATTTTTCATATTTATATTACCTGTTTTTATATACACAGGTGTTATTATATACAGTGAATAATATTTGATCAATGCTTTGTTAAAAAATTTTAACTTTTAGTTAATAACGAGCAATTAAAAAGTTATTTTTTTGTTAATTCGATTGCTATTTTTTCTTTTTATCGAAAGGATGTGTGATATCTTCTACCCAACTTATAGCAATTATATATGCAAATAGAAAAAATAATGCTGACCCGATGATAAAATCATTTTCTACGTCACGGAAAAAATTTTTCCTAAAACAAATGCTGCCCTGTATTCCCATAAATAAATACGACCAGATTATCAGAATACGTCGAGTCCATCTTAAAGGTTTGTTATATTTATAATCCTTTTCTGTAAAACGAGAACGACGAAAATAATAGCAAGCACACAAAGTAGCTATAGATAAAAAATAATAAATAAAAATAATAAGCATTATTAATTCTCTTCACTCTCAATTGTATATTGCTCACCGTCAGGAGTCGTACAGAGGTAATACTCTCTAACTTCATCGTTGCCGTCACGAACGCTAACAAATTCACAACTAAGAACTAATTCACCTACATTTGTAATTGTCTCTGGCTCAGGGATAACTAACTCGGACTCATCAGTATTGTTATTATGAAAGAATAAGCTTTGGTAGAGTATTCTTGCCATAATGATTTTAGGTATACTGCGTTCATATCCCTAAGAATATACCTAAAAAATTTGATAGTAAATGCATCTTACTGGAGCTTAATGAATAAAAAATAGACTTTAAGCATTGTTTTTGTTGGGTTTGATGTGTTTTAAGTGATTTAAGTGATTTAAGTGATTTAAAAGAATGTTATTGAATAGTGAATTGGTGGAGCCAAGGGGGATCGAACCCCTGACCTCAACGCTGCCAGCGTTGCGCTCTCCCAGCTGAGCTATGGCCCCAATAGAAAGGTTTAAACTGCGACTAATGATATGCAACTAAAGATTAAGTGTCAATCTATTTGATTTTATTTGTCTGATAAATAATCAAAAAATTTCTGCCACAATAAGTGTGGCAGAATATGGGCTTATTAAGGTAATATTGAAGGTTGATCGGCGCCTTCTGCCTCTACTTTTGGAGGCATAAAGTGTTCACGTTTAACACCTAATTTAAGTGACATATACGCAGCCACATAAATCGATGATACCGTACCAAGTACAATACCAACGCCTAATGTTTCTGAGAAGCCTTTCAACATAGATCCACCAAAAATATAAAGGATAATAACTACTGCAAGCGTTGTGCCTGATGTCATTAAGGTTCGATGCAATGTCTGTGTCAAAGAGATATTAATAACATCGTAAGGTGATGCTCGACGTATTTTTCTAAAGTTTTCACGAATTCGATCGAATACCACAATGGTATCGTTAAGTGAATAACCTATTATTGATAGCATCGCCGCAATAATTGTGAGATCTAATTCACGTTCAAACAGTGATAGATACCCAGCAGTTATTACAACATCATGCGCCAATGCAACTACCGCTCCAGTACCAAATCGCCATTCAAAACGAAATGCAATATAAATTAGGATACAAACTAATGCTGCACAAATTGCCAAAATACCATCTTGAGCAAGTTCAGCACCAACCGTTGGTCCAACAAATTCAATTCGTTTAATTTGTGCATCTTCATCAATTTCTTTATGTATTAAATTAGAAATTTTTGCACCTAATTCATTATCAATTACTGACGATGTACTACCATCCTCTTGCTTATCTGAAGGTAATCGAATGATAATATCTTTACTGCTACCATAGTATTGTACAACTGGTTCATGATAACCAGCATTACGCAAACTATTACGTAGATCATCAAGATTAACGTCTTTGGTCACAGTTATTTCAACAGTTGTACCACCTGTAAAATCTTGTCCAAGATTAAAACCTTTAACAAAGATAATAACAAATGATGCCACTACCAATAACATTGAGATTACAAAAGCAACAAAGCCAAATTTTAAAAAGTCGAGGACTCTGCGGCCATGATTCAATTCTCTTACATCATGATTTTCATTTTTATTAACAGTCACAATAAACCTCTAAATTGATAACTTATTAACACGGCGACCGCCATAAATAAGATTGGCCAATGCACGAGTACCTACAATCGATGTAAACATTGATGTTACGATACCTATACCCAATGTTATAGCAAAACCTTTGATTGATCCTGTGCCGACGGCATAAAGGATAACCGCAGTAATTAATGTCGTTAGGTTAGCATCAAATATACTACTCCAAGCGCCTGCATATCCTTCATTAATTGCATGTTGAACGCCACGACCATTACTGAGTTCTTCTTTTATTCGCTCATTAATCAGAACGTTGGCATCAACTGCCATACCAACCGTTAATACTATTCCAGCGATACCAGGCATACTTAATGTTGCTCCAGGCAATAGAGACATGATTCCGACAATTAAAATAAGATTAGCGACTAATGCAAGGCTTGCAAATACACCGAACAAACGATACATGACTAACATAAAGATAACAGAAACTAATAAGCCCCATACACAAGATTCTAAACCTTGAGTAATGTTCTCTTGTCCCATTGATGGTCCAACAGTACGTTCTTCAATAATTTGGATTGGCGCAATCAATGCCCCTGCTCTTAATAGTAGAGATAAGTTTTTAGCTTCATCAACGCTGCTTATACCCGTTACTTGGAATCGTTCACTAAAAATACCTTGAATTGTCGCAACATTAATAACACGTTCTTGTTTTTCAAGAATCGGTTTATCATTTTCATCACGTTTGCCGGTATCTTTATATTCAACAAATAATGTAGCCATTGCTTTATGAATATTTTTTTGAGTGAAGTTTAACATCGCCTTACCACCTGAATTATCAAGTGTAATGGAAACTTCTGGTTGACCATATTCATTAACTCTAAATGAGGAGTCGGTAATATGATCTCCCGTTAAAACGATGCGTTTATAGAGTAAAACAGGACGTCCATTTTCCATAAATTTGATTTCAGATCCGTAAGGTACACGCATTTCACCTGTAAGCATGGCTGGTAAATTGGCGGTATTTTCTTCATTTACTTGTCTAAATTCAAGGGTAGCAGTTGCACCTAAAATACGTTTAGCTAATGCTGTATCTTGAATACCCGGTAATTCGACAACAATTCGATCTGCACCTTGACGTTGAACAATCGGTTCAGCTACACCTAATTGATTTACACGATTACGTAAGATGGTCGTATTTTGTTGGACTGCATCATTCTTAGCTTGTTGTAATCGTTGTTCACTAACGCTTAAGGTAATACTGTTTTCAGTTTGAGAGATGAGTTTAAAATCTGGGATGCCATTGATCTTAGTGATGGCTTTGTTACGATCTTCGGTATTATCAAATTGCATGACAATTTGTTGATTACCATCTTTATTAAGTGCTTTATATTTTAATTTGCTATTATTAAACTCAAATTTTAAATTTTCGATGGATTGTTCAGTAAGTTTACTTAATGCTGTGGTCATATCTACTTCCATTAAGAAGTGAACACCACCTCGCAAATCTAAACCAAGTTTCATCGGCTCTGCACCTAATACAGTAAGCCATTTTGGTGTTGCTGGAGCCAAATTTAAAGCAACGATATAAGCGTCACCTAGCTCTTTCGAAATCAGCTCTTTAGCTTTTAGCTGAGTATCATTATCACCAACACGAATTAAGATAGATTTATTTTCAAAAACAAAGGATTTGGTTTCAATGTGGTTATCCGCCAAAATTTTTCTGATTTTATCTTGTGTGGTAATATCAATTTCAGAAGTATTAGAACCAGAAATCTGTATAGCAGGATCTTCACCATAAATATTAGGAAGTGCATAAAGAAGGCCGACGCAAATCACGACGACCAACATAATGTACTTCCACAAAGGATAGCGATTTAACACGACGTATTCTCTTGTGGGATTAGGTAATTAACACAATGAACTATAATAGGAAACACACTATTATAGTGATTTCATTGTCCCTTTTGGTAAAACAGATGTGATAAAGTCACGTTTGATCACAACTTGAGTTGAATCATTTAATTCTAACGCAATATAACCATTTTCGTTAACTTTTGCTACTCGACCAATAAGTCCACCATTAGTTAATACTTCATCACCTTTAGAAATAGCAGCCATTAAGTCACGATGAGCTTTAGCTCGTTTTTGTTGTGGGCGCATAATCATGAAATAGAAAAACAAACCAAATACAACTAACATAATAGGTAAGAAATAAGGATTAGTTTCAACTGCAGCGCCATCAGCAGCATAAGCATTAGAAATTAAAAAGTCCATACAGGTCCTCTTGATTCAAATAAAATATTAAAGGTCAGAATTATAACACAAGAAACAAATCTGTTATTAACTATTTCTTGTCAAGAAGTTTCAGATTCACTATACGTTTGAGTATAAAAAATAGCGATTTATATTAGATAATCTATAATAATTCCGCCAACATGATAATGAAGGCGGAAACGTATTTAAAACGTATTTATTAGGTTGTTAAGTATTGCGCCATGCTTACCAAGTTGAATAACCATTTTGGATAAATCCCGCAAATCAAAATTAATAGTGCAGAAAACGCAATCATAAGTTCACTTATTTTAATATCCTGCCATTTTAACTTAATCACTGGATTGTTTGTTAATTGATCATCGCGATAAGTCGGTCTGATATAAAGATTGATTATCAAACGTGCATAGAAATAGAGCCCTAATGCACTACCTATTACTACAGCGGCAATTAACCACCACAATTCCGCAGTCACACCTAATAATACTAGTAAAAAGCGACCTACAAAGCCGGCTGTAAGCGGTACACCTGCTAATGATAATAAGCCCATTCCCATAGTTAATGCTAAAATCGGTCTACGCCAAAATAGACCAGAAAGGTCGACTTCGTTTTCATGATCTTGCAGTTCATTTGAATGAGATTCTAGACTAATAACACCTAAAATACAGATGTTTGCCAAAATATAACCGATTAAATAGACGCCAATGGTTTCTAAAGCAAGTACTTGATATTGTACGGAAATTAAAGCGATCAATAGATACCCGAAATGTGCAATTGAGGAGTAAGCTAGCAACCTTTTCAAACTAGTTTGCATTAACGCAACTAAATTACCCCATAAAATTGATAAAAAGGCCATGATAACTAAAATCATACGAATGGTTTCATTATTAACAATCGGTGCCAATAAAAATAATCTTGCAATAGCGCAGAATAATGCAACTTTACCAACTGTTGATAATAGCAAAGCCACAACAGTAGGCGCGCCTTGATAAACATCAGGTAACCAAAGCTGAAATGGAACCAATGATAGCTTGAAACCTACGCCAACGAGTATTAAACAAACTCCCATCAGTAGTAAATTACTTGGATAAGACATCGTTGAGAGTTGATAGCTTAAACCACTAAAAGTAAGCTCACCTGTTGTAGCATAATAAAAGGCTATTCCCATTAATAAAAACGCACTCGCCACAGCAGATAAAATCATATATTTAACGGCAGCTTCTAAGGAGTGAGTTTGAATATATTGGTATCCTATTAATCCGACAAAAGGTATTGAAAGCAATTCAATACCAATAAAGAATGCAATTAAATGGCTAGCATAGACAAGTGTTACACCGCCTAACGTCATAAACAATAAAATGACGTAAAAAAGATTATTAGATAAATGCTCTTGTACAAACCAACGATAAGCCAAACAAGATACGATAATGGCAATAATTAAAACTAAGCTAGTATATAATAATCCATAACCATCACACGTAAAAAGTGCAGTGATCTGACGAGCTTTCCAATATTCCATTGAAGGATCTGTTTGTTGATCGGTATCACTTTTATTGTTATCAACCGTTGCAGTATCTGTATTAGTATTACTTCCAGCAGTAGTACTCGCTTCAATATTAGTGTTCGTTACATTATTATTACCAGTTTCGGTGTTAGTATTAGCTCCAGCATTAATATTAGTTTCTTTATTAATGTTAGTGCTAGCTTCATTATTAGTTTGGGTTTCTGAATTAGTATTAGTTTCGCCATTAATGTTAGTATTAGCTTCAGTATTAGTGTTGACTCCAGAATTAGTATTAGTTTCTTTATTAATGTTAGTGCTAGCTTCATTATTAGTTTGGGTTTCTGAATTAGTATTAGTTTCGCCATTAATGTTAGTACCAGCTTCACTATTAGTGTTGACTCCAGAATTAGTATTAATTTCGGTATTATTACTTTCGGTTTTGGTATCAACTTGCGGATTAACACTGTTTTCATTAGCCGAATTGCCTGTTTCAGTTGGTACGGCTTCAACAGCAATAGTTTCCTCACTTGGCGACACAGCGTCTTGACTAGATGCATCAGAATTGTCCGATATTTGCATATTATCATTACTAATATTAGTAATCATTTGGGTTCTAGATGAAATATTGTATCCAATAATGACAGCACAAGCTAATGCACACCCTAAACCACATATGGTTATCAAAGCGCATGTTTTTGTATTTATTTTTAAGAAAATTAATAAGATAAGCAAAACAATGATAGTCAAGCTTATTACAAATATAGGCGATAATGCTATCATAAGTTATTACTCTCCCACTTGCTCTGCAGTTATATATTGCTGTGTTTGATTCACCACAGAATAAGACATATCTAAAACTATTTGCGGATATAAGCCAATAAAGACAAGTACAATAAATACGCTAGCGAGTAGCAAAATATCTTTTTTATCAAGTTGATGCTTGGTTACACAACCTTTTTCAACAACGCCATAAAATATAGGTTGCATTCGAATAATTAAAGAAATTGACACTAGTAATAGGCCAACAACGAGCAAAATTGTATAAGATGAAAAAGATGAATAACTGCCAAGTAGCATCATATAATTTCCAACAAAATTAGCTGTTCCTGGAATACCTAAAATCGCTAACATAAAAAATAGGGTAAAAGAAGATATATAACGTACTTGTTGCTTAAGACCCGTAAATTGACTAATGTTTCGTGTTGAATAACATTCTACTAACAAGCCACTAATCATGAACATGCCAACAATTACTAAATTAATAGCAATCATTTGTATCACAATGCCTTGGTAAGCAATAACAGAACCACTATAGATAATTGCAGTTACAAACCCCATTAAAGCGATATGTACATAAGCAATTAATTTTTTAATATCGGTTTGAATAAATGTCAGTAATGCCGAGTAGATAACCGTAAATAATGCCATTATCATAATTAACGGCATAATCATAACAGAGGCATTAGGAAAAAGCGGAATAACAATACGTAATAAACCAAATGTCGCGGTTGTGAGTAATAATCCACTTATCATCATTGAACCAGTAGTTGATGATTCAATGTGCGCATCAATAAACCAGCTATGAAAAGGTACAAATGGGATACGTATAATAAAGGCAGCTAAAAAACCTAGCATTAGCATAAATTCAGTGTAACTTGAAATAGGTGTTTTGGTTAGTTCTTGGTAATCAAATGTCCAATGACCGGATAAAGTCCAGTTAATTAAAGCCAATGAAACAATTGAAATCAACATCAGTAAACTACTAATTTGTGTATAAATTAAAAATTTACTTGCTCCATTAAAACGTAATTGAGAATTTGAATCTCGTCTTCCCCATAAAGAAATTAGAAAATAGATTGGGATTGCCACTGCTTCCCAAAAAAAGAACATTAAAAATAGATCTGTTATGACAAATAACATCATAATGGCAGATGTCATAAATAAAATGCATAAATAAAATAAACCAAAATTATTAGGGCTTTCTTTACTTGAATAACCAATTGTTAGTAAAACAATAAATAGAGTTGAAGTAATTAAAACTAACGATAGACCATCTAAGACTAAATGAAAGTGAATATTAAGCAAAGGGATCCATTCAATGTTAACTTCTTCTTTCCAATTATTGCCTTGCTGTAAAACAGTTATTCCTTCTTGCCATAAACTAAGTGATAACAATAGAGTTATAAAAATGGTTATGAAAGCAATAATCATCGGCAATTGATACCAGCGCGATACCATTCGCGAGGATCTTACAATCCGCAATAAAAATACATGGCATAACCAACTAATAAATCCACCTATAACAGGTAAAAAAACAAGCCATAACAACATGAATGATTACACCTTTATTAAATAAAAACCAGTAACATTAATATAATAATGCTGCCTATAACAATAGATACCATATACCACCGAATATGCCCATTTTCAAAGCTGACAATATATGAGTTTATTTTTTTTATGCCCAACATAATCCAATTGTCCCAAATCGCCAATGGATCTTTTTTAAGCATGTTAGCTAAATGCTGATAAGGTTTCACGAAAATGATACTCAGTAAATAATCAAATCGCCAATCACAACTACATAATCTTATAATAATTTTAACCACTGGCGTATTTAATACTTCTTGCACTTCACTATTTGGGTGTGCATAAAAGATATAAGCAATAACAAAGCTTAATATGGTTACCGCAGATAACAATAATTGAAACGATAACTGACTATTAGTATCATATTTAGCAATAGGAATAATACTTTGTACAGGTATTGGCAAATAGATAAAAATGGCTGTCGTAAATATGAGTAAGATAAAAATTGGACAATAACTAATCCATTTTGTTTTAGCAAATTCAGCAATTTTTGGTTTATGATAAAAGACCATAAAAATTAGGCGCCAAATACTTAAGCTAGATAACAAAATACCTAATAAACCAATCGTTCCAGCCATTAAATGATCTTTTATCATTAATCCCCAAATAATATCACCTTTAATATAAAATGAAGCTGAAATCCAAGGAATCGCACTTAACGATAACATAATAATTAAAAATATCGCATTGAGAACAGGGAATAATTTTACAAGTCCACCGAGTTTATTAATATCTCGCTCGCCTTGACATTTTTTGAGCAATATTGCCGATGCTAAAATCAATAAAGTGCTAGTTACAACATAATTAATTAAACAATTAAGCGATAATCCCCAATTTTGTGTTGCAAAAGCATAAAACAAATAACTTATTTGGGCTAAATTAATATAAGTTACGATTCGTTTAACATCACTTTGAACCAAGGCGATTGAGCTTGCAAATAAAACCGTTAGCGAGGAGAAAATAGTCATGAGGGCTAATGTGTCACTAGACATCATAAACAAGTTACTTAATCTTAAAATCAAGTATACACCCGCTAATATAACAGTAGATGATTGCATTAAAGCTACCGCAGGCATTGGTGCTAATGTTGTTTCGACAAACCAAGATTGCATTGGAAAAAGAGCGGACTTACTAATAGCACCTAAAAATAGCATTAATGTGATCCAAAATATAATATCGGAATCAATCGCTAAATTGTCATGAGCTTGAGTTAAAATTTCACGTATATTTAAAGTATTTAAAGTTTGATAAAGTAAAAATACACCAATGATTAAAAAGATATCCGTTAAATGCATAATAACAAAAGCTTTAACGGCAGCGTAACCATTGCGCAATTGTTTATAATAGATGCCAATAAGTAAGTAAGTACTTATACTTACTCCTTCCCAACCAATAAGCATAACAAGTAGATTATCAACCAATATAATGGTTAACATACTCGCGATTAATAAATTGCTATAGGCATAAAAAGTATAGATATCTTTTTTTGATGTTAGATAACTTGCTGCAAAGAAATAAATTAATAATCCCAAAAATGCAATTATCACTAAGAAAGTTAACGATAAACCGTCTAACGTTAATGATAAAGGTACAACAAAATCCCCAACAGAAAACCAAGTCCATAATGGTCTTGTATATACTAACAACATATCCGGAACTGTGTTTTTTATAAAATCAATACAGGTAAATATAGTAATAAGATTTGTTATTAGCATTGTACTAAAGCCAATAATCATGACGTTGATTGGTCGAAGATGTCTACCCAAGCAAACTAACAACAAAAAAGACAGCAAGGGAGTAATAATAGTTAAGTAAAGTAAATTCATCCTTTCATTTCACTCAGTGAATCAATATTAAAGATTTTACGGCGATAAATTAATTTCATAAACAACGCAAGTCCTACACAAGCTTGAGCTAATACAGTAATCACCGCTAAAATAGCAAGGAGTTGTCCTTCCGATTGTTGCCAATAGCTACTTACAGAAACCAATGCAACAATAGCACCATTATTCATAATCATAAGGCTTAATAACAAAAAATAGAGATTACGTCGAATCATTACCCCTAATAAACCTATCACAAATAAAATTGAGGCAAAAATAAGACTATACATAAGAGGAATCATATTACTTCTCCGACAAGAGTCGATGCATAAAATGATAAGCGATCACAATTGCACCTAATAATAAAAAACCAGCGAGTTCAGATATCAAAATGTAAGCATATACTGACATTTCATGCATCAATTCGTGCGATTCTTTAATCTGTGAATAGTCAGTACTAACTACACCATAAATAAGAACAACGAGTAAAATAAATGCTAAAACTAAAGGCCCTAACCAAATTTTAGGACTGATACCTCGTTTTCTATTTTCAACATTATCTATACGAATTTGCAATACAATGGCAACAGATAAGAACAAAGTCACTGAGCCGGCAATAAATAATAAAATGTATAAGACAACGGAAAAATATGCATCAAGCAAGATAAATATTAAGGCTGAAGAAAAAAGTGAAACCATAAAGTACAAAAGAGCCTTATCAACACGTAAGCAACTAATTGCTTTTATACTGGCAAACACCGCAATAATAGACGCAATATAGAAAACAATAAGCATCAAATAATAATCCAATATGCATTTATAGTTTTGTTAGTATATACCCAAATCATATCAAGATACAGTTTACTGACATTGTATTAACATAAAGCAAACATAAAAAGATGAGATTTGGTTAAAAAATGTTAGAAAATTTTGTTTTTATCAATCAGTAAAGTATAACAAATATAATTAAAACGTTAAAAAAAATAAAAATTATAAAATTTTATGATTTAAATTCAATGTGGTATTGTTATAAAGTGTATAAGTTAAACACATTAACTAACATCTATTCCAACGCCTTTAAATTGTCATGCTCATTAGACAACTTAAAGTTTGTTATGACTTAATAAAGATAAAAACGAGAAGATAATGAACAGTGAATATTCCTCTATGCGAAGCAACGTCAATATGCTAGGTACTTTACTAGGTGATGCAATTAAACGGGCTACAGGTAACGATACTTTTGACTTAGTTGAACAAATCAGACAATTATCAAAATCAGCTCAACAAGGTAATAAGCAAGCTCATAATAAGTTACTTAAACTGATTGAAAATCTTAATGATGAAGATTTATTACATGTGGCTCGTGCATTTAATCAGTTCTTAAATTTAGTTAACACCGCAGCAGAATATTATGGAATATCCCCACATGGTGAAGCATCAAGTAGCCCTAAAAAAATGACAGAACTGTTTAGTACTTTAAAAAATCTTAATTTTTCAAATCAGACGATCACTCAAGCCATTAATGATCTTTCGATTGAACTTGTGTTAACTGCACATCCAACAGAGATCAATCGCCGAACCATGATAAATACTTATACAGCGATTAATAGCTGTCTATCGCAACTTGATCACGACGATTTAGCAGATTATGAAATAGAGCGAATTATGCGTCGTTTGAAGCAGTTAGTTTGTCAAGCATGGTACACCGATGAGATTCGTAAAAAAAGACCAACGCCACTGGATGAAGCTAAATGGGGCTTTTCGGTTATTGAAGATAGTCTTTGGGAAGGGGTACCACTCTTTTTGCGCGAATTTAATGATCAGTTAGTCGATGCATTTAATGAACAATTATCCGTTGAGCATGTACCAATTAAATTTACTTCGTGGATGGGTGGTGATCGCGATGGCAACCCTAATGTAACAGCAAAAGTGACTGAAAAAGTTATGTTGCAAGCTAGATTAAAAGCAATTGAACTTTTTTTAGCGGATATTCAAATTCTGGTTCGTGAATTATCCATGACTGAGTGCAGTCAATCTGTCATCGATCTATTAGATGAAAATAATAAAGCTGCAACTGAACCTTATCGCGCGGTAATGAAACAACTGCGTGCACGTTTAGTAAAAACTCACAGTTTTATAGTGTCATTATTAAATAACGAACAAGTATTACCCCCAGCGGATATTTTAATTAAAAACGAACAATTATGGGGACCACTCTATACATGTTATGAATCATTAATCGAAAATGGCATGTCAACGATTGCACATGGACCACTGCTTGATACTTTGCGACGTATAAAAAATTTTGGTCTGCAACTGGTTAGATTAGACATCCGACAAGATAGTTCCGTACACACAGAAGCACTGGATGCATTAACCAAAGAACTTAACTTAGGCAGTTATGCCGAGTGGTCAGAAGAAGAAAAACAGGCTTTTTTGTTAACTGAACTTCAATCAAATCGTCCACTGTTACCTTACCATTGGCAACCAAATGAAATGGTTCAAGAAGTTTTAGATACCTGTCGAGTTATTAAAAAGGCTGGTGAAGAATCCATTGCTTCATACGTTATATCAATGGCCAAAGCACCTTCAGACATCTTGGCTGTTTACTTATTATTAAAAATAGTTGACTGTCAAAAGGTAATTCCTGTAGCGCCATTATTTGAAACCTTAGACGATTTAAATAATGCCAAGACAGTTATGCAAAAACTGCTTGATATTCCATGGTATCGCGAAAAGATTCATGGCAAGCAAATGGTTATGATTGGCTATTCTGATTCAGCTAAAGACGCAGGAACGCTTGCTGCATCATGGGCTCAGTATCGTTCACAAGAAGAGTTAGTTAAATTATTCGAAAAATATAATATTAATTTAGTTTTATTTCATGGTCGTGGTGGCTCAATTGGTCGTGGTGGTGCGCCAGCACATGCCGCATTATTATCTCAACCGCCTGGGTCATTGAAAGGAGGGCTTCGAGTCACCGAACAAGGTGAAATGATTCGTTTTAAACTCGGTTTACCTGAAGTAGCACTCAGCAGTTTGATGTTATATGCCTCAGCCATTTTGCAAGCTAATTTATTACCACCACCTGAACCTAAACAAAACTGGCGGGATATTATGGACGAAATGTCTGATATCTCTTGTCGTTGTTATCGTAGTTACATTCGTGAACGTTCTGAATTTGTCGATTATTTTAGAGCAGTAACACCAGAAACTGAATTAGGTAGATTACCACTCGGTTCTCGTCCACAAAAAAGACGAACAGGAGGCGGTATTGAAAGTTTAAGAGCCATTCCATGGATTTTTGCTTGGACACAAAACCGTTTGATGGTTCCTTCTTGGCTCGGTGCAGGAACAGCACTCAAACAAGTTATCGAAAAAGGTAACAAAAATCTACTTAAAGACATGTATCATAATTGGCCTTTCTTTAATGCTCGCCTAGGTATGCTCGAAATGGTGTACGCAAAAGCAGCACCAAATATCCATGAATATTATGAGCAAAGACTTGTTGATCCTGCCTTATGGCCGTTAGGAGAAGAGTTAAGAAATCTATTAACGCAAGATATCAACACGGTACTCACTATCACTGATGATATCAGTTTGATGGCCGATCTACCCTGGATTGCAGAATCTGTTGCATTACGTAATACCTACATTGAGCCACTAAATTTATTACAGGCTGAATTATTAAGTCGTTCGCGTAATCGTAATGAGGATGAAAATAGTAACGTTGAACAAGGATTAATGATCACCATCTCTGGTATTGCGGCAGGTATGCGTAACTCAGGATAGTTAAAAACAGGAAAAAATAAAAAGAGCAATCAATTGCTCTTTTTATTTTTCTAATAATTCATCTAAATATACTTTAGCATCTTGGTCACCTTGCTCACTAGCTTTAGTAAACCAATATATCGCTTTATTAATATTTTTTTCTGTCCCTTCGCCATCTAAATACTTAATAGCTAAATTATATTGAGCATCAACACTACCTTGCTCAGCCGCTTTTATGTACCATTCTATGGCTTTTGCAATATCTTTTGACACTCCACCACCAACATCATACATAACTCCAATATTATATTGAGCATCAGCGTTACCAGCTTCCGCAGCTTTAGTAAACCAATTGGCTGCCTGCACATTATCGGGTTTAGTACCAGTACCCGTTGCATACATGATGCCTAAATTATACATGGCAAGCACATTACCTTGTGTAGCGGCTTGAGTATAAAAATAGATGGCTGCAACATAATCTTTAGTCAACCCATCGCCGTGCTCTGACATTAATCCTAAATAGTATTGGGCCTCTGGATTACTTTCTGTCGCGGCTTTACTAAACCAGTCGGCAGCAATCAAACGATCTTGTTCAACACCATCACCAAAAAAATACATAATGCCTAGATTTAGATAAGCATCTAAAACACCTTGATTACCCGCTTCAACAAAGTAGTTAACCGCAATTGATGGATTTTTGTCGGTGCCTTCACCATTTTTATACATTAAGCCTAAATTATATTTGGCTAATGCATAATCTTGATCTGCGGCAAGTTTGTAATATTTGAACGCTTCATAGGGATCAGCTACTGTCCCCAAACCATTTTGATACATAAATGCCAAATTATTTTGTGCTTTAGCCAAACCTTGATCTGCCGCTTTTTTATACCAAAATAATGCTCTAATATCGCTAATTTCAACACCTAATCCTTGTTTATAAATAGTGCCTAGAGAATATTGTGCTTCAGCATTACCGTTTTCAGCAGATACACGCAAAGAAGGAATCAATGCCCCAGGTTCGGCAACTTGTAGATCCATATCTGATTGCACTTTAGTTTCACTCGCCAAAGCACCATAAGAGATGAATAAAAATAGTACCAATAAAATTTGAAGTTTTTTCATAAGTTTTTTATTACCATAACATGGTCAATAATTATACACAATTATCTAAAAAAAATAGTTTTTATTTTTTTGATTCATTTATCTACAGTACATAATTTTAACTATAATTATTTTTCACTTGCAATATTTAATTCATGATATTCCAAGTTTGTCCCAAATTTCATCAATATGAGCAACAATTTGGGGATTCTTTTTTATTATTTTTCCCCACTCTCGACCGGTTTCCCCAGCCCATTTATTGGTTGCATCTAAACCCATTTTAGAACCTAATCCAGAAATAGGTGAAGCAAAATCTAAATAATCAATCGGGGTATTGTCAATAAAAGTCGTATCACGATGCGGATCCATACGTGTCGAAATTGCCCACATGACATCTTTCCAATCTCGAGCATTAATATCATCATCACAGACAATCACAAATTTAGTATACATAAATTGACGCAAATAAGACCATACTCCCATCATGACACGCTTAGCATGCCCCGGATATTGCTTTCTTATAGTAACAATAGCAATACGATATGAGCACCCTTCCGGTGGCAAATAGAAATCCACAATTTCAGGAAATTGTTTTTGCAAAATTGGAATAAACACTTCATTTAATGCAAGTCCCATGACTGCAGGTTCATCAGGTGGTCGCCCAGTATAAGTCGAATGATAAATAGCATCTTTACGATGAGTTATATGAGTTACAGTAAAAACTGGAAATTGTTCAATTTCATTATAATAACCAGTATGATCACCATAAGGACCTTCTTTTGCTAACTCATTGGGGTCAATATAACCTTCAAGAATAATTTCAGCCGTTGCAGGTACATTCAAATCGTTGGATAATGATTTAACTACCTCTGTTCGTTTACCTCTTAACAATCCTGCAAAAGCATATTCAGGTAAAGTATCGGGTACGGGTGTGACTGCGGCTAAAATTGTCGCTGGATCAGCGCCAATTGCAACGCTAACTGGAAATTTTTCATTAGGATGTGCTTGTTGCCACTCAGAAAAATCTAGCGCACCTCCACGATGAGCTAACCAGCGCATGATTAATTTATTGTTACCTAAGAGCTGTAAGCGATAAATACCGAGATTTTGCCGATCTTTAAATGGACCTTTGGTAATAGTCAATCCCCAAGATAACAAAGGTGCGACATCTTCAGGCCAACAGTGCATAATGGGTAAACGCGTTAAATCAACTTCATCATTTTCAAAGATCACCTCTTGACAAGGTGCTGATGACCGTTGTTTAACTGGCATATTTAAGACTTGTTTATATTTAGGTAGTACATTAAAAAATTGGCGAATGCCTTTAGGTGGATCGGGCTCACGTAAAAATGCTAACAATTCCCCTATTTCACGCAAAGCAGAAGTGTTTTCACGGCCCATCCCCATAGCCACACGCTTAGGTGTACCAAATAAATTACATAAAACTGGCATATCATAACCAATCGGATTTTCAAACAATAAAGCAGGTCCTTCATTACGAAGTACTCGATCGGCAATTTCTGTCATTTCAAGATAAGGATTAACAGGATAAGTAATTCTTTTTAATTCACCTTGCTGTTCAAGATAATCTAAAAATTCACGGAAATCAGAAAAGTTCATTTATTACCACTCTCTATTACTTGTTGACCTTTTGTAAATAATATTCAAAGGTACCTTTTAATCCTCAAAGAGGTTATCTCTTTAATTGCAGTTAGTCTTCATCAAAATTTTCACTGTAAATGGGTGTTTGTTGATTTTGATTACACTCTACAATTTTAGGTAGTAAAGCTTCAAATTGGTTTTTATCAATTTCAATAAATGTTTCGGGTTCAACTTGAAAAAATAAATATTGCTGAGTTTGATCATCAAATTGGAAAGAAGCTAACCAATAATTACGGTCATCACTATTTTCATTGGCAAATATTTTGATAATACTACTTTCGCGCTTTTCTGGTTGGTTATGTAATTTATAATCAATTATTTTTTCAGCAATTTGAGAATCATATTCATCAAAAATAATATAATCACTTTCATTTGTTTTACATTTTTCAATATTAATTTCGGCATAACTGCTCGTTATCGAAAAAAGTAAACAAAATAATACAATGGTATACTGGCTTAATTTCATTTTTTACCTCTTAACTCAATTTAAGAAAGTTGTTAATATTACAAATAGCCTGACTATTATTAGACGATACAGTTAGTTTAGCCGCATCCTCCATAGTCAGCCATTGATAAGCTAAGTGCTCGGTAAGAACTGGAATTACTTCGTTAGCAAGAGGCAAATAAAACCAATGTTCTTTATTTATCTTAACTTCTGGCGAATATCTGTGTCTAAACTGTGGGAAAATCTCAAATTCAACTGTATGGTTAGCATTAATTAGCTCAAGATTTTCCTTTATAATATCAATGCCTGTTTCTTCCAAAACTTCACGAATTGCTGTTTGACGTGGCAATTCATTTGTCTCCATACTACCTGTTACTGATTGCCAAAATAATGGATCATCTTTGCGTTGTAACATAAGGTAACGATTGGTTGTCTGGCAGTAAATCACCACCAGAACCGACTCAGGTTTTTTATATTCTCGCATCTAAATATCGTTATTTTTTAGCGACTTCAATACCAAGTTCTATTAATGCAGCAGAATTTGCTGGACTTGGTGCATCAGTAAGTAAACACGTTGCCGCTGTTGTTTTAGGAAATGCAATCACATCGCGGATGTTATCTGTTCCTGTGAGCAACATACTTAATCTATCTAACCCGAAAGCTAAACCTGCATGAGGTGGTGTACCATATTTCAATGCATCAAGTAAGAAACCAAATTTTTCACGTTGATCTTGTTCACCAATTCCTAATATTGAAAATACCGCTTGTTGCATTTCACTACGGTGAATACGTACCGATCCTCCACCGACTTCATAGCCATTGATTACCATATCATAAGCATTCGCTACAGCATTTTGAGGATTGTTAATTAACTCTTCAGGAGTGTAACCTTTTGGTGATGTGAACGGATGATGCATAGCACTTAAACCTTCATCTGTTTCTTCAAACATAGGGAAATCAACGACCCAAAGTACCGCCCATTTGTTTTCATCTGTGAGGCCTAAATCCTTGCCAACTTTCAAACGTAATGCACCTAATGCATCACTAACAACTTTATAGCTATCAGCACCAAATAATAAAATATCACCATCTTTCGCATTAGCACGGCTTAACAACGCTTCCATTTGTGATTCATTAAAGAATTTAGAGATTGGACTTTGTACACCTTCTAAACCTTTACTGCGTTCATTGACTTTGATCCAAGCCATACCTTTTGCACCATAAACAGAAATAAATTGAGTATATTCGTCTAACTGTTTACGTGTTAATTGAGCACCATTTGGCACGCAAAGTAACGCTACTCGACCTTTTGGATCATTTGCTGGAGTTGAAAATACTTTAAAATCGACATCTTTAACCAAATCAGCCACATCGATAATTTCAAGCGGATTACGTAGATCTGGCTTATCACTACCGTAACGACGCATTGCCTCGCTAAAAGTCATAATTGGGAATTTACCTAAGTCAACATTTTTAACATGCAGCCAAAGTTCGCGTATCATTTTTTCCATGATTTCACGCACTTGTTCGGCTGTCATAAATGAAGTTTCAACATCTATCTGTGTAAATTCTGGCTGACGATCGGCTCGTAAATCTTCATCACGAAAACATTTAACAATTTGGTAATAACGGTCAAACCCGGACATCATAAGCAATTGCTTAAATAATTGTGGTGATTGTGGCAATGCATAAAATTCACCTTTATGGATTCGACTCGGTACCAAATAGTCACGAGCACCTTCTGGCGTAGCCTTGGTCAACATAGGAGTTTCAATATCTAAAAAACCATTTTCATTCATAAATGAACGAACAAATGCGGTAATTTGTGCACGAGTTTTAAAGATTGAGGTCATTTCTGGGCGGCGTAAATCTATATATCGATATTTTAACCGCTGTTCTTCACTATTATTTTGATTAAAATCGAGAGGTAATACATCACTACGATTGAAAATAGTAAGTTCGGTCGCTAAAATTTCAACCTCACCGGTTGCCATATCTTTATTAATTTGACCTTCAGGTCTGGCTCTCACCTTTCCTTTAATTTGAATACAAAATTCATTACGTAACTCGCCAGCTAATTGATATGCTTGTGGATAATCAGGATCAAAAAAAACTTGCACAATTCCTTCACGATCACGCATATCAATAAAAATCATACCGCCTAAGTCTCGGCGTTTATTAACCCATCCACATAGTGTAACTTCTTGATTAACATAACTTGCGTTTAATTGTCCGCAATAAATTGTTCTCATTAAATATATCCTGTGTACAATTGTCGAAAATAATAATTATTATAGAGCAATTTATCAGGGTATAAAGACTATGTTTTAAAATAATCACTATTTATTTTATTTATACTCGGTTTATGATAATAATTTTACCTTATATAGCTTTTTATAATTTTATTAAAATTCAATAGGATAATTATTCAAAAAGCGCATTATTTAGCTGTACTTGAAAAATGTTTGCTTTATTAACTTGTAATATCAAATATTTATTAATAAGCTTAAGTATTATTTAAATATTATTAACTTGATATGAAAGCTTTAATTTCAATTGACTACACGAATGATTTCATTGCGGATGATGGTACTTTAACTACAGGTTTAGCCGGTCAACAAATTGAATCAGAAATGTTAAAAATAACTGAATCATTTATTAAAAATAATCAATTTATCGTTTTGGCAATTGATGCTCACGATCCGACCGATGAATATCACCCTGAAAATGCACTTTTTCCACCTCATAATATTGTTGGAACTGTTGGCCAACAATTATTTGGTGATTTACATCAACTTTATCAAAAAAATAAAAATTCAACCAATATTTACTGGATCAACAAACGCCACTACTCAGCATTTTGTGGTACAGATCTCGATCTACGTTTACGTGAAAGACATATTACCGAAATCCATTTAATTGGTGTTTGTACGGATATTTGCATTCTACATACAGCCGTAGATGCCTATAACTTAGGTTATAAAATAGTTATTCATCAAAATGCAGTTGCAAGCTTTGATCCTATTGGTCATCAATGGGCTTTAAAACACTTTCAAAATACCTTAGGGGCAACGTTAATATAACAATAGATAACAATTAAAAAAGGAGCAGGAATGGAGGTTTTACGAGACTTTAAATTGCATATAATTGCACTTTTAGTAGTAGTTAGTTGTGAACTTATCGGCAAGCAATCGATATGGATTATTGCCGTTTATCCAATGTTATATGCGATGATTTTTGGCGGAATCATTAGTTTGCCAAAACTTAAAATACTCACCAATAAAAATATGCAAAATGCAAGTATCGTTATGATGGTTACATTAATGTTACTTGTTGCAAAACTTGGTGTAGCAGTAGGTCCCAAAATTGATATGATTTTAGAAGATGCTAAATTAGCTCTAATTTTTCAAGAATTAGGTCATTTTGCTGGAACAATTTTACTTGGGTTGCCATTAGCAATGCTCTTAGGTATGAAACGAGAGGCTGTTGGGGCGACCTATTCCGTTGCTCGCGAACCCAATATAGCCATTGTAGCAGATAAATATGGTTTAGATTCACCAGAAGGTCGTGGTGTAATGGCTATGTATATATGTGGTACTCTTTATGGTGCAATTTGGATGAGTATTCTTGCGAGTCTAATTGCTCATTTGGATATTCTTCATCCTTATGCTTTAGCCATGGGAGCTGGTGTAGGAAGTGGAAGCATGATGGCGGCATCGCTTGCCCCGATAAGTGATTTATATCCAGATTTATCTGAAAATATTAACGCTTATGCAACAACAGCAAATTTAATGTCTGGTATGGTTGGTATATATATTTATACGCTCTTTTCTTTACCTTTTGCTTCTTTTATGTATAACACGTTAGCCCGTTTTCGACGCAATAAATAAGGAGCCAAAAATGAAGATTTTAGAAACAATTTTTGTGCTTATTTTAGTAGCCATTATTATGGCTGCTGGAAACAGTGTGGGTTATAAAATTGATATTATTTCGTCGTTTGAAGCTTTAGCAGTCCTAGTTGTTATCTCTATTGTAGGATTTTTACTAAGTAAGTTACCCGGACTTAAAAAATTTCCAGTAATTTTATGGGTATCGATTGTTGCAGCTGTAGCTTCTTCACCTATATTCCCATACCATAAAGAATTGGTTGCAATTACAGATCAAGTTTCGCTACTTGCAGTGTGTACGCCAGTACTTGCTTATGCAGGACTTGCCATAGGTAAAGATCTTGCGCTATTTAAAAATATCTCTTGGCGCATTATTCCCGTATCTTTAGCGGTATTTTCAGGTACGTTTATTTTTGCAGCCTTAATAGCTCAAGTCACTTTGCATTGGGAAGGCGTTATCTAATTTAGATAAGGATTTAATTTATGACTAAAGATGAACTAAAGAAAAAAGTTTGTGACGCGATTGCAAACCGAAAAGCAGACATCAAATCGATTGCTGAAGCGATTTGGTCCGAACCAGAGCTTGGCTATAAAGAACACAAAACGGCTAAAAAAGTAGAAAACGCTTTTGAGAAATTGGGTGTCCCTTTTAAAAATAAATTAGCACTAACGGGTGTTAAAGGTCGTCTTAAAGGCGGTAAAGGAAGCAAATACAGCATCGCAGTTATTGGAGAACTTGATGCAATTATTTGTGCCGACCACCCAGCTGCCGATGAGACATCAGGAGCGGCTCACTGTTGTGGTCATAATGCACAAATCGCTAATATGATGGCTGTCACTATGGGACTAATTGACTCAGGTGCCATGCAATTTTTAGCGGGTGATGTAGTACCATTTGCTGTTCCTGCAGAAGAATATGTTGAAATAACCTATCGCAATCGCTTAATTGAAGAAGGTAAAATCAAATACATTGGTGGCAAACCAGAATTGATTTCACGTGGTGATTTTGATGATGTTGATATGGCGTTGCAGATACATTTAACAAGTGTACCAAATGAACGTCAAGATGGTTTTATTGAAATCTCAACAACAAGCAATGGCTTTATTGGTAAACTAATTAAATATAAAGGTGAAGCATCCCATGCCGCAGCGGCACCTCACGCTGGTGTAAATGCGTTAAATGCAGCTATGATGGGAATGATGGGTGTCCATGCTATCCGAGAAACATTTCAAGAAAAAGATTACATTCGATTTCATCCAATTATTACCCAAGGTGGTGATTTAGTAAATGTCATACCAAGCGATGTAAGAATGGAAAGTTATGTACGAGCAGGCAATGTTCCAGCTATGATTGATGCCAATGAAAGAATTAATCAAGCGTTAAAAGCTGGTGCAATGGCTATTGGTGCTACGTGTGAAATTAAAGATCTTCCAGGTTATCTGCCGTTAAATAATAACCCAACACTTAATGATCTTTTAAAGCAAAACGCTGAAAATTTAATTGGGGAAGAAAACGTTTCAATCGCACCACATATGACTGGAAGTACAGATACCGGTGATCTATCACATATTATGCCAGTAAGTCACCCTTGGATTGGTTCGGTTAGAGGAATTTTACATGGTAAAGATTATACCGTATTTGATGAAGAGATGGCTTATATCCGTCCTGCACAAATGATGGCTTGTACGATTATTGACTTACTTTATGATGACGCTCTAGCTGCTCAAACCCTAATGACAAATTACAAACCGCTAATGACAAAAGAAGAATATTTAAAATTCCTATCGGGTTTTGATAAATAAAGTTTAGAACTTGGCACAATCTTGTGCCAAGTTTTTGTTATACTATCCACATTATTATCAACAACAATAATCACTTCATATGTTAACGCTTACCGATCAAGAATTGTTTCGTTATGACAGGCAAATAACTTTGCAGGGTTTCGACATTGAAAAGCAACAAATTTTAAAAAATAGTTCAGTATTAATTATTGGATTAGGGGGATTAGGTTGTTCAGCTTCTCTCTATTTAGCTGCATCGGGTATTGGTAAGTTAACATTAAATGATTTTGATACCATATCCGCTTCAAATTTAAATCGTCAAATTTTATATACCCATAAATCAATTAATCAAAAAAAAGTTGATGTGGCTAAACACTCTTTAACCAATATAAATCCCAACATACTAATTGAAACAGTTAATCAGTCGCTAAATGATAACGATCTTATTTCGCTTATTAAGCAACATAATATTGTCATTGATTGTACAGATAACTTAGTTACCCGTGAGCAGATTAATCGCTGTTGTTTTCAAGAAAAGAAACCTTTAGTTTCAGGCGCTGCAATACGAATGGAAGGCTTGCTAAGTGTATTTACCTTCCAATCTAACGAACCATGTTATCAATGTTTGAGTCATCTATTTGGGAATGATCAGCTTACTTGTGTTGAAACAGGAGTTATGGCGCCTTTAGTTGGTATGTTTGGCTCAATGCAAGCCATAGAAGCAATAAAAATCCTTACTCATTACGGTCGTCCGTTATCAGGTCGATTATTGATGGTTGATACAATGAACATGCAATTTAATCAATTTTCTATATCTAAGCAGGCAAATTGCCCTGTCTGTGGTAATCACCAAACTGATCAATAAGCAGAATGAAACAAAATAACCGAATTATCTTAGCTCCAATGGAGGGAGTACTTGATTATCAAGTGAGACAAATTTTAACTGAGATCAATCAATTTGATTATTGTGTAACAGAATTTGTGCGAGTCACTCATTACCAATTATCCAACCGCACCTTTTATCGCCTTTGTCCTGAACTTTATAATGGTGGTAAGACTGCTTCAGGTACTCCTATTCGAGTACAAATTCTAGGTCAATCACCACAATGGATGGCAGAAAATGCAGTAAAAGCGATTGAACTTGGTTCATTTGGTATTGATATTAATTTTGGTTGCCCAGCTAAAACCGTAATTGGCAGTCAAGGCGGAGCTTATTTATTACAATACCCTGAACAAATTTTTAATATTGTTAGTCAAGTTCGACAATCTATTGGTCGCTCGGACATATTATCAGTTAAAATTCGCTTAGGCTGGTCAAACAAATCTCATTGCTATGAAATAGCCAATGCAATTGAATGTGCTGGAGCTAATGAAATTGCTATTCATGGTAGAACTAAAGAGGATGGTTATAAAGCGGATAAAATTGATTGGCAAACAATAGCACAAATCAAACAAAACTTAACAATTCCTGTGATTGCCAATGGTGAAATTTTCTCTGTTGAAGATGCACAAAAATGCATTGCTCAAAGTCAAACGCAAGACATTATGTTGGGACGTGGGATTTTAACTATTCCTAATCTAGCTAATATGATCCGCAACAAACAACCCGCGTTAAGTTGGTCACAAGTATTGGAAATTTTAATCCACTATGCAAGTTCTTCTATTGATGATGTGAAACCACTTTATCATTCTGCTCGTATTAAACAATGGCTTGCTTATTTAAAACAATATTATGTAGAAGCATCTGAGATGTTACAAAATATTAGAACATTAAAATCGCAAAAAGAGATTTATACATTTTTAAAACAACAACAAATGACAAGACCAATACTATAAATTAATCTTGTATTTAACTGCTGGATGAAAGTAATATTTAGTCAATCTTCGAATAATTAAGCACGATAGGATAAATGATATAGTGCCTAACAATATGATCACTATAGATGTTAGTTCTGTATTTTGAGATAAAACATAATAAATTAACCAATTGGCTAGTTTCCACAAAATAAAATTTAAAAGAAATATAATGATATTTAAAGAGATCGCACACTTTATTATTCTATCCGTTTGTAATACAACAAACATTTGGGTAAACATGTTTTTACTAATTAAAATAACAACTAATAAACTAAATAAATAACAACCGCTTGGTAAGAAAATATGCTCCCAAAATGAAATAAAGTAGTAACTGTTATGTACTAAAACATCTAAAATAAAAGAAGGAAAGGCGATTAAAATAAAAAAGAAAAATACTAAAAATAGAATAAAATGAATTTTAGTACTATTGATTATAGTTAGTTCGAAAGTCTGTTTACTTTTGTCGAAATGATTATTTAATATTTTGATATAAAAATAGGTAAATAATCCTGAAAATAGATAAAATAGACAACTTGGAATAATACATAAAACTAAAATAAATAACCATGAAGCCACATTAATTATTTTTATTAATACATTATCAAAAATACCTTCAGCTATCGCATTTATTAAATAGCCAATCATACAAACAATAATTATATTAAAAATTAACAGTGTAATATTTTTAAATGTCACTTGATGAACATTAACCCGATATAAACTGATCGCTGAAATACCAAATAACAACAAACATTCTGGAATTGTACGTAGTAATTGATATGGGGTAAATTTATATAATATACTCCATAAAAATTGATAGTCATGAAAGGTTGATATAAAGGTAATACCAAATCTAATATTAAAAATCAAAGCACTACAGAAAAAAAATAGCACAATAAAAATAAAAGGTAGCTTAAAAAAAGCTAGTTTTTCCGTTTTGATACTCAAGATCAGTAAATTCTCTCTTTTTTAAAAAACATTTTGATAACAACATAAAATTAAACTCAACAACAATGTCCTATTGAGTCATTAAAAATAACCTATTGAGTTAAAATATGTTTACAATAATACCAAAGACTTTTTTAATCAACAATAATCATCAATACTTATAGTATTAATGATTAGTATAAAACATTATATTTTTTAGATGATTACATTAATAAGCAGAGCTATTTTTCGATGAATTATTATGTAAAAGGGAATTAATGCTTCATCATTTAAAATATGATGAAGCAAATTATAAAATAGAAATTTATTTTTATGCTTCAATTTAAGCGTTGAAGAGAGGAAAATTAGCTTGGTCAGCAATGGATTTTAAACGTTGTTGTGCAGTAATAATATTTTCTTTCCACTGATTATCTTTCGCCCACATTTCAATCACTAATGGCGCACAATAATCAATAGATTTAAGTGTTCTAAATACTGCCGAAAAATCAACCTCCCCCTCACCGATCACCAAATCTCTAAACTGTCCTGCATAATTGGGTTTTACTTTATAGGTATCTTTCAAATGAATTTGAACAATATGGTTACGGCTTAACAATAGCTCAGTACTAACATCATAATTCCAACCAGAGATGTTTCCCACATCAGGATAGGCCATAAAATAAGGTGAATTTATCTCGGCTTTTAAAATTTCAAACTTACTCAGTGAATTTAGATAGTTAGTATCCATAATTTCAACAGCTAACATAACACCTGCTTTTTCTGCCTGTTTTGCACACCATTGCATACCAGCAATAAAGCGTTGATGGGTTTGTAAGTTAGCTGGCTCATAATAAACATCATACCCAGCGAGTTGAATCACTCTAACGCCAAGTTTATAAGCAAGGGTAATAGCCTTACACATAATACTTTTAGCGTGTTCTCTGATCGTTGCATCAGCAGAACCAAACGGATATTTGCGATGTGCACTAAGACATATTGAGTGAAAAAAAACGCCATTTTCTTCACATAGATGACGCAATGAATAGATTTCTTCATCAGACCAATCAAGCCTAGCTTGACGTTCATCGGATTCATCAATAGAAAGTTCTATAAAATCAAATCCTAAAGATTTTGCCTCTAGTATTTTTTGCTGCCAAGAAAGTGTATTAGGTAGTGCCTTTTCGTAAATACCCATACATGGAGTTTGTCTGGTCATATTGATTGTATTATTTGTCATAATTTAGATCCGATAATATTAAGGTAAAAAGCTAACAGCCGATTTCCCGACTGTTAGCACACTCCCTACCAATATTTAGCAATCTGCTCTCTTAAGTCTTGAGCAGTTTTTTGACCATTTTCATTGGCTAAAGCTCGTCCAGCAATAAAAGCTTTCGTTTTAATACCAGCAAACAGATGAATATCTTCAGGTACAATGCCACCTGTTATTGATAGTTCCAAACCTAAATCAGAAAGTTGTCGCATTTTAGTTAAATCTTCTTCACCCCAACCAACACCAGCTAATTCAGCATCACGAGAACGATGATAAATTGCCTGTTTGATACCCAGTTTTCGCCATGCTTTTGCATCATCAAAAGTCCAATGTCCATAAAGTTCGATTTGAATTTCACGCCCAAATTCATCCGCTACTTTTTTACAAGCTTCAATTGTTGCAATGTGAGCGGCTGCTGAAACAGTTAACCAATCAGCACCCGCCGAAAAAGCCATTTTTGCTAAAATAGCACCTCCATCAGTGGTTTTTAAATCACAAACTAAAATATGGTTTGGATACTTTTCTCTTAAAGTTTTTACGCCATTAATACCTGCGCCAAAGGCAAGAATGGTTCCAACTTCAATAATATCTACAAATCCAGCTACGTTCTTGGCTACCGCTAAAGCTGGCTCTAATTCTGTTTGATCTAATGCAATTTGTAATTTTGGTTTTGTCATTTTATTTCTCCCTTATAAATACTATTTTTGTCCGTAATAAGCATTTGCTCCATGCTTACGAAAATAGTGTTTATCAGATAAAGTTTGTTGAATTTTAATTGTTTTATTAAGTTGTCTGGTTGATATTGCCATCATGGCTACTTCTTCAAGGACTACAGCATTATGTACAGCATCCGAAGCGTTTTTTCCCCAACAAAATGGAGCGTGTCCAGAAATAACGGCTGCTGGCATCGCTGTAGGATCAATGCCTCTTCGTTTAAACTCTTCAATGATCACCAAACCAGTATTTTTTTCGTAATCAGTATTGATTTCGCTATCAGTTAAACGACGAGTACAAGGTACATCACCATAAAAATAGTCGGCATGAGTTGTTCCCAAAGCTGGAACATCTAATTCAGCTTGCGCCCAAACGGTTGCGTAGCGAGAATGTGTATGAACAATACCACCAATATTTTCAAAGGCTTTATAAAGTTCAATATGAGTTGCAGTATCACTAGACGGATTTAATTTACCCTCAACAATTTCACCCGTTAATGACACCACAACAATATCGTCAATTTTCATGTTGTTGTATTCAACGCCTGAAGGTTTGATAGCAATAACACCTTTAGCACGGTCGATTTCAGAAACATTACCCCATGTAAAAGTGACTAAATGATATTTAGGTAAGGTTAAGTTAGCCTGTAATACTCTTTCTTTTAATGCTTGATACATAACATTAGTCTCCTAATAAAGCCTTATCAATAACAGCATAAACATCTTCTTTGCTGTTACATGCTCTCAACTTATCAAGATCGATACCTGTTGGGCTGTCTTCGTCATCTAATATTTGCGTGACTTCCATTAAGCCTTGCATATGCTCATCTGAGGTACTGCCCGCTAAGGTAACTAACACATCAACAGGTTGCTCTTCACCTTCAAAGTAGACTGGAGAATTTAATGTCACTAAAGCAAAAGCAGTGCGATTTACACCATCTTCCGGTCTGGCATGAGGCATCGCAAAATTTGGTGCAATAATAATGTAAGGCCCCATTTTTTTTACACAGTTAATAATTGCATCATAATAAGAAGGGTTAATCGCTTTGGAAGCAACAAGCATATCTGTACCCAATTTGATCGCCTCTTGCCAAGTTGATGCATCCGCTTTTAGTAAAATAGAGTTATTTTCAATTAATGATTCTTTCAATGCCATTGTTGTACTCCTTTTTTAATCAATTCGTTATTGAGCAAGCACTTTTTTAATAAGTTCAATAAGTTCTTCGCCAAATGTATTTGGATTTAACATGTTTTGGACACCTAAAGCATGTTGTCCTTCATTAACTTCAATCTCGTTAATTAAATGTTTAGACGCCACAATAATGTCAACATTAGGTAACCGTGATTTGTAATCTGTCACCGCGCAAGAATCCATGACATTGGCGATGCCTTTCTTATCTAAATAATTAGCTATTTTCATTTTCATCATCATAGAAGAGCCTTGTCCGCTACCACATACCGCTAAGATTCGTACTGCACGTCCTTCGCTTATTGCTACTTCATCCATTTTTTCTACAACATTTTCATTAACATCTTGATGAATATTGTTTTGTTCTGGTTCAGTTTTTGCATTTGCTTCCTCTTGGCGTAATTGTTTAGCAGCAAAGAACATATACACTAACGCCAATGCAATAATCAGATAGATAAATAAGTGGGAGTAAGATAAACCTTGTATAATAGGTGGGAATAATATCGCCCAGTCAGCCATTCCCATCCAAGAGTCAATTGGAGTGCCATTTTTTGCAAAGATATGAATCACCCAAGCCGAACCAAATACCTCAATCATACCCATGACAAAACAGATTTTCATAACGGCTTTCCAACCACCAAAGTGATTAGCAAATACCCCAATAGTTGCGTTTGAGAAGAACATTGGAATAAAACCAGGAATGATCATAATCGGTGATTTAAATATAAGTAATAAGGCAATTGCTAAAAATTGTCCTAATGCACCCCAAATAAAGCCAAATACCATTGCATTTGGAGAAAAAGCATAAATTGCGGCACAATCAATTGCTAATACGGCATTTGGAATTAATTTTTCAGAAATACCTTTAAACGCTTCAGACAATTCAGCCACAAACATTCTGACCCCACCGACGATGACTTGTATTGCGACAGCGAATTTAAGACCTGTTTCTAAAATGTAAATTGTCCAATGGGTTGACCCTGCCATGGTTTGCAAATTATCCAAACCAAATGAAAGAAGGATGATGCCAAAAAAGAATGTCATCACAATCGCTGTTGCGGCGATGCTATCGTGAAAAATATGTAACCATTTAGGTAATTTTAGATTATCAACTGTATCATTTTTATCACCTAATTTAGGGGCTAATTTAACAGCAATCCAAGACCCCAATTGTTGTTGATGACCAATCGAAAACCCAGCACCTCCAGTAACGGCTTCTGTAGATTTAAACATCATATTAGAAAAAATACCCCAATATAATGCGGTAATAATGGCGGAGTAGATTATTGTCTCCCACATACCGTAACCAAACAGAAAATAAAACAGAGCAATTAATCCCACTTGTTGGAACATAATATGACCCGTTAACATAATGGTGCGAATACCTGTGATACGGCGAAAAATTACTAGAAGGATATTGATAGCCAATGCGAGTAATACGGCATAACCAACCCAAGAATATTTATCACCCATATTATGTTCTACAGTCATCATAGAAGCATAAACATCAATAATCGATCCATTAATGCCATGATACTCAGCCAGTTTGGCAATCACTGGTTTAAATGTTGAAACCAGTACACCTGAACCAACTTGTAACAACATAAAACCAACAATGGTTTTGATTGTTCCTTTCAAAATTGTAGTTATATCTTTGCGTAAAAGACAATAACCTAACATTGTTACTAAGCCGAGTAACAATGGTGCTTTAGTCATGACTTGACTATAAAAAATATAAAATACGTTATAGATTACTTCCATATGCCCCTCTCATTGGTTATGGGCTTTTTTAAAATTTGAAGTTTATATCGTGCTTACTAAGCAGTAATAAAACTTATCCTAATGCCCTTTTTTATATAGTTGTTCACTGTCGAATGAATCTTTGAGCTAAATTAACCCTATACTTTGTTAATCAAATTAAGATGGTTTGATTAACGCTTGTTATATTCTATAATCAAAATAAATCACACAATGATTATTTATGATTATTTTGATGAAGATCACTTTTCTATAAAATCAGAAACCATATCTGTGATCAACTTCACATAATAATGAAAAAAAACTACATTAATTTAAACCTATATTTATAATTATCAATAGATTAAATAAATATTGACAAATAAAAACAATAAGATAATTGACAATTTTAATAATGAAAATTATTATCAAAATAATCAAAAATAATCAAATTAAAATAAGGGATCTTAATGAATGAATTAACGCGACATAATGAGATCGTCGCTTTGGTTAACGAGAAAGGTGAATTAAAAGTGACCGAATTAATCAGTCATTTTTCAATATCACCTGCTACGGCTCGAAGAGATATCACCAAATTAGATCAAGATGGTCGTGTCAAAAAAGTACGCAATGGCATTATGCGTCTTGAAGAACAAAAACCAATTTGGGCTCCAATAGGTAATAACAATACTGATCATTATCACGAAAAGGCGCGGATTGCGATTCGAGCAGCTAAGTTATGCGGTAGTGATGAAAATATAGTGATTAATTGTGGTTCAACGGCATTTTTATTAGGGCGAGAACTTTGTGGAAAAAATGTATCAATCATCACTAATTATTTTCCTTTAGCGTGTTATTTGATTGAACATGACCACGAAAATGTGATCATTATGGGTGGGTTATATAATAAAACACAAAATATCATACTCAATCCTATTGCAAGTATCACCGATTCTTATGCCGCAAAATGGATGTTTACTAGTGGAAAAACATTAACGTCAACAGGTCTTTATAAAAGTGAAATTTTAGGTGCTGTTGCTGAACAACAGATATTAGAGAAAGCAGAAAAATTAGTTGTAGTGGTTGATAGCTCAAAGATCGATACCAAAGCTAACTCTGGCATGCTTTTTTGCCCAGTAAATAAAATTGATATTTTGATTACTGGGGCGCAAGCAAATAAGGAAGTAATTGAATGCATTAAAAAGCAGGGAGTTGAAGTGATATTAGTCTAACTATTAAATAAAAAAGGAACATAGTATGAGTAAAGTAAATGAAATTACCCGAGATTCTTGGATTTTAAACACTTTTCCTGAATGGGGAACTTGGTTAAATGAAGAGATTGAAAACACCGTTGTGAAACCAAATACTTTCACCATGTGGTGGCTAGCTTGTACCGGGATTTGGTTAAAATCAGCAGGTAATACTAATATCTCTGTCGATTTTTGGTGTGGTACAGGAAAAAAAACACATGCTAACCCATTAATGAACAAACAGCATCAAATGATGCGTATGGGTGGAGTACGTGAATTGCAACCTAATTTAAGAACCAGTCCATTTGTGTTAGATCCATTTGCGATTAAGGAAATTGATGCCGTTATGGCAACTCATGATCATGCCGATCATATTGATGTCAATGTCGCTGCTGCTGTAATTCAAAATTGTTCTCCAAAAGTTAAATTTATTGGTCCAAAAGCTTGTGTTGAGTTATGGAAAAGTTGGGGGGTACCAGAAGATCGTTGCATCGTTGCTAAAGTTGGTGACACAATTAAAGTAGGTGATATTACAATTCATGTACTAGATTCTTTTGATAGAACATCATTAGTCACGTTACCAAAAGGCGTATCTTCTACCGATAAATCAATTTTAGATGGTATGAATGATCGTGCTGTTAACTATTTATTTGAAACTTCAGGAGGATCACTTTACCATTCAGGAGATTCTCATTATTCTAACTACTATGCCAAACATGGTAATGATCATAAAATTGATGTGGCTTTACTTTCTTATGGTGAAAACCCTCGTGGCGTTACCGATAAAATGACTTCATCAGACATTTTGCGTGCGGCTGAATCGCTTAATACCAAAGTAGTGATTCCATTCCATCATGATATATGGTCAAATTTCCAAAGTGATCCTCGTGAAATTGAAGTTCTTTGGGAAATGAAAAAAGATCGTCTTGAATATCAATTTAGACCATTTTTCTGGCAAGTTGGGGGTAAATATACATATCCTACAGATCAACATAAAATGCATTATCAGCATTATAGAGGATTTAGAGATATCTTTACTGATGAACCAGAATTACCATATCGTTCATTTTTATAAAAATAATAGGAATTATTAAAATCAATCAATCTAAAAAGTAAGTTTTGTTGATTATTTTCATAAATAACTGGACCGATGATTGTATCGGTCCATAGTAATTGAATATCGATAGGGAAATAAAACTAACATCTAAAATCATAAACGTCTAATTATTCAATAGTGTTGAAATATCAGACCAAATCTCGAATTTAATTACATTTTTTTACTGAAACGTTATGTTAACCTCAAACTTTTTGACAAAATCTTTTTAGCTGTTTAGTTGTTATCAATCAATACGTTTAATAAAATGCTTTACCTTAAATCCCATTACGATCAATGATGCAAAATAGATAATAATACCAGAAATAACTAACACTAGTAGTCGTCCAATACGCATTAACATTGATCCAGTTGACCAATCAGGTAATAGTTGTGCACCAAACCATAAAACGACGGACATTAAAATAACAGCAATAATAACTTTAGCTAAAAATTTATACCATCCTGGCTGAGGTTGATATAGTTGTTTTTTACGTAATTGCCAGAACAATAACGCTGCATTGAAACAAGCCGCAAGGCCAATTGAAAGCGAAAGCCCAGCATGTTGTAATGGACCAATAAAAACAAGGTTCATCAGTTGTGTTAAAATTAAGGTAACAATTGCAATTTTGACAGGAGTTTTAATATCCTGTCGTGAATAAAAAGCCGGTGCTAATACTTTAATTAAAATCATCCCAAGTAAACCAACTGAATAAGCAACCAATGCTCGCTGGGTCATCAAGGCGTCATTTAAGGTAAATTGTCCATATTCAAATAAGGTTGATATAAGTGGTCGAGATATGACACCTAAAGCGACAGTACTTGGTAATGCTAATAAAAAACAGAGTCGCAATCCCCAATCTAGCAACTCTGAATATTGTTTATAATCACCTTTAGAAAAGCTTTTAGATAGCGATGGTAATAGAATTGTGCCAAGCGCAACCCCTAGTACTCCAGCTGGAAATTCCATAAGTCGGTCGGCATAATACATCCACGATACAGAACCAGAAATAAGGAATGAAGCAAAAATCGTATTAATAATTAACGAAATTTGCCCAACCGATACCCCTAAAATAGCAGGCGCCATCTGTTTTAATACTCGCCAAACGCCACTATCTTTAAAGCTAATTCTAGGTAATACCAACATACCAATTTTCTTTAAATAAGGGAGTTGATAAAGTAATTGTAAAATCCCTCCTACACCAACCGATACCGCGAGAGCTAATACGGGAGGATTAAAGTAAGGTGTTAAAAATAGCGTAAACATAATCATGCTAATATTTAACAAAGTTGGAACAAAAGCTGGAACAGAAAAACGATTCCAAGTATTTAATATCGCCCCAACCAATGACGCAAGTGAAATAAAAAAGATATAAGGAAAGGTAATGCGCAACATAGTTGTGGCAAGATCAAATTTTTCGCTAGATTCTTGCATAAATCCTGGAGCGGTTAACATAATAATAAAAGGTGCACACACTATGCCAATTAAGGTAACAATAGCTAATACTAAAGTTAATAAACCAGCAACATAAGCGACAAAAGTCCGTGTTGCTTCTATCCCTTGTTGATTCTTATATTCAGCTAAAATCGGTACAAAGGCTTGTGAAAATGCACCCTCAGCAAAAATACGCCGCAATAAGTTGGGGAGTTTAAAGGCAACAAAAAAGGCATCGGTAGCCATACCGGCACCAAAAAAGCGAGCAATGATAGCATCACGCACAAAACCTAATACACGAGATACCATGGTCATGGAACTCACTGTAGCTAAGGATTTTAAAAGATTCATTTATATAATACAGAGTCAAAAACCGACAATGTGGGATAGTCTACAAACTATTGCCTCAAAGCACCACGCTTTTTTAATAAAATAAGTTTTCTTGCAAACCGCCAGTGTTAAACTGACGGAAGATAATTTTAACGATCTTTTAATGGAATAAACGGCATAAGCTCACCAATATTTTTATAGGCAGGTCGAATTATGCGTCGATCATCAAAATTAAGCTCTTCAATTCGATGTGCACACCATCCAACGATTCGAGACATAGCAAATAATGGTGTATAAACTTCTCTAGGTAAACCTATCATGTCATAAACAAAACCTGAATAAAAATCAACATTGGCACATACAAGTTTTTTTGTTCTGGCATTTTTTCGATTAACAACAGCATTGATTGCTCGTTCTTCAAGCAGATTTAAGAAGTTATATTCTTTTTCTCGTCCTTTTTCTTTTGCTAGTTCATGTGCCATTTCTTTAAGTAATACGGCTCGAGGATCCGATACAGTATAAACTGCGTGGCCGATACCATAAATTAGCCCTTTTTTATCGAATACTTCTTTATTCAATATCCGCTGTAGATAGTTGTCAATTTCGTTCACATCTGTCCAGTTTTTTATTTGTTCTGCGAGATGTTTTAACATTTTACCAACTTGTAGATTAGCTCCGCCATGTAACGGTCCTTTTAATGAGCCAATGCCTGCGGCAATTGATGAATAGGTATCTGTACCTGTTGAACTCGTGACACGAACGGTAAATGTTGAATTATTACCACCACCATGTTCAGCATGAATAATCATAGCTAAATCAAGAACGCGCACATCAAGCTCAGTATATCCATCCGAGCCTTTCATCATATATAAAAAGTTTTCTGCTATTGAAAAATGTTCATGAGGATGGCGGATGTGCAATGATTTACCTTTAGCGCTATGACTCAACATATTGTAAGCATAAGCAATAATTGCAGGGAATTTAGCAATAAGATCGATAGATTGACGCATAAGATTATCACGCGAGGTATCATCCGCTTGTGAATCATAGGTGTACATTTCCAAAACCGTTCTGGCCAAAATATTCATTATATCGTGGCCTTCGAGTTCCATAATGGCTATCTTTGTCTGTTTTTCCAATGCCATTGATTCACCTAGTAATCTAGAAAAATCACTAAGTTCTTCTGCATCTGGTAATCGTCCTGATAGAAGTAAATAGATGGTTTCTTCAAAACCTGTTCGTTGTTCTTCTTGAGCATTGTGAACCAGATTTTCAATATCTATGCCTCGATATAATAATTTTCCTGGAATTGGTTCTAATGTGCCATCATCCAAATGTTTATAACCTAATACATCACCAATTTTAGTTAAACCGACTAGGACGCCTGTGTGATCGGCATTGCGTAATCCACGTTTTACATTAAACTTTTCAAATAATTGTGATTGAATCTTACTAGTATTTTTAACAGTTTCAGATAGCTTATAAACTAAAAATTTTTCTTTCATTTACAATTACTCCTTATTTTATAAGTTATCTATTACTGCTTGAGTAAATTGAGTGGTTGATAAGGGTTGCCCATTTTGCATGAAACGAGCTAAATCGCTAGTAGCTTTTCCTTGTTGAAATAAAGTTTCCATAGCTTTAGTAATCAGTTGACCAACTTCATGCCAGCCAAGATAATCAAACATCATGACACCAGAAAGTAATAGTGATGAAGGATTTGCTTGATTTTGACCCGCTATATTAGGAGCTGTGCCATGTGTTGCTTCAAAAATGGCGTGCCCAGTTAAATAATTAATATTAGCTCCAGGTGCTATACCAATACCTCCAACCATGGCTGCAAGTTGATCTGATACATAATCACCGTTTAGATTTAATGTAGCGACGACGGAATAGTCTTGCGGATTTAACAGGGTATTTTGTAAAAATGCGTCACAAATCACGTCTTTTACAATCAATTTAGATGCTGATATAGCATCATTTAAAGCCTTATCTGCTGTGGCCTTTCCATCTGTTTTTTGTATCTTCGCATATTGATTCATTGTAAAAACCGCATCAGAAAATTCTTTTTCAGCCAGTTCATATCCCCATTGTTTAAATCCTCCTTCAGTAAACTTCATAATATTCCCTTTATGAACTAAAGTAACTGAAGGCAGATTATGTTGTAATGCGTAGTTTATTGCAGATCTTATTAATCGTTCAGATCCCTCAATTGAAACGGGTTTGACACCAAAAGATGAAGTTTTAGGAAAACGCACTTTTTTTACACCCATTTGCTCAAATAAAAACTGATAAAATTTTTCGGCTTCTGGTGTTCCTTGCATCCATTCGATGCCAGCATAAATATCTTCAGTATTTTCTCGAAAAATAGTCATGTTAACTTTTTCTGGGTATTTTACAGGCGATTCAACACCTTTAAACCAGCGAACCGGTCGTAAGCATACATAGAGATCTAACTCTTGGCGAAGTGCAACATTAAGAGAACGAATGCCTCCACCAACGGGTGTTGTTAATGGCCCTTTTATGCCAATCAAATATTTTTTAAAAGCATTCATAGTCTCATCGGGTAACCAATTACCATTCAAATTAAATGACTTTTCACCAGCAAGTACTTCGCGCCATTCAACTTTACGCTTACCTTGATAAGCTTTTTCTATCGCTTTATCAAATATCTTATTCGCTGCCGCCCAAATTTCTTTACCAATACCATCACCTTCAATAAAAGGAATTATCAGGTTATCAGGTACGATGAGTTGTCCATTTGCAATCAAAACTTGCTGATTCATTTTATATTCCTCTTATTTGTGGTTTTCATTAAATTGTTCTTTCATTTTATTTAGAGCACTGCCCGCTTTAAACCAATCTATTTGAGATTGATTATAAGTATGAGCAACAGCAAAAGAATCTGTTGTACCATCATGATGATGAAGCGTTAATGTCAGATGTTTTTCAGGCATAAAATCAGTTAAACCGGTAATGCTAATCAGATCATCTTCACGAATTTTGTCATAATCAGACTTATCAACAAATGTCAGTGCTAACATTCCTTGTTTTTTTAGATTGGTTTCATGAATTCGAGCAAATGATTTAACAACTATCGCTTTAACATTCAAGAAACGTGGCTCCATCGCAGCATGTTCTCGTGATGAACCTTCACCATAATTTTCTTCGGCAATTACTATTGAACCAATGCCTTGTGCTTTCAATTTGCGAGCTAATGCTGGAACTTCGATGTAATCCCCCGTTTGAGTATCTAACACTGAGTTGCTTTTATGATTAAAAGCATTAATAGCGCCGATCAGCATATTATTTGAAATATTATCTAAATGACCGCGAAATTTTAGCCATTTACCTGCCATTGAAATATGATCTGTGGTACATTTACCCGTCGCTTTAATTAATAACGGTTGTGATATAATGTCTTTTCCATCCCAAGGAGAAAAAGGAGCAAGTTGCTGTAACCTTTCAGAATTTGTAGCAATATGAACTTCCACTAAACTGCCATCAGCAATTGGAGCAACATAGCCTGCGTCATCTACCTCAAATCCACGTTTCGGTAATTCATCACCGCTTGGCTCTTGAAGTTTGACTTTTTGTCCTTTATCGTTAATTAGGTTATCGGTTAATGGATTGAAGCTTAATTTTCCAGCAATAGATAATGCCACTACAATTTCAGGAGAGCACACAAAAGCATAAGTGTTTGGGCTGCCGTCATTACGTTTAGCAAAGTTACGATTGAACGATGTTACTATCGAATTTTTATGTTCATCGGCTACTTCATCACGGCGCCATTGTCCTATACAAGGTCCACAAGCATTTGCCATGATGGCAGCGCCAGCTTGTTCAAAATGATTTAATATACCATCTCGCTTGGAAGTATATTTTACTTGCTCGGATCCTGGATTAATAATTAATTTGGCTTTTACGGTGAGCCCTAATTGGTTAGCATTATTAATCACCGATGCGGCACGCATCATATCTTCATAGGAAGAGTTAGTACATGAACCAATCAATCCAACTTCCATATTATCTGGGTAATTATGTTCTTTAACTGCTGTTGCAAGTTGTGAGATTGGATAAGCTAAATCTGGCGTGAAAGGCCCATTTACATAAGGCTCAAGTTCGGAAAGGTTAATTTCAATCACTTGATCATAGTATTTTTCTGGTTGATCTAAAACAGCAGAATCTGGATTAAAACAGTCAACTAATTTATTCGCTAAATCAACCACCTCTTGGCGACCAGTTATCGCCAAGTAATCGGCAGATTTTTTACTATATGCAAATATGGATGTTGTAGCACCAACCTCTGCACCCATATTACATATTGTTGCTTTTCCTGTTGCTGATAAAGATTGAGCACCCTCACCAAAATACTCAATAATTGAATTTGTTGCACCTTTAACCGTTAAAATACCAGCAAGTTTTAAAATAACATCTTTAGGTGAGACCCAACCAGATAATTTACCAATCAATTTTACCCCAATAATTTTAGGCATTTTTAATTCCCATGGCATACCAGCCATGACGTCAACAGCATCAGCTCCACCGACGCCAATAGCTATCATTGAAAGGCCTCCTGCATTTGGAGTATGTGAATCCGTACCTATCATCATCCCACCCGGAAAAGCATAATTTTCAAGAACAACTTGGTGAATGATGCCGGCATCAGGCTTCCAAAACCCAATACCATACTTGTTTGATACATCTCGTAGAAATTGATAGACCTCTTGATTATTACTTTCAGCAATAATTAAGTCATCATGAGCATTTTTATACGCTTGAATTAAGTGATCGCAATGAACTGTTGATGGTACAGCAACTCTATTTCTTCCTGAATTCATCAATTGTAAGAGCGCCATTTGGGCGGTTGCATCTTGCATAGCCACTCGGTCTGGCGCAAAATTAACATAATCTTCACCACGTTTATAATTTTTAAGCTCTTCTCCTGGTGTTAGATGTGCATAAAGAATTTTTTCTGTTAAGGTTAATGGTTTTCCGATTCTTTGCCGAATGAGGTCAATTTTTTGTGGATAGTGCTGATAGATATATTTAATTAAATCAATATCGAAAACCATGATAACCCCCACTGCGTGTATTATAATATTTCCTAAAGTATTACGTTTAACCTGATTGAATATTTATGCTGTTTTTATGACTAAATATTCAATTAATATATCACTAAAAATTTTTTATGCAATTACATTGTTGTTAATAATAATTGAATATAATTTGCATGAAAGATGACCGGTGATATAGGCTATACTAACGAAATATGAATTAAGATGCATATCAAAGATATTTTAAAAATAACTAGTTATATAAATTATAGTAATGATAAGAACATTTAAATTAAATTAATAAAATAGCATAAAACTTAACTAACACTTGGTTTACCTACCGTATTGATATGTGCTAAATTGTCGGTCCGACAACATATATACTTATTTTTTTATGAATCAAACTACAAATTCGTCACCGATTAGAACCGGCGGCTTTTTAAATACTATAGAACGAATTGGAAACAAAATCCCCGATGTCACCACACTTTTTTTCTTTGCTTTAATTATCTGTTTTGTTGCTTCATTTTTACTTTCATTTGTGAGCTTCGATTTTATAAATCCAGTAACTAAAGAAAAACTGGCGGTCGTTAATATGCTAGCGCCTGATCATTTAGTAACATTTTTTACTAAAATGGTACCCAATTTTGTTAGTTTTCCCCCACTGGGCATTACTATTGTTGCCACATTAGGTATAGGAATTGCGGAAAGTAGTGGCTATATTCATGTATTACTTAAAAAGTTATTGGCTGTAACTCCCCAAAAATTAGTTACTCCGTCAGTTATCTTTGTCAGTATGGTTTGTCATATTGCAGCTGACTCTGCTTATGTTATTTTAATGCCTGTTTCGGCAATGATGTTTTATGCAACAGGCCGTCATCCTCTGGCTGGGATAGCGGCCTCATTTGCAGGATTAGCAGGTGGTTTTAGTTCAAGTTATACGCCATCAATCATCGATCCGATCATGCAAGGTTTTACCCAAAGTGCGGCACAAATTATCGATCCATCTTATCAAGTTAATGTTTTATGTAACTATTTTTTAAGTTTTGGAGGTACATTCTTTGTGTTAATTGCTTGTTGGTTTATAACAGATAAAATTGTTGAACCTCGCTTAAAAGCAACGATGCCACTAAATAACGATCTTGAACTTAATAATTTGGCTAATTCACCAGCAATTACACCTTTAGAAAATCGCGCTTTTAAAATCGCTTCTTGCATATTTTTGATTATTGCTATTGGATTAGTATTGTTACTGTTACCTGAAAATTCTTTACTGCGTGCACCTGATGGTAGTTTAACCAGCAATCAAGCACCGATTATGCAAATTATTGTACCTTTATTATTTGTTTTTTTTGCTATTCCTGGTTTAATCCATGGCGTAATCACTGGCGCATTTAAATCATCACGTGATATTGTCAAATCAATGGAAAAGATTACTCAATCTCTTATTCCTTTTATTGTTTTTGCATTCTTTTGTGCACAGTTTTTATATGTTTTTTCACACTCCCAAATAGGGACATTGATTGCCATTGGTGGTGCTGAATTTTTAAAAGCCTTACATTTACCATCGGTTGTCACTATTTTTGGTGTGATCATTTTAACTAGCATGTTAAATGTATTAATTACTTCTGCTTCGTCAAAATGGGCTATTTTAGCGCCGATCTTCGTTCCTATGCTCATGTCTGTTGGTATCTCACCAGAACTAACACAAGCGGCCTATCGTATTAGCTCAGCAGTCAATGTTAGTACACCAATGTTTGCTTTCTATCCTTTAATCATTGCCTATTGTCAGCAGTATTGTAAAAATACTGGAGTGGGTACTTTAAGCTCTATGATGATCCCATATACTGCGGGCTTACTTATTGCTTTAACAATTAATTTACTGCTATTTTGGTTCCTAGGACTGCCTATCGGCTTTGATAGTGGTTATGTTTATCCACCCGTGAATCATTAGTCATCAATAAGGAGTCAAAATAATATGAATATTACCGAACAATTAGTTGAACGTTTTTTACGTTACGTTAGTATACCAAGTCAAAGTGCGATGGGTTGTGCGCATGTTCCCTCTACATCAGGACAAACACAATTAGCCAATTTACTCAAACAAGAGTTAATTGATCTTAATCTTCAAGAAGTTCATCTTGATGAACACAGTATTGTAACTGCTAAGTTACTTGGAAATAATCCAAATGCGCCTAAAATTGGTTACGTCGCTCATCTTGATACGGTTGATGTCGCCTTATCGGATAAAATTAACCCACAACGAGTCACTTTTACGGGTGAAGATATTTTATTAAATAAAGATAAAAATATCTGGTTTAAAGTTGCTGAGCATCCTGAATTGAATAAATACATCAATGAAGAATTAATTGTTACTGATGGTACAAGTGTGCTAGGTGCCGATAATAAAGCTGCAATAGCTGTTGTTATGACAATGTTAGATCAATTACAAAAGCAAAATTGTACCTATGGTGATATTTATGTTGCTTTCGTACCTGATGAAGAGGTCGGTTTAAACGGCGCGAAGAAACTTGACTTGAATCGTTTTAAACCCGATTTTGCTTACACAATTGACTGTTGCGAATTAGGTGAAGTCGTTTATGAAACGTTTAATGCAGGTTCAGCAATTATTGAAATTGAAGGTGTAACTGCACACCCAATGTCAGCTAAAAATGTTTTAATCAACCCTATTGGTATTGCTAACGATATTATTAACTGTTTTGATAGTTTCGAAACGCCTGAACATACTGAAGGTAAAGAAGGTTATTTCTGGTTTAACGATATTATTGGTAATCAAAGTACGACAACGTTAAAAATGAGTATCCGAGATTTTGATTTGGCTAAATATGAAGCCCGTAAAACTTATATCCAAGAAGTGATAAGTTTTATAAGCCGTAAATATCCAAGAGCTAAAATCGGATGTCAAATAACCGATACTTATAGTAATATTGCTAATTATTTAGGTGAAGACAAGCGTTCAATTGATTTAATTTATCGATCATTTGAGCAATTGAATATTAAGGCAAATACAATTGCTATGCGTGGCGGAACAGATGGTTCAGCTCTATCGGCAAGAGGCCTGACTACACCAAACTACTTTACTGGTGCACATAACTTTCATTCATGTTTCGAATTTTTACCGTTATCATCATTTGTAAAATCATTCGAAGTAACAATGAAAATTATTGAATTAGCAGCTAAAGTTTAAACATCATAAAAAAGAGGGAATGCTATTCCCTCTTTACTGTAGCAACTTATTATTTATGCTTACTTTTTATGAATACATAAATAGTTAACCTATTAGCTCTCAAGCCTAAAAACATTAATTTAGTATCATAATTTATAACTTGCAGTTAATAAAAAGGCTCGAGGTGTACCGGGCATACTACTTGAACGCCAATACTCTTTACCTAATAAATTAGTTATAGCTAAAGTCACATCAACGAATTGAGTTTGATAACCAATTGCAGCATTCCATGATGCATAACCTGGACGTTTAATCTGATTGTTATCATCGTTATACATTGAGCCCTTATAGTTAACTTCCAATTCAGTAAACCAATTTTCATAAGGCAAATAACGTACGCTTAAATAACCACTATGTTTAGCGGTATTGGATAAATATTTGTCTTTGTTAGCAGGTGTTTTTTTATCTTTATGAACTTTTGCTTGCTGATAACCAATACCGCTATTGATATACCAATCATTGCTCAATTTTCCTATTACGCTTAATTCTATACCTTGGCTTCTATCACTGCCTCTAACTTGCCAATTATAAGGATCGTTAACAGCATCAGGTTGATAACGAACATTATAAAGCTCAAGGTCATAAAGCGCGATTTGAGAGGAAAGCTTATCATTAAACCAATCGCTTTTAACACCAACTTCATATTGACGAGAATATTGAGGCTTGTCATCGTAAACAGTCTTAGAATCGGTTGCAATTGTGATTAAACCGCGACCGCCGTATGGCGCAAAATTTTTACTATACGAAGCATAAAAACTTTGAGATTCTATCGGCTGCCAAATTAACCCGATCCGAGGACTTAGGGAGTGTCCATCATATGAACGATTTTGATGATTTAATTTGTTATCCGATGCAAACTCATAATTATCATAACGTAATCCTGCAAGTAATTTCCACTGCTTAGTAAAACTAATTAGGTCTTGCCAATATATCCCTTTGGATGTAGCTTTATGATTAGTTTTCGTACTTAATTTATTATATCGAGGTTTTTTCGAGTTCCAATGAGGGTGATACGGATCAACTGCTTCTGGATATTGAGTAGTTAACGCTAATCTAGGTTCTCGTTTCTCAATATTATATTCAAACCCTATTAACATATCATGAGAAATACTTGCCGTATTAAACTTACCTACTAAATCAAGGGTATTGCTATAAGTTTTATTTGATGTTTCTTGCCAAGCTCGACGGAATTTTAATTTACCTTTGTAGTCGCAAGGCGCACTATTACTGAGTTTACCATTTAAATCACAATAATTACCTGCATAAAGGTGATCGAAATTCTGATCAGCTTTACGATATAGATTAGTTAGCTTGATAGACCAGTCATGATTAAATTCATATCCCATAACTGAACGTAATGAATTAAAATTATCTTTTACATAGTCATCAGGGTGAGCATAAGCGGTTTTAATTGAGACGCCTTTAGGTAGGTTATAATAGGCTGGCGCCCTATCTGGCTTACGCCATAATTTATCATGAGTATATTGTACTAACCAATTAAATCCAGCCAAATTATCATACAATATACTTGGTGAAACCATTGTATCGCGTTGTTTTATTCCTTTACGAAAACTTTTATCTGATTGATGATCAATTGTCATGCGTATAGCAATCTTATCATGTAAAACACGATTTATATCTATCATTCCGCCGTATTTATCCCAAGATCCCCCTCTCAAACTTAACGTAGTGGGTGAATCAAAGTTTGCTTGTTTACTAATCATATTTATCATTCCGCCACCTAAGCCTCTGCCATAAAGTACTGAGGCGGGCCCTTTTAACACTTCAATTCGTTCAATGTTAGCGGTGCTTTGTCTAACTTGTCCACTCGCGCGAACACCATCACGATAAATATCGCCAGAGCTGGCGGAAAAACCTCGGATTTTGATACCTTCATCTCGCATATCATAAGTTGCATCTACCCCAGGTAATTTATTTACTATGATGCTCAGATCATTTTGTCCATAAATTTTCTCTTGTTGAAGATCAACCGAATTAATAGTTTGAGGAATATCCTTTATATCAAAGGATGATTTAGTTGCTGTTGATGATTTTTTTATTCGCTGATCATTATTATCCTTAATTGTTGCGACAACTTTCATAGTTTCAATATCATTATCATCGTTAACTTTTTCTTGAGCGTAAGCGATAAGAGCAGTAGAGCTCAATAAACAAGGTAAGACTATTTGACTAACTAATTTCATTATTTTTCCTATTATTTGTTGTGTTATTTGATAAATGCTAAAACAACAATAATGATGATAATGATTATTATTTACATATACAACTTATTTTATGTTTTTCACCCCCTATAAAATAGGTTTTTAATTATATTTTGTTGAAATATAGTAACATTAGTAAATATAAGTAATACGATTTTATTAAGTGATACCTTTATAACGGTTAATATATATTCAAAGTGATTTTGTTAAACTAAGAAAGTATAAATGAAGATGATAAGAATTAATTTTGATTATTCTAACCTTTTGATACTTAACCTATTTTGAATTAAGAATGCTTGTTGTTCAAATTTATTAAAGATAAATTTTTACTAACGTTAATGTTTTTTATTAAGTTAAGTTTATTAAATTGATATTTTTTTTATGATTTTTAAATGAAGAGAGAAAGTGGTGGGTCGTGAGCGATTCGAACGCTCGACAAACGGATTAAAAGTCCGCTGCTCTACCGACTGAGCTAACAACCCATATTGAACGAAATCTTTATGCTTAACAACTAACGCTACAAGCGATTTCGGGTTGCTATAATACTTATAATTGCTAAGCAGCGCAACCCTTTTATTAGTATTTTAATTCAATAGCTGGTTATTTATACACTTTATTTAATCGATGCTAATTTTTGTTTCGCAAGATCAACAGTCTTTTTATCTTTAGCATATTTGCTTATAACTTGTTGAAAAACGTTTTTAGCATTCTTTTTATCACCTTTATCCAATAAGATAACACCCACTTTATAAAGGCTATCTGCTGCTTTGGAAGAAGATGGATAATTTTTTACAACAGTAGCATAATAAAATGAAGCTTCATCTTTCTTTCCTTCCTTATAATAAAGTTGACCTAACCAATAATTAGCATTAGCTAAATAAGTTGATTTAGGGTAATTCTTTATAAATTTTTGAAAGGCAACTATTGTATCCGCATTTTGTTTATCATCATTAATAAATTGTACAATGAAGTCATAATCAGTTTTATCATTACCAGAATTTGTCCAGCTTGATAAATCTGATGGTGGTTGATCTTCAGTAAGAGAAGTTGGTAAAGATATACCCTCTTTGGGTGGATTAGTATTAGAAGGGAGTCCTGAACCATTAACCAGTTGCTGAAGAATCATTTTTTGACGTTCTATAGTTTGATTAAGCTGGTATTGAGTTTCTTCTAATTGACCACGAAGTGTATCGACGTCTGCTTGTAATTCACTAATTTTCTGTTGACTTTCAACTAGTAATTGACCTTGCGCTTGAATCGTTCTTTCTAAATCTGAACTTCTCGCTGCACAACTATAACTGTTAGATAAAAGAAATAAGAACAATATCAGTGCTTTTTTATGCATATTATTTATACTCGGCGTGAACTTGAAAAATAAAACGGCTGATAAACAGCCGTTGAATAAATTAATTAGAAACCTGAGTATGTTATTACTGCACGACGATTTTGAGAATAAGCTTCTTCGTCATGCCCTAATACTGCTGGTTTTTCTTTACCATAAGATACGATGTCCATTTGTCCGCCAGAAACACCATTTCCTTGTAGATATGATTTAACTGCGCTCGCACGACGTTCGCCTAATGCGATATTGTATTCTGGAGTACCACGTTCATCAGCATGACCTTCAATTACAACTTTAACACCTGAATTTGCACGCATAAAAATTGCATGAGCATCTAATAATGTTGCATACTCTTGTTTAACATTGTATCTATCAAAATCAAAATATACGATATTCATTTGTTGTAATTTACGAATTTGTTCTAAAACTTTTTGTGATGCATTATCTATTGTAGTTCCACCTTCGTCAGTAGTGGTTTTGTTTGATGAACATGCAGTAACTGCCATTAGTGGTAAAGCAACCGCAGCTACTTTAAGAAAGTTAGAAAATTGCATTGTATTAACTCCTTTGTGTTTTAAAAATATTGCTTTTTATATTATATCTCTTACTAATCAAAAAATAACACAATTTATCAATTAGAAATAATAGCGTTATATATTATAACGCTATTACATTTTGCACAATTTTAAAATTCAGAATATAGAAAAAAATTTCAATCTTTTATTTATAAATATGGCGACCAAGCTGGGAATTTTACTTGTCCATCAGTTGCAGGTAGTCTAGCTTTAAAATTACCATCGGTTGACACAAGATTCAAAATTGTTCCTAATCCTTGTGTTGAGCTATAAATAATCATAGTTCCATTAGGTGCTATGCTTGGTGTTTCATCCAAAAATGAATCCGTCAATCGTTGATAAGTATTTGTTTCTATATCATAACGTGTAATATGCTGTTCGCCGTTATTTGTCGAAATCATTGCAATAAAAGAACCATCAGGAGCTACACGGGCATTTTGATTCTGTGTATTATCCCATGTTAAACGTTGGGAACTCCCACCATTTATATTAATAGTATAAAGTTGAGGACGACCAGCTTGGTCAGAAGTATAAACAATTGTTTGGCTATCTGGCATCCATGATGGCTCAGTATCATTGCTACGACCTGATGTAATTTGAGTTAATTTCTTTGAGTTTAAATCCATCATATATAAATTTAAACTTCCATCTTTGGATAATGCAAAAGCTAATTTACTGCCATCAGGAGAAAAAGCAGGAGCACCATTATGTTTAGGGAAAGCCGCAATTGTTTGAACAGCGCCGGTTTCTAATGATTTTACAACTAATGATGAACGACCACCTTCAAAAGTTACATAAGCAAGTTTTTTGCCATCTGGTGACCATGTAGGCGACATTAATGGTTCTTTAGAACGGTGGACAGTCATTTGATCATACCCGTCGTAATCAGACACCCTTAATTCGTGTGTAAAAGGTCCTCTAGTAGTTTTAACCACATAAGCAATACGTGTTCTAAAAGCGCCTTTTATGCCTGTTAATGACTCAAAAATTTCATCGCTTGCAGTATGGGCTGCATAACGAATCCAGCGTTTATCAATAGAATATTGATTTTGAGCTAAAACTGCACCAGGACGAGTGACGGTATCAACTAATTGATAATTAATTAAGTATTTTCCAGAAGCATCAGGTTGAATAGTACCAACAACCACAGCTGAAACTCCAAGTTGATCCCAAACAGTAGGAGTAACCTCTGAAGCAGTTGTTGGTTTTTGTGGCATATTATTAACATCAATAGGATTGAATTTACCACTATTACGTAAATCTGAAGCAACTATATCTTCAATATTTTGTGGCGGCTCTCCAGATCCCGTCCACTTAAAAGGTACAACTGCTATTGGTTTGGCAGAACTAACACCATCGGTGATAATAATGCGAACATCTGCATTAGCAATCATCATATAAAATAAAACAAATAATGTTATCAAAAAGCGAGAAGCAAATTTGATCATCTTAAATTCCTTAATAAAAGCGAAATAAATTACATTAAAATCAATGCAAATTAGAAATAACGCGATTGAAAAATCTATGAAGCTTAATATTTTATCACTAATTAATTAGCGCTACATATTAAACTTTATAAAAGATAAATACTTTTATGCCCCAAAAGATATCCGATATCGCGTAACAAGTCTAGCCACTTCAAAGCAAAAATATTTCAAATATTTACTTCTTTGCTGCATTTCAATAATTAGCTTTCCAGTTATTAAAGACTAATTAATTGAAAAATTGGTATGTATACTTATCTGGGTTAATGATGGTTTAAAGAATAAGATAGATGTTATTTATACAAAATTTAACTTTTTAGCTCAATTGGGTTAACAATATTATTTTAACTTACATCTACTATTTTAAATAATTAATAACATAAAAAGAAGAAATTTATTATTTTTGGCATTGTTCACAATAAAACGTATTACGTTGTCCAATTTTTTGTGATTTTATTTCCGCATTACAAATATGGCATTTTTCACCGTCTCTACCATAAACTTGAAGTTCTTGTGCAAAATAACCTGGTTTTCCATCCGATTGCAAAAAATCTTTAAGAGTGGTACCACCTTGTGAAATTGATTTAGTAAGTACTTGCTTAATAGCATTAACTAATCTTTCAAATTCCACTAATTGTATAGAATTGACTTTTCGATTGGGATTAATTTTTGCCATGAACAATGATTCTGAAGCATAAATATTGCCAACGCCAACCACAACATGATTATCCATAATCCAACTTTTAATGGGAATTTTTCGATTTTTGGCTTTTTCAAATAAATAGTTTGCTGAAAATTCATCACTCAAAGGTTCTGGTCCCAAATGTTGCAATTGGAATACATCATCGGGTGAATTAGCCCAAAGCCAAGACCCAAAACGTCTTGGGTCTGTGTAACGTAATATCACACCATTTTCTAAAACCAAATCAATATGGTCATGTTTTTCAGCTTCTTGATGATTTTTTAAAATGCGTAAACTACCTGACATTCCTAAATGAATTACTATCCAGTTATAAGACAATTGCAACAACAGATATTTCGCACGTCTTTGAATATCTAAAATAACTTGTCCTTGAGCATTCTTAATTGCATCATCAACTGCCCAACGTAATTTAGGCTGTCGAACAATTATTTGTTTAATAGTCTGACCTTTCAAATAAGGTAAAATACCACGACGACTTGTTTCTACTTCTGGTAATTCAGGCATAGAATCCTACTTAGTTATTTAACATTTTAGATACCCAAGAAGGTGCCGATTTATCAGACACCGATTGGTTACTGCCAGAACATAAACTTTGCGGATTAACGGTCCATACAGGCAAAGTACGAACACCACTTCCACCACATTGCCACTGACCATTGCTATCAATTGGCATCATAAAAATATTTTGTGGCATAGGCAGTACTAATTTCTTAGGTGGATTATTTTGTAAATATTCACTATAAATTTTTAGCGCTCCAGTTGCTCCTGTTAATTTCATAGGAGAATGGTCATCAAGCCCAATCCAAATGACAGCAACATTTTTACCATCAACTCCTGTAAACCAACTATCTCGTGAATCGTTACTTGTCCCAGTTTTGGCAGCAAGTTTAAATGGTCCATATTTAGCTTTTAATGAACGTGATGTACCTGATTCAACAACCTGCTGCATAGCATAAGTTGTTAAATAAGCGGACTGAGGTGACACAGCTTGTAGCTGCTGTGGATAACTTTGGTAAACCAACTTGCCTTTATCCGTTAATACATATCGAAGAATAGTTAATGGCGAACGTTGTCCATTATTAGTAATAGTTTGAAACATCTGTGCTGTTTCTAATGGAGTTAATTCTAAAGCTCCAAGTAATCTAGATGGTAAATTAGGTATACGATCTGCCGGTACACCCAATTCTTCTAAAGTATTTTTACTCGCATCAAGTCCTAATTCCATTCCTAAATTAACTGTTGGTACATTAAGTGAGAGCGCTAAAGCATCCACTAACATAACACGATCACGATATTTCCGGTCAAAATTTTTCGGTTGCCAATAGCTTCCATTATCGACTTTAATTGACAGCGGATTATCATTAAGCCAACTATTTAGTTGATAATTATCTGGTTGTCCTAAAGCAGTCAAATAGGTTGAAGGTTTAGCTAAAGACCCAATTGATCGTCTTGTTAACCATGCTCGATTGTAACCAGGATAACGTGGTTCAGCACTACCTATAATTGATCGAATTTCACCCGTTTCCCGACTAACAATAACCATTGCAGTTTGTAAATCTTTGTTCGTAGATTTACGTAATGATTCTATTTGATTGGTTACTGCTTGTTCAGCAGCTGCCTGAGCAACTGGATCAAAAGTAGTGAAGATCTTCATTCCAGAAAGATGGTCAGCTTTATCTCCTAACAGCTTTCTCAGTTCACTACGTACAACTTGCATAAATGCAGGTTGAGGAGAAATGACCCCCCCTTTAGGTAATACAGAGAGTGGGCGCTGACTTAATAAGTTATATAACTCATCATCAATAATACCTTGTTGCTGGGTAAGTTTTAAAACAACATTACGGCGCTCAAGAACTTGTTTTGGTTGTGTCCAAGGATTATAAAGTGATGCTCCTTTTACCATTCCAACTAAAACTGCTTGCTGATCTAATGTAAGCTCATTGACAGGACGCCCAAAATAATACAAGCTAGCTAATGGAAATCCATGAATCTCTTCACTACCTGCTTGTCCAAAATAGACTTCATTAAGATATAATTCTAAGATTCTCTCCTTGCTATATCTAGCATCTAAAATCAATGCCATATAAGCTTCCCGGATCTTTCTGCTTAAGCTACGTTCATTAGTCAAAAAAAGGTTTTTTACTGTTTGTTGCGTTAAGGTACTACCTCCTTCTGTACGACCTGTCGTTAAATTAACAAAAATCGCACGCCCAATAGAGTATAAACTCACTCCAAAATGGTTATAAAAACGCTTATCTTCAGTGGCTATTAATGTTTGTATGAGTGAATCAGGAAATTCTTTTAACGGCACAAATAATCTCTGCTCACCATTTGGAGAATGAAGCATAGTAATTAATTTAGGATCAATGCGTAATAGCCCAAAATCACGACCTGTATCTAAATTAGTGATACGATCAATATGATTATCATAAAATGAAATTTTGACACGAAACGCTTTTTCTTCACCATCTGGAAAAGTAAAAGGTCGACGATAAATTTCTACCGTATCATTACTAACAATAAATTCGCCTGGGCGTGTTGCTTTGGTGTCTTGCTGTCGATATTGAGCCCCAACTAACATAGTTACTACATCACTTAGACTGTATTCACTATCAGGCTCAAGATCGATAATTTGACCATAAACTGCTGCGGGTAGCTCCCAAACATTACCATCAATACGTTCTTTGATTTGCTGATCAAGATAGATACCATAAATTATAGCTACAGCAGCAAAAACAAGAAAGACTTTAAACAGAAACGACCAAAGCTTTCGCCATAAAGTCTTTTTCTTAACCTTTTTAGCGGATCGTTTTTTGTTTGTTTTGGTTGTTTTCTTTGATTTATTCAAGCTGCACCTAATATTTATTATTCAATAAAAATTAACCTTATAATAGCATAATTTTTTAAGGATACCTTGAGCTTCTTTTTGTAAAGAAGTTTCAGGAAATGGGTACGTTTTAGTATAAAATTAACTTATAAATTTTTAAAAATTTAGCTGTGAGCGAATATCTTTAACTTTTGACAAAAATGCCTTTTTTGATTTTCCAGTTAACCCTTCAGAAATAGGTAAACTTGCAGTTAATGGATTAACAGGTTTATTATTAATATGTAACTCAAAGTGTAGATGAGGACCAGTCGATCGTCCTGTGTTGCCAGATAAACCAATCTTATCACCTTGCTTAACTTGCTGACCGGGTTTTACCAATATTTTATCCAGATGCATATAAGTTGTCATATACTGGCGACCATGACGAATAGCAATATAGTTACCCGCAGAACCACTGTACTTTGCAATAACCACTTCACCATTACCTACCGATAAAACTGGTGTTCCTCGAGATACGGCAAAGTCTACACCATTATGAGGTGTAACAATACCAGTAACAGGATTTAAGCGACGAGGGTTAAATCCTGACGAAACGCGAGCCTGTTTTGCCAAAGGATATCGGAAAAAGCTTTGTGATAAACTACCGCCGTTAATATCATAGAATTTACCATCATCAGCTAAAATAGCATAATAATCTTTGCTACCATTCTTAATGCGAACACCAATTAATTGACTATTAGCCAAGCGTTTACCATGTACTTCACGCGATAAAATTACTGAGAATTTATCACCAACTTTTAAACGTCGAAAATCTAAGCGCCATTGTAGGGCTCGAGTAATAATACCAATTTCACTACTGGTTAATCCACTTTTACGAGCGTCAGCAATAAAACTGGTTTTTATATCCCCTTTTATAACTACATTTTGTGGTACCACTTCTATAGTTTCAGAGCTTTCAATAAATTTATTGCCTGATTTTTCGTAAATTCTGATATTGTTACTGGATATTATCCAACTAAAACTTTGTAGATTACGGGAGTCATCAATAGTCCAACTAATTTGTTGACCAATTCTTAAATTGGCAAGCTGTTTAAAGTTGGTTGTTAATTGGTAAACATCCCTTCTATTGACGTTATACCTTAGCAAAATATCATGTAAAGTATCACCTCGTGCAACAGTATATTGCACAGTATTGCCCTTATCTTCAATAATGTCATCTAATTCGTCTTTAACTATTTCATCCTCAGGAACATCTGATGATTCAGTAATTTGATCTGTTTTTGATTTACCGCCAACAACTTCAATCCGACCATCACCAACAACAACTGGAGAATTAATATTATCTGTTACTGTCGTTTCAACTTGAGGAGTCAAAGGAACATATACCGTACGATCCAAATTAAGTGGACGCCATAATACGGTAAATAAGATAACCACAAGAAGAACACCTAATAGTGAAAAATAGGGAAAATTAAATTTATTCTTTTCAACATTAGGGGATTCAATCTTACTTGCCAAAATTAACCTTAACTATTTATTATCTACATTAACTTTTTATCTAAACAGTCCAACAGTTGCTGTGTTAATTTTAATAAAAATTGTGAATAGGCATTTTTGGATAAAGTGATATCTGTACCCAAGGGATTCAATTCCCCAATATGAACATCCGTTCCATTCACTATTTTTTCAATAACTGCAGGGCTAAACTGTGGCTCTCTAAATACACATACTGCTTGATGCTCTTTTAATTCTCGTTTGATAGCATAAACGGTTTGAACACCTGGCTGTACTGCTGGATTTATGGTAAAACTACCTAGATTTTTTAATCCGAACTGTGATTCAAAATACCCATAGGCATCATGAAAAACAAAATATCCGCTATTTTGTACGTTAATGAGTTTTTTTGCAATGTTTTGTTCTGTTTCAGCTAGTTTAATGGTGAATTCGTTCAAATTTTCATCAAAAATACCTTTTTTCTCTGGATATATACTAATAAGTTTATCATGTACTGCTTGAGCAATCTCATTGGCAATTTTTGGGGAAAGCCAAATATGCTCATCGTATTCACCATGATGGTCATGATCAGAATCGTTATTATGAGTATGAGTTTTTTGTTGATCATGATTATTTGTACTGGTTCGTAGTAAACTTTTAATGGTTGGTATGTCCATTAATTCAATCTGCTTGTTCTTATCAATATTTTTTAAAACTGTAGGCATGAATGTTTCTAAGTCCTCACCAACCCAAATAATCAATTCTGCTGTTTTTATCTTAGCCAAATCCGATGGTTTTAAAGAATATGTGTGCGGAGAAGTTCCATCGGGCAATAAAATATCAGTATTTGTAACACCATCAGAAATCGCTTGAGTTATAAAAGCAATAGGCTTTACAGAAGAAATAATGTTTGCATTAGCGTTTAAAATAAGCCCATTAATGATAAGAAATGGACTTAGTATTTTTAAAAATCTCGATAATCGTTTAAATTTAATTCGTGTATTTTTTTTCACATCATTATCCTATAGTTATAAAATATGGTAGAATAGATTACATAATTGTTATAATATAACATAACATATAGGTGAGCAAGGACTTACGCTAATATGACTCAGCTAATTTTGCTAGATAATGTTTCAGTTGAAATAAAACATCAAAAAATATTACATAATGTTTCTTTATCAATTAACACAAATCAAATTGTGACGTTACTTGGTCCTAATGGTGCTGGTAAATCAACATTAGTTAAAGTCATTTTAGGATTAATGCCTTATACATCAGGAAAGATAACTCGTTTAAATAACTTAACAATTGGTTATGTACCACAATCCATCAAACTTAATCCAACCTTACCCATTACTGTGAAGCGTTTTATGTGCTTGAATAAACAATTAAATAATAAAAATATTTTAAACATCCTATCCATGGTAAAAGCAGAATATTTAATTGATAAATCAATGCACCAATTGTCTGGTGGTGAGCTGCAAAGGGTTTTACTTGCTCAGGCATTAGCTAAACGCCCTCAGTTATTAATCCTAGATGAACCGACCCAAGGGGTTGATGTTAATGGGCAGGTTTTATTATATGATTTGATTAGTAATGCTAAAACACAGTTTAATTGTGGTATTTTAATGGTTTCACATGATCTGCATTTAGTAATGGCTAAAACAGATGAAGTCATCTGCTTAAATCATCATATTTGTTGTTCAGGCACACCAGCTAGTGTTTCAAATGATCCAGAATTTATTTCTCTTTTTGGCCAACAAGGTGCATCTCAAATCGCTGTTTATAAACATCATCACAATCATCAACATGATTTATGTAAACACGCTAATGAACAGCAAAATAATTAAATAATTTTACCTAAATTTGGAAGAAAAAATAATGATTGAGTTACTATTACCATCTTTATTAGCTGGTTTATTTTTAACCGCAATAACAGGTCCTTTAGGTACATTTGTTGTATGGAGAAGAATGTCATATTTTGGTGATACTTTATCACATGCAGCTTTACTCGGTATCGCATTTGGTTTTCTATTCAACATAAATTTGTTTTATGCTGTTATTTTTATAACACTTTTACTTGCTTTAGGGCTACTTTGGCTTGAATCTCAAAAGCAATTACCAATTGATACTTTACTTGGTATTTTGGCTCACAGTGCATTATCACTAGGTCTAGTAGTCATTAGCTTAATGAAGAATATACGTATTGACTTAATGGGATATTTATTTGGCGATCTTCTATCTGTAACATATTCTGATCTCTTTCCAATTATTATTTGTGTGATGCTTATTGGCACTTTATTACTTTGGCAATGGAATAATTTTTTATTCATTACGGTAAGTGAAGAATTAGCATTTAGTAACGGTATCAACATACAATTCACAAAATTACTTTTGACCTTTTTATTAGCATTTACAATAGGAATCGCAATGAAATTTGTAGGTGCACTAATTATCACATCGTTACTTATTATTCCTGCTGCAACTGCTAAATATTATTCCAAAACACCTGAATCTATGGCATTAATAGCAATAATTATTGGTATGTTATCAATCATTGGAGGATTATTATTTTCATTCATTTATGATACTCCAACAGGTCCATCCGTTGTATTGAGTAATACATGTCTCTTTTTTATATCATTATTTGTCTCAAGATTCCTAATTAGTGAAAAAGAGTAAATAACAGAAAAAATATTATATTTTTTGCGAACAAACGCGCATAAATTTAATGGTAATATTTATGTATGCTTATATATAAATAAAGTGATAATAAATTTAAATGTTAAAGATTAAAATTATGTCACTTGCAACTATTTTTACGCGCGCATCCATTGGAATACAAGCTCCACAAATTAATGTAGAGGTTCATATTAGTAATGGATTACCTGGTTTTGTCCTAGTTGGGCTTCCTGAAGCAACAGTCAAAGAAGCAAAAGATCGTGTTAGAAGTGCAATCATTAATAGTGGATTTACTTTTCCTGCAAAAAAAATAACTGTCAATTTGTCACCAGCCGATCTCCCAAAAGAAGGCAGTCGTTTTGATTTACCCATTGCCATTGCAATTCTTGCTGCAACACAGCAAATTCCTTCTGATAATTTATCTAATTATGAATTTTTAGGAGAACTTGCTTTATCAGGAGAGATTAGAGCGGTTAAAGGTGCTATACCTGCTGCAATTTCATCCCAAAAAAAGCAACGTTCGCTAATCATATCTGCAGCGAATCAATCAGAAATATCTTTAATACACCAAGGAAATACATTAATCACAAGTAATTTAGTTGAGGTGTGTCAACATTTGACCCAAGAAATAAACTTACCGTTAGTTGCTTATAGAGAACATCACAATGGTAATGATACGTTAGCTAATTTGCAGGATATTATTGGGCAAGAACATGCTAAAAGAGCATTGGAAATAGCGGCCGCTGGAGGTCATAATTTATTATTAATAGGTCCACCCGGAACAGGTAAAACTATGTTAGCAACTCGATTAACATCATTGCTGCCTCCCTTATCTGATACAGAAGCACTTGAAAGTGCAGCAATTACTAGTTTGGTTAGTTCAAATGGATCAATCAAAAACTGGCGTAAACGCCCTTTCAGATCACCTCATCATAGTGCTTCAATTGCAGCATTGGTTGGAGGAGGATCAATACCTAAACCTGGTGAAATATCACTGGCTCATAATGGAGTATTGTTTTTAGATGAACTTCCAGAATTTAATCGTAAAGTACTCGATGCGTTAAGAGAACCTATTGAATCAGGAGAAATCATTATTTCAAGAGCAAATGCTAAAATAAAATTTCCAGCCAGATTTCAACTGATTGCGGCAATGAATCCTAGTCCTACAGGGCACTATCAAGGAACGCATAATAGAACGACGCCTCAACAAATCATTCGCTACCTAAATCGGCTTTCAGGGCCATTTTTAGATAGATTTGATATATCTATTGAAGTTCCACTTTTACCTAAAGGAGCATTAAGCCAGAGAGCAATAAAGAGTGAATCTACTGAAATAGTAAAAGAAAGAGTTTTACGAGCTAGAAATATTCAAATGGAAAGAAATAAAAAATTAAATAGCCAACTAACCTCTAATGACATTCAACTTTATTGTCAGTTATCTGATGAAAATAATGAGTATTTGGAACAAGCATTAATAAAATTAGGGCTTTCAGCCAGAGCATGGCATAGAATATTGAAAGTATCTCGCACTATTGCAGATTTAGAGCTATCAAAAAACATAGAACGAAAACATATATCAGAAGCTTTAAGTTATCGTTCTATGGATCGATTATTAATTCAATTACACAAAAATATTGGTTAAAAGAATTAATCATCACTGTCTACGAAATCATCATTAACATCAACTTGTGGCTTACCACCAGATAATGTATGAAAACGCTTAGGTTTATTTATTCGGGAAAGGTATTTTAACCATGCTTTTTCTAAATCTGTAGAAGGATCTTTTTTTCCTTTACAGACTGCTACAAATGATTTTTCGTCTGCTGTAACAGGTTTTCTTGTTTCTGCATCAAGATCCCTAAAAGCACAACCATATTTTTCTAAAATTTGTGCTTCTTTAATTGTGAAATCACCATGACGAGAGAATCCTCTTGGATAATTCTTATTATCAAAAAAACGTTGTTGACTTACAAAACTTTCAGCCATTTTATATCCTCTAGATTGTAAAAGTATTTGGGCGGGAATTATAATTCACTAACTTAATCTGTAAACAAAAATTTTTTATTTGTATTAGTAAAAGTCACTGAACGGCTAAAATTAGAACAAAATCATCATTTTTGGCAGGGGCGGAGAGTCTCGAACTCCCAACACCCGGTTTTGGAGACCGGTGCTCTACCAATTGAACTACGCCCCTAAATAAGGTGGCGGAACGGACGGGGCTCGAACCCGCGACCCCCTGCGTGACAGGCAGGTATTCTAACCAACTGAACTACCGCTCCACCGAATTTGGTATGTATATATAAAATTTAAAAGTCTGGCGGCTCCCTACTCTCACATGGGTAATACCCACACTACCATCGGCACTTCGGCGTTTCACTTCTGAGTTCGGCATGGGGTCAGGTGGGACCACCGCGCTATTACCGCCAGACATATCCTGTCTTCTCTTCTATCAATCAGCACATTATCTCATATACGCACTAATCTCTCAATCCGGAACAAACTGTTCGATTACCTTGTAATCACTCTATCGCGTACCCAAAACAACTCCGAGTTGTAAGGTTAAGACTCTCGGTTCATTAGTATCAGTTAGCTCAATGTATCACTACACTTACACACCTGACCTATCTACGTCTTAGTCTCAAACGGACCTTACTGACTCTCATCAGGGAAAACTCATCTCGAGGCTAGTTTCGTACTTAGATGCTTTCAGCACTTATCTATTCCGCACGTAGCTACCGGGCAATGCAATTGGCATCACAACCCGAACACCAGCGGTGCGTTCACTTCGGTCCTCTCGTACTAGAAGCAAACCCCCTCAATTTTCCTACGCCCATGGCAGATAGGGACCGAACTGTCTCACGACGTTCTAAACCCAGCTCGCGTACCACTTTAAACGGCGAACAGCCGTACCCTTGGGACCTACTTCAGCCCCAGGATGTGATGAGCCGACATCGAGGTGCCAAACACCGCCGTCGATATGAACTCTTGGGCGGTATCAGCCTGTTATCCCCGGAGTACCTTTTATCCGTTGAGCGATGGCCCTTCCATTCAGAACCACCGGATCACTATGACCTACTTTCGTACCTGCTCGAGCCGTCACTCTCGCAGTCAAGCTAGCTTTTGCCATTGCACTAACCTCCTGATGTCCGACCAGGATTAGCTAACCTTCGTGCTCCTCCGTTACTCTTTGGGAGGAGACCGCCCCAGTCAAACTACCCACCAGACAGTGTCCCTTACCTCGATTCAGAAGTATAGGTTAGAACATCAAACATTAAAGGGTGGTATTTCAAGGACGACTCCATGCATACTAGCGTACACACTTCTTAGTCTCCCACCTATCCTACACATTAAGGCTCAATGTTCACTGTCAAGCTATAGTAAAGGTTCACGGGGTCTTTCCGTCTTGCCACGGGTACACCGCATCTTCACGGCAATTTCAATTTCACTGAGTCTCGGGTGGAGACAGCCTGGCCATCATTACGCCATTCGTGCAGGTCGGAACTTACCCGACAAGGAATTTCGCTACCTTAGGACCGTTATAGTTACGGCCGCCGTTTACTGGGGCTTCGATCAAGAGCTTCTGCTTACGCATAACCCCATCAATTAACCTTCCAGCACCGGGCAGGCGTCACACCGTATACGTCCACTTTCGTGTTTGCACAGTGCTGTGTTTTTATTAAACAGTTGCAGCCAGCTGGTATCTTCGACTGACTTCACCTACATCCGCATGGGATTTCAATTACCATCAGCGTGCCTTCTCCCGAAGTTACGGCACCATTTTGCCTAGTTCCTTCACCCGAGTTCTCTCAAGCGCCTTAGTATTCTCTACCTGACCACCTGTGTCGGTTTCGGGTACGATTAACTATAACCTGAAGCTTAGAGGATTTTCCTGGAAGCAGGGCATCAATTACTTCACTACCTTAGTAGCTCGTCATCACGCCTCAGAGTCTTAGTGACCGGATTTGCCTAATCACACCCCTACACGCTTAACCCACCATCCAATAGGTGGTAAACCTAGCCTTCTTCGTCCCCCCATCGCAGTTATAGCCAGTACGGGAATATTAACCCGTTTCCCATCAGATACGCCCTTCGGCCTCTCCTTAGGGGTCGACTCACCCTGCCCCGATTAACGTTGGACAGGAACCCTTGGTCTTCCGGCGAGCGGGCTTTTCACCCGCTTTATCGTTACTTATGTCAGCATTCGCACTTCTGATACCTCCAGCATACCTCACAGTACACCTTCTACGGCTTACAGAACGCTCCCCTACCCAACACACTTTCATGCGCTGCCGCAGCTTCGGTGCATAGTTTTAGCCCCGTTACATCTTCCGCGCAGGCCGACTCGACTAGTGAGCTATTACGCTTTCTTTAAATGATGGCTGCTTCTAAGCCAACATCCTAGCTGTCTAAGCCTTCCCACTTCGTTTCCCACTTAACTATGACTTTGGGACCTTAGCTGGCGGTCTGGGTTGTTTCCCTCTTCACGACGAACGTTAGCACCCGCCGTGTGTCTCCCATGATTAAACTTGTCAGTATTCGTAGTTTGCATCGGGTTGGTAAGCCGGGATGGCCCCCTAGCCGAAACAGTGCTCTACCCCCAACAGTTACTCATGAGGCGCTACCTAAATAGCTTTCGGGGAGAACCAGCTATCTCCCGGTTTGATTGGCCTTTCACCCCCAGCCACAGGTCATCCGCTAATTTTTCAACATTAGTCGGTTCGGTCCTCCAGTTAGTGTTAACCAACCTTCAACCTGCCCATGGCTAGATCACCGGGTTTCGGGTCTATACCCTGCAACTTAACGCACAGTTAATACTCGGTTTCCCTTCGGCTCCCCTATTCGGTTAACCTCGCTACAGAATATAAGTCGCTGACCCATTATACAAAAGGTACGCAGTCACTATCACCCAACGGTAACAGCTCCCACTGATTGTACGTACACGGTTTCAGGGTCTATTTCACTCCCCTCCCGGGGTTCTTTTCGCCTTTCCCTCACGGTACTGGTTCACTATCGGTCAATCAGGAGTATTTAGCCTTGGAGGATGGTCCCCCCTTCTTCAGACAGGATATCACGTGTCCCGCCCTACTCTATAAGCTTCCACATAATGCATTTTCATGTACGGGACTTTCACCCTCTATCGTGCGACTTTCCAGACGCTTCCATTAATACATTATGCTACCCGCTTGGGCTTCTCCCCTTTCGCTCGCCGCTACTTAGGGAATCTCGGTTGATTTCTTTTCCTCGGGGTACTTAGATGTTTCAGTTCTCCCGGTTCGCCTCATCTGACTATGGATTCATCAGATGATAGTACAGTCGCCTGTACTGGGTTTCCCCATTCGGACATCAACGGTTATAGCGCCTTTTATCGACTCACCGTTGCTTTTCGCAGATTAACACGTCCTTCTTCGCCTCTGATTGCCTAGGCATCCACCGTGTACGCTTAATTTCTTAACCTTACAACTCACAGTTGTCTTGGTTTTCATTACGCTTTCTTCTCTTTCTTACTTCAAACCAACATACTTTCATACATCAGCTCAACATAAAAACGAGAACTCGTTTCTTTCAGCTTGTTCCTAATTGTTAAAGAGCTTTATACTTCTATTCACTTTATCATCTACCGACTTCAAGTAAATACAAACATAATTTTATTAAAAAGTAACTTCATCACATTTTATGGCGTCCCCTAGGGGATTCGAACCCCTGTTACCGCCGTGAAAGGGCGATGTCCTAGGCCTCTAGACGAAGGGGACTTAATTACTTCTTCTTTCATAAACAAACAATCTGTGTGAACACTTACGAGCTCTTCGTAAGGAGGTGATCCAACCGCAGGTTCCCCTACGGTTACCTTGTTACGACTTCACCCCAGTCATGGACCACACCGTGGTAAACGCCCTCCCGAAGGTTAAGCTATCTACTTCTGGTGCAACCCACTCCCATGGTGTGACGGGCGGTGTGTACAAGGCCCGGGAACGTATTCACCGTGACATTCTGATTCACGATTACTAGCGATTCCGACTTCATGGAGTCGAGTTGCAGACTCCAATCCGGACTTAGACGTACTTTATGAGGTCCGCTTGCTCTCGCGAGGTCGCCTCCCTTTGTATACGCCATTGTAGCACGTGTGTAGCCCTGGTCGTAAGGGCCATGATGACTTGACGTCGTCCCCACCTTCCTCCGCTTTATCAACGGCAGTCTCCTTTGAGTTCCCGGCCTAACCGATGGCAACAAAGGATAAGGGTTGCGCTCGTTGCGGGACTTAACCCAACATTTCACAACACGAGCTGACGACAGCCATGCAGCACCTGTCTCACAGTTCCCGAAGGCACTCCCGCATCTCTGCAAGATTCTGTGGATGTCAAGACCAGGTAAGGTTCTTCGCGTTGCATCGAATTAAACCACATGCTCCACCGCTTGTGCGGGCCCCCGTCAATTCATTTGAGTTTTAACCTTGCGGCCGTACTCCCCAGGCGGTCGATTTATCGCGTTAGCTTCGGAGCCCATCACTCTAGGCAACAAACTCCAAATCGACATCGTTTACAGCGTGGACTACCAGGGTATCTAATCCTGTTTGCTCCCCACGCTTTCGCATCTCAGCGTCAGTATCTGTCCAGAAGGCCGCCTTCGCCACCGGTATTCCTCCACATCTCTACGCATTTCACCGCTACACGTGGAATTCTACCTTCCTCTACAATACTCTAGTTAACCAGTTTTAAGTGCAATTCCTAGGTTGAGCCCAGGGCTTTCACACCTAACTTAATTATCCGCCTACATGCCCTTTACGCCCAGTCATTCCGATTAACGCTCGCACCCTCCGTATTACCGCGGCTGCTGGCACGGAGTTAGCCGGTGCTTCTTCTGTAATTAACGTCAATTGATGCACCTATTAGATACACCACCTTCCTCATCACCGAAAGTACTTTACAACCCGAAGGCCTTCTTCATACACGCGGCATGGCTGCATCAGGGTTTCCCCCATTGTGCAATATTCCCCACTGCTGCCTCCCGTAGGAGTCTGGACCGTGTCTCAGTTCCAGTGTGGCTGGTCATCCTCTCAGACCAGCTAGAGATCGTCGCCTTGGTAAGCCATTACCCTACCAACTAGCTAATCCCATATGGGTTCATCAAATGGCGCATGGCCCGAAGGTCCCATGCTTTGGTCTCTCAACTTTATGCGGTATTAGCAGTCGTTTCCAACTGTTGTCCCCCTCCATTCGGCAGATCCCCATACATTACTCACCCGTCCGCCACTCGTCATCAAGTGCAAGCACTCATGTTACCGTTCGACTTGCATGTGTTAAGCCTGCCGCCAGCGTTCAATCTGAGCCATGATCAAACTCTTCAATTTAAAGTTTGATGCTCAATAACTGTCTCTGACATAATTCAAATGAATCTTCAGTGTCACTTATCAAGACTTAATTTTTTTAGTCCGTAGACTTTTAATCTTTCGTCTCGCAAGTGCCCACACAGATTGTCTGTTTCTTCTTTTTAAAGAGCTGACAGCTTTTCTAAGTCAACTAAGCTTATCACTCAGTTTGCTGTCTCAAGGGATGCGTATACTACGCTACACCTTTTTATTCGTCAAGATCTTTTTTCAAAATTTTTGACCTTGCTCACTAACACTAGTTTCGTCTGCTTGTCGCTGACGCCGTGTCAGTGGATGCGCATTATAGGCACTTCATTTTTTTTGGCAAGTAAAAAAGCTCAAATATTTATTCGTTCGGATAACCTTTAAACAGCTGAAACATTAATTATATGATATTTATAGAGATTATATTCAGACAATTTTTTAATCAATTTTTCAACAGACTGGTTGTGGGTAGTACTTAATATAATATTTGCTTTCTTAAATGAAGATATTTTGTTTGCATCATATTTATCTTTTAATAAATTATATACCCTTGCTGCAATTGCATAACCTGAATCAATAAAGTTGACTTGCGGAAAAACCATCTGCAACTCTTCTTTAATAAATGGATAATGAGTACAGCCAAGAACAATTGTATCAGGAATAGTTTGTAAACTAAGCCATGGCTGCATCAATTCTTTTAAATATTGCATATCTACAGCTATACCTTGTAATTTATTTTCTGCTATAAGTGCTAATTCAGATAAACCTAATAATTTAACTGAACAATGGTTAGCAAATTGCTTAATCAAATTTGTCGTGTAAGCCCTTTCAATGGTTGCTTTTGTTGCCAATAACCCTATACATTTATTTTTAGTTAGTGAACTTGCAGGTTTAATTGCAGGTACTACGCCTACTATAGGAAAAAGAAAATTGGCACGTAAGCTTGGTAAACAAATCGTACTAGCGGTATTGCATGCAATAACAGCTAAATCGATTCGTTGAAACTTAGCAATAGTTTTAATAACAGAATTAACTCTATTAATTAAAAACTCTGGCGATTTATCACCATAAGGAAACATTTCATTATCAAATGCATAAATATAATGCGCATTAGGCATTTTATTGTAAATTTCATTATAAACAGATAATCCACCGATGCCAGAATCAAACACTAACACCACAGGAGATTGTTTTATAATATTCATAGTAAATTAAACTTTATTAGATAATAAATAGGAAACGAGCAATATCGTAAATTGAATAGAAATTAATGCAAGTAATTTTATTTTTATCAAGGTTTATTCAATATTTCATAATTATTAAGATAGACGTCTAGATGGTAAAACTGCTAAAATAAGTTACCTGCAATTAGGTATTATATTTCGATTATTAAACACAATTAAGTTAAAAAGGTATTTTATGTCAGAATATTTATTTACATCTGAATCTGTTTCAGAAGGTCATCCAGATAAAATTGCCGATCAAATATCTGATGCCGTACTTGATGCAATTTTAAAGCAAGATCCAAAGGCTCGTGTTGCTTGTGAAACATATGTAAAAACAGGTATGGCATTAGTTGGTGGTGAAATTACGACTTCTGCTTGGGTAGATATAGAAGAATTAACAAGAAAAACAATTAATGATATCGGTTATACCAGTTCAGAAATGGGATTTGATGCAAATTCTTGTGCCGTGTTAAATGCAATTGGTAAACAATCTCCCGATATTAATCAAGGCGTAGATAGAGAAAATCCATTAGAACAAGGCGCTGGTGACCAAGGTATTATGTTTGGTTATGCAACTAATGAAATGCCTAATCTAATGCCAGCTGCAATCAGCTATGCTCATGATTTGATGCGTCGCCAAGCTGAAGTTAGAAAAAATGGTACGCTTCCTTGGTTAAGACCAGATGCAAAAAGCCAAGTCACATTAATTTATCAAAATGGACAGATAAAAGGGGTCGATGCAATCGTTTTATCAACCCAACATTCGGATGGTATTGAACAAAAAATTATACAAGAAGCGGTAATGGAGGAAATCATTAAACCGACATTGCCTGCCGAATGGTTAACCTCTAGAACTAAATATTTTATTAATCCAACTGGACGTTTTGTTATTGGTGGTCCTATGGGTGACTGTGGATTAACGGGCCGAAAAATCATTGTAGATACTTATGGCGGTGCCGCCCGTCACGGTGGTGGAGCTTTTTCAGGAAAAGATCCTTCAAAGGTTGATCGCTCAGCAGCTTATGCAGCAAGATATGTTGCTAAAAATCTTGTAGCTGCTGGACTTGCTGATAAGTGTGAATTGCAAATTTCTTATGCAATTGGTGTTGCTAATCCTACATCCGTTTATGTTAATACTTTTGGTACTGAGAAAATTGGACACGATAAAATTATTTCGTTAATCAAAGAATTTTTTGATCTAAGACCTTATGGGCTAATTCAAATGCTTGATCTGATTCAACCAATTTATCAAAAAACAGCAACCTACGGTCATTTTGGTCGAGATATCTTCCCTTGGGAAAAAACTGATAAAGCAGCACTAATTCGCTATGCAGCAGGATTATAAACATATACCAATTTATTTACATAATCAGGTAATGGCTTGTTTAAGGAAACACTTAACTCAAGCCAATCAACTATTAAACACTGAATATAAAGAACCAAAAATTGGTTATAAATCAAAAGGTAGCATTGCTGGCAGTGCAATATTAAACCGTTGGGAAATTCAACTTAACACCATAATGCTTTGTGAAAATGGAGAAAAATTTATTGAGGAAGTTGTTCCTCATGAATTGGCTCATCTTATTACCTTTCAAATCTATGGAAAAGTAAAACCTCATGGTAAAGAATGGCAATATATCATGTCAGAAATAATGAAGCTGCCCCCTAAAGTCACCCATAATTTTAATTTTAAACGTAAAGAGTATGTATATATATGTGATTGCCAAGAACATTATTTATCATCAATACGGCATAATAAAATTGAAAAGAATAAAATTAGTTATCAATGTCGTAAATGCGGTAGTATACTTAAACTTAAAAATTTTGTTTAATTATAGAAACTATGCCTAAATTTGATACGCACTTTTATAAAAGCTCTATGTTTATTGTGATTTTGAGCTTTTTTCTATATATTACAGGTAACTTTTGGCTTCCTTTATACAATAAATTAACCGTTAGCTTAATTGAACATTTACAGTCATTATTCTTATTATTTATGTGTTATTATACATATCATTATGCTAAAAGCGTCAAGAATGACTCAAACATTTATAAATTTTGGATTTGGACAATATTTTGGTGGTTTATGCTTTTTGGTCGAGGCATCAGCTGGGGACGCGATTTTTTCCCTGATGTTTCGCGTATTTATTATAAAATTATTGCCAGTATTATCATTGCAATCCCATTATTAACTATATTTTTGCCAACTATTCGCCAAGAGATAGTTCGTCGATATAAATATGAGACAATTCCCGTTTGGCATTTATTTTTTGCATTCCTTTTTTTAGGTATTGCTGACATTGCTGAACATAGACGTTTAGGATATGAATTTTTAGTTTTAGAACCTACTCGAAAAGATCTAATTGAAGAGTTGATGGAAATACCATGTCTTTTAAGTCTAGCATTAACAACTTTCTATATGCAGAAAAATGAACAAAAGAGGTTAAATAAGTCATGTTAAGCTATCGACATAGCTATCACGCCGGAAATCATGCAGATGTATTAAAACATATTGTATTAACATTATGCATCAACGCATTAAAAGAAAAAGAAAAACCTTTTTTATACTTAGATACACATTCTGGTGCTGGCAGATATTTGTTAAAAAGTGAGCATTCGGAGAAAACAGGAGAATATTTATCAGGGATTAATCTGCTATGGCAACAACCTAATATACCGAAATTGCTTAATACTTATCTATCTGTAATAAAAAGATATAATCCTTTTAGTGAATTGAAATATTATCCAGGTTCACCTTTAATTGCTAAACAATTATTACGACAACAAGACAAGCTCAATTTAACAGAATTACATCCTACAGATTATCCATTATTACGTCAGGAATTTAGTAAAGATAAAAGAGCAAAAGTATTACGTGAAGATGGTTTTGCACAATTAAAATCTAAGCTTCCACATGAGTTTCGTCGTGGAGTTATTTTAATTGACCCGTCTTATGAAATTAAAGACGATTATCAAATAATACCTAAAGCATTATTTGAAGCTTATAAACGTTTTGCAACGGGTGTTTATCTAATTTGGTATCCAGTTGTATCACGGACACAAACTCAAAAGATGATCGATAGTATTATTAAATTAGGAATTAGACGAATTTCACAATTTGAATTAGCGATAAAACCAGATAATAATCAAAAAGGTATGACTGCTTCGGGAATATTAGTGATTAATCCGCCATGGAAATTACATGAACAAATGCAAACAATATTGCCATGGATAAAAAATACCTTAGATGTTGAGAAAACTGGTAGCTTTATTGCGCAAGAGCTGGTTTCAGAATAATATCAATTTTATTAAAAATACGAGTAAAGATCTCGCATTTTTAATATGTATGTCTATAGTAAATTGACTTTTTGTCTAGATGCTTCAGTAAAACACCACGTTTAAGTAATATTAAGGGAAAAAATGACAAGAAAATAGATAAATCCATAAAATAACAGTCAATAGCAGGGACATAAATACCGCTGCAGAGCCGTAGTCCTTTGCTCGTCCTGATAATTCATGTCTCTCACTACCGATTCGATCAACAACGCATTCAATAGCACTGTTAAGTAATTCTACAATCATAACAAACCCTATTGAACCAAGTAATAAAATTCGCTCATAGATGGTAAAATCAATTAACATAACTATAATATAAGCTACCAATAATAAAATTAACTCTTGTCGAAAAGCCGTTTCATATTTAATTGCAGATTTAAAACCTTTTAAAGAATACTTAGTGGCATTAACAATGCGTTGTAATCCTGTCGATTTTTCCATTATAAATTCCAAATTTAAAATTATCTCACATAACCATAGTTCATTAATCGTTGGAACCTTCTCTCAAGTAAAGCCGATAAATCCATATTTTCAAGTTCATCAAGATCACTAAGCAATTGTTTTTTTAATGATGCGGCTACTTTAACATAATCACGATGAGCTCCACCTAGTGGCTCAGGTACAATTGAATCAATAAGATTTAGTTTAAGTAATTTATCAGCGGTCATGTTCATTGCTTCAGCCGCTACAGAGGCTTTATCAGCACTTTTCCATAAAATAGATGCACAACCTTCGGGCGAAATAACCGAATAAGTACTATATTGCATCATATTAACTTTATCTGATACACCGATAGCAAGTGCACCGCCTGATCCACCTTCACCAATAACGGTACAAATTGTAGGTACTTTAAGACGTGACATTTCTCGTAAATTTCTGGCAATAGCCTCAGCTTGACCACGTTCTTCGGCTCCAATTCCAGGATATGCACCAGGAGTATCAATAAAAGTAATAATAGGTAATTTAAAACGTTCAGCTAATTGCATTAGCCTTAATGCTTTGCGATAACCTTCTGGAGCAGGCATCCCAAAGTTACGATATATCTTTTGTTTGGTTTCTCTTCCCTTTTGATGTCCAATTACCATAACTGCACGTTCATCAATACGAGCGATGCCACCTACTATTGCTTTATCATCGGCATATGCACGATCACCTGCCAACTCATCAAAATCGGTGAAAATTTCTTTTATGTAATCTAGTGTATAGGGCCTATTTGGGTGTCTAGCTAATTGTGCGACATCCCAAGGCGATAGGTTTGCAAATATTTTTTTTGTTAACTCGCGGCTTTTTCGATTTAATTGTTTAATCTCTTTATCTAAATTTAGATCTAATTCAACTTGTTGCGAATCAATATTCTTTAAGGAATTAATTTTTGCTTCTAATTCCGCTATCGGCTTTTCAAATTCCAAAAAATTGTTCATAACGCTTATGATTGCCTCTTATTTTATTTGTATTTCCTAAAAAATACATCATTAGCTAAAGTATACTGACTATTTCTTAAGATAAAATTAAGTCAATTCTACTATGTAATACTTATTGAAGTCACCAACATTTATATCAATTTACTTCAATTATCCAAAAATAAAGCCACTAGTTTTTAATAATAGTGACTTTATTAATCTAATCTTTTAAATCAATAATACTCAATTAATAAGTAATTATTTATCAAACTCAAATTCAATGCGATCATTACCAAGTAATGTTTTTAATTCTACAATTAAGGCATCTTCAGGTACTATTCGCCATGTAGTACCAAATTGGATACGAACTACAGAATCGTCGCGATGATAATATAAATTAACAGGTACACTTCCATGGCGATAAGGCTCAAAAATTTGTTGCAATCGTAGTAATATTGAGCGATTAGCTTCAATTTCAGTTAATGTGACAGCAAGACCTTTTACATATTTTGCTCGAGCATCTTTTAAATCTACAATATCTCGTACTGACATTTTGAGTCCACCATTAAAATCATCGTGACTAACTTGTCCTGACACAATGAGAATTTTATCTTTCACGAGTAGATGCCCAAATTTTTCCAAAGAATCAGCAAACAGCATGCCATCAATACGACCTGAACGATCATCTAAGGTAAATAAACCAATCTTATTACCCTTTTTAGTCACCCTAACTCTAGCCTCAGTAACTATACCTGCAAAGGTTGCTAGTTTTCCCCAACCGGTAGGAGAAGCTTCACTTATTCTTAACCCGCCAGAATAACGATTCAATTCTTTTAAATATTGAGTTACTGGATGACCAGTTAAATATAATCCTAATGCTTCTCGCTCACCATCTAACAACACTTGAGCAGGTAATTCGGGAACTGAGGCATATGCATATTCAACTTGCTCAGGCTCTTCGGCTAAAACACCAAACATATCTTCTTGACCGATATCTTGGGCTTTGGCATATTGATCTGCAGCTTGCATCGCATCATTAATACTATGTAAAATCGCCGCTCGATGTGGTCCTAATTTGTCAAAAGCTCCAGCCATAGTCAGTTTTTCAAGTATCCGACGATTAATTTTCTTCATGTCTGTTCTAGCGCAAAGTTCAAAGATATTTTTGAAATATCCACCACTGTTACGAGCCTCAACAATAGCCTCAATTGGGCCTTCACCAACCCCCTTTATAGCGCCAATACCATAAACAATCTCCCCTTTATCATTCACATGAAAATGATAGAGACCACTATTAATATCAGGAGGATTAACTTTTAATCCCATTCTTAAACATTCATCAACTAAACCAACAATTTTGTCAGTATTATCCATATCAGCAGTCATCACTGCTGCCATAAATTCAGCGGGATAGTGTGTTTTTAACCACAATGTTTGATAAGAAACAAGTGCATAAGCAGCAGAATGAGATTTATTAAATCCATAACCAGCAAACTTTTCAACTAAATCGAATATACGCATCGCAAGTTCGCCATCAACACCTTGTTTTTCTGCACCTTCTTTAAAGACGAACCGCTGTTTTGCCATTTCTTCAGGTTTTTTCTTACCCATAGCTCGACGCAATAAATCTGCTCCGCCTAACGTGTAACCAGATAAGGTTTGGGCGATCTGCATAACTTGTTCTTGATATAAAATAATACCATAGGTTGGATCCAATATTGGTTTTAATGACTCATGTTGGTATTTTATATCGGGATAAGAAACATCTTCTCGACCGTGTTTACGATCGATAAAATTATCTACCATGCCAGATTGTAATGGACCAGGGCGAAAAAGTGCCACTAACGCTATCATATCCTCAAAACAGTCTGGTTTTAAACGCCGAATTAAATCTTTCATTCCTCTAGATTCCAGCTGGAATACAGCTGTTGTTTCGGCTTTTAACAACAGTTCAAAAGAATCTTTATCATCAAGTTCTATGCGATTGATATCAACTAGTGGTTGTCCGTTTCTCAACTGACGCTCATTAATCATTTTAATTGCCCAATTAATAATGGTTAATGTTCGTAGACCTAAAAAGTCAAATTTTACTAGTCCAGCATATTCAACATCATTTTTATCAAACTGCGTTACTGGATGATTTCCTTCTGGATCACAATAAATTGGTGCGAAATCCGTAATTTTAGTAGGTGAAATCACGACCCCACCAGCATGTTTACCCGCATTTCGTGTGACCCCTTCTAATTGACGTGCAATGTCAATTAATGATTTAATCTCTTCATTATTATCATATAAATCTTGAAGCTGAGGTTCAACTTCAAAAGCTTTTGCCAGTGTCATACCTGGATCAAGCGGAATTAACTTAGAAATACGATCAACAAATCCATAAGGGTGTCCAAGTACTCGACCAACATCACGTATTACCGCTTTCGCAGCCATCGTACCAAAAGTAATAATCTGTGAAACAGCATCACGTCCATACATATCAGCAACATGACCGATAACCAGATCGCGTTTTTCCATACAAAAGTCAACATCAAAGTCAGGCATTGAAACACGTTCAGGATTTAAGAAACGTTCAAATAGCAAATCAAACGCTAACGGATCTAAATCAGTAATTTTTAAAGCATAAGCAACGAGAGAGCCCGCACCTGAACCTCGTCCAGGTCCAACAGGAATATCATTATCTTTTGACCATTGAATAAACTCCATAACTATCAGAAAGTAACCAGGAAACCCCATCTGATTAATGACATTTAATTCTGTTTCTAAGCGTTCATCATATTCCGATCTTCTTTGTTTTCTTATTTCAGGATCGGGAAATAGAAATTCAAGTCTTTCTTCTAAACCCATTCGTGACTTATGGACTAAAAAGTCTTCAGTTGACATATCTCCAGTTGGAAATTTAGGTAAAAAGTATTCACCAAGTCGAATTGTAACATTACATCGTTTTGCTATTTCAACACTATTTGCCAAGGCTTCTGGAATATCCAAAAATAGGTCACACATCTCTTGTTCACTACGAAGATACTGTTGAGACGAGTAGTTTTTAGGGCGATTAGGATCTTCAAGTGTATTGCCATCATGAATGGCTACACGAATTTCATGAGCTTCAAAATCTGAGGATCTTAAAAATCTAACATCATTGGTTGCAACAACAGGTAATTGATGTTGTTCGGCAAGTTTCACGGCAGTATGAATGAATAATTCTTCATTAGTACGACCAGTTCGTACCAGTTCAAAATAAAAATGATTAGGAAAATTTTCAGAATAAAAATTAATTCCATTATCAACTATTACTTGATTATTACGAGTAATGCCAACACCAATATCACTTTCTCTTCCAGCTAAAACAATTAATCCAGCTTTATGCTCAACCAACCATTGTTGATCCACAACAGGCATATCGCCGATATAACCTCGCTGATAAGCTTTAGAAATTAATAAAGTAAGATTTTGATATCCCTCATTAGTTGCAGCTAATAATGTTAACTGATAAATATCATCTGATAATTGAGGATTTTTAATAACTAAATCGGCACCAATAATAGGTTTAATTCCTTTGGACATTGCAGAACCATAAAATTTAACCAGTCCGCAAAGATTTGTAAAATCAGTGATCGCAAAAGCTGGCATCTGTAATTTGCTCACTTCACTAACTAATGTACTCACTTTAGCAATTCCATCAATCATGGAAAAATCGCTATGTAAATGAAGATGAATAAATTTGGGTTCTGCCATAATTACCGAAAATAAAAATGATATAAAATTGGTTGGTATTATAACACAAGCAAGATGAATATTCTTACCCTGTTTACATGCATAAATTTATACAAGATCGCAATAATAAAAACTCTCGTACAAAAGATCAATTAGAGCTTTCTTTATTGCAGATAACATAATCTAAAATAGAATTTTTAATATTTTTTACGACGTAATCCTTCTGCATTTGCCGCTTTAATTCCAGCAAATACTGTGCTTAGGTTAACTCAGTAAGTGAGTTGTAGATCGCTCCTCCTTCAGCACAATACAATACTGCTACTTATTAATATTGATTAAACCTATTTCTTCACGAGTTATTGGTCATCCAACTGATTAACAAAATATATAAACATTTTTAACCATATCTGGATCACTGTATACCAACATTAACATAGCTAAAGTCTTATCGATACTTTTTCACCATGTCAATAATCATGCGTTGCTTCTAATGCAGTAAAACAATTATGGATTGGGCGGCTACAAATAGCTCTCCACTTTCAAATCCAAGGTCGGTAAATTGTTTGAAAAATTTGGCGCACTGCACTTTTTAATTAGATAACTTTAACCATTACTAATCAGTAATATAGAAAGGGAATTCTCACTCCCATCACTTTTATAGTGATGGGAAAGCAAAATAGACTTAGATTTTTTTAAATAACACTGAACCGTTGGTCCCACCGAAACCAAAAGAGTTACAAAGTGCATATTCTAAATCCTTAACTTGACGAGCCGTATGAGGTACATAATCCAGATCACAACCGTCATCTGGATTATCCAGATTAATAGTTGGAGGAATAGCCTGATCACGCAATGCTAGCACAGTAAAAATTGACTCAACAGCACCTGCTGCACCAAGTAAATGACCGATCATTGACTTAGTTGAACTAACCATTACTTTATTAGCATTTTCTTTAAAAATACTTTTAACCGCTTGCGTTTCAGCCTTATCACCAGCTGGTGTTGATGTACCATGCGCATTAATATATCCGATTTTTTCAGGGCCTATACCTGCATCACGAAGTGCACATTTCATAGCTAACGCTGCACCACTGCCATCTGCTGGTGGTGAGGTCATGTGATACGCATCACCACTCATACCAAATCCAACTAACTCAGCGTAGATTTTAGCACCACGTTTTTTAGCGTGTTCATATTCTTCTAAGAACATAATACCCGCACCATCACCAAGCACAAAACCATCGCGCTCTTTATCCCATGGTCGACTTGCACCTTTAGGATTATCATTATTTGTAGATAATGCACGAGCTGCACCAAACCCACCAATACCAAGAGGAGTACTTGCTTTTTCTCCTCCGCCAGCTAACATTGCATCGGCATCACCATAGGCAATCATACGTGCAGCATGCCCTATGTTATGAACACCAGAAGAACAAGCTGTAGCTATAGTAATACTTGGACCTTTTAATCCATAAATAATAGATAAATGGCCAGAAATCATATTAACAATTGTAGATGGCACAAAAAACGGGCTAATTTTCCTTGGTCCACCATTAATTAATGCACTGTGATTTTCTTCAATTAATCCAAGTCCACCAATACCTGAACCAATAGCACAACCAATGCGTTCTGCATTTTCTTCTGTTATTTCAATACCCGCATCTTGCATTGCTTGTATACCTGCAGCAATACCATATTGGATAAAAAAATCCATTTTACGCGCATCTTTACGTGAAATATTATAATTTTCGCCATCAAAGTTCTTAACCATAGCGGCGAAGCGCGTTGCGAAAGGGGCCGTATCAAAGTGTTCTATGAGTTCAACACCACTTTGACCAGCTAAAAGTGCTTGCCACGTGGATTCAACTGTATTACCGACTGGAGATATCATGCCCATTCCTGTGACAACAACTCTGCGTTTAGACACATTGTCCTCCAGAAAAGGATTGAAATGAAATTTGAATCATTGAAAATTTTATTTTTAATTATCGTTCAATATTCTTTAATTAAAAAATTAAAGATAAGGATACGAACTAGGCGATCATCTGACCGCCTATTGTAAAAACTCTGCAATCTTACTGATTTGCAGTAATATAATCAATTGCTGATTGAACAGTTGTAATTTTTTCAGCTTCTTCATCAGGAATTTCTGTATCGAATTCTTCTTCCAAAGCCATAACTAATTCAACTGTATCAAGAGAGTCAGCACCAAGATCTTCAACAAAAGAAGATTCATTTTTAACTTCATCCTCTTTCACACCAAGTTGCTCAACAATAATTTTCTTAACTCGCTCTTCAATAGTACTCATACTCTTTTTTTTCCTATAAAAATCGCCAAAAGTGGCAGTGAATGTAAGTTTATAAAATGTTGAAAAAGATGCAAATCATTTTTCAACCCAATTGCTTATTTTTTTAACTAAATATTAATATATTGGCTTATTTTACACTATTCTAATCAATTACACCATATACATGCCGCCATTGACATGTAAAGTTTCACCAGTAATGTAAGATGCTTCATCTGATGCTAAAAAAGCTACTGCATTAGCAATTTCAGTTGGTTGACCTAACCGTCCAACAGGAACTTGTGCCAATGTTAACGCTTTTTGTTCATCTGTTAAAGCTGCTGTCATATCTGTTTCAATAAAACCTGGAGCAACAACATTAACGGTAATACCTCTTGAAGCCACCTCTCGGGCAAGTGATTTGCTAAAGCCAATTAGTCCGGCTTTAGCTGCGGCATAATTAGCTTGTCCAGCATTACCCATAGTACCAACTACTGAACCAATAGTTATAATTCTGCCATAACGCTTTTTCATCATTGTGCGCATTAATGCTTTAGATAAACGGAAAACAGAAGTTAAATTTGTATCTAAAATATCTTGCCATTCATCCTCTTTCATTCGCATTAACAAATTATCACGAGTAATGCCAGCATTATTAACCAAAATATCAATATCACCAAATTCAGCTTTGACTGTACTAATTACCGATTCAATTGATGCCTCATCAGTAACATTTAAGGCTAATCCTTTACCATTTTTGTCTAAGTATTGGCTAATAGCCTCAGCCCCTTTTTCTGTTGTCGCTGTTCCAATGACTGTTGCGCCACAAGCAACAAGTTTTTCTGCAATTGCTCTACCTATACCACGGCTAGCGCCAGTGACTAAAGCAATTTTTCCTGATAGGTTCATATTTACCTCTTTTTATCTTTTATTTAGTAATTTCCAATGCGGCATCTAATGAAGCTTTATCATTGACAGCACAACCAGACAGCGTGTCGACAATACGTTTAGTTAAACCTGTTAATACTTTACCTGGCCCCATTTCAACTAACAATGTTACACCTTGATTAGCCATGTCTTCAACTGTTTCAGTCCAGCGTACTGGGCTATAAAGCTGAGCAATTAAAGCTGCCTTAATATTGTCAACAGCTGATTCAAATTTGACATCAACATTGTTAATTACTACAAATTTTGGTGAATTAAACGTAATACTATTTAGGGTTGATGCTAATTTATCCGCCGCTGGTTTCATTAAAGCACAATGTGAAGGAACACTCACTGCAAGAGGTAATACTCGTTTAGCGCCAGCCTCTTTACATAAAACACCTGCTCGCTCAACCGCTTCTTTATTACCTGCAATAACGACCTGACCTGGTGAATTAAAATTCACCGGTGCAACAACTTGTCCTTGTGCTGCTTGTTCACATGCATGACGAATCGAGTCATTATCTAATCCAATAATTGCAAACATAGCACCAGTACCATTTGGTACGGCTTCTTGCATTAATTTTCCACGCAACTCAACAAGTTTAATCGCATCTTTGAAATCAATTACACCCGCACAAACTAAAGCTGAATACTCGCCTAAACTATGTCCCGCCATAAAATCAGGTTCGGGGCCATTTTCACTTTGCCATACTCTATATATAGCTACAGATGAGGCAAGTAATGCTGGCTGTGTTTGCCATGTTTTATTTAATTCTTCTGTTGGGCCATTTTGTATTAAAGCCCACAAATCATAACCGAGTACCTCAGAAGCTTCAGCAAAAGTCGACTTCACAATTGGATAATTATCAGCAAGATCTTTTAACATGCCGACAGTTTGTGAACCTTGTCCCGGAAATATCATTGCAAATTTGGTCATTATTAAATCCTTGATCATTGAAAATAAAACCTAAATTAGAATCTAATTAGTGCAGACCCCCAAACAAAACCACCACCAAAAGCTTCTAACAAAATTAGTTGACCTCGTTGAATTCGCCCATCTCGCACTCCTGTGTCTAAAGCACAAGGAACAGAAGCTGCTGAAGTATTACCTTGTTTATCTAACGTTACAATAACTTTACTCATATCCATATCTAAACGTTTAGCCGTTGCTGAAATAATTCTTAAATTAGCTTGATGTGGCACCAACCAATCTAGATCTGTTTTGTTAAATGAATTTTCTAATAAAAGCTCATCAACTAAATTAGAAAGTTCTTTAACAGCAACTTTAAACACTTCGTTACCATGCATAGTCATATAAACAGGATCACTCATATTACGACGATCAACATATGGATACTTTAATAAATTGCCATAACGCCCGTTAGCATGAAGATGTGAAGCAATAATACCTGGTTCATCTGATGCACCGACAACAACCGCACCTGCACCATCACCAAAAATAATAACAGTACCTCGGTCATTTGGATCAACTCCTCGTGTCAACATATCTGAACCAACAACTAATGCATATTTAACTGCACCACTTTTAACATATTTATCTGCGATATCAAGCGCATAAATAAACCCAGAACAAGCTGCTGATACATCAAATGCAATTAAATCATCGAGTTCCAATTTAGCTTGTAACTCTGTTGCTGAACTTGGGAAAGCATTAACAGATGTTGCTGTTGCAACAATAATCAAACCAATATCTTGTTTATCGATATCCGCCATATCAATCGCATTAATTGCCGCTTCATAAGCCATACTTGTGACGGTTTCATTGGGTGCCGCTATCCGTCTTTCTTTAATACCAGTACGAGTCGTTATCCATTCATCACTAGTATCAACCATCTTTTCAAGATCAGTATTGGTTCTTATTTGTTTTGGAAGATAACTTCCTGTTCCTAATATCTTTGTATACATCTAATTATTCGCTCTTAGGTAGTGCGGAAGAAAGACTATGGGCAATCTTCTCAGGTATATTTGTTTCGATAGCTAAAATAGCTTGCTCAATTGCTGCAAAAAATGATTTTTGATTGGCACTACCGTGACTTTTAATCACAATACTTTGAAGTCCAAGTAAACAGGCACCATTATATCGTCCAGGGTCTAAATAACCAAAATTTTTTACTATTTTTCTTTGAAGCCACTTACTCAAAAATTTCATAATTATTGAATTGTGCCCCAACAACATTTTGAATGAAGACATAAAAATTTGGATTAATCCTTCTACCGTTTTCAGCGTCACATTACCAACAAAGCCGTCACAAACAAGCACGTCCGTTTTACCGGTTAACAGTTCATTACCTTCTAAATAACCGATGTAATTAATTTGAGCATTTGCTTTCAAAATAGATGCCGCAGCACGAATCTTATCTAACCCCTTAATATCTTCTTCACCTATATTAAGTAGAGCAACGCGCGGATTTTTAATATGAAGAACTGACTTTGCTAGAATTTCGCCCATTATGGCAAATTGCACTAACATATCACTATCACATTCTGCATTAGCCCCTAAATCAAGCACAACAGTATTTTGATTATTTAATGATGGAATAGTAGCAACTAACGCAGGTCGATCAATGCCTGTCAAAGAATGCAACAGCAGTTTAGATAAACCCATCAGAGCTCCAGTATTACCTGCACTGACGCAAGCCTTAGCTTTATTGTTTTTCACTAACTCCAATGCAATTCTCATTGAGGAACCTTGACTATGCCTGATAGCATAAGATGGCTTCATATCATTAGTAATGATAGAGGTAGATTCAGTTAACATCAAACGATCATCCTCTTGATATTGAGTAACCAACTTTGCATTTTCTTTAGACAGAAAGAATTCGACTTCCTTTAAATCACCGACAAGGAAGATAGAGAGATTTGGATAATAGTGTAATGCTTGAATTGCAGCAGGGACAACAATACGAGGACCGAAGTCCCCGCTCATAGCATCTAACGCAATGGTTAGATTATCCAAAATGTCACCTGAGGATCTCTAATTAAATAGTTATTATTTAGAAATCACTTTACGACCGCGATAATAACCATCAGCGGTTACGTGATGACGTAAATGAGTTTTACCTGATTCATCAACTGAGATATTAGCAACAGTTAATGCATCATGAGAACGACGCATACCACGTTTTGCACGAGTTTTACGATTCTGTTGAACAGCCATGGATTTACCCCTTATTCTTTAAACTAACTAAAATTGCAAACGGATTTGGTTTTTCATTCTCAAGAGGAATTTCGCCAAATACCATATCTGCCTCTGACACTTCGCAGTGTTTACTATCATGTACCGGCGCAATTGGCAACGAAAGAATAATTTCGTCCTCAAGTAACGCTAATATATCTACTTCGCCGAACTCGTTCATCAGAACAGGTTCATAATGTTCCGGTAAAGTCTCTGCTTGAGCATCACTCTTAACAGGACTAAATTTATTCATCACATGAACTTCAGTGATAAAAGGTTTAAAACAACGTTGACAAATCAACTCTAACGTCATTTTTGCATCAATTGTGATAACGCAAAGTCTTTGCTCATCAAAATCAAAAGATAAGCTACACGTAATATCACTTTTCGGACAATCAACCCTAGTTATAGCTTGAATAGGATAATATCCCACATAATCAAGCCGTTTTTGCGCAGCTTTAATCGGGTCAATTGTTAATGGCAATTTATTTAGCATAAGATATGTATATCTACCTTAAAATTTTTATTCAGTATAGTTAAAAACTACACAATGCCGTAAGGCGCGCATATTACCTTTAAATCATGATTTCGTCAATGGGCGTAAACAAGATAATTTGCTTTACTTATTGATTATTAGTTTAATATTTATTTTGATTATATAATTTCGTTTATGTCAAAAATATTATCGATAAATTTAATTTTAATGTTAAATATCAGATTTACGTTAACTATTATTTCTCCGAAAAATAGAATATAGGAAGGAAAAATTTGATTACTTTTAACAATAAATAATAAGAATTAATTAAAAATAAGGTAAATAAAATATCTCATTTATTATTACCAACTTCCGGATGCTCCACCACCACCACTACGGCCGCCACCTCCGCCACCAAAACCTCCAAATGGACCTCCGCCAAAACCACCACCTTTACCACCTCCGAAACCACCTCCTCGACCGCGACCACTACCACCACTCATAGTTAAAATTCCACTTAAAATAGCACTAGCAACAAATGCTAAAAATAGTAATGGCAAGACAATATGTAATGAATAGCCATTGAACAAGGTAAAACCACCAACAGATATCCCATTTAGCAAACCAGTACCTAAACTTCTGCTAGCTCTACGTTTAGTGGAACTAATCGAAAATAAACTTGCAACAGCGAAACATATAAAAAAGGATGCTAACCCATAGTTAAATAAATTGGCACCAAATTCACTAGCAAGTACAGTTTTGAGGTCTGTATCATTATTAGTTGCTGGTATTTGCTGAGGATCATTCAATTTATTAATCAAAACTGAAAGCGCATCATGTATTCCTTGATAATAGTTATTTTTCTTAAATTGTGGCGCCAATTGTTCACGAATAATATGGCTGGCAATTAAGTCAGTAATAGTTCCTTCAAACCCATAACCAACTTCAATTCGCATCAACTTATCATCTTTAACAATTAATAATAAAATGCCATTATCTTGCTCTTTTTTACCTATTTTCCACTGAATAAACACCCGATCGGCATACTGTTCAATCGTTTCATTATCAAGTTTAGTTATCATCAATACAGCGATCTGTGCACCATCAGTTCGCGTTTTTTGAAAATCAATCAAGCTTGATTCCAAATCATCTATTTGCGAAGATTCTAAAGTATGTGATGTATCAATAACACGATGATCAAATGTTGGAATTTCAGTTAATGCATAACTTACAACATTAAAAAACAGTAAACAAAAGAGCAGATAATATTTTTTCATTATGCTTATTGCCCAAAATTGACAGATGGAGCATTAGATATCGGTTGTTCATTTTCAACAGTAAATTGTTGTTTTGGTTGTTGCCCTATTATGTCAGCAACCCATTTAGTCGGTAATTTGCGAATATAACTATTAAAAATCTGGACGGTTTGGATATATCTTCCTCTTGCCACAGTAATACGATTTTCTGTACCTTCAAGTTGGTTCATTAAATCTTGATAAAGGGTATTAGCTTTAAGATCAGGATAGTTTTCACTCACTGCTATTAATCGACTTAATGCAGAACTTAATTCAGATTGTGCTTGTTGAAATTTAGAAAATAAAGCTGGATCACTAAGTTGATCTGCATTAATTTGAACTGAACCGACTTTAGCTCTAGCATCGGTCACTTGAGTTAATACGTCTTTTTCATGAGAAGCATAACCTTTTACGGTATTGACTAAATTAGGAACCAAATCGGCTCGACGTTTATATTGATTAACAACTTCAGACCATGAAGCGACTACAGCTTCATCTTGGTTTTGAATATTGTTATAGTCTTTAAAAAAGATAAAAGCCCCAATAATAAGTAATACAATAATAATTAATAAAGATTTTGATTTCATTGTAAATCCTTATAAATAATTGAATTAATTGATAACTCAATAAATTATGAACAGTGAATAAAATAACCTATTTGAAAACTATATATCCCGCCGTTTTACTTAGTATTAAAACTTGCTTTTAAAACAACAAATAAATACAGCCTAGTATGGAAAAATAATAAGAATAGCGAAAAATTGTAAAGAAAAGACTTCAAGAAAAAGTAACTTTGCGTTAACTATTTAAGTAAATCGGATAATGATATTTACTAACTAAATCTATATTATTTAGTATAGTTTGTAAACATTATATCTTTTTTTATCAAATTTGCGAAGTATAATCCTCATTACTTATAAAATATATATCGCAATATCATTTATTATTGCTTACAAAATTTATTAACAAAAATTCAGATAAATTGGTTAACTTATTTTATCTTTTATAATTATTTTGATTATAGAATTGTTTCAAAACACTCTAATTGCGCTGGTTCAAAATAAATATCTTTATTATTTGATCGATTGTTAGTGTTACGATGGGTATGTTGAAAATGTTCAGAATTAACCCAAATGTCAAAATCCGCTTTAGATTCCCACTCAGCATATGATGAGAATAACGTATAATTTTCCTCACTTTTTCCTCGTAATAAATAAAAACGATTAAATCCGTTCATTTCTTTTAAATGACTATCTCGGTTACGCCATATTTCAATAAATGTATCTTCACTCCCACATTTAATCTTAAAACGATTCATTACTATATACATCCAAATCTCCTTTTGTATTTCAAGTAGTTAACAAAAAAATAGCACGCATAAGCGTGCTATTTATATTCTAGCCTTTTTACAGGCTATTGTTGTTGTTCTTCTGCTGAGTTAAGTAATTCAGCTAAATTAGCTGTTGCTTCTTCAGCCGAAATTGTTGTTTGAATATCATCCGTCGATGGCATTGCTCGTTTACGCATACGCTCTTTATGGTAAGCATAACCAGTACCTGCTGGAATTAATCGACCAACAATTACGTTTTCTTTTAAGCCACGTAATTCGTCATTTTTACCAGCAACTGCTGCTTCGGTTAATACGCGTGTTGTTTCTTGGAACGACGCCGCAGATATAAACGATTCAGTAGTTAGCGATGCTTTGGTAATACCAAGTAGATCATGTAAGTAAACAATAGGTTCTTTACCTTGCGCTTCAAGTTCACGGTTAATAATCTTCAAGCGTGAAACCTCAAGTTGTTCTCCATCAAGTAGACGAGAACTACCTGGATGAATAACCGTTGCTTTACGTAACATTTGACGAACAATGACTTCAATGTGTTTATCGTTGATTTTTACACCTTGTAAACGATAAACTTCTTGAACTTCGTTAACAATGTAACGAGTTACCGCATTTACACCACGTAGACGTAAAATATCGTGCGCTGATTCAGGACCATCCGAAATCACATCACCGCGACCAACTTGTTCACCTTCAAATACGTTAAGTTGACGCCATTTAGGGATCATCTCTTCATATGGTTCGCTACCATCTAATGGTGTGATAATTAAGCGACGTTTACCTTTAGTTTCTTTACCGAATGAGATAATACCATCAATTTCAGCAAGTATAGCTGGTTCTTTCGGTTTACGAGCTTCAAACAAGTCAGCAACACGTGGTAAACCACCTGTGATATCTTTGGTACCAACAGATGCCTGTGGAATACGAGCAAGTGTGTCACCAATATTGATTTCAGCACCATCTTCTAATTGAACTAACGCTTTACCTGGTAAGAAGTATTGCGCAAGCATTTCTGTACCAGCGACATAAATATCATCGCCTTTAGCATCCACAATTTTGATTGCTGGACGCAAATCTTTACCTACACCAGTACGCTCAGCTACATCTAATATCGCGATAGATGATAAACCGGTTAACTCATCCGTTTGACGAGTAATGGTTTGACCATCAACCATATCAACAAAACGTACAAAACCTTTTGCTTCAGAGATAACTGGCATAGTATGCGGATCCCAGTTAGCAATCGTTTCACCAGCTTCAACCGCTGAACCATTACCTTTAGCTAGAATCGAACCGTAAGGAACTTTGTAGGTTTCTTTCATTCGACCTAATTCATCAATAATTGTTAATTCAGCATTACGTGAAGTAATTACTAATTTCTTGTCTGGGTTAGTTACAAACTTCGCATTTGTTAATTTAATGCTACCCTTGTTTTTAACTTGAACGCTTGATTCTGCTGCTGCTCGCGATGCAGCACCACCGATGTGGAATGTACGCATGGTTAACTGTGTACCCGGTTCACCGATTGACTGAGCCGCGATAACACCGATTGCTTCACCCTTGTTAACTAAGTGACCACGAGCTAGGTCACGACCATAACATTTTGCACACACACCGAAATCGGTATCACATGAAACCACAGAACGTACTTTCACGCTATCAACAGATTCAGCTTCTAGCAAATCACAGTAGCTTTCATCAAGTAGTGTATTACGAGGAATTAAAATATCCGCACTACCTGGTTTTAATACATCTTCAGCTGTTACACGACCTAGTACACGTTCACGTAGTGGCTCTTTAACATCACCACCCTCAATTACTGGTGTCATTACTACACCTTCTAACGTGCCACAATCATCTTCAATAACAACTAGGTCTTGAGCTACGTCAACTAAACGACGAGTTAAGTAACCTGAGTTCGCAGTTTTCAAGGCAGTATCAGCAAGACCTTTACGCGCACCATGGGTAGAAATAAAGTACTGAAGTACGTTTAATCCTTCACGGAAGTTTGCAGTAATTGGTGTTTCGATAATTGAACCATCTGGTTTTGCCATCAAACCACGCATACCCGCTAACTGGCGAATCTGTGCTGCGGAACCACGAGCACCAGAGTCAGCCATCATATAGATACTATTGAAAGAAGATTGAACCTCTTCTTCACCATCACGGTTGATGACTTTTTCAGTTGATAAGTTATCCATCATTGCTTTAGCAACACGCTCATTAGCTGCGGCCCAGATATCAATAACTTTGTTATAACGTTCACCAGCAGTAACTAAACCTGATTGGAACTGTTCTTGAATTTCAGCAACTTCAATTTCAGCTTCGTTGATGATTTGTAATTTCTTCGCAGGAATTTCCATATCATCAATACCAACTGAAACACCAGAACGAGCTGCATAAGCAAAACCGGTATACATCACTTGGTCAGCTAAAATAACAGTTTCTTTCATACCTAATTGGCGATAACAGATATTTAAAATTCGCGAAATCGCTTTTTTACCTAGTGGTTGATTAATTACTGAGAAGCTCATACCTTTAGGCATAATTAACCATAAAATAGCACGACCAACAGTTGTATCTACAACTGATGTGCTATCTTCCCACTCTCCAACACTATTACGATGACTTTCAGTGATACGTACTTTAACTTTTGCATGTAATTCTACCAGTCCTAAGCGATAAAGTTTTTCTGCCTCTTTAGGACCAGTTAATATCATGCCTTCGCCCTTAGCATTCACCTTATCACGAGTCATGTAATAAAGACCTAATACCACGTCCTGAGAAGGAACGATGATAGGTTCACCACTTGCCGGAGAAAGGATGTTATTGGTTGACATCATTAACGCACGAGCTTCTAATTGTGCTTCAAGTGTTAAAGGAACATGAACAGCCATTTGGTCACCATCGAAGTCAGCATTAAATGCCGCACAAACTAATGGATGTAACTGAATCGCTTTACCTTCAATTAAGATAGGTTCAAATGCTTGAATACCTAATCTGTGCAATGTCGGAGCACGGTTTAGTAATACAGGGTGTTCACGAATAACTTCATCTAAGATATCCCAAACAATTGCATCTTCACGCTCAACCATTTTCTTGGCTGCTTTAATGGTAGTTGCATAACCACGGCGTTCTAGTTTTCCGTAAATAAATGGTTTGAATAATTCAAGCGCCATTTTTTTCGGTAAACCACATTGATGTAAACGTAAGTATGGACCTACAGTAATAACTGAACGACCTGAATAGTCAACGCGTTTACCTAATAGGTTTTGACGGAAACGACCTTGCTTACCTTTAATCATGTCAGCAAGTGATTTTAAAGGACGTTTGTTTGAACCTGTAATTGCACGACCACGACGACCATTATCTAATAATGCATCAACCGATTCTTGTAGCATACGTTTTTCGTTACGCACAATAATATCTGGTGCTGCTAAATCTAATAAACGTTTTAAACGGTTATTACGGTTAATTACACGGCGATAAAGATCATTTAAATCTGATGTCGCAAAACGTCCACCATCAAGTGGTACTAGTGGGCGTAAATCGGGTGGCAATACTGGTAATACATTTAAAATCATCCATTCAGGTTTATTTTCTGATTGGATAAATGCTTCAATAATCTTAATACGTTTAGTTAATTTTTTACGTTTAGTTTCAGAATTTGTTGTTGCTAGTTCGTCACGTAGTGCTTCGCATTCAGCTTGCACATCAATATTACGTAATAATTCTTGGATTGCTTCTGCACCCATACGTGCATCAAATTCATCACCAAATTCTTCTAACGCATCTAAATATTGTTCTTCTGTTAAAATCTGACCGCGATCTAAGTTCGTCATGCCTCCATCAAGAACCATGAATGATTCAAAATAAAGCACACGTTCAATATCGCGCAGTGGCATATCAAGCAATAAACCAATACGAGATGGTAATGATTTTAAAAACCAGATATGAGCAGTTGGAGAAGCAAGCTCAATGTGTCCCATACGTTCACGACGTACTTTAGCTTGAGTGACTTCTACACCACATTTTTCACAAATCACACCACGGTGTTTTAAACGTTTATATTTTCCACATAAACATTCATAATCTTTCACAGGTCCAAAAATACGCGCACAAAACAATCCATCACGTTCAGGTTTGAACGTACGATAATTAATTGTTTCAGGTTTTTTGACTTCACCAAAAGACCATGAACGGATCATATCAGGAGAGGCAAGACCTATCTTGATAGCGTCAAAATCTTCAGTTTTAGTTTGTGCTTTTAGAAACTTTAGTAAGTCTTTCACAATTGACTCCTATGGAGTTAAATCAATTAGATAACTTATTATTACTAATAAGTTATCCCTATAAATAGAAATCATTCGAACTAGAGAAGATTACTCTTCGTCTAACTCTATATTAATACCTAACGAACGAATCTCTTTTAACAATACATTAAATGATTCTGGTATCGCAGGTTCCATACGATGATCACCATCTACAATATTTTTGTACATCTTAGTACGACCGTTCACGTCATCTGACTTAACAGTTAACATTTCTTGTAAGGTATAAGCAGCACCATATGCCTCAAGCGCCCATACTTCCATCTCACCGAAACGCTGACCACCGAATTGAGCTTTACCACCCAATGGTTGCTGAGTAACCAGACTGTATGAACCTGTAGAACGAGCATGCATTTTGTCATCAACCAAGTGGTTCAATTTGAGCATATACATGTAACCAACAGTTACAGGACGTTCAAACTGTTCACCTGTACGACCATCATACAACGTAATTTGTCCAGAAGTTGGTAGATCGCCAAGCTCAAGTAATGCCTTAATTTCTTGCTCTTTAGCACCATCAAATACAGGTGTAGCAAGTGGCATACCATTACGTAAATTCTGTGCTAGTGTCATGACTTCTTGATCAGTAAATTCAGCAACATTAACTTTTTGTGCTGCACCTAAACCAAGGTCATATGCTTTTTGGATAAATTCACGTAATTTAGCTAATTCTTGCTGTTCTTTCAGCATAGTGTCAATCTTCTGACCAATACCTTTAGCCGCCATACCTAAGTGAGTTTCTAGAATCTGCCCGATATTCATACGTGATGGAACCCCCAGTGGATTTAATACGATATCAACCGGACGGCCTTTGTCATCATATGGCATATCTTCAATTGGGTTAATTTTAGAGATAACCCCTTTGTTACCATGACGACCAGCCATTTTATCCCCAGGCTGGATTTGACGTTTAACAGCTAAATAAACTTTAACAATTTTTAACACACCAGGTTGTAAATCATCACCTTGGGTGATCTTCATGCGTTTAGCTTCAAGTTTTTTGTTAAATTCAGTTTTGATTTCTTCGTGCTGTTCTGCAAGCTGCTCTAATTGAGCTTGTTTATCTTCGTTCGCAATACCAATTGTTAACCACTTTTCACGTGGTAAAGCATCTAATTTTTCAGCTTTAATACCACCAGCAATTAATACATCACGAATACGAGCAAACAAAGCGGCTTCTAAAATGTTAAGTTCTTCAGTTAAATCTTTGCGTGCTTGTTTTAATTGCATATCTTCAATTTCAAGTGCACGTTTATCTTTTTGTACACCATCACGCGTAAAGACTTGAACATCAATTACTGTACCAGAAACACCATTTGGCACACGTAAAGAAGTATCTTTAACATCAGACGCTTTCTCACCAAAAATCGCACGCAGTAGTTTTTCTTCTGGAGTTAATTGAGTTTCACCTTTTGGTGTCACTTTACCAACCAGAATATCACCGCCCTTAACTTCAGCTCCAATATAAACAATACCTGATTCATCAAGTTTAGAAAGAGCAGCTTCACCTACATTTGGAATATCGGCTGTGATTTCTTCAGCACCTAATTTAGTATCTCGTGAGATACAAGATAGTTCTTGAATATGAATCGAAGTAAAACGGTCATCTTGCACAACTTTTTCAGAGACTAAAATAGAATCCTCAAAGTTATAACCGTTCCATGGCATGAAAGCCACGCGCATGTTTTGACCTAATGCTAATTCACCTAAATCAGTTGATGGACCGTCAGCAAGAACATCGCCTCGTTCAACTTTTTCACCTAATTCCACACATGGAATTTGGTTGATACAAGTATTTTGGTTAGAACGGGTATATTTAGTTAAGTTATAAATATCAATACCTGTTTCGCCAGCGTACATTTCATCATCATTAACATTAATTACAATGCGTGATGCATCAACATATTGAACAGTACCACCACGACGAGCTACTGCAGTTACACCTGAGTCAACCGCTACAGCCCTTTCCATACCAGTTCCAACAAATGGTTTTTCCGCTTTTAATGTCGGTACCGCTTGACGTTGCATGTTCGCACCCATTAAAGCACGGTTCGCATCATCATGCTCTAAGAATGGAATTAACGAAGCACCAACCGATACAATTTGCTGAGTTGATACGTCCATATAGTGAACTTGTTCTGGACTATATAAACCTGACTCACCATTTAAACGGCAAGTAACTAAGTCTTCTTTAAAACGTCCATCTTCATCAAGATTCGAGTTAGCCTGAGCAATAACAAACTCGCTTTCATCAATCGCTGATAAATAATTAATTTCATCAGTTACAACACCATCAATCACTCGACGATATGGTGTTTCTAAGAAACCATATTCATTAGTACGAGAATAAACTGCTAAAGAATTAATCAAACCAATGTTTGGACCTTCAGGTGTCTCAATCGGACATACACGACCATAATGAGTAGGATGTACGTCACGCACTTCAAATCCTGCTCGTTCACGAGTTAAACCACCTGGACCTAATGCTGAAATACGACGTTTGTGGGTAATTTCAGATAATGGATTATTTTGATCCATAAACTGAGATAATTGGCTAGAACCAAAGAACTCACGGATTGCGGCTGAAATCGGTTTAGCATTGATCATATCTTGTGGCATCAGTGAATCTAAATCACCTAAAGATAAACGTTCTTTAACAGCTCGCTCTACGCGAACTAAGCCAATCCGGAATTGGTTTTCTGCCATTTCACCAACGCTACGAATACGACGATTACCTAAATGGTCAATATCATCAACTTCACCATGACCATTACGAATGCCGATTAATTTCTTCATTACGTCAACGATATCATCTTTTGTTAAAACACTTTCACCTTCGATATCTTCACGACCTAAAGAACGATTAAATTTCATTCGACCAACAGCGGACAAATCATAACGCTCATCAGAGAAGAATAAATTATCAAATAACGCTTCAGCTGCTTCTTTTGTTGGCGGTTCACCAGGGCGCATCATACGATAAATTTCAACTAATGCACCTAATCGATCACGGGTAGAATCAACATTTAAGGTTTCAGAAATAAATGGTCCATGATCAAGATCATTAGTAAATAATGTTTCGATCTTTCTATGACCAGCATTAGTCAATTCAAGCAATAGCTCTAATGAGATTGGTGTATTTGCAAAAGCAATAACTTCGCCTGTCGCCTCATTGACATAATTTTTAGCTAAAACTTTATTAACTATATATTCAACAGGTACATCAATTTTAGTAACGTTATCTTTATCTAACTCACGGATATGGCGAGCGGTAATACGACGACCTTTTTCAGCATAAACTTTACCTTTTGATTCTATATCAAAAAGAGCTGTTTCACCACGCAAACGTTCAGGAACAAGATCCATTTTCAGTTTGGACTTGCCCACTTCAAAAATAGTTTTCTCGAAGAAAATATCTAAAATTTCTTCTGTTTCATAACCTAGTGCTCGTAAAATAATTGTTGCTGGAAGTTTACGACGACGGTCAATACGAGCAAAAAGATTATCTTTTGGATCAAATTCAAAATCAAGCCAAGAGCCACGATAAGGAATAATCCGAGCATTATATAAAACTTTACCAGAAGAGTGTGTTTTACCTTTATCACTATCAAAGAACACACCTGGACTACGATGTAATTGTGATACGATTACACGTTCTGTACCGTTGATCACAAACGTACCATTGTCCGTCATTAAAGGAATTTCGCCCATATAGACGTCTTGCTCTTTAATATCTTTTACTGTTCCTTCTGGCGCATCTTTATCATAAATAACTAAACGTAATTTTACGCGCAACGGTGCTGAGTAAGTGATCCCCCTAATTTGACATTCTTTAACATCAAACACAGGTTCGCCCATTTTAAAGCTCACGTATTGTAACTCAGCGTTACCACTATAACTTTTTATCGGAAATATTGAACGAAATGCGGCTTCTAAGCCATATTGACCTTCTGGATCTTGTTCAATAAATTTCTGGAACGAATCAAGTTGAATAGAAAGAAGATACGGTATATCCAAGACTTGTGGACGCTTACCAAAATTCTTACGAATTCGTTTTTTCTCGGTATAAGAGTAAACCATTAGTTCCTCAACTTGCTTATCTGCTATTTTAGCATGATTAAATATTCATCAGGGGGTACTACCTTCAAATAATAACGCCTGACACCTCATCGAAAATATCTTTAAATATCAATTGATTAGGCTTAGTAAATATACTATTTCTGTATTACTTTTTATTGATAATCTTCAAATAAAATTCTTTGACTTTTTACAGCGCAAAAAGGCTGGAGGTAAAAAAACCCCCAGCCATTTAGGTTGCTAGCGATAAACTTATTTAAGTTCGACAACTGCACCTGATTCTTCAAGTGCCTTTTTAAGTTCATCTGCATCAGCTTTGCTAACGCCTTCTTTAACTGTTGCTGGAGCTGATTCAACAAGATCTTTAGCTTCTTTCAAGCCTAAACCTGTTGCACCACGAACTGCTTTGATAACAGCTACTTTGTTCGCACCAACTTCTTTTAAGATTACATCAAATTCAGTTTTTTCTTCTGCTGCTTCAGCTGGACCAGCTGCAGCAACTGCTACAGCTGCCGCTGCAGAAACGCCAAATTTTTCTTCCATCATTGATACAAGTTCAACAACGTCCATTACAGACATTTCGGCAACTGCATCTAAAATTTGTTCTTTAGTGATAGACATAATATAGTTTCCCAAATTTACAATTTTTATTAATTAATAAAATTCACAATCATACTGCCAATTAAGCAGCTTCTTTTTGATCGCGAACTGCTGCAAGAGTACGAACCAATTTGCCAGCTGCGGCTTCTTTCATGGTTGACATCAAGCGTGCTAATGCTTCTTCATAAGTAGGTAATGTTGCTAAGCGATCAATATTCGCTGCAGTAATCAACTCACCTTCAAAGGCTGCGGCTTTAATCTCAAATTTATCATTTTCTTTAGCAAACGCTTTAAAAATACGCGCTGCAGCACCTGGGTGCTCATTTGAAAATGCAATTAGAGTTGGACCAACAAACGTATCTTTTAAACACTCGTATTGAGTTCCCTCAACAACACGGCGTAATAGCGTATTACGAACAACACGCATATAAACACCAGCTTCACGAGCAGACTTACGTAATGCAGTCATTTTTTCTACAGTTACGCCACGAGAATCAGCAACAACTGCAGAAAGCGCACCTTTGGCGATTTCGTTAACTTCAGCAACAATTTCTTGTTTATTTTGAAGGTTTAGTGCCATTGGTATTGCTCCTGGATTAAACTAGGCAAAGCCTAGACTGATTTTAACTAGCTACACATGTAGCTAGCATAACCACGATGAGCAGAATCCCTCTATTATATCTATCAGGTTCTGTCACCGTCTACGTAGGAAAATTAAGTAGTTAAATTTCAACCACACCTACGGTCTTGGACGGGGTCTGGTTAAGGCCAGACACCAACCGATTCTTATTGTTTAATCGACAAATGTAATTAAACAGTTGCATTTAATGTTGCTTGATCAATAGCAACACCAGCACCCATTGTGGTAGAAAGGCTAACTTTCTTCACAAATACACCTTTAGAAGAGGCTGGTTTTGCACGTTTTAACGCAACAAGTAATGCTTCTAAATTTTCTTTAAGTTTCGCCGCATCAAAATCAGCTTTACCGATAGTAGTATGGATAATACCATTTTTATCATTACGGTAACGGATCTGACCAGCTTTAGCATTTTTAACTGCTTCTGCAACATTAGGCGTTACAGTACCAACTTTAGGATTTGGCATTAAACCACGTGGCCCTAAAATTTGACCTAATTGACCAACTACACGCATAGCATCTGGTGATGCAATAACGACATCAAAGTTCATTTCACCTTTTTTGATTTGATCAGCTAGATCATCCATACCGACTAGTTCTGCACCAGCTTCTTTAGCTGCTTCTGCATTTGCGCCTTGAGTAAATACAGCAACGCGAACACTACGGCCTGTACCATGTGGAAGCACAATTGCACCACGAACATTTTGATCCGATTTACGTGAATCAATACCTAAATTAACAGCAACATCAACACTTTCTGTAAATTTAGCAGTTGCTAATTCTTTTAATAAAGCAATAGCTTCATTAATTTCATATTGTTTAGTCGCATTTACTTTTTCGCGGATAAGTTTAGCTTTCTTAGATAATTTAGCCATTGATTAACCCTCCACTTCCAAGCCCATTGAACGAGCCGTTCCTTCAATAGAACGCATCATTGTTTCAATGGTAGCACCATTCATATCTGCAGCTTTTAATTCGGCGATTTCGCGAATCTGAGCACTTGTAATTTTACCTACTTTTTTCTTGTTAGGTTCGCCAGAACCAGACTTGATTTTAGCAGCTTTCTTTAATAAAACCGCAGCAGGAGGAGTTTTAGTTACAAATGTAAATGAACGGTCAGAATATACTGTAATAACAACAGGAATAGGTAAGCCTTTTTCCATGCTTTCTGTTTTTGCATTAAATGCTTTACAGAATTCCATAATGTTAACACCATGTTGACCTAACGCAGGACCAACTGGCGGACTAGGATTCGCTGCACCAGCTGCTACTTGCAACTTGATGTAAGCTTGTACTTTTTTTGCCATTTTTGATTTTCCTTTTCTCGGGTGCAAACGCCTCTATTAATAATAGCTATTAATAAATAGACAGCTCCCCTAAGTTAAATGAGGGCAGAATTATCCTACAACTTTAAATAAAAAGCAAGATTTATTTGAAACAGGATAAATGAAAAGCAGAACTATAAGTTCTGCTTTTTTGCCATCAAATTATAGAACATTAATTGCGTTAAGTTCTTTAAATGCTAGTTCTAAACGCGCAACTAAAGAATCTTGACCTTTACGTAACCATACACGAGGATCATAATATTTTTTATTAGGTGCATCAGGACCTTCAGGATTACCTAATTGTCCTTGTAAATAAGCTTCATTCGCTTTGTAATAATCTAAAACGCCAGCCCAATTAGCCCATTGTGTATCAGTATCAATATTCATTTTGATAACACCATAGCTTACTGCTTCTGCAATTTCTTCTGGTGTAGAACCAGAACCGCCATGGAACACGAAGTTCAATGATTTTTCAGGTAAATTAAATTTTTCTGATACATATTTTTGTGAGTTATCTAGAATTTTTGGCGTCAACTTAACGTTACCTGGTTTATAAACACCATGCACATTACCAAATGATGCAGCAATAGTGAAACGAGAGCTAATCGCACTCAAACGTTCATAAGCATAAGCAATATCTTCTGGTTGTGTATAAAGTGCTGAACTATCCATGTGGCTATTATCAACACCATCTTCTTCACCACCAGTACAACCTAATTCTAATTCCAATGTCATTTTCATTGCCGACATACGAGCAAGATATTGACAACAAATATCAATGTTATCTTTTAATGTTTCTTCTGAAAGATCAATCATATGAGAAGAAAACAACGGTTTACCTGTTTTAGCAAAATGAGTTTCGCCAGCATCAAGTAATCCATCAACCCAAGGCAATAATTTCTTCGCACAATGGTCAGTATGAACAATAACTGGTACGCCATATTTTTCTGCCATAAGATGAACATGTTTAGCGCCAGATACAGCCCCTAACACAGCACACTCTTGACCCTCAAGTTTTAAACCTTTACCTGCAATAAATTGTGCACCGCCATTAGAAAATTGAACAATAACAGGAGAACCTACTTTAGCTGCGGTTTCAATAACTGCATTAATTGTATTTGTATCAACACAGTTTACCGCTGGTAGGGCAAAATTATTTTCACGTGCAATTTGGAACACTTTTTGAACATCATCACCAGTTACTACGCCAGGTTTAACGACATCAGAAATTTTTGTAACCATTTTATTACCTATAAATTTATTAATATAAAAAGTAGTAAGGATGAGTAATTAGCTCATCCTTACTTTTAAACTATAATATTATGCTTTTGCTCTTTCTTCTAACATTGCAACAGCTGGAAGTTTTTTACCTTCAACAAATTCTAGGAAAGCACCACCGCCAGTTGAAATATAAGAGATTTTATCTTCAATACCAAATAAATCAATTGCAGCTAATGTATCACCACCACCGGCAATTGAAAAACCTTGGCTATCAGCAATTGCTTTAGCAACAATTTCAGTACCACGACGGAAATTAGGGAATTCAAATACACCTACAGGACCATTCCACAGTATAGTTTTTGCATTCTTGATAATATTTGCTAATACTTCTGCTGATTTATCACCTAAATCAAGAATTTGCTCATTTTCTTTAACATCTTTTACTGATTTTTCAGTTGCTGTAGCTGTTTCACTAAATTCAGTGGCAACGCGAACATCAGTAGGTACAGGAATTTCACAGTTAGCCATTAATTTTTTAGCTTCAGGAATTAAATCGGCTTCGTAAAGTGATTTACCAACATTATAACCTTCCGCTGCGATGAAAGTATTAGCAATACCACCACCAACAATAATTTGATCAGCAATTTTAGAAAGTGAATCAAGAACAGTTAATTTAGTTGATACTTTAGAACCAGCGACAATAGCAACCATTGGTCTTGCTGGATTATCAAGCGCTTTACCTAATGCATCTAATTCAGCCGCTAATAATGGACCTGCACAAGCAACTGGAGCAAATTTGCCTGCACCATGAGTTGACGCTTGCGCACGGTGAGCTGTACCAAACGCATCCATTACATAGATGTCACAAAGCGCAGCATATTTTTTAGATAAAGTTTCATCATCTTTACCTTCACCGACATTGAAACGAACGTTTTCAAGAACAACTAATTCACCTTCTTTAACATCCACACCATCAAGGTAATCTTTTACTAAACGAACAGGAAAAGATACATGTTCTTTTAAGTAATCAACAACTGGTTGTAATGAAAATTCAGGGTTATACTCTCCTTCCGTTGGACGACCAATATGAGAAGTAACCATTACTTTAGCACCTTTCTTGATCGCTTCTTCAATAGTCGGTAATGATGCTTTAATTCGCGCATCAGAGGTTACTTTACCATTTTTAACTGGCACATTAAGATCTGAACGAATAAACAACCGTTTTCCTTTTAGATCAAGATCTTGCATTCTAATAATAGACATGTGACTTCCTCTTATAAATATCAATATAATAAAATTGTGACTATTCTAACATAAAATTTTCTTTTAGGTTACAACCATTATTGTTCACATACTGAACATTTGATAGAAATAAAAAATTTTGTTATCCAGGTAAAAATTTTTATACAACAGCATTGACAATAGACAGAAAATCAGGCATATTTTGCCGCCTTATTAATATGTAATTTTTATCTAAACTTGGGAGTTGACTTTGGCTAATATCAAATCAGCTAAGAAACGTGCGGTTCAATCCGAAAAACGCCGTAAACATAATGCTAGTAACCGTTCAATGATGCGTACTTATATTAAAAAAGTTTACGCAGCTGTTGCAGCTGGTGATAAACAAACAGCTGAAGTAGCATTCAAAGACATGCAGGCAGTTGTTGATCGTCAAGCGGCTCGTGGCTTAATCCACAAAAACAAAGCTGCACGTCATAAAGCGAATTTAATTAAGCAGATTAAAGCATTAGCTTAATGTCGTTATCTGTTAACTATTGTAGTTAGAAAAAACAACAAAAAGTGGTGTAAGCCACTTTTTTTATTTGTATACTAATCCGTTATTCGATATTAATAAGAGAGTATATTGTGGTTCAGCGTGATTATGTAAGAAAAAAGAGCCGATCAAAAAAAAATAATTCACGAAATAAGCCTAATTTAATGATATTTTTGGCCATTATCATCGTTATTCTATTTTCTGCTATTCTCTATTACGTTGTGAATAACAAACCAACCCAACCAGTTAAACCACCCAAAAAAAATACACAAGCTCCAGCAATAACATTACCAGAACGACCACAAGAACGTTGGACCTATCTTAAAGAGTTAGAAACTCCAAATGCTAGTTATGATTCAAGAGCAAGCGAACGGCAACAAATTTTAGATAGTTTTATCAATAATTCACGCCCTGTTACACCAACTAAAAATAATAATAGTGCGAGCAAACAAGAAACTACCACATCAATAACTACGCAAAATATTGATACTTCAAATAAATGGATCTTGAAATGCGGAGCATTCAAAGATAAAGCTAATGCCGAAACACTTAAAGCAAGAATCGCAATGATTGGAATCAGTGGTAGTGTATCTTCCGGTCAATTATATCGAGTCACAGCTGGCCAATACACTAATAAAAATGAGGCAGAGAAGGCATTAAACTCATTAAAAAATAATGGGATTAATGATTGTATTATTTCTAACTAAAAAGAAAAATATGAAATTATTCAAAAATATACACCTGTTCATTAAAATGTTATGGTCGCGTATAAATCAAGACCGTTTAACAACATCTTCTGCAGGGTTGGCTTATACAACAATCCTTGCTTTAGTGCCACTTATTACTGTTATATTTTCTCTACTCTCTGCTTTTCCTATGTTTGACGAAGTCAGCCTTGCATTAAAAAAAATAATTTATAACAATCTGGTTCCGACAGCCAGTGACACTATTGAGAATTATCTAGAACAATTTATTGGCAATACTAAAAAAATGACCTTTATGGGAGTGATAGGTTTAATTGTTACATCGCTTTTACTAATTAATTCAATCAACACTGCGCTTAATCAAATCTGGAAAACCAAGCGTAAACGATCATTTATGTACAATTTAACTATGTATTGGACAATATTAACGTTAGGTCCTATTTTAGCTGGTTCAAGTGTTGCAATAAGTTCTTATGTATTTTCATTAAAATGGCTTTCCACTGCTGCAACAGGTAACTTTCTACTTAGTACTTTACCTTTTTTTATATCTGTAGCTGGTTTCTGGTTGCTTTATAGTATTATTCCCACAGAATCAGTACCTTTTAAGGAGTCTATAGTTGGAGCCATTGTCGCAGCAATATTATTTGAATTAGGAAAACGAGCATTTGCGCTGTATATAACTTCTTTCCCAACTTATCAACTTATTTATGGGGTTGTATCCTCAATTCCCATTATGTTAGTTTGGATCTATTTTTCTTGGTGCATTGTTTTATTTGGCGCCGAGTTTGCAGCAACTTTAACGGACTTTAACCGTAAACAGCACCCAGCTGAAAATCAATCATTACCAGAGTAATTATTTTATGATCGCCTTAATCCAACGTGTTAAACAAGCTAGTGTTACTGTTGATAATCAAATTATTGGACAGATTAATCATGGATTACTAGTATTATTAGGTGTAGAACAAGAAGATAATGAGCAAAAAGCAATACGCTTATGTGAAAAAGTACTAGGATACCGGATATTTAGTGATAATGAAGGCAAAATGAATTTAAATGTTCGCCAAACTAATGGTGAACTATTAGTTGTTTCTCAATTTACACTAGCAGCCGATACACAAAAAGGTATGCGCCCTAGTTTTACTAAAGGTGCAAATCCGGATGAAGCCAATAAACTATATCAATTTTTTGTTGAACAATGTAAAAAGCAAATTAACACCCAAACAGGACAATTTGCAGCTGACATGCAGGTTTCTTTGATAAATGATGGACCAGTGACATTCTGGCTACAAGTCTAATCATAATCGCAATATTAAATATTATGCCCGATATATAAGGACATAATATTTATAAGTGTTAATTTATTTAAGATTTTTTAACATCTCTATTGCTGACTGGTTCTCATGTAAACCTAATTTATTCAGTTTATCAACATAAAATTGTTTTACATCATTCCATCGATAATAAGGGTAACTATCTGTTTTAATAGGTAAATGCACTTCCCGCTCATTTAGTAATACTTTCATTAAAATCGGTTGATGAGTTTGCTCGCTTTTATAAAGAATCCATTGAATATTCGCCCCCATAGGGATAATTTTATCTGCTCGCCATACAGTAGGATAATTAAACAGTGTTTTAACAACATTAGCAGAGCCTTCAATTTCGAGTAAAGTAGCTAATGGAGAAACCGTTTCAGCATGAGCAAAGCGCAAATTAGCATCCACATTATTATCAACTATTGCCTTATCGGCAGAGTGAATCATATCCCATAATAATGGTGCAGCAATTTTAATTTGAATTCCTGTAGCATCAAAAGCAGGACCTATCTGCAAATAATTTTTTGCAGTAACAACTGTATTAAGCCATGTCTTTTGTTCTGCTGAAAAATAACGATCTAAATCAAGATGGTTGTCCGTTAAAACTTGTGGCGAAAAAGCCTGTAATTCTTGATATAATTGGTATATTGCAATAACAAAATCCGATGTTTTTAATAATGTATCCTCAGATTCATCCAATCCTTTTTTTAACTTAATTAAAAAAGATTTTTTAAAAATGCCTTTGGCAACTTGTTTACTCATCTGTTTAGTTTGAGAAGCATACTCAATAGATTTCACAGCATCTTTAACTGCTTTACTTTTTTTATATTCACTATAAGCGGGAGAATACTCAAAAAAGCGCAATAATGTTTGCTCATTATCTGGTTGTTGAATCACATGAATATTAGGATATTTTGCTTTAAAAGAATCAATGAAAATTTCTGCTGTTTCTTTTGCTCTTGGAGAACTCGTTGAAATAACTTCAATTTTTTGCCCTTTAAATACTGTTGGATTATTTGCCAACATTCGGTTACTTATCAAACTAATGTCTTTGCGACCCAGATTGGTAAGCTGGCCATAATGGTTCTGATTTAATTGCTTAAGGATAGTGACTTGCCTAAGTAGATCTTTTCCTGAATCAGTCAATTGATGTTGACTGTCAGCCAATAATAGAATGTGATAGGCAAGATCTTCATACTTTGACTTACTGATATACCGCGAGCCATGACGCCCAACATGGTCAATATAAAAAGCTTGATAGCCTGTTGGAGCCGAAGTAAGAGTTTGGTTAGAATTGTATTGGTAAGCTGTTTTGGAACCAACAATCACATTAGGTTGAGCAAAACTTAATGAAGTAAAGGTAAATAAAAAGGCAGTCAATAACTTACGCGAATTCAGCAGTATCATATTTTTATCCCCATTTAAATACTCATATCAACGCAATTAAGATTAAGATGAAAAAGCGCTCAATAGATGTGGTAAAAAACCAATATTTATTTCGTATATTAACACAGCTACTTCTCTAAACTTGATTTAGAGTAAAAATTTATAAAAAAAAGATGATTATTTTCATAATGCTCTTTTATTTTTTGTAAAAAAGATTATCTTATTAAGCATTCAAGATAACTTCCATTTAATTAATCAAAAATAATGAAATTATATGGCCTTTCTGGCACCAAAATTAGCTGTGCATTTATCTCAGCTTGTATAACTACCCCTTATAACACAACGCGTTTTCTCAAAGACCTAATAGCGGGGATAACCGTTGGTATTATCGCTATACCACTAGCAATGGCTCTTGCAATTGCTAGTGGCGTTCCACCACAACATGGACTTTATACCGCAATTATAGCCGGTTTTGTTATTGCTCTAACGGGAGGATCTCGTTTTAGTGTTTCTGGACCTACCGCCGCATTTGTCGTTATCTTATATCCAGTATCATTACAATATGGTTTATCTGGATTATTAATTGCAACATTATTATCGGGTGTTTTTCTAATATTAATGGGTATGATTCGATTAGGGAGATTAATTGAATATATTCCATTACCTGTCGTATTAGGTTTTACCTCAGGCATAGCAATTACCATCGCTACAATGCAAATTAAAGATTTCTTTGGTTTGACTCTTGAACATATGCCTGAAAGTTATATAAGCAAAGTTATTGAATTAGCTAAGACTTTACCTTCAATCAATATTGCAGACACAATTGTCGGAATGGTAACACTAATTGTATTAATTGTATGGCCAAAATTTCGAGTGAAGATATCAGGTCACTTACCAGCATTAGTTGCAGGTATTATTGTCATGTTTATATTTAATCAATTCGGCTATCAGATTGAAACTATAGGCTCACGATTTACTTATACACTTGCTGATAATACTATTGGTCATGGTATCCCTTCGGTACTACCTGAATTTGTTTTACCATGGGAAAATGCTGAATTTAATTGGGATTGGACGACACTTTCTGCTTTACTTCCGATTTCACTAACTATGGCAATGTTATGCGCTATTGAATCACTGCTTTGTGCAGTAGTGTTAGATGAAATGACCCACACAAAACATCACTCAAACAGTGAACTTATAGGTCAAGGTTTAGGCAATATTATTGCACCGTTTTTTGGTGGTATTTCGGCTACTGCCGCTATCGCACGATCAGCTGCGAATGTTAAGGCTGGTGCTACATCACCTATTGCAGCAGTCTTACATTCATTAATAGTATTACTTGCTCTTATTTGCTTTGCACCACTTTTATCTTATATTCCACTATCAGCAATGGCTGCTTTGCTATTAATAGTGGCTTGGAATATGAGTGCCGTGCAACGAGTAATGTATATCATCAAATGCGCACCTAAAGATGATATTTTAATTATGTTAATCTGTATGTCGCTTACCGTATTATTCGATATGGTTATAGCAATTACACTTGGCATAGTATTGGCTTCCATATTATTTATGCGTCGTATTGCTCGAATGACTCGCTTAGTTGAGCTAAATCGATGTGATGATAAAACCTTAGTTTTACGTGTAAATGGCCCACTATTTTTTGCTGCGGCAGAAAAAACTTTTGTTGAGCTTTATAAAAAAATTAACGGTTATGAGCATATTGTATTACAATGGGATGCCGTACCAATTCTTGACGCTGGCGGACTTAATGCTTTAATACACTTTATTGATGAATTGCCTGAACACGTTGATTTATCAATTTGTGAATTACAATTTCAACCATTGAAAACATTAGCTCGCGCCAAAATTGTACCTATCCCCAATAAACTAATGTTCTTCTCAACATTAGATGAAGCATTGAAAGATAAAGAGTAATTTCATCGTAGTTTTTTATATTATTCAATAAGTAAGCAGTAAGATCTGTGGTACACCTAAAAAATACCACAGATCAGCAGTAATCATTACCTTCGCGATCTTTCTTTTCTGCTGCTAACAATGATTGGCAACACTATGATCAGAAAGATGTTTTATTTAAATGTAAACTTAAATATAAAAGCAGGAAAATAATATGATATCTGATGAAAATAACGTTCAATATGTAAAACAAAAATCAAATTGGTTAATCGTAATTGGCTTTATTTTAATTGTATTAGGATGTTTAGCCTTAGGCTATCAGTTCATGGCTACTGTTTTTTCTGTCTATTTTATTGGTACATTAATTTTAATTGCAGGAATCGCACAAACAATAAATTCATTTAACCTTAAAGGTTTTGGTCAAACGGCATTATGGGCAGTAATGGGTATTTTATACATTATTGTTGGCTTAATATCTTTTTTTAGACCGATTGCGGTTTCATCAGCTTTAACTTTAGTGATTGCGATCTTGTTAATTATGAGTGGCTTTACACAAATTTTTGCCTCTTTTAGTAATCGAAATCTACCGCGTTGGGGATGGGTACTCACTTCTGGTATTATAACCCTAATTTTAGGTTTAATGATTATTACTGGCTGGCCATATGATAGTCTTTGGGTATTAGGAATGTTTTTAGGTATTGACCTTATATTCCAAGGTTTTGCATATGTAGCAATTGGTTTTGCTGTAAAAAACTGATGCTTTAATATTAAAGGGTTGCCCATAATAACTATTAAAATAATGTAAGCAACCCTTACTTGTTGTAATAACAAAAACGTTTGAATCAATTAAAATTAACAATATTTAAATTTAACAAAAACTTTTATTTATAACTTTTATTCGTTCTAGCTTTTACTTCTTTCATAGTCTGTAAAATTCGATGATAATTATCTAATCTTGAAGGTGCAATTTTGCTATCTCTCACAGCTTGTTGTAATAAGCAACCTGGCGTATCAAGATGATTACAATCACGGAATTGACATCCACCTAAATAGTCATCGAACTCTTTAAAACCACTAATTACCTGTTCAGGCTCTAGATGCCATAAACCAAATTCACGAATACCTGGTGAATCAATAATATCACCTCCATTTGGCAAATGATAAAGTCTGGTTGAAGTAGTAGTATGCTGTCCAAGACCAGATAATTCTGAAATATTTCCAGTTATAGCCGATTGTAATTGATGTGGTAATAATAAATTAATAATACTTGATTTACCGACACCGGACTGACCAACTAAAATAGATATTTTATTCTGCAAGACAGCCTGCAATGCAGCAATTCCTTGGTGATTTTGACAAGAAACATATAAAACCTGATAACCAATATTGGTGTAAATAGTTAATTGCTTTTCAACTTCTGCTCGTTGTTCATCGCTCAATAAATCAATTTTATTTAAGACAATGATTGGCTCAATATTGGTTACTTCGCAAGCCACTAAATAACGATCAATAATATTAAGTGATAGCTCAGGTAAAACAGCTGAGATAATCACTATTTGATCGACATTGGCTGCAACTGGTTTAACCCCGTCATAAAAATCAGGGCGAACCAACTCAGAATGCCTTGTATGTACAGCCTCAATAATGCCATTGGTATTTGGCTCCAAACTTTCGCGCCACACGACTTTGTCGCCAGTCACTAACGATGGTAAAGTGCGCCGAATGCTACAGCGATAAATGTGTCGTGCGTTATCTTCAACATCAGCCGACTTCCCAAAACGGCTTATCACCACACCATCACGAGGCGATGAAAAATTTGAAAGATTCTCATCTTGTTTGGTTTCTAATCGTTGTTGATGTTTAGCCGCTACGCGTCTTTTTTGATTTTTGGATAGTTGATTTTTTGCCACAGTCACTAATTTTTGCTAAAACAGTTTGACAGTTATGCTACACTACTCGGCATTAAAAAGAAAACTTCTATCACAAATTATGACCACACCATCACAAATTAACAGTAACAACCTTATTTGGATCGATCTTGAAATGACCGGACTAAACCCAGCAATCGATCGTATTATTGAAATTGCAACTATTGTAACTGATTCTAATTTAAACATTTTGGCTGAGGGACCTGTTATTGCCATTCATCAATCCAATGAACTATTAGCCTTAATGGATGATTGGAACAAAAATACCCACGGTAAATCTGGTTTAATTGAACGAGTACGCCAAAGTACCGTTAATGAACAACAAGCAGAACAACAAACTATCGAATTTTTAAAACAGTGGGTACCTGCAAACAGTTCACCAATTTGCGGTAACACTATTGGTCAAGACCGCCGTTTTCTATTTAACTATATGCCTAATTTAGAAAGTTATTTTCATTACCGCTATTTAGACGTTAGTACCATAAAAGAATTAGCAAAACGATGGAAACCTGAAATTTTAAAAGGAATCACAAAGCAAAATACTCATCAAGCGCTTGATGATATTCGTGATTCAATTGCAGAGCTTATTTATTATCGCCAACATTTTTTTAAGCTTAAAAACTAATTGATATGCAATTACTTTATACCATTTTACTCTATCTTATTCAGCCATTGGTATGGATAAGATTACTTTGGCGCAGCCGCAAAGCGCCAGCATACCGTAAGCGTTGGTCGGAGCGGTATGGTTTTTGCAAAAATAAAGTGAAGGCAAATGGTATTTTAGTCCACGCAGTATCCGTAGGTGAAACCATTGCCGCTATCCCTCTTATTAGAGCATTGCAGCAACAATATCCTGATTTACCCATTACCGTCACAACGATGACACCGACAGGCTCTGAGCGAGTTAAATCATTATTAAAAGACAGTGTGAGCCATGTCTATTTACCATATGACCTGCCATGTGCCATCAAACGTTTTTTAAAAATTACCCGACCCAAATTAGTCATTATTATGGAAACTGAACTTTGGCCTAATTTTATTAGCCAATGCTATAAGAACGCTATCCCATTAATTATCGCTAATGCTCGTTTGTCCGAACGCTCAGCAAAACGTTACAGTAAGCTAGGCACCACCATTAAGCAATTACTAGCTAAAATCAGCATGGTTGCCGCACAAAATAAGCAAGATGGTGAACGCTTTACAGCATTAGGTTTACCCAGCGATCATCTAACCGTAACGGGTAGTATTAAGTTCGACATTAATTTAACAACTGAGCAACAACAAAAAATTGCAAACTTAAAACAACAATGGCAATTAAACCGTCCAGTTTTTATTGTAGCTAGTACTCATGATGGTGAAGATGAAATCATCTTAAAGGCATTTAAACAACTATTGTTACAGCATCCTGATTTATTATTGATCTTAGTGCCACGTCATCCTGAACGTTTTAAAAAAATCGAAAAACTGATTAAAAATAATCAATTTAATTATATTACTCGTAGTTCGAACCAGATTCCAACCGATCAAACACAAGTGGTTTTGGGAGATACTATGGGTGAATTGTTAGAACTTTATAGCGTGGCAGATATTGCCTTTATCGGTGGTAGTTTAGTCGACCATGGTGGACATAATCCTCTAGAACCAGCCTTACATCATATTCCAATAATTAGCGGTCAATATTTTTTCAATTTTAAAATCATCTGCGAACAGTTAATTGCTGCAAACGGAATGATAATTTGTGACAGCACAGCAGAAGCTTTATACTTAGTAGTAAACAACCTATTAAATAATAAAACAGAAAGCCAACAAATTGGTGAAAATGCCTACCAAGTATTAAAGCAAAATCAAGGTGCATTAGATAGGCTTCTTGGTATTATAAACCGTTATCTTTATTCAAAATAAGGAATACCTATGGATAAAAAACAAGGGTTATTACTGGTTAATCTAGGTACGCCAAGCTCTGTTACGCCTGATGCAATCAAACACTATTTAACCGAATTTTTACTTGATAGACATGTGGTGGATTTGCCTGCTTTTTTTTGGTATCCAATTTTAAAGTATCGAGTGTTACCGAAACGGGTACCCTATATTATTAACCACTATAAAAAAATTTGGATAGATAATTCATCACCATTGATGCATTATAGCCAACAACTGCGTGACAAGTTACAACAGGTATTACCTAATATTGATTGTCAATTAGCCATGACTTATGGCGAGCCGAATCTTCAACTTGCATTACATAATCTGAAATCGTGTAAAAAAATAACGGTATTACCATTATTTCCACAATATTCCACAACAACAACATTAGCGGTGCTTGATAAACTAAAGATAATTAAATCTTCTCAATCAATAACCAATAATATTCATTACATCCGCGATTATGCTGATCATCCAAGTTATATTAATGCTCTATATTTGCAAATTAAACAAGCATTTGAAGAACAAGGAGAGCCTGAGGTATTAGTATTATCTTATCACGGAATTCCTGAACGTTATATTCACAAGCGTAAAGATGATTACATAGAGCGTTGCCAACTAACCACATTATTATTAATTGAGAAATGTGAAGCTAATGGTATTAATATTCCCATTGAAATGGCTTATCAATCTAAATTTGGTAAAGGAAAGTGGGTTACGCCAAACACCAGTGATTCATTAGAAAAGTTAGCACATAATGGCGTTAAATATGTTCATGTTGTTTGTCCTGGATTTTCTGTGGATTGTATTGAAACTATTTACGAAATCAACGAAGAAAATCGAGAACTATTTTTACAGGCTGGTGGCAAAAAATTTTATTACATTCCAGCGTTAAATGATTCTAATTTACAAATTAATTTAATTAAAGATCTAATAAACTATACTCAAACGTATAGTTAATCTGAAACTTTTTGACAAAAATAGGTTAAAAAGTAATTAATTACCGCTTTAAACCTTTAATATTTGTTTTCAAATGTATGACTGCTTAATAATAAGTCATTATCTATCGCACATATATGTTATAACCTATGATAGGATTATCATTATTGAGAATCTAAGCCCTAAGGAGAAAATTAGATGAAAATAATCATCATTGGCGCTCAAGCTGCAGGGGCGAGTGCTGCTGCTAAAGCCAAAAGAATGAACCCAAATGCTACTATTCGTATTTATGAAAAAACTGACATTGTATCGTTTGGTGCTTGCGGTTTACCCTATTTTATTGGTGACCATTTCACTGATGCTAATGAAATGATATCCCGGACACCACAACAGTTCCAACAAGATGGTATTGAAATAAAAACATGTCACCAAGTCGTCGCTATTGATAGCATACAAAAAAAATTAAAAATTAAAAATATCAATACAGATGAATGCTTTGATGATAATTATGACAAATTATTAATTGCCGTTGGTGCAAGCCCTATCATTCCAAATTTTACAAATTACCACTTGAAAAATATTTTCACTTTACGCGATCTCAATGACGGTTTAGCCATTAAACAAGCATTATCCGATCCAGCAGTAAAAAATGTCATTGTAGTTGGTGCAGGCTTTATAGGGCTTGAAATTGCTGAGTCATTTGTTGCTTTAAATAAGCAAGTCAAATTAATTCAGTTAGATGATAGAGTGCTGGTCGATGCATTCGATGCACAAATTACCGACATAATTGCAAAGAACATTAAACAACATTGTGATTTACATTTACAAGAACAAGTACAAGGTTTTATAGGAGAACAGCATGTCACTCACGTAATTACCAATAAAGATACTTATCTTGCTGACATGGTTATTATCGCAACTGGGGTGAAACCTAACAGTGAAATTTATCAAAATATTGGTCTTAATATGTTACCAAATGACGCTATTATTACCGATAGCTATGGACAGACAAACCTTCCGGATATTTATGCAGCAGGTGACTGCGCTGCATTGCAGCATAAAGTCAGCAAAGCGATGGTTTACATTCCTCTTGCAACAGGTGCGAACAAACTGGGCAAGATAGTTGGTGAAAATCTAGGAGGAGGACAGAGTCAATTCCCTGGAACCATCGGGACATCAGCATTTAAAGCGTTTGATATTGAGGCTGGACGAACAGGCTTAACCGAAAAAGAGGCTCAAAAAGCGGGAATTGCTTATAAAACAGTTATTGTTAAGGATAAAAATCACAGTAACTATGTTGCAGGGCAAACTGAGGTAACAGCCAAAATAATTTATCACGCCGAGACCCGCACCATTTTAGGTGGACAAATTGCAGGTGGCAGTGGCGCTGTTTTACGAGTAAATACGTTAGCAACTGCCATATGGGCAGAAATGAAAATTGATGAATTAGCAATGATGGACTTTCTTTATGCGCCGCCATTTTCAAGACCATGGGACATTTTAAATATTGCAGGTTCAATAGCTAAATAATAGATAAATCATTATTGTTAGCAATAACAACTAAATAATACAAACTATCTTACTTGATACAAAAATCAGTGCATCATAATTTAAGTAAGATTACTAATATGATTTTATTCGATGATTAAATTATTACAATAAAGGGGCAATTATGTCAGATCCCATTTTTCAAGGAACTTTTTTTGAAAAGTTCCTATCTATCACACACTATCAAACTTTAATTGGTATTGGACTACTGCTAGTTTGTTTTTTTGGAGTGATGAAACCGTTACAAGATAAAAAAATTAATTTTTCTCTTCGTATGTTAGTTGGGTTAATACTTGGTGCTGTGCTTGGTTTAGGTATACAAGCTGCAGCTGGGTTCCCTGATACATCAAATGTTTGGATGCAAGAGACAGCTACATGGTATGGTCTTTTTGGACGTGCTTTTATTGCCTTTATTCGCATGCTAGTCATTCCTTTGATATTTGTCTCTATTGTTAAAGTCATTATCGATTTTTCTGGTAAAGAAAACCTACCAAAAATCGCATTTAGAGGGATATTCTGGTTACTGTTTACCACGGCAATTGCTTGTATTGTTGGTATTGCTTTGGCTAATTTATTTGCATTAGGAGAAATCAGCTCTACAACTGATCATCATGCTCAAGCTAAACAATACACTAATATAATTGATACTTTTGTAAACCTTATTCCAAGTAATATCATTGCATCAATGGTTAAAGAAAATATTGTTGGATTAGTTATCTTTTCTGCTCTTATGGGAATTGCTGCCAATCGAATGGAAAAGAAAAATCCACAACCTATTGCTCTGTTTAAAACCTTTATTGAAGCACTTTATAAAATTGTGATGTCAATTGCCATGACCATCATTAAGTATATGCCATATGCAGTCATCGCCCTTCTAGCTAGAACCATTATTTCTAATGGTATACCTGCAATTATTGAAGTATCAGGTTTTGTTGCAGCCATCTACATTGCCACTTTGATCATGTTAATTGTGCATGTTTTAATTGTTATGATTCACGGCATATCACCTGCCATGTTTATTAAAAAAGCAATGGGAACGTGGTTATTAGCCTTTACCAGCCGCTCGTCAGTTGGTACATTACCCATGACTATCTCAACTTTAACAGTACGTATGGGAGTCAATACAGGTACGGCAAATTTAGTCGGATCACTTGGTAGCACTATGGGGATGAATGGCTGTGCTGGTTTCTTTCCTGCATTACTTGCCGTTATGGTGGCGAATATGGTGGGTATTGATACTAATTTCCAGTTTTATATTATGTTGATCATTGTGGTCGTGATTGGTTCAATTGGCATTGCAGGCATTCCAGGTACAGCAACAGTTGCTGCAACAGTAGTTTTATCTGGTATGGGCATGGCTGAATACTTCCCATTAATAGGTATGGTGCTAGCTGTCGATCCAATCATTGATATGGCACGAACACTAGCCAACGTATCAGGGGCAATGACAGCAGCAGTTGCTACCGATCGAGAAGTGGGGCTTATGGATATGAATACTTTCTATGATCCAAATGTTTCTCTTGAAAATGAACAGTCGGATGTTTAATTTAAGTAACAAAATATACAAAATTAAAAAGGACGCTCAAAGCGTCCTTTTTAGTATTCAAAAATCAATGTTTAAATTGTTTTCAACCATGCAGTAACATCATTACCTAAGCTTTTGTGACGCATTGCGTATTGTACAAAGGTTTGTACATAACCCAATTTATTACCACAATCATGACTTCGGCCTTTAATACAATATGCATCAACAGGATTGTCTTTAAGTAACATTGCAATTGCATCGGTGAGTTGAATTTCACCACCAGCACCTAAAGGTGTTTTAGCTAGTAAAGGCCAGATTTTTTCAGATAAAACATAGCGTCCAACGACGGACTGATTAGATGGAGCATCTTCAATTGATGGTTTTTCAACAACACTATACATTTGTGTAACTGCACCAGCAGACAACTCTTTACCATGACAATCAACAATCCCATAAGAAGAAACTAACTCTTTCGGTACTGGCTCAACCATAATTTGACTATGTTTGGTCTCATGATAATTATTAATCATTGCAGCTAAATTATCTTTTGTTAGATCGCTTTCATACTCATCAATAATCACATCTGGTAACACAACTGCGAAAGGTTCATCACCGACCAAAGGATAAGCACATAATACGGCATGACCAAGTCCTTTAGCTAAACCTTGACGAACACTCGTTATTGTTACATGTTCAGGTAAAATACTTTGCACTTCTTGTAACAGTTGACGTTTAACACGTGCCTCTAACATCGCCTCTAATTCAAAGCTGGTATCAAAGTGGTTTTCAATTGAATTTTTTGATGAATGGGTCACAAAAATGATTTCAGTAATCCCAGCAGCAATACACTCTTTTACTACATATTGAATAAGTGGTTTATCAACCACCGGTAACATTTCCTTAGGAATGGCTTTAGTAGCAGGTAGCATTCGAGTACCTAGACCGGCAACTGGGATAACGGCTTTTTTGATGTTTCCATTCAATGTTGATTCAGAACTTGATGACATTTTATTTCCTTAAAAAATTAGCAAATAACACAACTATTGTAATAGTGTCTATTATATCTATCACATATTAACAATATGTATTTTCAGCCTATAATATATTGAACATATAGGGAATGAAAATACATGCATGAATAATTGCTCTTGTAAAAATTTCATATATTACCTTGATTCAATATCAAATTGTAATAAACGATAAAAAAGCTAAATCTAACATATTAAACTCAGTATTAATATTTTTTTCAATACAATAACAATTTTAAGGGCTAGATTATCAAAAATTAAATAAAAAAGTGAAGTAAATTTTGTTAATAAGTTAGACACTACAAATACCAATCCAACCAATAATCCTATTAGTTATTTTTTATAATATTTTATCTATTTATATATTGATAAATCGTTAGATTCAATTAATGCAGGATTATCCCTATCTTTAGCCAAAGAATCAATAGCAATATAAATAATCTGGCAGTTTTGCAAAATCGCTTGTCTTACTGCAAATTTCGCTTTACGATCTCGCGCTTCTTTTTGCGCGGGGCTTATATAAAGATCGTCATAACCATCGTCATACAATATTGCCCTATCGAGTAAAGATTGTGCTCGCCAAAATGTTTGTTTTGGATAATCACGAACCTCAATTTTACTTGTCAATTTTCCTTTCATGCCAGCATAACTTGCTGGTAGATGTTTACTTTGTCGACTTTGAGCAATATAAATATGCGGATAACTTAATATATTTGATGGCAAAGGATTTAATACAAATTCTGTATTAATCATACTTGAATAATGACAGTTTTCAAAAGTTAAAGGTGCAGTTCGAAAATTTAATGAACTGCACCCAGTAAGTAAAAAAAGTATAACTACTACAATATGTCGCATTTTACTTTTTATAATTTATAAAGACATTTACCATCCTTATTATAATTTATCGCTAACTTTTTCAGCTGTTTTCGAAATAGCTTTACCACCAGATTGAACATCTTTACCTACACCATTAACTGTATTACATCCAACAATAAGGGTTGTCATTGCAATACCGAATACTAGCACTAACATCTTACGTAACATGAATATTCTCCTTTTTGTGACTTGATTATTTTAATGTAGCAAATGCTTGCGCCACACGATGAATATTATGGTGATTTAAGCCTGCCACACACATTCTTCCACTGCCCACCAAATAAACAGCAAAATTATCTTTTAATTGTGTGACTTGTTGTTTACTAAAACCAGTATAACTAAACATACCTCGCTGCTTAACTAAATAATCAAAATTACGTTCTGGAGATTGCTTTTTCAACAAATTAACTAACTCAGAACGCATCGAAACAATACGATTTCGCATTGTTTCAACTTCTTTAAACCAACTCATTTTCAAATCAGGATTATTTAACACATAACTGACTAACTGAGCACCATAAGCCGCTGGGCTAGAATAGTTTCGACGAACTGTTGCCTGAAGTTGTCCTAATACTCGACGAGCTGCTTCCTCATTCTCACACAACACAGATAGTCCTCCAACACGTTCGCCATAAAGTGAGAATGTCTTCGAAAACGAATTACTTATAAAACCACAAAGACCAACTTCAGCTGCTTTTTTAATTGCGTAGCTGTCACTTTCAATACTTTCACCAAATCCTTGATAAGCAATATCCATAAATGGAATGAGATCACGTGTTTGTAGTATAGTAATTACTTTATCCCACTGTGCCTGAGTTAAATCAGCACCCGTTGGATTATGACAACAAGGATGCAGTAATACAATGCTTTTGGGAGGCAATAGTTCCAATGTTTCAAGCATTGCATCAAATTTGACCCCACACGTTTGTGAATCAAAATAAGGATAGGTATTTACTTTAAAACCTGCACCACTAAAAATGGCTATATGATTTTCCCATGTTGGATCGCTAACCCAAACTTGAGAATTAGGAAAATATCGATGTAAAAAATCGGCACCGATTTTTAGTGCACCTGATCCACCTAATGTTTGTATAGTTGCAATACGTTTATCTTTATAGGCTGAATGTTCTTCACCAAATAGCAATGACTGAATTGCTTGACAATAAGAAGGCAAACCACTCATTGGTAAATAAAGTTGTGCGCCTTGTTGATTATGGTAAACGTAATCACGAGCAATTTTAATACACTCCAATTGAGGTACAATACTATTTTCATCATAATAATAACCAATACTTAAATTAGTTTTACTTTCACGATGATCATTATTAAATTCAGAGACTAGCGATAAAATCGGATCCCCTGCATAGGATTCTACTTTTTCAAACATATTATAACCTAATTGGCACAATGACTATTATCTGTAGATTATTGCATCATCTCAATTGGCAATCAATCACTAAATACAAGTTCCACTGTAAATAATTCAATTGAATTTTCACTATGGATTGCAATTATTTTTGATAAGAATAATCAACGATATAACAGATTAAAAAATTATTCAATTTAAGTTGAATTTTATACAAACCTGTATAGTTTGTCTGAAATTTTTTGACAAAGATTAGCACTTTTTAGTGCTAATCAAACTAGTTAAAATTATTTAGCAGCAATGACTTCAATTTCAACTTTAGCATCTTTAGGAATACGAGCAACTTGTACACAAGAACGAGCAGGGAATCCAGCATTGTTTTCGATAAAAAATGCTTCATATACCGCATTAACCGCAGCAAAATCATTCATATCAGCTAAAAAAATAGTTGTTTTAACAATATTATTCACTTGATAACCTGCCGATGTAATTATTGCTTTAACATTGGCTAAACTTTGTTTTGCTTGTTCTTTAACGCAAGTTGGCATTTCACCCGTTTCAGGAACTAAAGGAATCTGTCCTGATGCAAATAGCATATTACCTAAATCAACAGCCTGAACATAAGGTCCGATTGCTGCAGGTGCTTTTTCCGTTTGAATCACTTTTGCCATATTAAATTTTCTCCTTCTGTATTTATTCTATCTCTTTACTATCTTTAAATAAGTAATACATCTTTGTTAATCTATCTTCATTTGAACAGGAAGATAATTTGGTGTCAAGTCAATACACAATGATGATCATGGGACTTCTTAAAATTTTCTGATATGATAATGAAAATTTTTTTATTTATTGAGAGTTAATATGTTTGAGAATTTAACCGACCGTTTATCACAGACATTTCGCAATATCAGTGGTCGTGGGCGACTATCTGAAGATAATATTAAAGAAGCACTGCGCGATGTCCGAATGGCTCTACTTGAAGCCGATGTTGCACTACCAGTTGTACGTGAATTTATTAATCAAGTCAAAGAAAAGGCCGTAGGTTTAGATGTTAATAAAAGCCTAACGCCTGGTCAAGAATTCATTAAAATAGTTCAAGCCGAGCTGACGGCTGCAATGGGAGAAATTAACAGTTCGCTCAACCTAGCAACACAGCCACCAGCTGTAATCTTAATGGCTGGTTTACAAGGTGCGGGTAAAACCACCAGTGTTGCAAAACTGGCCAAATTTTTAAAAGAAAAACAGAAGAAAAAAGTACTGGTTGTATCAGCCGATGTTTATCGACCAGCAGCAATTAAACAGTTAGAAACACTCGCTAAAGCCATTGATGTCGAATTTTTTCCATCCGATATTAATGAAAAACCAGTTAATATTGTAAATAAAGCTATTTCACACGCTAAACTACAATTTTTTGACGTACTTATTGTCGATACCGCAGGTCGTTTACATGTCGATAACGATATGATGGACGAAATCAAGGCTCTTCATCAAGCAATAAACCCAATTGAAACCCTGTTTGTTGTAGATGCCATGACCGGACAAGATGCGGCCAATACTGCAAAAGCATTTAATGATGCATTACCACTTACTGGTGTGATTTTAACTAAAGTTGATGGGGATGCTCGTGGTGGTGCTGCGCTTTCTATTCGCAATATTACTGGTAAACCAATTAAATTTTTAGGGATGGGCGAAAAGACTGATGCTTTAGAACCATTCTATCCTGATCGTATTGCTTCTCGTATTTTGGGTATGGGTGATGTTATTTCGTTAATCGAAGAGTTACAAAGTAATGTCGATCGCGAGAAAGCAGAAAAAATCGCCAAAAAATTGAAAAAAGGCGATAAATTCGATTTTAATGATTTTCAAGATCAGCTAAAACAGATGCGCAATATGGGTGGTATGGGTGCAATGCTGGCAAAATTACCCGGTGTTGGTCAACTACCCGATCATATCAAAGCACAAATGGATGATAAAATCACGATTAAAATGGAAGCAATTATTGGCTCAATGACGCTCAAAGAGCGTGCAAACCCTGAAATCATTAAAGGTTCACGTAAGCGTCGAATTGCAATGGGCTCAGGAACTCAAGTGCAAGATGTGAATAAACTCTTAAAGCAGTTTGACGATATGCAAAAAATGATGAAAAAAATGAAAGGTGGTGGCATGATGAAGATGATGCGCCAAATGAAAGGTTTAATGGGTGGCGGAATGGGATTCCCTCCACGTTAAATCTACGCTTAATTTCTTCCTTTTAAAATGGTCATAATTGAACATTAGACTATCAAAAAAATCGCGCTTTCAACAGCGCGATTTTTTTAATTACCTGATTTAACTGATTCAATCTTTGTTGGGCGATTCATGGTGAGCACGGTACCTATTGATGAAACAATAATAAACACAATTGCTAACCACTGATAACTCGATAATTGTTCGTGCAATACAATTAAACCAGAAAGCGCAGCAAAAACAGGTGATAAGCTCATTAAAGTACTAAATGTTTGAGCTGGCAATTTTGGTAGAGCAATCATATCTAATCCATAAGGAATAGCAGAGGCCAATAACGAAACAACAAACACCAAAGGTAGCAGTTCTAACGAAAACATAGCACTACCACTTTGCCATACACCAATAGGAAATAAAAAGCACGAAGCAATTACCGACCCAATAGCGACACTTGAAGATCCATAAATAGCACCAGCTTTACGCCCAAATAAAATATAACATGCCCAACAACTGCCTGCTAATAGAGCAAATAAAATACCGGCAGGATCTAAATTCCCTGACGCTTGATGAATTGGCAATAACATAGCTAATCCGATTACAGCTATACCTAACCAAATAAAATCAAACAATTGACGTGATGAACACATAGCTACCATTATTGGTCCAGTCAATTCGATAGCCACAGCAATACCTAAAGGAATTCTAGCAATAGCGCTATAAAAAGCTAAATTCATAAAACCAATTGAAATACCATATAGAAATATAAATTTTAATGCCTGTTTAGGTATTGGTTTTCGCCAAGGTTTAAAAATGATGATTAAAATGATAGCCGAAAAACACAATCGCCAAGCGGTCATGCCTTCAGGCCCTAACACGGGGAAAAGATATTTGGCGATTGAAGCACTGCCTTGAACGGAGATCATCGAAACAAAAATCAAAAAAACCGGCCAAGATCTTTTAAACATAAAAAATACCTTATATTAAAATACTGAACTTACTGTCTATTTTATTAATGTCAAAAAGTTTGAGATAAACAATACGTTTAAGTATAAAATAGACGCTTAAATAACTTACTTAACGATTAATTAATTTTCTCTTTTTACTGACAATAAGGCTAGATCTTGTAATGCTTGTTTATAAGGTGAGTCAGGTAAAATAGCAATAACATCAGATGCTTTACGGGCTTCAGCCTGAGCGGTTTGCAAGGTAAACTCAAGTGAACCACATTCATCCATAATGTGTAAAATGCGATTTAATAAATGTCGACCATTACCTTGTTCTATAGCCCGACGAATTAATGCAGCATCCTCAGAATTTTTAGTGTGATGCATGGCGTGTAGGAGTGGTAAGGTTGGCTTGCCTTCATTAAGATCATCTCCTAAATTTTTTCCTAATTTTTGATTATTATCGGCACTATAATCCAATAGGTCATCAATAATTTGAAAGGCAGTACCTAAATATTTACCGTACTCTTGTAAGGCAAACTCTTGCTGTTCATTTGCACCAGCTAACACTGCAGCAGAATGCGAAGTTGCCTCAAATAAACGTGCTGTTTTGCGATAAATAACTTCTAAATATTGTTCTTTGGTAATATCAGGATCATTACAATTAATTAATTGCTGTACTTCTCCTTCAGCAATAACATTGGTTGCTGCCGACATGATAGTCAAAACCTTAAACGATTCTGTACGCACCATCATTTGAAAAGAACGTGTATAAATGTAATCACCGACTAATACACTAGCAGCATTACCAAATAAAGCATTCGCGGTCGATTTACCACGCCTTAAATCAGATTCGTCTACTACATCATCATGTAATAAGGTGGCGGTATGAATAAATTCAATAAAAGCGGCAGTAATAATATGTTTGTCACCTTGATAATTAAGTGCTTTAGCAATTAATAAAGCAATAACAGGGCGAATGCGTTTTCCGCCACTACTAATAATATAATTACCCAACTGATTAATCAAAGCCACATCTGAACTTAGTTCGGCTTGTATGGCTTGGTTCACTTTAACTAAATCATCTTTTACCAGATCGACTATTTGATTCATTGATGGATTATTCATCAGTTTGACCGCTAAAAATAATAGATATTAATCTTACTATTATCTGATAAATATTTTTTTGCAACAAGGGTTGCGGATCATATTTTAAAAAAAACTACAAATGATAAGCATTTTCATTTAAAATACCCAGCTTAAATTAGAAATGTTTATTAGTATGAAGATTAACTTTGATATAGATATCAGTGATGAAAAGATCTCTCAATCCATTGCTAAAAAAAAGCAAAGAGGTGAGTGTTTATATATATTTTATGCTGTGATGTCACATTTGTGTTTATTTGCTTTATTGTTCTGTCCTACGCTACTTGCAAAAAATATCGTTGTGAATGAAGGTGATAATTCAATTAAAGCCATCATGGTTGATCTTTCTCTTGCTGCTCCCGAACAATCATTAGTTGAAAATACGCCTGATATTCAAGGCACCCAAAATAATGAAATTATTGATAATACACCAATTGAAGAGACACCAATTGTTGAACCTGAACCTATTGAAGAAAAAATACCTGATAAACCGGTTGTAATAACGGAAAAAGAGATTGTTGTAAAACAGAAAGATAAACCTAAAAAAAAGCATCGCACCCCGCAAAAAGCATCACGTCAACAAGTAAGACAAGAAGTCATTGCTGAAAACATCTCTAATACTTCTGTTGCCCCACAAATATCTGACAGCCGTCAATATTCAGGTAACCCTTCACCGATTAGTCGCAATCAACCTGAGTATCCTCGACGAGCACTTGATATGCGATTAGAAGGTTATGTGATAGCACTTTTTGATATAAACAGTAATGGGCGTATTGAAAATATTCGGATTATAGAAGCCAAACCCAATAATATCTTTAATCGTTCAGTAATTAGTGCAATGAAAACGTGGAAATATCAACCTATTCCAGCGAAAGATCAGAAAATAAAAATTATATTTAATCGGGATAAATCCATCAGTTTGGACTAATTAATCGCGTAACCGTTTAAGTTACAACAATAAAGCCATAACCTATATCTTGAGCTAAAGCTAGAAAGTTATGGCAATAGTTGTTTACACTCTATAAGTGATTGACCATCAATTTTTCAATTTGTTCAGGCTCTTTGGGAACATCGGCGGTCAAAACTTCATTACCAGATTCGGTAATTAAAATATTATCTTCAATACGAATACCAATACCTTTATAGCGTTCTGGCACATTGGCATCTTTATTAATATATAATCCAGGCTCAACAGTTAACACCATTCCTGGCTCTAAAATTCGATCTCGTCCACTACCAACATCATGTACATCAATGCCCAGCCAGTGCCCTAAACCATGCATGTAAAATTCCAAATAGGCTTTATTAGTAATTAAGTTGTCTACATCACCTTGCATAATACCTAATTTAACTAAACCTATCACCATCGTTCGTACAACTTGGTCATTAACGTCTTTAATGGATGTACCAGGTTTGAGAAGATGAATTGCCTGATATTGAGAAGCCAAAACGATATCATAAATCTCACGTTGTGCTTGGTTAAATTTGCCATTAATTGGAAATGTTCGAGTAATATCTCCTGCGTAGTATTGATACTCACACCCCGCATCAATCAAAACCAAATCTCCATCTTTCAATTGCTCACTGTTATTTTCGTAATGCAAAATACAACCATTATTGCCACTACCAACAATGGTGTTATAAGATGGAAAGCGTGCACCGTGCCAAGCAAATTCGTGTAAAATTTCGGCTTCTAATTGATATTCATACATTGAAGGCGCACATTTTTGCATCGCTCTAACATGTGCCACTGCACTAATTTTACATGCCTTACGTAATAGTTGCATCTCAAAATCGGACTTAAACATCCGCATCTCATGCACTATTGGTCGCCAATCAATGATAGAGCTTGGTGCCACTAAATTTAATCTACCTCCTTGTCTTAAAGTCGCCTGTACTTGGTTAACAATTTTATCGGCATATTGATAAAGCTGATCAGCATGATAAATTGCAGTTTTACCATTTAATAAATCGGGCAATATGGTATCAATTTCATCAAAAAGATAAGCTTCATCAACGAAAACTGATGCCAATGCTGCTTGCTGACCTAAACGATACCCTGTCCATGTCTCTGCCAAAGGCTCCTTTTTTCGATTGAATAAAACATACCGCGCACTATTATCTTGTTGTTTAATCACAGCCAACACTGACTCTGGCTCAGCAAAAAGGGTAAAATACCAAAAATCACTATTTTGTCGATATGGATAATGAGTATCGTTACTTCGTGTTACTTCAGGAGCAGCAAAAAAAAGGGCAACACTATTGGGCACCATTTGCGCAAGTAATTTTTCACGGCGCAAAATAATTTCTGTTTTAATATTTGCTTTCATCATGACGACCTTAATTAAGATTAGTTACTATAGTTAATCTTAATGAATTGTTGGAGTTATTTCAGTTTCGTTAAATTCATCAAAACATAACATGGATGTTATGCGTACGTATTCTTTGATTTCTTCAAACGCAAACTCAAGTTCTTGTTGATCTTCTTGTTCATCATAGCCCAAATTAACAATTTGGCGTAAATCATAAATAGCTTCTCCCACATCACCCTTAATTCGATTAATTTTGGGTTGTACTAGCCCTATACCAAGTAAAAAATGATTTACCCAACCAACTAAATCATCAATTTGTGCATACAAATCTTTGTCACGAAGGAACAATTGAAATTCAAAATTTTCATCCAAAAGTTGTTGCTTAGTTAACTGATAAAGCTTAGTAATTTGCTCATTTAGAGGTGCAACAACAGTTTGACCATTATTTAACATATCTTCAACTAAAGGACGCCAGCTCTCATCATGATTGCCTCCGGCTAAAATACCAACGATAAAACCATGCAACTCAGCTGCTGTAATCCCTACTTTATATTGGACTAATTGACGATTAAGTTCGTCATAATTAATAGTTTCTGTCATTACGCCACCTTGATGTTGTCATATCACAAAAAATGCATCTCTGCACTTTTCTCAATTTTAGTATATAATTCTAAACTTGCTATAAATAATAAACAGGTTACTGAGCTTTATAAAGGAATTATTTTGAAGTTATTAAGATTAATCGTGAAATTGCCTCTGCTACTATCTTTTTATGCAGTTTTAGCTATATCATTAACCGCTTGCGGTACATTAGTTTCAAATAATGGCGTGATTATTCTTAATGTGCAAGATAATATACACACTTATGTAACTGGCCAAAATTTACCTAAAACATATAAATTAGGTAATGGCGAGCAAGAACTGCAACGTTTTGAAACATTCTGTCGTCAAGAAATTAGAGCTTCCCAACTTGATGGTAGTGAAGAAACTGTTTTTGAGAATATCAAACATGGTATTCATGGACAGGTAGAATTTAGAAAATGTAGTGATAAAATCACTCGAATTTACCGATACTGATAAAATCTAGCTATCTCTATAAATTATGGCTAATAATATTGAATGAATGTCAAAGATCTATGAAATCTTACTAGCCTTTCATGCAGTTTTTATTTATATTGGTCGCTGAAAAGAAAATATTTTTAGGAGTAAAAATAATATGTATAAACAAGATGTAACAATTACGGCATCAAATGGTCTTCATACTCGTCCTGCGGCGCAATTTGTCAAAGAAGCCAAAAATTTTAATGCTGAAATTACCGTTACTTCAAATGGTAAAAGTGCTAGTGCCAAAAGCTTATTTAAATTACAAACCTTAGGTTTAACACAAGGAACAACGATTACTATTTCAGCTGAAGGCGAAGATGAAAAAGAAGCAGTACAACATCTTGTAAAACTAATTCCAGAATTAGAATAATAACTCCAAATTAGCTATGAACAGTTTTAAAATTGAATAAGGATTAAATTTATGGTATCAGGTATACTTGTTTCCCCGGGTATCGCTTTTGCAAAAGCGCTATTATTAAAAGAAGAGCCTATTGTTATTAGTAATAGACAAATTCTTGATAACAAAATTGACGCTGAAATTGAACGTTTCAAAGAAGCTCGAGAAAAATCAAGTGAGCAATTACATGCAATCATGGAGCGAGCAAAATCTACATTAGGCGAAGATAAAGCAGCAATTTTTGAAGGTCATATCATGCTTCTTGAAGATGAAGATCTTGAACAAGAAGTTATTTCACGTATTCAAACTAAACATTCTACCGCTGATGCCGCAGTTCAATCCGTTTTTGAAACTCAAGCTAAGGAACTGGAAAATTTAGATGATGAATATTTAAAAGAACGTGCAGCCGATATTCGCGACATCGGCAAACGCTTACTTAAAAATATTTTAGGTATTGAAATTGTTGATTTAAGTGCTATTAACCAACCATGCATTTTAGTCGCTACAGATTTAACGCCATCTGAAACCGCTCAGTTAAATTTAGACATGGTATTAGGTTTTATTACTGACGCAGGTGGAAGAACATCACATACATCAATTATGGCTCGTTCATTAGAAATTCCAGCCATTGTGGGCACGTCTAATGCAACTCAAGAAATCAAACAAGGTGATTTTGTTATTTTAGATGCAATTAACAATGCTATCTATATCAATCCAGATCACACCACCCAAGAAAAATTAAAACAAGTTCAAGCAAAATTTATTAGCGATAAAGAAGAACTTGCAAAATTAAAAGACTTACCAGCTGTAACGCTTGACGGGCACCAAGTCGAAATTTGTGGCAACATAGGTACTGTACGAGATATTGCTGGTGCAGAACGCAACGGTTATGAAGGTGTTGGTTTATACCGTACCGAATTCTTGTTCATGGATCGCGATGCTTATCCTAATGAAGAAGAACAATTTAAAGCATACAAAGAAGTAGCTGAATCAACTAATGGTTTATCAGTAATTGTACGCACAATGGATATTGGTGGCGATAAAGATGTGCCTTATATGCATTTACCAAAAGAAGAGAATCCATTTTTGGGTTGGCGTGCAATTCGTATTTGTTTAGATCGTAAAGAAATACTTCATGCCCAATTACGTGCAATCTTACGTGCATCTGCATTTGGTAAATTACGTATTATGTTCCCAATGATTATTTCAGTGGAAGAAATTCGTATATTAAAATCTGAAATCAATATTCTTAAAGAACAATTAACGACTGAAGGCAAAGCTTTCGATAAAAATATCGAAATTGGTGTGATGATTGAAACCCCTGCAGCAGCAGTGATTGCACATCATTTAGCTAAAGAAGTAGATTTCTTTAGTATCGGGACTAATGACTTAACACAATATACGCTTGCTGTTGACCGTGGTAATGAATTGATTTCTCATCTCTACAACCCGTTATCACCTTCTGTATTAACATTGATTAAAAATGTTATTGATGCATCGCATAAAGAAGGTAAATGGACTGGAATGTGTGGTGAACTTGCTGGTGATGAACGCGCAACAATTTTATTATTAGGTATGGGTCTTGATGAATTTAGTATGAGTGCAGTATCAATTCCAAAAATTAAGAAATTGATTCGCAATACCAATTTTGAAGAGGCGAAAAAGTTTGCTGATACAGTATTACAAAAAGCAACAGCCAAAGAAATTATTGATTTAATTGAAAATTATACCGCTGAAAAGCAAATTTGTTAGGAGACAATGATGGGTCTATTCGATAAAATCAAGCAATTAGTATCCGATGATAATAAAAATAGCATCGAAATTATTGCACCTTTAAGTGGCGAAATAGTCAAAATCGAAGATGTACCAGATGTGGTTTTTGCCGAAAAAATCGTTGGTGATGGTGTTGCAATTAAGCCTTCTGGTAACAAAATTGTTGCACCTTTAAATGGTAAAATTGGCAAAATCTTCGAAACCAATCACGCTTTTGCGATTGAGTCAGATGAAGGTATTGAGCTTTTTGTTCACTTTGGGATCGACACAGTAGAGTTAAAAGGTGAAGGCTTTAAGCGAATTGCCGAAGAAGGTCAACAAGTAAAAGTAGGTGATACTATTATTGAAATCGATCTGCCATTACTTGAAAGTAAAGCTAAATCAGTGTTAACACCAGTAGTTATTTCTAATATGGAAACAGTTGTAGAATTAACTAAACTTTCTGGTTCTGTCGAAGCTGGTAAAACACCAATAATGCGTGTGAAAAAATAATTTTTTCACTTAAGTTAATCATAAAAAAACCTTCAGTCTAAACTGAAGGTTTTTATTGTAGCTAAGCAAATTTAATCTCTTAAAATTCTTAACGCCATTTCTTATATTGATTAATTAGATTATTGGTAGAATCATCATGAGAATCAACAGGTTTATCATCTGTCAATTCAGGTAAAATACGACCAGCTAATTGCTTACCAAGCTCTACACCCCATTGATCAAAACTAAAGATATTAAGAATAATACCTTGTGTAAAGATCTTATGTTCATACATAGCAACTAATGCACCAAGAGTATAAGGTGTTATTTTTTTCACAAGGATTGAATTTGTTGGTTTATTACCCTCAAAAACTTTAAACGGTACAATTGATTTAACTTCATCAAGTGTTTTACCTGCTGCAAGGAATTCTTGTTCAACTTGCTCAGTAGTTTTACCAAACGCTAAAGCTTCGGTTTGTGCAAAAAAGTTTGACAGTAATTTCGGATGGTGATCACCCACTGGATTATGACTGATTGCTGGTGCAATAAAATCACATGGGATTAATTTAGTACCTTGGTGAATTAATTGATAAAATGCGTGTTGACCATTAGTTCCAGGTTCACCCCAAATAATTGGGCCTGTTGTATAAGACGTTTTATGCCCATTACGATCAACACTCTTACCGTTTGATTCCATATTTCCTTGTTGAAAATAAGCTGCAAAGCGATGCATATACTGATCATACGGTAAAATTGCTTCAGTTTCTGCTCCACAGAAATTGTTGTACCAGATACCAATTAACGCTAGTAATGCTGGAATATTTTTCTCGATTGGCGCGCTTTGGAAGTGTTTATCCATAGCATGACCTCCAGCTAAAAACTCTTTGAAGTTGTCAAAACCAATCGATAAAACAATTGATAAGCCAATTGCAGACCAAGATGAATAACGACCGCCAACCCAATCCCAAAATTCAAACATATTGGTGGTATCAATACCAAATTTTTCAACCTCTTTAGCATTGGTTGAAAGTGCAACAAAATGCAAAGCAACGGCTTTATCATCTTTGGCTGCATCAAGTAACCATTTACGAGCAGTCTGCGCATTTGTCATGGTTTCCTGTGTGGTAAACGTTTTAGATGCCACTAAGAATAAAGTAGTTTCAGGATTTAAACCCTTAAGCGCTTCAACAATATGAGTACCATCGACATTCGAAACAAAATGCATTGTTAAATGATTTTTATAAGGACGTAATGCTTCGGTAATCATATGAGGACCAAGATCTGAACCGCCAATACCAATATTAACTACATCGGTAATGGCTTTACCCGTATAACCTTTCCATTCTCCGCTAATAATCTTTTTACTAAACGATTCCATCTTAGCCAACACCGCATTGACATCATCCATAACATTCTTACCATCGACATAAATCGGCGTATTTGAAACATTACGTAGCGCAACATGTAATACAGCACGATTTTCCGTACGATTAATTTTCTCACCGCTATACATGGCGTTAATGGCACCATTTAAATCACATTCATCAGCAAGTTTATAAAGTACCTCTAAAGTTTCTTGTGTCACTCTATTTTTTGACAAATCAACCAAAAACTCATCCTCAAAAGGTATACTCAGTTTTTCAACACGCTTTGGTTCATCTTTTAAGATTTGGGCAATTGTCTTTTCATGATGTTTTTCATAATTAGATTGAAGGGATTTCCAAGAAGAAGTGGTAGTTGGATCAATTGACTTTAACATATCTAATTCCTTAATTAATATAGCACTGTTATCCATAATATAACTATGCCTAACATGATGCAAGATAAGGATTTATTCTTTTAAACTAAATTGGAGGAAAAAATAATAAAAGTTATTTTCTTTTCCTAATCAAATAACTTGAATATAATGTTAAAGATAAAATATTCGATACATATAACTGTTCAAAAAATGACTTTCTAACTAATTAGTACCAATAAAATAAATTTCTTACATTATTATATTAGGATACTTCATGCCAAATATTCAAACTCTAGTACCAGCATTAGATAAAATAGTACGCATTTGTGATTATTTAGATGATCATAAAGGTGCAACTTTTAGCCAAATATTTCAGAATCTTAATTTACCTAAAAGCAGTACATCAACACTACTTAATGCGTTAGTTATGCATGGTATTTTACGTCAAGACCAAAACCAGTATTATCTTGGGTTAAAATTACATGAATGGGGTGATAAATCACTGGAACAGTTCGATATCACTAAAATCGCAAAACCATTGATGACAAAATTAAGAGAGCAAACCAACTTAACCTGTCATTTAGGTGTTCTTGATGGCCTTTATTCTGTTTATATTGCTAAAATTGAAAATGACCAAGCAATTGGCATTCGCACTTGGATTGGCAAAAAATTACCATTACATAGTTCAGGTATTGGTAAAGCATTGATTGCTTGGTTACCAGATGAGAAAATAGATCAACTTATACCAGAAGAAAAATTGGTCAAATATACTGACGCCACAATAACAAGTAAGAAACAATTAAAAAAAGAACTTGCGAAAATTCGGGCTCAGGGCTGGGCTTATGATAATCAGGAAGACGTAAAAGGTGTACATTGTATTGCAGCACCAATATTTAACAAAAATAATGAACCAATTGCTGCTATTAGTATTTCTGGTGTTCTTTTTCAGCTACCTGTAGATAAAATCGGAAAATACTCTGAGCTAGTACGTAAAGCATGCCAACAACTTACCAGTAAGTTTTAATAATATTGAATCATAATGATTCAATATTATTTTACTATATTTAATCAATTACTTATTAAGCTATCTTTTTAAATAGCTCAATAAGTTTTTGTTTATCAAAAAAGACTGGATTTGCACCTGCACAAGCATCTTTCATTGAATTTTCGGCCAATAACTCAAAATCTGGATTATCAACACCTAATTCCTTTAATGATTTAGGAATTCCGACTTCTTGAGCTAATTCTTGAATTCTTTTTATGACATAATCAACACATTCTTGATCACTTCTATTTTTAGTATCAAAACCGATTGTTTCAGCAATAACTCTAAATTTTTGTGGTGCATGTTTAGCATTTTCCTCTTCTACTACTGATAGTAGCATGGCATTACATACTCCATGTGGTAAATCATAAAGACCACCTAATTGATGTGCCATAGCATGAACATTACCCAGACCCGCATTACTAAAAGCAATACCATTTAAAAAGCATGCATAACTCATTTGTTCTCTTGCTTCAATATCGTTACCATTTTTAACTGCTCTAGCTAAATATTTAAATGTTTGGGCTATTGCATATAATGCTGTCGAATCAGTAACGTCCATTGCACCTTTAGCAACTACCGCTTCAATTGCATGAGTTAACGCATCCATACCAGTTGCTGCAGTTAAATTTGCTGGTTTGGAAATCATTAAATCAGGGTCACTAACGGTTATTGATGCAAGAGTATTTGGATCAACCATAATCATTTTTACATGTCTACTTTCATCAGTAATAACATAATTGATGGTTACTTCTGCAGAAGTACCTGCTGTGGTTGCTATTGCCACTATTGGTAAACATTTATGTTTACTTTTATGCATGCCTTCATAATCTGTAATTTTTCCACCATTAGTTGCTAAAACAGCAACCGCTTTGCCACAATCCTGAGGGGAGCCTCCACCAATTGAAACAATAAAATCGCATTTAGATTCTTGACATAATTTTAGAGCATTTTCAACATTAGCAACGGTTGGATTTGGTTTAACATCGTAAAAAATAACAGATTCAATACCTTCTTTTTTTAAAATATCAACGACTCTATCTACTGTACCATTACCAACTAAAAATTTATCGCTAACAATCAACGCTTTTTTACAATTTAATTTTTTAATTGGTACGCCTAACTCAGATAAGCAACCCTTACCTAATAAATTAACGGGTGGAATGTAATAAATCATATTTACCTCTTAAATTAATAATATTTTAAATAATTCTTACAAAAGAACTTTATTTCATTATAAGGAAAAAACAAAATTGTAAAAAAAATATTTTTTACAATGAGAGGGGGATCACAAAATTAATTTTCTATTGAATTAATACATTGCAATTAAAAATTTTTTCACAAATAATTTGTTCATGAGATAGAAATATAGTTCCATATTATGAACAAAAGGAGAAAAAATGAATTTAGAAAAATTTAAAGGAATATTTCCACCTGTTCCAACAATTGTAGATAAAGAAGGAAATCTCGATAAAAAAGGAATGGCTAATCTTTTAGATCATCTTATTGACAATGAAGCCGATGGCGTTTTGATTTTAGGAAGTGGTGGTGAATTTTGTCATATGCAACCTAAATTACGGCTAGAAGTTGCTGAATTTGCTGTAAAGCATATCAATAAACGCATTCCAGTTATGATTGGAATATCAAGTCCAAGTACTAAAGAAACTATTGAATATGGTCAACATGCATCACAAATAGGTGCTGATGCTGTTTTAGTGGTTAATCCATATTATGCTTTATTAAATAGTGATGCAATTTATCACCATTATAAAACTGTCGCTGAAAATATTGATATACCTATTCTACTTTACAATTTTCCCGCACTAACTGGTCAAGATATAGGTATTGATGTTATTACTCGATTGGCAAAAGAGCTGCCAAATATTATCGGGTTAAAAGATACTATTGATAATATTAGCCACACACGAGAAGTAATCAATCAAGTTCATGCTTTCCGCCCAGATTTCATTATCTTTAGTGGCTTCGACGAATATATGTTAGACACCCTGATTTTAGGTGGCCATGGAGGTATTCCTGCAACATTCAATTTTGCACCTAAAATTACAAAGGGAATTTATAAAGCTTTTATAAAAAAAGATTATGAAAAAGCATTTAAATTACAACGTCAATTAGCAAAATTAATGCCTATTTATGCTATTGAATCACCATTCTTTGGAGTCATTAAACAAGCAATAAAATTGACTGGTGTAGATATTTCAACTGAAGTTTTAGCTCCAGTAATGCCATTAACTTCCGATAAAAAGAAAATATTAAAAAAATTATTATCTGATTCAAAATTTTATAAAAATTTATTATTAATTAGTTTTAGGAGCAAATTATGAGCGAAGTATCTAAAGTAATTATACTTCATCCTAATGATGATGTAGCCATAGCTCGATTTCCAATATCCAAAGGATATGTAATTCAAGAAAAGAATGTTTCTGTACTATCAGATATTAAAGAAGGACATAAAATAGCTCTTCACAATATCGAAAAAAATCAACCTATCAAACGCTATAACCAAATTATAGGTTATGCAATTTGTCAAATACAAGCGGGAGAACATATTCATCTACATAATTTAAAAATGGGTGATTATGGACATGAATATGATTTTTGTGCAGATAAACATGAAACCCCAATAGCCCGTGAAAAAAGGACTTTTATGGGCTACAAACGCAAAAACGGACAAATAGCAACTCGTAATTATATAGGCATATTAACATCTGTTAACTGCAGCGCAACAGTTGCACGACGCCTTGAAGATCATTTTAAAGCAAAAGGATTAGATGATTATCCAAATATAGATGGCATCGTAGCCCTTCCACAAAGTTTTGGTTGTGCTATGGATATGAAAGGTGATTTGATGAAAATGATGCAACGCACAATGAGTGGCTATGCAAATCATCCTAATTTCGCCGGTATTCTAATTATTGGTCTGGGCTGTGAATCTAATCAAATCAAAGATCTTATTCAAGTAAAAGGTTTAAATGAAGGTCCTATGTTACAACATATGACTATTCAAGAAACTGGTGGGTCACAAAAAACTTTCGATAAGGGCGTTACTATTATTGAAAGTATGTTAAATGAAGCCAACCAATACACCAGAGAAGAAGTGCCTGCATCAGAATTAGTTTTAGCGCTTGAATGTGGTGGTTCTGACAGTTACTCAGGCATTTCTGCTAATCCAGCCCTTGGCGTAGCTGTTGATTTACTTGTACAACAAGGAGGAACAGCAATACTCGCTGAAACGCCTGAAATTTATGGTGCTGAATATATTCTTACTCGCCGAGCAAATACGAAAGAAGTTGGTGAAAAACTTATTAATCGAATTTTATGGTGGGAGGATTATGCCAAAAGATGTCATGCGGAATTGAATAATAATCCATCTGCAGGTAATAAAGAAGGTGGACTAACAACTATTCTTGAAAAATCTCTAGGGGCTATTTGTAAAGCAGGAAGTACTAATCTTATTGATGTATATGAATATGCAGAGCCAGTAACCGCAAAAGGTTTGGTATTTATGGATACTCCAGGATATGACGCATTTGCATGTACAGGTCAAATTGCGGGTGGTGCAAACATTATGTGTTTTACAACAGGAAGAGGTTCGGCTTATGGCTCAAAACCGACACCATGCATCAAAATCGCATCTAATAATTTTTTATGGCGCCGTCAAGAAGAAGATATGGATATTAATTGTGGAGATGTAGCCGATGGACAAGAAACCTTAGAGCAAGCAGGTAAACGCATTTTTGAAAAAATCTTAGCTGTTGCCTCTGGTGAAAAAACAAAAAGTGAAAAATTTGGATATGGATCACTTGAATTTGTCCCATGGCAACCTGGTGCAATTATGTAATTAATCAATAATTTTGTATTGTCAGTTAATAAAAAATGCTTCTCTTAGGAGAAGTAGGGAGTCTGTTATGCCTAAAATAAATGAATTATATCAAAATCCCGAGGAGAAACTAAAAGCGACCAATGTTCGATGGCGTATCTTTATTATAATGTTATTACTTGGAGCAATTAACTATATTGATCGAACTTCACTTTCCATTGCAATGCCTTATATAACAGAAGAGTTTGGTATTGAAGATACACGCGTTGTTGGTGCAATTCACAGTGCATTTTTTTGGGCTTATGCCTTAATGCAAATTCCAAGTGGTGTATTGGCAGATAAATTTAAAACAAGAAATATTATCGCAATAGCGACAATCGCTTGGGGTGCTTTTCAAGCTGTGGCAGCATTATGTCATGGCATATTTACATTATCATTATCTCGCTTAGGTTTAGGTGTATCTGAAGCGCCAATTATGCCTGCGGGAGCTAAATTAATGGGAACTTGGTTAACACCAACTGAACGTGGTCGTGGTTCAATGTTATTAGACGGCGGAGCACCATTAGGAACTGCCTTCGGTGCTGTCATTATTGCTGGATTAATCGGATTTTTTGGTAATTGGCGCATGGCATTTGTCATTGCAGGAATAGGAACTATTTTAGCTGGTTTACTTGCTTGGTGGTATATCCGAACATACCCAAATGAACATCCTAAAATTAATAAAGCAGAACTGGAGCATATTGAAAAATATAATTTAGATTCGAAAAAAACAGATAAAAAATATAAATTATCTGATATTAAACCATATTTAAAACAACGAAATGTACTAGCTTTAATTTTCGGATGGGTTTGTTATAGTTTTGTATTCTATGGTTTAATGACATGGCTACCGCTTTATTTCCAAGCTACATATGGATTTAATATTAAATCAATGGGTAGTGCGATGGCAATTATATTCCTAGTTTGTTTTATAGGGCAATTAACTGGGGGATATATTATGGATAAATGGCGCAATGCTGGTGGTAAAACAAGTACAGTGCTACACACAATGTTAGCAATTTCAGCAATTACAGCTGGTGTAGGTATTTTCCTCTGTGCACGTAGTGATAATCCGACTATGGCAATAATTTTATTAACTATTGCACTTTTTCCATTACGTTGGGCTAGTATCTATTGGTCAATTCCATCATTATTAGGAGCTCAGAAAGTAGCAGGTACAATTTGTGGAACAATGAATTTTACAAGTAATTTATTTGCTGCAATATTACCTATTGTTATTGGTTTCATTGTACAAGCTACAGGAAATTATTTTGCTGCGATGATGTTCTTTGCTGCTTCGGCTATAGGCTATTTAATTTGCTCATTATTAATTAATTTTGATAAACAGATGGATATTTATGAATAACTATTTTTCATAATATACAGAAATAATTTTAACATACTGGTAATTAAGTCGGCTTTTTTACCAGTAGTTATCTGGTTTAATAAATAAAATCGCAACTATTTAACATCAACTAGCAAAAAATAAATTTTCCAAGCGAAATTCTAGCTTATCTTCTTCATCAATAAAAAAGTTTTTGTTCACATATTTACTTGATATTAATTCGCGTCAGATTTTATTTTCTAGTTATGTTGCCAAGTTTGTTTCATAAGTTAGAAATAATAGCGCTCTATCTATGATGAGCGCTTTTTTAAAAGTTAGATAACTTTGAAATTATCGTGACTATATTGACTATAACTATAATATAAACCTTGCTTATATAGCGTTAATAGATCTGTTGATATTGATCTGGATAATTACTGCAATATTCAATTGTTTAATCTTGAGATGTACTATAATTAAAACAAGCGTTTTTTAAAATCAGATTCTTATAATTGTGTTTTAGGTAAATTAATAATGTTATATTTAACTAATAGATTTTCGAAAACCGATTGTTACAAATATTACCATCTTTTGTGTAATGACATTACAACATTTCATTGATCTTATTCTTATTTTCTATATTACCAAATCAACAATAAATTAATATCAACTACTTATAACTATATTCATCTGTTATATTTATATAGTTTTCTTTCTTATTTTTATATTAACCATTTGAATACGCATGTTTTATTTAGAAGTTTTTACTTTTTTTATAATCGACATTCTCCATATCCATATACAAGCACTCTTTGTAGATTTGCTTTCTTTAATCATCAACCGTCATATTACGCGTTGTTAAATCAAATGGTGTTAATTGATAGACGTAATAGTTGAGCCAATTACTAAATAATAAATAGGCATGACTGCGCCATGTAGCTTTAGGAGACAAATTTGGATTATTATCAGGAAAATAATTTTCTGGAATATTTGGTTCAATACCGGCTTTAATATCACGAAAATATTCATTGGCTAACGTGAAAGAGTCATATTCTGGATGCCCGGTTACGAATGCCATGCGTTTATCTGCCGTGGTCATTAGATAAGGTCCTGTAATATCTGATTCGGCTAAAATCGTTAAATCAGTGTAATTTATAATTTTATCTTTGGGGAAATCAGCGTTACGTGAATGAGGAGCTAAGAAAGTATCATCAAATCCTCGTGATAAAATCGCATTCGGCTGAATAATGTGATGTTGATAAACACCTGATAATTTCTGGCTACGAGTAAATTTTGGTAAATCATACAAGACGTTTAAAGCTGCTTGCACAGCCCAACAAACAAACATTGTTGAAGTTACATGTTCTTTTGCCCAAGTAATAATTTCTGCTAATTTAGGCCAATAAACCACATCAGAGAAAGGTACTTTTCCTAGTGGAGCTCCCGTTATAATAAGTCCATCAAAATTCTGATGTCGAATATCATCAAAATCACAATAAAAGCTATTTAAATGTTCCATTGGTGTGTTTTTTGATTCGCGCTGATCAATCCGCAATAATTGAACATTTACTTGTAAAGGTGAATTCGATAAAAGCCGAAAAAATTGATTTTCGGTCTCTATTTTTTTAGGCATTAAGTTGAGGAAAAGAAGTTTAAGTGGTCGAATTTCTTGGGTTTTAGCTCGCGATGAAGTCATAATAAAAACATTCTCATTGCGAAGTACATCAACAGCTGGTAATGAGTCTGGAATACAAATAGGCATAACAACAGCTCCTAAAATAATTAGTTATTTTTGAACACTTAAAATAGACGTCTAGATATCTGTATAGCTAAATATAGTGGGTTTTATAGTATTTGTCGAGATTTTTATTAAACAATAAGAGCAATAAGATACAAAAAATCAGTATGGTAGCGACGTCAATAGTACATAATGCTCGAATGGTTATCCACGTGAAAAGGATGATTGAGGTATTAAACCTTAGAAAGCACGAGTGTCAGTACGCCAAGTATCAGCGGTTAATGCTTCGCCAAAATAGCTGTTAATTAGTTTTTGAGTAATATCACTTAGCGGTGAAGCTAATACTTCTGCTGTATTACCATATTCAACTAACTCACCATTATGCATCACTAAAATTTCATCGCTGATATGTTTCATCATTCCTATATCTTGTGTAACAAAAACATAAGAAATATTTTGTTCTGCTTGCAGTGATAACATTAAGTTCACAATTTGTGAACGCATTGAAATATCAAGTGCAGCTAAAGCTTCATCTAAAATTATCACTTTAGGTTTTAGAATTAATGCTCGAGCTAATGCCACTCGTTGCTTTTGTCCTGCCGCCATTACCGAAGGATAGTAAGAGGCATGTTCAGGTAATAATCCAACTTGTTTTAAGACTTCACTAATCAACTTTTCACGTTCTTGGGCATTATATTTAGTATTGTGTTTTAATGGGATTTCTAACAATTGACCAATGCGTAATCTTGGATCAAATGAGCTTTCTACATGTTGAAATATCATGCGAATAAGTTGGCAACGGTAACTATAATCACCATATTCAACTTTATTACCATCAATCCAAATATCACCACTCTTAGGTTTTAACATACCAACTAACATTTTCGCTAAGGTTGATTTTCCTGAGCCATTTTGTCCAATAATGGCCAATGTCTTACCTTCACTAAGAGAAAACGACAATGGTTTAACCGCATCAATCCGTAAATGTCCTAAAAGGCCTTTAGGAATTTTAAATTGTTTAGATAAGTTACGCACTTTTAATATTGGACTCATAATATATTCCTATTATTTACTACTCATCAGTATTTAACGGAAAATGGCAAGCTACCGAATGATCCTTTATCGGTATTAACTCAGGTGCTTGAATACATTTTTTTTGAGCATAAGGACAACGCGGTCCTAACCGGCAACCTATAGGCAAATGTTCAAGAGATGGAATCACTCCCGGTAAAGTATTTAGAGGGCTTTTATGGGGCATCGCTTTACCAAAATCAGGAATAGCATAAATTAAAGCTTGGGTATAAGGATGATAAGGTGATTTAATTAAATCTTCACTATCAGCAACTTCTACTGTTTGCCCACAATACAACACACTAATGCGATCAGTCCATCGTGTCACCATTTGTAAATCATGACTGATAAGAAGAATTGTAGTACCAATATTTTGATTCATACTCGCAAGAAGCCTAAATATTTGTGCCTCAGTTGTTGCTTCCATTGAATTAGTAGGCTCATCAGCAATTAATAATTTAGGTCGATTAGCCAGCGCAATAGCGATCATTACTTTCTGGCACTCTCCTTCGGTCAACTCAAAAGGATATGATTTCAATATCTCTTTATGATCTTTAATTCCTACTCGATGCAATAACTCAATGGCACGATGTTTGCGCCAGAATAATCTTTGCCACCAATGCCCTTTAAATGTTCTTCTTGGAATTGCATTTATTAATTGTTGACCAATTTTCATTGAGGGATCTAAACATGATTGTGGTTCTTGAAATATCATAGATACATTATCACTAATCACTCTTCGACGTTGCTTAGGGGTAAGTTTTAATAGATCAATATTATTAAAATGAAAACGATCAGCCGAAATCTTCCAGTTATGATTAGTTACGCCTAAAATAGCTTTAGCAATAAGACTTTTTCCCGAACCTGACTCCCCAACTAAGCCTCGAATTTCACCTTCAGATAGCTTTAAACTTACACGATCAATTGCACGTAACAAACCATCAGGCGTAATAAATTCTATGGTTAAATTTCGAATATCTAACAAAGCCATAATTAATGCCCTGCTCGTCGGCCATATAATCCAAAATTGAATAAATAGACCAAAGTAATGGTAACGACCACAGCCAATCCTGGAGCTAGAAAGGCTAAATAATTAGTACCAATAATATCTTTCATTTTGAACATCATCATACCCAAATCGGGGCGAGAAACATCATTAGCAAAACCTAAAAAAGTTATAGTAGTAATGGCCAAAATGATAGAACCAAATAACGAGACAATTTCGGTCAAATATACAGGTAAAATATTAGGTAAAATGTAGTGATTAAAAATTGAAAATGGTGACAAACCATCCAATCGATAAGCGGTAATATAAGTTTTATGCCATTCATCAATCGCTCGTTGATGAATATTATAGATAAAGCGCGGCGTATAAGATAACCCAATTACTAATAACATATTAGTAATATCATCTTCTAATACCATGCTAATTGCAATGACACCTAATAGCGGTGGTACAACCATACAAAACTTAAAAATAAATAAAATTATCGGGCGTAAAAAAGATATAAAAAACATTAAATAATTAATTAGCCCACCAATAACAATGACATAAAATACAGCTTTTAATGTCATGGATATGCTTGAACGATACCCAATCAATAAATAATCAAAGATATCTTGTCCTTTAGCATTAGTTCCTAAAATATGATTCAAATCACCATTTGCCCACCAAGCTGGTGGTAACAAAGCTGGATAAATAGGGTTTAAATGAGCATGAAAAAACCATTTAGTTGATAATGCTACAAATGCAATTACTAATATGCCATAAAAGCTAATAATTAAATAAACATTACTATGTAGCTTATTAAAGCAAGATACAATAGCATTAACTAACTTAGTTACCCTAGACATAATTTACCTTATGGCGTAATGGATAAATAGCAACTGCGGAAATCTCACCCAATAATGTTAATAGACTGATAACCGTACCACATGCCAAAATAGCAATAGCAATAATAGAATAATTATGATGGTGATAAGCTATCATCACCCATTGTCCGAGACCAACACGATTAAATAAAATTTCAATTACCATAGTCGAAAACAGTAGCGTTGTCGTATTGTATGTTAACTGTGGAATTGTTGCCGGAATAGAATTAGGTAACAAATGACGGCGTAAAATTTTAAATGGAGATCGTTCACGAATAATCGCCATTTTAATATAGTTTTGACGTGAGGTACTTTTTACTGATTGACTCACTAATTGTATTGTCATAATACTTGGTTGAATGGCTAAAATAATAATAGGTAAAAGCAGATGATGAAGTTGATCAAGTAGTGCTTGTAATTTAAATGTTTTTGATGCAACTAAAATATCAAGCAATGATGTACCTGTTACTGACGGCGACACATCAAAATTCATTGATATCGTCCAAGTAGGCGATAACCAATGCATAACAATAACAACAAGCATTACTATAGGGCAAGAATACAAAAATAAAGAGCCTAAACGAATTGTACTATTTAGCCAATTAATATTACTCAGACCAAGAAAAATTCCTAACGGTAATCCAATCACTAAAGCAACCACTAAAGCTAGTATACAAAGCTCAAAAGTTGCTAACAAAGTATGAAAAAATGGAACGGTTTCACCTGATAATAATCTGAATTGACCTTGTAGTAATTGCTTAAAAAAAGCACTATACGCATCAACAAAACTGAGATTATTAAAGTTAAGCAATGAGTGTGGAGCAAAATAGACTAAACAGAAACAAATCTGAGTCAATACGCAGATAATAAATAAAAACGTTACTATTTTTTTGAAAATATAGATAATCATATTTATCTTTATCGCTGTTGTAATTAAATAAAACACGGTAACAAATATCTATTACCGTGCTTTAAGCTATTTAAAGGATTAATCTTCTGATATTACTGGTTTGCTAGCGGCCGCATAAGCATGATTTTGTGCACTTAAACCACCAGCATTACCTTTACCATCAAAATGATAGTCTGACTCTTCACGCGACTTTATACTTTCATTCGATACTTCGTATTCTGGTGCTGAAGCTTTCGTCATCACCGCCGAAGAATGACCAGTTGTCTGTTCAGTTTCACTAACTGATTTCTCACTGTCACTACTTTGTTTAACTTCTTCAAAATCACGTTGCATATTAGCATCTACTTGATTTGCTGAAGTATCACTGAACGTCATATCGATATTATCTTTAATAACAATTGGTACCAATAACGATGGAATCACTCGTTTCGTCACTTTTGGTTCTTCCTGCTTAAATTGACTATAATCAATAGATACTCGACCTAAAGCTAGTTCTAATGATGCAGCAGCAAATAGCAATGGCATTGGTGACTGTTTTTGTTCAATATTTTTCACACGTCGCTTATTGCGTTGACCATTCATACGCAAATGTCTAGATGTACGGCGTTGACGTTTTGGTTGAGTATCAGCAACATTATTACCCATTGATTCAGTAACAATAATTGGTAACAATAAAGTTGGAACAATAACTTTTTCATCGACAATTTGATCGATCATTTCGCTATTTTTAACCCGAACACTTTTGGTTAATGTGCGTTGTTGACGTCGTGGTTTAGGCTCTTTTGGCTTAATCGTTGTAGCTTCATTAACCGTTTTATCTACCTTAGGAGTAGCATTTACCGTATTTGTTGTTGATGCATTTGCATTGTTGCTTTGTCTTGTACGACGTCCGCTGCTTCTATTAGGCGTCTCTTTTGTACCGTTTTCCGTTGCCGGTGTCACCATAGCAATAATATTGTTAACAGCATTGTTGTTACGATTATTACGCTGACGTCGATTATTAGAACGTTGATTATCACGTCGTTTTTGTGATGGTTGTTTAACTTCTGGCTCTGGTTTAGGTTTTTCAGCAGCAAATAATTTATTTACTTTTCCTAAAATAGTATTACACAAGGTAGTTAATTTCTTAATTTTTGATTCAGCTTTAACTTTTGGTATTGCATAAGCTTCAACTTTAGGCCCTGATAATATAGCTTGTTCTACAATAATGTCTGCTGTTTGATCTTCTTCCTCTTCTTCTAGTTCACGAATCAGTTTAGGAAGATTGTAACTTAATACATCTGTCTCTTCACCAGTACGTTTACGAATAACTTTATAAAGAGGGGTTTCCATCTCTTCGTCGCCCGCAATTACAATTTTTACATCAGGATACATTTTTTCAATATTTGTAATTGCTCGACGTTTTTCATTGAGTAAATAACTGGCGATTGGCACAGGGACAATCACATCAATTTGAACCGTATTATCTTTCATGGCTTCTTCTTGAATCAAACGGAGAATAGAAAGAGACAATGAATTGTTATCACGGACGGTACCTGTTCCTTGACAACGAGGACAAATATGATGCGTCGCTTCACGCAATGAAGGACTTAAGCGTTGACGAGACATTTCAAGCAAACCAAAACGCGATATTCGCGTGGTTTGAATACGTGCACGGTCAGTTTTCATCGCTTCTTTTAAGCGGTTTTCAACTTCACGTTGATTGCGAATTGGTGTCATATCAATAAAATCAATGACGATCAAACCACCTAAATCACGTAAACGTAATTGACGAGCGATTTCTTCTGCGGCTTCAAGGTTCGTGTTAAACGCTGTTTCTTCAATATCACTGCCACGAATTGACTTAGCAGAGTTTATATCAATAGCAGTTAACGCTTCGGTGGTATCAATCACGATTGAACCACCAGATGGTAAGCGGACTTCACGTTGGAACGCTGACTCAATTTGCCCTTCAATCTGGAAATGATTAAATAATGGAACATCACCTTCATAAAGTTTTAAACGGTTAACATATTCAACACGACCTAAATCAACTAGGCGCTTTTTAGCCACTTCCATTACTTTAGGGTTATCAATTAAAATATCGCCCACATCATCACGCAAATAGTCACGAAATGCGCGGGTAATAATATCACTTTCTTTATGAATTAAGCTTGGAGCCGGATAGTTTTTGGCCTCATTTTGAATCGCTGTCCAATAATTTACTAACGCATCTAAATCTTGTTGTAATTCTTCCTGACTTTTACCGACACCAGCGGTTCGAGCAATAACGCCCATTCCTCTTGGTTTTTCTATCGCATCAATAATCCGTCTTAAATCAGCTCGATCTTCACCTTCAATACGGCGCGAAACACCACCGGCTCGTGGATCGTTAGGCATCAATACCAAATAGCTACCCGCTAGGCTAATATAAGTCGTTAATGCTGCGCCTTTTTTACCACGGATCTCTTTTTCAATTTGGATTAGAACTTCTTGTCCTTCTTGTAGATGTTTAATACTACGACGCCCTGAAATATTGGCGGGGAAATAACTTTCAGCAATCTCTTTTAATGGTAAAAATCCATCTCGTTCACCACCATAAGAGACAAAAGCAGCTTCTAAACTTGGGTTTATTTTAGTGATCTTGCCTTTATAAATATTGGCTTTTTTTTGTTCATGCCCAAGACTTTCAATATCTAAATCATACAAGCGTTGTCCATCAACGAGCGCAACGCGCAACTCCTCTTGCTGGGTTGCGTTGATTAGCATTCTTTTCATTATTCTACACTCTTTATTAATCTTAATTAATTATAGGTAGAATATTATTATCAATAATACGCGTTTATTTTAACAATGATAAATAATGGTTGTTAACTAAATATTCAAATATGGTATTCATTATTTTATTTGTGTTATTTTTGTTATTATATTATGTGAAACCGATATTATTTATACAATATCTCTTTAAAATTTAAGGCATTATCAATGTTCAAAAGTTTTACACACTTTATAAACCATCCCTAAACATATAACTTGTCGATATTATTTCTATGGTTAACTTATAAACTAAAGTTTTTTTTGACTTTGGTTACCAAATTAAATCGTTATATGATTGTTCAAAATAAACATATTATTTAATTATAATAATCCTACTTACGCTATTTTACTTTCTAAAAAAATTGTAATGTCTAACGCCATTGCTGCATTACAAGGATAAAAAAATCCTTTCTTATTTTAACGTTTCAGCAAAGGATAGCAAGTAAATTAAAATTGCTATTTTATAAATAGTTATCAAGATATTTTGTATTTATCATAAATCTTGTTTAACCAAAAAAGAAAATCTCACTTTCTGGTATGAGTACTTTATACTAAAACATCATGTTAATCTGAAACTTCTTTACAAAATTTTGTCTTGGAGCTTATTTCACATAATTAAAAATAAGCAATGAATTACATGGTGCAACGCTAATCTTAATCAGTATAATAATTACCAAGGAAAACTGTTAACAAGAGACAAAAACAATTTATGGACATATCTGAAAAAACAGCACTCATTAAATTTACCACTCGTTGGTTGAATCAATTTGATTACGCACCACAAAGCGAAGAACTGCATGCTATCCCTTCACCTTGTATTTTAAAAACCGAACAACTTACCGTATTTTGGCAACCGTTTACCTTACAACCACCAAGAGATTTATCCATAGTTGAGGAAGTTGTGGGTATTATTTTACATCCCTCCTCACACATTTTTTACGGCACACAATATGCTGGCAATATGACAGCTAAATTAGCTGATATCAAATTAACTTTAATCCAAGCTTGGAATGATGATGATTTTTCAAACTTAGAACAAAATTTAATTGCTCATTTATCCCAACAAAAAAAATTAAAACGTATTCCAACCATTTTTATAGCAACAACAGATGAAAGTACTGAAATAATTTCTTTAAACAATTTAACTGGCGAAATCGTAAAAGAAGATTTGATTACAGGCGAGTTAACCACACTGACCCAAGATTTAACGTCTTTTTTTAATAAATTAATTGTTATTAATTAAATAACAATTAGTAAGCTATAATTCAAGCAATAACTCAATACTGATGTCAATCCATAAAAGTAAATATTTTCTAAATTGTAACTTATAAAATAATGTGTATATAATGCGTTAAAAGTCATTAGATTAGATAGGTGAATTATGTTTGAATATTTAACAGCAGCGCCAGCCGATCCCATTTTAGGGCTAGCAGATCTTTATAATAAAGATGAACGCACCAATAAGATTAATTTAAGTGTTGGTGTTTACAAGGACGAAACCACCAAAACACCTATTTTAGAAAGTGTAAAAAAGGCGGAACAATTTTTATTAACGGACGAAACCACTAAAAGTTATTTACCGATTGATGGTTCCAGTACATTTAATGATGTGACACAAACGTTACTTTTTGGTAATAAAAATGAGCGTGCAAGAACAGCCCAAGCACCAGGAGGAACGGGTGCTCTACGCATAATGGCTGATTTCTTATCTCGCCGAACCAAAGTAAAACGTATTTGGATAAGTAATCCATCTTGGCCTAATCATCGTAGTGTATTTCAAACCGCTGGTCTTGAAGTACGAGAATACAACTATTATAACCCGCAGACACATGGTCTTGATTTTGATGCCATGATGAGCAGTTTAAGTCAAGTCGCAGCTGGTGAAGCAGTACTATTCCATGGTTGTTGTCATAACCCAACAGGTATCGATCCAACACCTGAACAATGGCAAGCTATTTCTGATTTAGCTTTAAAAAATGGTTGGTTGCCGCTATTTGATTTAGCTTATCAAGGTTTTGGACAGGGTATTGAAGAGGACGTTTATGGATTAAGATTATTTGCTAATCAGCAACCTGAATTGCTTATTGCAAGCTCCTATTCAAAAAACTTTGGGTTATATAACGAGCGAGTAGGAGCATTTACAATAATTGCTGCGAATGCCGAAATTGCCAATCGAGCTTTTAGTCAAGTTAAAACCATTATTCGCGCGAATTATTCTAATCCTCCTGCTCATGGTGCTAAAATTGTCTCTTATATTCTAAATAATGAAGAGTTAAAAGAAGAGTGGATTGATGAATTAACCAACATGCGTCAACGCATTCATCGTATGCGACAATTATTTGTTAAAACGTTACAAGATAAAGGCGCAAATCAAGACTTTAGCTTTATTGCTAAACAAAATGGTATGTTCTCATTTAGTGGCTTAAGTGAAGAGCAAGTACTAAAGTTACGCAGTGATTATGGCATCTACATTGTTAATTCAGGACGAATCAATGTCGCAGGAATGACTATTGATAATATGTCCAGACTTTGTGAATCAATTGTTGAAGTATTATAAAACATATTAACTAATTGAATAATAATTTAATATATCGAATAAAAACTAGGGAAATAATAAAATTTCCTTAGTTATTGCGAGTAACAATAAAAATCCTAGTCTACTAAAATCACCATCCACCATAAAAAAACAATTTCATTTTTAACTGATGTTGGATAATCCACTATTTCTTTAATTCCCTATTTTTATTCCTTTTAGTTATATCAATATACAAACAGATTATTAGACGCTAATCCATTAATTATTAATAATTGAACAATCAAATATAGAAACTGATTGAGGGCAATTGTGGCATCGCATGTTTTAGATTTTTTAATTTTAGGGAATAACTTTAGCACCAGCGAAATGCGAGCGGTTTGGTCAGAACAAAATCGTTTAGAAAAGCAAGTCGATGTAGAAGTCGCCTTGGCAAAAGCCGAAGGTGAATTAGGTGTGATCCCAGCTGATGTGGCTGATGAAATTGTAAAAAAAGCAGATGCATCGAAATTATCTTTACAACAAATTGCTGACGAAGCAGCAAAAGCGAAACACTCGTTAATGTCGACCATTAACGCACTACAAAAACAGGTAGGCGAAGCTGGACAATTTATTCATTACGGTGCAACCACTCAAGATATAGTCGATACGGCAACGGTCTTACAATTAAAACAGTCTTTTGCTATTGTTGAACGTGATACCAAACTTATTGCGATTGAACTTAAACGCTTAGCTAAGCAATATCAATACCTACCTATGGTTGGACGTACTCACGGTATGCAAGCACTACCGACTACTTTTGGTTTTAAATTAGCGGTTTGGTTAGATGAGTTTGTACGTCATTTACAGCGTTTAACTGAAATAAAACAACGTGTTTTAGTTGGAAACATCAGTGGTGCTGTTTGCACTTATGCATCAATAGGGAAATTGGGTCCTTTAATTGAAGCTCGTGCATTATCGAGTCTTGGTCTTAATACTCCAAATATCGGTTGGCAAGCAGCCCGTGACCGTTTTTCGGAATATGCTTCAGTCATCGCCTTAATCAGTGGCACACTAGGCAAAATTGGCAACGAATTTTATAATCTAATGCGTACTGAAATTAATGAAGTCGAAGAGCCGTTTTCGGAAGGAAAAATCGGTTCAACTACTATGCCTCACAAACGTAATCCAGCAGCTTTAGAAGGTTTAGCAAGCTTAACCGCGCCTCTGTTAAAAAGTGTTGCATTAATCCACGAATCAATGAAAGTAGAACACGAGCGTGATGCCATGAGTTGGCGTGCAGAATGGATTGCCTTACCCGAAATTAATTTATATATCTCTGCTCAATTGCAAACCGCGCTCACTATTCTAAAAGGTTTGAAGGTCAATAGCGATCGCATGCTAGAAAATTTATTAATGCAAAATGGACTATTGCTATCAGAAAAAGTCATGTTTGAAATCGGTAAGCGTTTAGGCAAACAAACGGCACATCATCTGGTGTATAACTGTGCTATGCATGCCTTCGAACAAAATAGAGCTTTTAAAGATATATTGTTAGATGATCCATTACTGAATAAAGAGTTTACTATAGCAGAACTTGATAGCTGGCTTGAACCAATGAACTATCTGGGCACAGCACCTGAAAAAGTGCAGCAAGTTATCAATTATGCTGAGCAAAGTGGAGTGCTAGCATGAGCTTTCGCTTAATTACAAAGTCCGATATTCCCGCATATCAGACTTTATTGCACAATGCTTATCAAATGACAACAAATTTGGGGATTCACTTTGCTGCAGCCACAGTAAATACAGAACAAATCACTCATCATATAGAATCTAATGCAGTTTATCTATTTGAAAAAGAAGGACAATTAGTTTCCACCTTAAGCATTCGTTTTCCATGGGGAAATAACCCAGGACCTTACGGATTACCGCATTTAGGTTGGTTTGCTACTGATTCCAAATATAAAGGACAAGGATATGGCAATCAATTATGGGATTGGGTAGAACAACAAATCCTGATTAATCAATTAAAATTGCCTGCCGTCACTTTAGGTACAGCACAAAACCACCCTTGGTTGGCACAAATGTATACCAAAAAAGGGTTTAGTAAAATTGGTCATGCCAATTTAACTTCGGATCATACTACTGTTTATTTTGAAAAAATCTTCAATCAAAAAAGCTATACCGAATGGAAAAATAGGAGCCATAGACAATGAATAAAATAATAACATTATTATCTGCTGCAATATTAACCGGTTTTGCGTTAGTCGGTTGTGATAATCAATCCAGCAATCAAGCAACCGAACAAAATATTCTAAAAGTAGGCTCCACTGGGCAAAGCTATCCTAACGGTTATAAACAAAACGATAAATTAGTAGGGTTTGATGTTGAAATAACTGAAGCTATTGCCAATGAGCTCGGTTATAAAGTTGAGTGGGTCATTGCTGAATTTGGCGGTTTAATGGGACAATTTGATTCAGGACGTTTAGATACCATTGCCAATGCAGTTGCAATTACCCCAGCACGTGAAGCTAAATATGATTTTTCCAATACTTATAGCTTTTATGGTAGTCAAATTGTCACTCATAAAGACAATAAAAATATCACTCAACTTTCTGATTTTAAGGGTAAAATTATTGCTGGTGTGCTTGGATCAAATCATATTAATAATCTAAAAAACGCTTTTCCAAATAATGATATTACAATCAAAACCTATGAAACGCGAGATGGTGCTATGTATGATACTGAATATCAACGTGTTGATGGTTATATCAACTCAAAACCTATCTTACTTGCTGAAATTAAACGAAAAAACTTACCGTTTAAATTGATTGGAGACCCTATAACTGTTGAGCAGGTAGGGTTTCCATTTAGTAAAGGAGAAAAAGGTCAAGCACTGCGTGAAAAATTCAATCAGGCTCTAGAAAAATTACGCACTAATGGCACATTGAAAAACATTGCAATTAAATATTTTGGTGAAGATATTACCTCATGAATTTTAATGTAACTTATTTCTTTAGTGTGTTCCCGCAGATCTTACCTTATCTGCCAGTCACACTCTTTATTGCTATTGTGTCGATTCTATTTGCCATTGTTTTTGGGTTAGCGATTGCATTATTACGTAATCATAAAATTATCATTATTGATGCTACCTTTGCGCTCTTTATTTCATTATTTCGTGGTATTCCTTCGGTCGTGTTATTGTTTATTATTTACTATGGGTTACCACAAATTTTTCCGATATTAAAGCAGATGGGCGCAACGACAGCAGCCATTATTTGCTTTAGTTTAAAATATTCAGCTTATTTAGCCGAAATCTTTCGTGCTGGTTTGGCATCAGTTGATCATGGGCAAAAAGAAGCTGGCTTAACCTCCGGCCTTAGTATCTATCAAGTTTACCGTGGTATTATCCTGCCACAAGCACTGGTTAATGCTTTACCCAATACAGGCAATATGTTTATTTCATTGCTTAAAGATTCATCAGTGGCTTTTTTTGTTGGCGTACAAGAATTATTGGCCGCAGGGAAAATGTTAACGGCCAATTCGTTCCTCTATTTTGAAACATATTTGGCTGTCGGTATTGTTTATTGGCTTACTGTTGTTATCTATTCTTGGATACAAAAAAAGATTGAGAACAAGCTCAGTAAGCCCTATCACCGTTGAGGAGAAAGGTGATGATTTCTGTTTCACATTTATCTAAACGCTTTGCTGATAATGAAGTATTAAAAGACATTAATTTAAATATTAAACAAGGCGAAGTGGTAGCCATTATTGGTCCATCGGGTTCAGGTAAGTCGACCTTGTTGCGTTGTTTAAATTTACTGGAAAAACCAAATACAGGGACAATTAAAATAGGCTCTGTTGCACTAAATAGTGAACATTACCATAATAAAGACGAGATAAATTTGCGCAAACAATCAGCAATGGTTTTTCAACACTATAATTTATTTAAAAATAAAACTGCATTAGAAAATATTACCTACCCACTAATAGTTGGACAAAAAATAGGTAAAGACAAAGCCAAACAGCAAGGGCTATCTTTACTTGAGCGAGTTGGTATGTTGCCTTATGCGAATCAATTTCCAATTACCTTATCAGGCGGTCAGCAACAACGCATCGCCATTGCTCGAGCACTCGCAGTTAGGCCTAAAGTACTATTATTTGATGAACCCACATCGGCTCTCGATCCCGAACGGGTCCACGAAGTGCTGCAAGTGATGTTACAGCTAGCTAAAGAACATATTACGATGATCATTGTGACGCACGAAATGGAGTTTGCTAAATACGTTGCCGATCGTATTATCTTTATGGCAAATGGCGTCATTGTTGAAGAAGGTCCAGCAAAATCAATTATCGACAATCCACAACATGAACTGACACAACGCTTTTTACGCCAAATTACCGATGAAATTGATTTTGAAATTTAGTTAGCACAAGTAAATCAATAAAACTCATTTAGCTTGTATTATTTTACAATGTTAAAACATGTCGTTCTAGAAATTGGTTAACGGTTAAACCTGAGGCTAACTCTTTAATATCATTTAATAAACCCATCGCTTTTTGTTGGTCTTTAATTGCATCAGTTAGTTTTAATAACATCTCTGTTTGTTTATAAGGATTTTTAGGTGATCCTTTTGGAATATCAATGCGTTGTCTTATTTTTTCCCCTGTGTCTAGTTCAATTTCAATCACAACATAACGACCATTATAAGCGTCAGCATGGGGAGCTAGATTGATTTGATAACTGCGCTGCATTTTTTGCATCAGTACTTGAATCTGCACAGGAATAGGATTTGGACTGAATTGCTCAAAATTAAGAGGGATGCCTAATAGAGTTAACGCTAAAATATATTCGGCTGAAAAACGACCATGCTCAGCCAATAAAGGACGATTATAGATTAATGCGGCATCGCTGTTTGCTGGGAAAAAAAATAGAGTAATATGGCTAATACTGTCAACATTTAATTTTAGATGTTGATAAAGTAACTGCCCAGCATCAGCAACATAGGCTGCAGCAGAACAAAAGCAATAAGTTTTAAACCATAATCCAGGCTCAACAATTTTCCAAACAACGCCCCACTGACTTAAATCGAAATTATTATTACCCTGCCCATAAACAGCTAAAAAACCTAACTTGTCATCTAAAAAATCGTTCTCAGCAGTCATTCCAACGCGCAACCATTCAACCGATTGAATCGCATGCTGAGCGGCTAACCCTGCATGTAAAAACTTAATGGGTGTACCCATAACCAAACGCATACCTGATGCCTGAGTAGCCGCCAATGTCAAAGCTTGTGACAAAAAAGGTTCATTATAAAGATAACAAATAGCGGCTGTGGCAGCGATGCCTCCTAAGGTAAGGGTAGTATGCCATCCTTTCTCATAATGTTTAGGATTAACACTTTTGCCTAATCGTGCCATAACTTCAATTCCTATAACATAAGCGGTTAAAAAACGCTTACCATCAATATGGGATTGAACCTCATCTAATTGAACACTGGCAAATAGTGCTGATAAAATAACGGCAGATGGATGTCCACGAACATCAGAATGTACATCATCATAATCTAAGCAATGCGCTTGAAAACCATTAAATAATGCTGCTTGCCGAGCTGTCACTAATTTTTTTTGCCCCACCAACCAAGCTTTAGCTGTGCCACCTTCATTATCAATCCAATTGAGCAATCGATGGACATCAACTTCATGGCGAGCTTGTAAACTACTAGCAAAATAATCAATCACACCATTGATTGCACATTCAATGGTCTTAGGATCATTAATTATGGGGGTATTCGCTATTAAAAAACTCAATTGCTGACCTAAATTCATTTTCCATCTCAAAAAATATATCGTTATATAAAAAAATGATTTTAATTACCATAACGTATAAAAAGTAATAAGTTAAAGACTATATGGTTATATTTTAATAACTTTTAGTCATAACTTTTAGACTTTGTATATCCCTTTTTTTACTTTTAATTTATATGTTAAAATATGAGCACAACATTACATCTAACACCACAAAAATTAAATCCATTATGTCAATTTGTTATATCGCTTTAGGTAGCAACTTGGACGATCCATTTGCACAAGCCAATCGAGCTATTAGCGCATTAAAACAGTTACCTGATACTCATATTTTAGCTGTTTCACCATTTTACCGTAGCAAACCATTAGGCCCCAAAGACCAAAATGACTATCTCAATGCAGTTATTAAACTGTCCACAAATTTGCCACCAATCGCTTTACTTGACGAACTGCAAGCAATCGAGAAATCGCAAGGGCGTGTTCGCAAAGACAATCGCTGGGGAGCAAGAACCTTAGATTTAGATATTTTACTGTATGATAATTTAATAATTGATAATGAACGATTAACAATTCCTCATTATCATATGAAAAAAAGAGAATTTGTTCTTTATCCTCTGTTTGATATTGCGCCGGATTTAATTTTACCTGACAACGATAAGCTGCAAGAATTACTGGTTAAATGTCCACTCAATGGTTTAATAAAATGGAATGATTAATTATTTTGTTTAATAACATGGAGTTGTTTTATTTTACCCTTATTTAACGCAAAAAATAATTAAAAAAAATTTGCCAAAGCCTAAATTATTGCTATAGTTTACCGCCTGCAAATAATCTGTACATAAGGGGATTGTTTTGAAAAAGGAACAAAAAGTAAATACCTCTTCGCTTAGCCTGCTTTCAATTGCAGGACTTGAGCCTTATAAAGAGGTCAAAGGTGAGGAGTATATGAATCCTAACCAATTGAAACATTTTAAACTTATCTTAGAAGCATGGCTTTCACAATTACAAGGTGAAATGGGTAAAACTGTTTCTCACATGCAAGATGAGGCTGCAAATTTTCCAGATCCAGCTGACCGAGCAACTCAAGAAGAGGAGTTCAGTCTTGAATTACGTGCTCGCGATAGAGAACGTCGACTCATTAAGAAAATTGAAAAAACATTGAAGAAAATCGAAATAGATGATTTTGGTTTTTGTGAATCTTGTGGCGTTGAAATTGGTATTCGCCGTTTAGAAGCACGACCAACGGCTGATTTATGCATCGATTGTAAAACATTAGCTGAACTTCGTGAAAAACAAATGGGTATATAGTTCCATTTAATCTACAGGTTTACTTAATACGCCCATGCAATATATTGGTCGTTTTGCCCCCTCACCTTCAGGACCATTACATTTTGGTTCGTTGGTGACGGCTTTGGGCAGCTACTTACAGGCAAAATCATGTTTTGGTAAGTGGCTTGTTCGCATTGAAGATATTGACCCACCTAGAGAGGTTAAAGGGGCATCATCTCTCATTCTAAAAACGCTCGAAGCTCTTCATTTATATTGGGATGATGAGATTTTATATCAATCAAACTGTAGTGAGCGTTATCAAGCTGTCCTGCAATCGCTACTCAATAAACAACAAGCATATTATTGTAATTGCACAAGGCAACGAATTCACAATTTAGCAAATAAAATTTATGACGGTTTTTGCCGTAATCGACTATTGTCAGTTAAAGACAAAGATCAATTGGCTATTCGTATAAAACAAAATCATCCAGTTTTAACTTTTACTGACAAAATTCGAGGCGAACAAACTGCCCAACTAGCAGATGCCTTAGAAGATTTTATTATTCATCGCAAAAATGGTTTATTTGCTTATAATCTAGTAGTCGTACTTGATGATCATGAGCAAGGCATTACAGAAATAGTACGCGGTGCAGATCTTTTAACCGTCACAGTCAAACAAATTTCACTTTATCAGCTATTAGGTTTTTGCACACCGACGTATTGTCATTTACCATTAGTCTTAGATAAGAATGGTAATAAGCTTTCAAAACAAAATCATGCCTGCCCTATCGATTTAAACAATCTTAAAGCGTTAACGGTTCAAGCTTTGCAATTTTTAGGGCAAAAAGTGCCAAAAGATTGGCAAGATGCAACCCAACAACAACTTTTAGATTGGGCAATACAACATTGGCAACTCACAAATGTTCCTAAACAAAATATCCAATTAGCCACCAATATAGGATAAATTTGGTGTGATACCAACATGATGCTCATGTAGCAAATGCTTTTCTGGTTTGACCATTAATGAAGCAAAAATTCTGGTTTTTAATTGTGTTTTTTGCTCAGGGCTTACCAACAAATCACGTAAATCAACAGCTGCATCACCAAACAGGCAATAGTGTAATTTACCAACCGATGAAACTCGCAATCGATTACAACTTTTACAAAAATCTTTGGAATACGGCATAATTAGCCCAATTTTACCTTGGTAATCGTTATGTACATATACTTTGGCAGGTCCTGACAATGGCATTTTGGGCTGTAACTGCCAACCTTGAGCAATGAGTTGTGATTCAATTATGCTACCTGCTGTATGATATCGTTTAAACACATCATTACTATCGCCTGTTTCCATCAACTCAATAAAGCGCAACTCTACTGGACGATGTTTAATCCACAACAAGTAATCATCAAGATTATCATTCATATTTTTCATCAAAACGGTATTAATTTTGACCTTTTTTATACCAACTTCCAATGATTTTTCAACACATTGCATTAGCTCTTTGAGTTTATCTTGACCGGTAATTAATTTGAATAAGTGTGGAGATAGGCTATCAATACTGATATTAATCGCATTCAGTCCAGCTTGTTGCCAATGTGCAATATTTTTTAATAAACGCGATCCGTTGGTGGTAATTGCCAGCTCTTTAACACGAGAATAAGAAGAAATAATTGACAAAATATCAACAAAATCACGTCGTAATGTGGGTTCTCCACCAGTTAAACGAATTTTATGCACACCAAGTTCAGTGAAAGTAGATACAACATTATCAATTTCATTAAGCGAAAGAAACGTATGAGTTTTATTAGGTCGATAACCATTTGGTAAACAATACTGACACTGAAAATTACACAGCTCAGTAATCGATAAACGCAAATATTGAAATCGCCGTTGATAATTATCAACTAATTGCATATATATACTTTAAACACCTTATCCAAGTCGGGAAGCATAGCCATTTCTGCGCTATACCGCGGCTAATTGACCATATGAGTAACATTATCACTTAGGTAAAATAGCTTCAGAGTTTGGTTAAGTCTAGCACAGTCTTAATTTATTGACTATGAGCAATTATTTAATATCATCATAATAAAAATCAATTTGTTTTTTACCTAAGATTCGACTTTGTCATTATTATCCTCGGTATGAATAACCGTTATGTAGCTAGGAATAACAGTTGCTGTTCGATAAATATAAACCCATTTTTTTCCTGGTGGCTCGTCACTTAAAAATCGTTTTAGTAAAATATCATCTTCAGTATCATTATCCGATTGTTGATTTCTATAATAATCGGTAAACTCTTCATACAATTCTTCTTCATCTGTTAATGAACCACTATAGTTAGCTTTATATTGTTCATATAAAAAATTGAATTTATCAATAAAAAAATCACATTCTCTTTCGATTGCAAAATTTTTAGGATTAACATAGCCTAAAGTTGCAAAAATCTTATCAGCTACAGGCGATCCTGATTCCAATTGTTTAAATGAAGAATAATAAAAATGTACTGGTAAAAAAAATAACAATCCCACAGCTGCGCCAAAGAGAAGAGCAACGTTCTTGTAAGAATATGCTAAAATTAACATATATACGAAAATAAACGCACCAGTTATGCCGAAACTAGAAAAGATAATAATTGGTATTAACGATAGATATTTTTTCTTTTTTCTTTTAGCCAATTCAGTCCCCATCGTTGCGTAAGGATGTAGCCATAAATAATGATCAACTGGCCGACGTAATGCATAGGCAAAATAGCTTTCTCCTTCAATTTGATCAACAACAACTTCTACATAGTCACCTATATTGAAAAATGCGCGACAAAAAACTCCCTCAATCACTTTATCACCCAATTTAAAACAAAAATATTGTTCAATGTTTAGAATAGGAGAATTGTCATCTCTCCTCGCTAAGATAGCTTTCATATAACTATTTTCATTAAAAACCTTATCTAAATGACCGATTGAAGATACATTAAAATCTGGGCGATTAGCCAAAGTGCGAGCTTGAATAAAATTTTGATAGCTATCATATAGTTCAAGATCAGTGATATAACCGGTAATGACTTGATAGTATCTACTATTTGATGTTAAGTTAGATTGCATTATATACATTCCTTATATTTTTCTATTATTTAATCAATAACATTCAGCCGATCAGGTAAAATTGGAGTTTGGCAATAATAATAAAACCCACTTTTAAATAATTTCAATTTTTTAAAATCTGGTGCTTTTGGCTCACTAATCTTTTTAGGAGCATTAATATGATGTAATGTCTTAAACCATCTGGCTTCTTTTTCGATATCATGTTGCAAGGTACAATAACCTAAACAGCTAAAACCTGATTGCCAAAAAGAAATATTCACCGCCCATTACTCAAAATATATAAATAAACGCAATTACCCAGCTCCAACAGCTATATTTAACGACATTAAGATAATCATTCAATTAAGTATCATAAAAAACAACTGATAAAAAATAGGATAACGCTGGCAACAATAAATATTACAGTCATAATAAAATTAAGTTTGAGAGTTATTATCGTCGATATTTCAATAATAAAAGAACTATTAAAGCATGTTGTTGCAAAATACGAACCACATAACACTCATAAATCTCGTTTTTTAGAGAGTTTTTTACTTCTTATCAACATGATCACCTTTTTTAAAGATAATTTGTCTAAACAGTCCGTCTACTAAATGATTACCGATAAAACAGCAAAAGTATTTCTCTTTTAAACAAGGTCTTTTACAAAAAAAATAACAGAACAAAAGCAAAAATTGAGGGACAACAATAAAAGTTGTTTTTCATCAATTTCTACCTTTCTTAGCTGACTGATCATCCACCTAAATAATCAAAAATCAGTTTTCATTGGTAACATAATGACTTAATAATTAAAATTGAAATAATTTTATACTACGTTTACCTTTAAGTCATTGTTAAACATAACATATAAAAATATAGATAAAAAAAGACCTACTGTGTTTTTTCAGGTTATATTAATTAACTTATTTATAAATTAATCTATTATTATCTTTACTTATTCTTTATTCTGTTTGAATATATAATGATTTTTTGCCGATAAAACCGTCAAATGGAGGTTGTAATGATTACCCATATTAGCCCATTAGGATCAATGGACTTACTTGCTCAAGCAGAAGTTGATATTTTAAAAAAATCAGCCAATAGTGATCTGTATCAGTTGTTTAGAAACTGTTCTTTAGCAACACTCAATGCAGGCAGTAAAACCGATAATACTAAAGATCTATTAGATAGATTCCAATCTTTTGAAATTAATGTTATCAGCAAAGAACGAGGGGTTAAGTTAGAGCTTATTGATGCGCCTGAAAGTGCATTTGTTGATAAACGAATCATTCGCTCAATTCAAGCTAATCTATTTGCGGTTTTACGTGATATTCTTTTTTTAAATAGCCAAATAGTTGCAATAAAACATTTGGTTCCAAATGACAAACTCGAAAAAGAACATTCCTATTACATCACCAACCTTGTTTTTTCTATTTTACGTAATGCTAATGCACTCCATGTTGGTGAAGAACCGAATCTTATTGTTTGTTGGGGTGGACATTCAATTAATGAAAGTGAATATTATTACGCTCGCCAAGTTGGTATGCAACTTGGGCTACGTGAACTCAATATTTGTACTGGCTGTGGTCCTGGTATTATGGAAGCACCAATGAAAGGTGCGGCTGTTGGTCATGCACAACAGCGTTATAAAGATAGTCGATTTATTGGTATGACCGAACCTTCTATTATTGCCGCTGAGCCACCAAATGCTTTAGTAAATGAACTAATTATTATGCCGGATATTGAAAAACGTCTTGAAGCTTTTGTAAGAATGGCACACGGTATTATTATATTTCCGGGTGGGCCGGGAACGGCTGAAGAGTTACTCTATATTCTTGGTATTATGTTGAATCCAGCTAATAAAAACCAAACTCTTCCACTGATTTTAACTGGCCCTAAAGAGTGTGAAAGCTATTTTGCTGCCATTGATGATTTTATACGTAATACATTAGGTGAAGAAGCAACCAAGCTTTATCAAATTGTAATCGACTCACCTGAAAAAGTTGCTCGTATTATGAAAGATGGCGTAAAACATGTAAAATCTTCGCGCTTAAAAACGGGTGATGCCTATGGTTTTAACTGGCTATTAAAAATTGATGAATCCCTTCAACGCCCTTTTGAACCACTGCATGAAAACATGGCAGCATTAAATCTGCATAGAAATCAACCTGTCGAATTACTGGCAGCCGATTTACGCCGAGCGTTCTCGGGTATTGTTGCTGGTAATGTAAAAGAATTTGGGATGAAACAAATTGCCGAACATGGTCGATATAAATTACAAGGTGATCCTGAAATTATGAAACAACTCGATAATTTATTAAGAAGCTTTGTAAAACAAGATCGTATGAAATTACCGGGAGGAACCGCTTACCAACCATGTTATGAGATTTGTTATTAACAGAAAGTCCAAACACATCTTTTATAATATTCCGCCGAAAATCGAATCGGCGGAAAAATCTTTATTAAACGTATTTTTAAAAGTCACTCAAGATATCTAAAGCTTCTGACACTTTCTTCACTGCAAAAATCTGCATATTGTCAGGTTTCTTTTTCGGCATATTGGCAATTGGCACAATCGCTTTTTTAAAACCATGTTTAGCGGCCTCAGAAATTCTCTCTTGCCCACTTGGTACTGGGCGAATTTCACCACCTAAGCCAATTTCACCAAAAATCACGACATCTTGCGGTAAAGGACGATTACGAAAACTTGATACTAATGCAGCAATCAAGGCTAAATCAGCACTAGTTTCGGTAACTTTTACACCTCCGACAACATTAACAAAGATATCTTGATCGGCCATTTGTAACCCACCATGACGGTGCAAGACAGCCAATAATAACGCTAATCTATTTTGGTCAAGTCCAACGGTAACACGTCTAGGATTACCATATATAGAGTGATCAACTAAAGCTTGAATCTCAACCAACAGTGGGCGCGTGCCTTCCCAAAGTACCATAACAGAACTGCCAGGCAACATCTCATCACCGCGACTTAAGAATATCGCCGATGGATTACTGACCTCTTTTAAACCTTGTTCTGTCATGGCAAATACACCCAGTTCATTTACTGCACCAAAACGGTTTTTATGGCTACGTAGTGTTCTAAAACGAGAATCGGCATCGCCATCTAATAAAATAGAACAGTCAATACAGTGCTCAAGAACTTTTGGACCTGCTAGTGAGCCATCTTTAGTCACATGTCCAACCATAATAATGGCAATCCCTTTCGTTTTGGCAAAGCGTGTCAAATAGGCTGCGGTTTCTCGCACTTGTGCAACACTACCTGGTGAAGATTGTATATCGGCAAGGTGCATCACTTGAATAGAGTCGATGACCATAAGTTTAGGTTGTGACTGTTCAGCCAGCAGACAAATTTGTTCAATACTGGTTTCAGATAACATATTAATATTATCGGTTGGTAAACCTAAACGATGTGCTCGCATAGCAACTTGTTGCAGTGATTCTTCACCTGTTACATACAAGGTATTCATTTGGGCTGATAGTTTACTCATGGTTTGTAGCAATAAAGTACTTTTACCGGCACCTGGGTTACCACCAATTAATATGGCACTACCCGGTACAACTCCGCCACCTAATACGCGATCGAATTCAGAAAATCCAGTTGAAAATCTTGGTAAGGCTTCTAAACTGATTTCCGATAGTTTTTGAATTTTAGCTTGACCTGCCCCACCCGCATAACCTGTTAATCTATCATTACGTGATGAAGTACTGGCTAACCTAACTTCAGTAATCGTGTTCCAAGCGTGACACGCACTACATTGCCCCTGCCAACGCGGATAATCTGCACCACAATCATTGCACACATAAGCACGTTTAACGGATTTTGCCAAATTATTCTCCTAACCTTCACTTAATAAACTGGTGGATAAAATACACCATAGACCAGTCAAATCTGCATAATTAATACTAATTCTCGCCTTTTCAACAACTTTGGGTTTACCATGATAAGCCACACCAAGACCTGCAATACGAATCATCATTAAATCATTTGCCCCATCACCAATTGCTACGGTTTGCTCGATTGGAATATCAAGCGAGGCAGCTAATTGCTGCAGTGTTCTTGCTTTGTATTTAGCATCAACAATATCACCAATCACTTTACCGGTTAATTTTTCATTTTTAATTTCTAATTGATTTGCATAAACATCAACTAATTTTAGTTTTTGTTTGAGATGATCAGCAAAATAGGTAAAGCCCCCAGAGGCAATGGCAACATGCCAATTTTTTTTGTACAACTCGCGAACTAAATAAGTTAGACCTGGCGTAAGTGGTAGCTTATCTTTCACTTCTTGTAAGATGCTTTGATGAGCACCTTTTAATGTCGCAACTCTTTTACGTAAACTCGTTGAAAAGTCAAGCTCTCCGCGCATAGCTTGTTCAGTAACGGCGGCAACTTGCTCCCCAACCCCATGCAGTTTGGCTAATTCATCAATGCATTCAATACCGATTGCAGTTGAGTCCATATCCATGACAAGTAAACCAGGAGAATGCAACGTAGGTAAATTATCAATGGGTGCAACATCAATACCTAAAGTAAGTGAAATAGGTTTAGCTTTTTTAGGCATCACCCCAGCAATACGAACAATTTGATAGGTTTTAATTTTCCAAGATGACACAATCACCATTGGCATAGCCAGTTTATTTTGGAATGTTGATAATATTGTTTTATTTAATTTCTTTCCATAAATAATCCAACCGGTTTTACCTGCATTGTAATCAAGTGGAACAACCTCACAACCATTCAAAGAAAGTGGTAATCCTTGCCAATTTTGAATATTCTCAGGTAAATCATTATAGGTGAGTGTATAAGCCATATTAGAAAATCATTATAACGTAAAACGATGACAAAATTTAACATATCTATAAAAGATTGTCCAAATTGGGATTTAGCTTATCTTGCATTTAATGTTTAATTAAATTCAAATATCAATATACAAAAAATTTGAAATAATATAGACTCCTGAATATTTTTTACAAAAACTATTATAATTATATTTTGAGGCAATCTAAACCTGACGATTCAATCACATCTAAATTTTAACCGTCCTTTCAATAATTTTTTACATATCCTTATTTTTATCACGAATAGATGATTATTTTTGTCAAAAAGTTTCAGATTATGCATACGTTTCAGTAAAAAATTAATTTTCAAACATAATGACTAAATATTAATTAATACAAAATCCATAAAGTATAAATTCAACTCAAACTTTTTTTGCTATCGCTCAAATCAATTTTTCACTAGTATTTCTTTAATTTATTACTGATATTAATAAGTTATCTATCTAATCCAAATTAAAATTTTTTCCAAAAAAAGATTACAAATTACACTAAACAAGGTATTTTTATGAGCTTATTTAGATCGTTTTTATATCAAATTAATTTCACAGAGTTATAACCTATCAACTATCTTTGTGATATTTATGTTTTGTTTAAATAAAAAACAATCTTAAAAATGGCATTTAAGACATCAGAAAATAATAGCTATAACATTTAAAAATGTTCTTAATATTGCCGAGTCCGTTTAATAAATAATTATCATAAGAATTCTATAATTTAAGGAATGAGCAATGACATTGTCAGCAGTAAAAGAATGGAAATTTCCAGTTATCATTAATAGTAAAAAAGAACCTCTCACTACCAATAACTATTATGCAGCATTAATGTCAACTTCAACAGGATTTTATCCAGTTACTGTTACTAATCTTATGCATATGGGTATTCACTTTGATAAAACAGTACTTAAAAAATTAGGTGATGAAAACGAACGACAGGTTCATTGTATTGCTGATGGTGAAGTAGTTGCTTATCGAATTAATGATTACTATCAAAAAACTAACTATGGGGATAGTATTGCCTTCTACTCAACGAGTTTTGTTTTGGTACGTCACTTACTCGAAATGGAGCGAGTTGAAGAAAAACCAGAATCAACAGAGCCTGATACAGAAAATAGTTCGACAACAGAAAAAACTGCTGAAGATAATTCTCCTGCATCTAAGGCAAATGACACTGCAACTTCTACTAATTCAACGACAGATAAAACTGATACTACATCAGAAAACACCCCCGACGAAGCTGAAGAAGAAAAACTACCACCGCATCAACTCTATTTTTATAGCCTTTATATGCATCTAGCCGATACTGCTTTTTATGATAAAAATTCTAAAACTCCAACACCTGCATTTTGGGAACAAGATATTTATCGTGTTCTAGCTGATCATAAGGAATTGAATACGGTAGAAGGTTTATGTATTCGCGATAAAGCGGACAATTCAAAAAATGACAGTATATTAGCGGTCTTACAAGTCGGCACTAAAGTGAATTTAAATCTCAATTTACATGACGAAAATCATAACTGGTATGCTGTTACAAGCTTAGCGGAAGGTTATTCCTCGATTCCGGAGTTAAAATCAATCAAACACACTCAAGGTGTGACTCAAACAGACATTTTAGGTTGGATTTTTATTGGTAAAGAGATGGCCTCGCTAGAATTTGAGATTTTAGAACTAAAGGCGCACGAAAAGCTTCTTTCTGGTCAGTCTGAAAAAATTAGCATACTAAAAAAAGAATTTAAGACTAATTGGGTTAAATCTAAAGGGTTAAGAGTCCGAAATGATAAAAAAATCTTATCAATGCTACCTGAAGGAACGCAAGTTAAAATATCGGGGAATAAAAAAGCAAAACATTTTGTTGAGTTAATTGAAGTGATTCGGGATGGTAAACCCACCATTCCTTTACCAAATGAAAAGACAAAAATTTGGTTTGACTGCCTTGAAAGAATTTCCCGAGGTAAAAATTACAATGAAGTGGTGGTATTAGATACACCTTTTCCAATAAAAGCAGGTGATTTGATTGGGCATATTGGGCATGACCATACCCCTAAGATATCACTTTCCCAGAACAGTACTGAAATAAAATGCGATACTAACTTGCATGTGGAATGCTTTACCTGTGATGACCTGCCTAATTTTATTGCACAAACTCGTGCAGAAGCCAGTCAACTACCAGAAAAAGATAAGACCTTATTAGGTATTTCTAAACAAGCTAAACTACTTAAATCACCGAAAGATGCAGACACAGACGTGGGGCAACATACTGAGATTAAAGTAATCAGTGAAGATATCAATGTCAAATGGTTACAAGTCGAAATCACTGTATCGACAACTAACAAAAAAACGGTATGGATTGAAAATAGTGAAGAGATATCAAAAAACATAAATGCAGAGGGTAATATCACTTTAGCGACTGATAAAAAAGCCTGGAGTGAATATCCATTACAGGCAAGCGAAGTAGCGAATAATAGTTCTATTATTGATACCCCATTATTACTTAATATTAATAATGGAGTATTTAAAACTTTGAGTCATCGGGCTGTTGATAAAGATGAAACATTATGGATTTTTATAGAGCATGCTCTTGATAAAAATAATGTTCCTATCCGCGGCTGGTTAGCCATAAATAGTGAAGGCGTAAAAAAAGTGAGTTGTTGGGATTGGTTTGATTTTAAGCTGATCGAAGAAAAGGCGACCACAAAAGAATTTTATTTAGATGTCAAAAAGTCCTCATCTAGAGACAATGCATCTCTTGAGGCCTATAAACCAACACTAAAAGAGACATTAACAATTTTAGATAGGCAATATCATTTAGACCAAAAAAAATATGCTAAGATAGATGCAAAAAGTTTCAATGGAATCAAAGATAAACCACAATTATCATCGGCACTTTCACGTTTACTGATTCAGAGCGAAAGTGAATGGTATAGTGAAATGGATGCACAAGGCAAAATGCCCAAATGGGATGCCTTAGACAATGAATTTAATGAAGATGCAAAAAATGTCTTTGATTATTTGAAAGAAGGATATAAAGCAAATCTTGATGCTTACATAAACACATTAAAGGAAAGCGAACAAAAAAATGTTAAAAATGGACTAATCAGTTTGAGAAATACTCTCAAAACCATTCCTGATCCGATATTAAATAACTTAAGCCAAAGAGAACATAATGCTTATATTCAACTAAAAATGTTAGAAAACATAGTTAAAAAATGGGATAAAGAAAAAGAGAAAATAAAGAAAATGTTATGGTGGGATGATGTTGCAAAAGGTTTAGCGAAACAAAACCAACAGAACCAATCAGAACAATCCAAAACGAACACTGAAAGTGATACTTCAAAAGATAACACATCCACCTCTACTAATGTCACGCTACCAGCTACTTTAAATCTTGATGGTCAGGCATGGTTTATGCACCCGATGATGTTAATTAACTATTTTAAAATTAAAACCAGCCCTTGGCATGAACCTTTAGAAAATCCACAACGGACTCATTATAATTCTGGTAGTAATGACAAACCTTGTAATGGGGCATTTGGATATGTTAGAAATAATGGTAAAAAGGCCCATGCAGGTTTAGATATATTTGCCCGTATTGGTACACCATGTTTTGCTTGTTTAGATGGTGAAATTGTTCAAGATGCGAGCGAAGGTACTTATGGCAATGTCATTGTATTAAAAGTCAAAGGTGATGATTTACGTGCATCAAAAAATAATTATACATTAGAGTTTTCGGGTGACGAGCAAAATGAAATAGTTCAAGCCGATAATTTTGATATTGATAGTGATTATTTTTATATTAGATATTGCCATGTGCATGATACTAAAAAAGTATCAGGAATAAAAGTTGGTTGCAAGGTTAAAGCAGGTGATCATATTGGATATACATCTGACACAGGTAATGCAAAAAACCTTCCAAATACACATTTGCATTTAGAAATCGCCATGAAAATTAACAATAACAAAACTGAGAATGAAACAAATACAGAAATAAGAAAATTAGGTTATAAAATAAATCCAGCTTTCTTTGTCAACCTAAATCCAATAGATGAAACAGATCAAGAAGACGCTGTAAAAAATGGTAATAAATATTATAAACAAAATTAAAGGTAATGATATGAATATTATAAAATCTATATTTATAATTATTTTTCTTCTCCCACAGGCGACTGAAGCAATCTATCAAGTCTACGCTGGAAATATAGAGGACAGAAAAGTTGAGTTTTATATCAGTGCTATATCGAAAAATGACTTTGATATAATTTATCTTGATAATAAAACAAAAACAATTAGTTATTTAGGTTTAGGTAGAAAAAGAGATGATGGTTACCATTTTAGATACAATATAAATGATAATTTGGATACAAAAGATTCAATAATTATTAAAAATTTTAATTTTAATGAAAATAAGAACAATCATGAGGATAACCACTTAGTAGGCTCATCGCAAATATTTGGTGATTTCAAGTTAGAAAAAAAATTCGAATATAATGTAAAGTGGGAAAATGGTGATGATAGAAATTGGAAAGACTCTAAACAATTATTTGATAATATTGAATTTAAAAATATCGAATTTTTACAAAGAAGCTCAACCAAAGATTTTTATTTTAAAGTCGTATTATCCAAAAAGAAAAAAGAAGATATTAAAATTACTGGTATCAATGTTTACAGTAAAAAAAGTGGGGAGCTATTACAAACCATAAAGAATTCAAAAGGGTATATTTTTTATACATTTCAGGCTATACGAATCGGTGATTTTGATTTTGATGGTAATAAAAATGATTTTTCTCTTAATAATAGTGAATCTTATGCCGTCAATGTCCCACAAATATATTACATCTATGATGATTCACAAAATAAATATATTGAAGCGAATTTAGAAGGATATTCGATTCAGTTTGATTCAGAAAATAAAATAGCAACCAGTACAAAAACATGTGGCGATGTAGTTATTTATTCATCTAATGTTTTATTAAAAAAATTATATTATTTTAATAATAAAGAAAAAAAATATACTTATATAGATAAGTATTGTGAATCAATTCCAGATGGTGTTAATTATTATTTAAGGCAATGCACCAAAAAAGAAAGACTGGATTGTGAAAAAGCTGTAGTAGAGGTTGGAGATGAGCCTTAAACAAAATATTTAACTTGTTTAAGGTAATTAAATTATTAAGAACTTCATTAAAATTGTGATTGTTCACTTTATTAGCTAAGTAAATACTTAAGAGATAAAAGAAAGATATGAACGAACTGCATAGCATTGGAGTAATAAAAAACATTCTAAACTGAAATCAGTTAATAAACTTTGTTCTGTTGATAAAAATAATCTTATATGGAATTGTTTAAATGGTAGAAATTGAAAATAATTCGTATAAAGTATTTTTTTAAAATAAATAAGCTAGATAACTATTTAACTAAAAAAGGATTAGTAAATACCTTAATCAAGGCAAATACAATAATGAAATTTAAATTAATATTAACTACCTTTTTGATGATTTTTTTGGAAATTCATATGCTGAAAAAGTAACATTTAATATCGATCATAATGTGGTTAACCGCGCAAAATTTGATACTGAAAACAAAAGAGATATTATTGAACTTTATCAAAATAATAAATTAATCACAAAAATTCCAAGTTTTGATGAGGATGGTGGAAATCGTGTCAAGAATATATTAACCCGCTATGATGAGAATAATATCCTTAGGGTAATTACTCGTTTCCCTGATCGAGGTCATTTTAAAATATATTATGATATAGGATTTAATAAAAATAGAAATTTATTTACGCTAAATAAAGTAAGTTTCGAATCACAAGTGTGGTCATCGGATACAGATGTTACCACTATTTATTGTTACCATCAAATCAATCAAGAGCTAAATGAGTTAATAAATGATGATGATTGGTTTCATAAAATACGGCCTACCTATTATGGATGGGAAGATGGTACAGTAAAAGGGAATTGTATTGTAAGCAATAAAGTAGTTGATTACGAAAATTCTTACAATATTATTATGAAATCCCACCTATTTGATAAACCCGATAAAAATAATATGACAAATATGTATTTGATCAAGGGAGATATCGTTGATTTAGTACGATCACAAAATAATTTTTATGAGATTAATTATACAACAAAAAAAAATAAGATAATTAAAAAATGGCTTCACTGTTCTGCTATTGATGCTTGTGTTTCTAATTAATAAAACAACATACACGGCACGAAAAAACATTTGAAACTAAAATTGACCTTGTTGCCAATCCTGAGTTGATTAAATAGAGTTGATGGTTGTTTAAAGGTAAAGATTGAATGAAAATTAATTGTATATTCAAAATATTTGTTATTTTATTGTTTCTATTTAACTTTAATTATTTATATGCATTACCTAAAGAAGGAAGTTGGACTGAAGAAATCTATACAGATAATAATGAAATACCCTATAGTATTTTCTCAATAGAGTTAAAATTTGAGGATAATGACAAAGTTAATGGAGAATTATGTTCAATTATCCAATATGGTAATAAAATTGATTGCCCTATTCTTTTTTCTTCTACCTTAATTGACAATAAAATTAAGGTTCATTTTGATAGTACTTTTGGCGGTATAAATAGTTTAGCGGTTATAACGATTCAAGGTAATAATTTAAGCTGGGATTTAATTAATGCTCCTGAAGGTGAACATTATCTTGTTAAAAAAGCATTATTACTTCCAGAAAAAAACTAATATTAGAAAAGTTTTAGAGTAAATCGCTAAGGAGATATTCACTTATTGTTGCGATTTTTTATTTCAAAAGAATTTACAACTTTTACAGTATTAATTGCTAACAAATTGGTTTAACAGTTATATAACATAGTACAAATTTAATATTGATATCGTAAATAACAGATTGTTTATTATAATTATTTTTAATGAAAACTATTGTTTAAGTTAAATAATAATCTATTGATTCTGTTTTATAAAATGGTTACCTATCCATCCGTGAGCTGACTAATCACCTCGATGTGGATAAATGCATTCTCGATAAATGGACATGAACGGGTATCAAATAAAATTAGCTATTTAAAACTAGTAATTTAACACTACCAGATGATAGTTATATCCCAAAATATTAAAATATTTTATAAGGAAGATTATAAGGATATTACATAATGAAAAGAATAATTTTTTTATCGCTCATTCCACTATTCTTGGTTAATAATGTTTTTGCCAATAATCAAAAGGAACACATTGATATTCGTGCAGCACGGTCAGCCGCTAATCATAGTGATCCTTTTTGTTACTCTTTACGCATTGATTATTATCCAAATGGTCAAATTAAAGAACAAGGTTGCCAAGGTCATTATAATGCGGCAGGTATTTCTGTAGGTAATTGGTATGAATATGATTTATTAGGTATGCCTGTACGTACGAATTATTATCATCCTGATGAGTTTGGCAAAGATTATAAGATTATTACAACTTATGATAAAAATGGTAAGGTATTAACTAAAAAAATATATAATTATGATGATTTATATGAAACAGAGGAAAAAGAACTTAATGAAATACCTCAATAAAAAATTTATTACAGCAGTAGGATTAACTTGCATTTTGTTGGTAATAAATCTTGCAAAGGCTGATATTGATAACGAAAATAATTTAATCATTAAAGCAGAAAATGGAGATAAGGTTGCTCAGTATCATTTAGCAAATTTGTTGTTATCGAAAAACGTTGATGAAGAATATAATGATCAAATTTTTTATTGGTATCAGCAATCAGCAGAACAAGGATATGTAGAAGCTGAATTTGCTTTATCTGTTATTTATTCAGAGCGCGGTGACTCTGAAAAATCGTTTATTTGGTTAGAAAAAGCCGCAAAACAAAATCATGCAAAAGCTCAATATGAATTAGGCATAAATTATCGATTTGGATTTGATGTTAAATCAGACAGTTCAAAAGCATTATATTTTTTAGAAAAATCGGCTCAACAAGATTATATACCTGCGCAAGTTGAATTAGGTAATTTATATTTAACAACTTTCGATTTGGGTTCAGATTTAGATAGCTACAAAAAAGGAGTTTATTGGTATGAAAAAGCAGCACAAAAGAATAATGCGTTTGCTCAACTTAACTTAGGTATTATTCAAATGGCTCAATCAAATTACCAGCAAGCATTATTGTGGCTTAATCAAGCTTGCAAAAATGATTTAACCGATGCTTGTCAACTGGCTTCTAAGATTAAGACAAAAAAAATACGCTCTTAAAATAGATAATTGTCTATTTGATTTTCGGATAAAGGTGAATATTTCTAGAGATTAATCCAAGTTGATAAAAAAATACTTATAAATAATCATTAACAATTTAAATTCCATTATTGAAGCCTTTATATACACAACAGTTGAAATGACATAGACTCCTGAATATTTTTCACAAAAAGTTATTTTATATTCAAATATCTATTTTCTAAAAACTCTTAACATATACTAATATAATCATTTAACACTATACAGTTAATCCCCATAAACAAAGTTGTTCTAATGCTGGACCAATTCGTTCGCCGAGTGGCGTTAATTTATATAATACTTTTAACGGAGGCTTATCGCCAAAAACTGTGCGAGTAATTAAACCATCATCTTCAAGTTTTTTTAGTTGAATACTTAAGGTCATATCGGTAATTTCAGGGATCACTATTTTTAGTTCGCTAAATCTTTTTTCTCCAGAAAGTAAATAGTAAAGTATTACACCTTTCCATTTTCCACCAACTAAATCCATCGCTAGACTGATAGGACAATAATACGTTTTATTTTTATAAATTTTTGAAAGTCTTTGTTTGTCTTGTTCCATTTAACTTACCTAACTATTTTTTTATAACTATCTAATTTGATAGATATTGCCATAACCTCATTAAGGAATAAACTAATTATAGTAACTCAAATTTTTATAGCATAAATTAAAAAGGAATTATCATGACATTAATCATTTTAGGTCATCCCAATATTGAACAATCTATTGCCAACAAAACCATCATAGAATCATTGCAAGAACATATTACTGATTTAGAAATTCGTAATATTCACCAGCTTTATCCAGATTACAAAATAAATGTACAAGAAGAACAAGCCGCTTTACTTAGACATGATCTTATCGTACTACAATACCCTATGTATTGGTTTAATATGCCAGCAATACTTAAATTATGGTTTGATGAGGTATTAACCTACCAATTTGCTTATGGCTCGCAGGGAGATAAATTAAAAGATAAAAAGTTATTACAAAGCTTAACAGTAGGACAAGTAGAGGAGAATTACCAAAAATATAGCTCTGAATTAATAAATAATTTACTTGAATCCGTTAAAGTTTCAGCACTCTACACACAAATGAAATATCTTCCTCCAATACTTTTATATGGTGTATCACCTGTTATTGAAGGAGAAAAAGCAACGATAAAAGCAAAAGCATCACAGCACAGTAAGCAATTAGCTCAATTAATTAAAAATTATAGTAAGTAGAGCAACAATAATGGGTTAATCATTTTTAATAGAGCATGACATTTTTAAATGTACTAACTACTCTTTTTTAAAACAGCATAGAAAAACCCATCACCACCTTGTGCGGTTGGTAAAAATTGTTTCATGTCACCCATGAGTTGAGCATTACTGTTTTCTTTTAAAAAACGCTCAATTTGAAATTTGTTTTCATCGGGTAGGATTGAACAGGTGGCATAAACTAAAGTGCCATCTGTTTTTAGATATGACCAAATATTAGTTAAAATAGCGTGTTGTAATTCGGTTAATTGCACAATATCGCTATCACGACGTAGCCACTTAATATCAGGATGACGACGAATCACGCCGGTTGCCGAGCATGGTGAATCAAGCAAAATTCGGTCAAACTGTCTGCCTGAGCACCATTTTTCAGGAGTAAGCCCATCACCTACTTTAACTTCTGCTACTTGTTTTAAGCGAGCCAGATTTTCTTCAATACGTTTGGCACGACTCGCATCAACATCTACCGCTAATAAATTCGCTTTCGGAGCAATTTCTAAAATATGAGTTGTTTTACCGCCTGGAGCGGCACACATATCCAAAATTTGCTCACCATTTTTTGGTGCTAGCAAATATGCAGCATATTGCGCGGATAGATCCTGTACGGTAACCGCTCCCTCAGCAAAATCAGGTAATTTCGTTACATTCACTGGCGACAATAACCTGATTGCACAAGGTAAATCAGCAAAAGCTTCTGACTCGATTTGCTGTTCAGCCAATAATTGTTGGTACTCACTGACAGAATAGTGATTAAGATTAACCCGTAACCACATTGGTGGTTTTTGATTATTTGCATTAATAATATTTTGCCATTGCTGTGGATAAGCTTGCTTAAGACGATTAAGTAACCAACTTGGGTGCAAGGTTTGGCTTATCTGTTGTTTGTTATCCTGTATAAATTTTTGCTGTAATGATGCCTGTTGGCGTAAAAATTCACGCAATACACCATTTACTAACCCTTTGAGCGCTGACTTTTTTAACTCATTTACTGCATTAACCGTTTCGCCTACTGCAGCATGCTCAGGTATTCGGGTATATAAAATTTGGTAAATGCCCACTAACAATAAATAGTGGAGAACTCGATTTTTGCCAGTAAGCACTTTACTCATCAAAGTATGAATATAAAAGTTAAGTTCCGGTAAAACTCGCATCACACCAAAACAGATCTCTTGAACTAAAGCGCGATCTTTTTCCGCTATTTTATGGCTCGATAATGTTAAGGTCGTACTAAGCGATTGCCCATCTTCAAGTACATTAAAAATCGCTTGCGCACAAATAGCTCGAATATTTGAGTGTAACTTTTTATTCATAACTAATAATGACCTTAACTTATCTACCTAAATGATTATAAAATTAATGATCCAACCCAACCCGCAATAAATAATGGAATATTAAAGTGGGTGAATGTTGGTATAACACTATCGCGGATATGATCATGCTGACCATCGCTATTTAAACCCGCTGATGTTGCTAAAATGGTATCGGAAGGCGGAGAACCCGCATCACCAATCGCTCCAGATGCACCGATCAAACACACGGTAGCAATAGGAGAAAAACCAAGTTGCACACAAAGCGGTACATAAATAGCGGCAATAATTGGTACAGTTGAAAACGAAGAGCCAATACCTAAGGTAATAACCAGTCCGACGAGCATCATCATAAATGAAGCAATAACTTTATTGCCCGCAAACAACTCAGCACTATTGATAACTAAAGGTTCAATTTCGTGAGTCTGTTTTAAAACTTCGGCAAAGCCTTGGGCTGAAATCATCACAAAACCAATCATTGCCATCATTTTGATGCCATCGGTAAATACGCCGTCTGCTTCACCCCATTTAATAGAGCCTGATACAATAAAGCAAATAAAACCAACTAATGCGCCTAAAATCATTGATCCAGTGTAAAGTTGAATCGTGAACGATAAAACAATCGCTAATAACGAAACAATAAGTGAACGCTTATTCACATTGTTTAGTGCGTCTAAATTGGTTTCTTCACGAATGATTTTATATTCTCTTGGTTTACGGTAACTGACAAAAATAGCCCATAATAAACCAAGAAACATACCAAATGCAGGGATCGCCATCGCATGCATGACATTAACATGACTGACATCCATACCTGATGAAATAATATTTTTTAATAATATTTGATTTAAAAAGATATTACCGAAACCAACGGGCAAGAACATATAAGGTGTAATAAGACCAAAGGTCATAATACAAGCAATCATCCTTCTATCTAATTGCAAACGCGACATTACATATAAAAGTGGCGGAATTAACAGAGGAATAAAAGCAATATGTATAGGAATAATGTTTTGTGATGAAATACTAACTAGTGCAATAATGATAATTAATAACCATTTAATACGCTTTTTGGCACTACTTGTTGTAAGCTGTTTTATCGCCTTGTCTGCTAATAATTCAGGTAAGCCTGATTTTGAGATCGCCACAGCAAAAGCGCCGAGCATAGCATATGAAAGCGCAATATTGGCACCATTACTAATACCAGTATTAAAAGCATCGATCGTTTCTTTCAAAGATAAATGACTAAATAATCCACCGACAAATGCACCAATAATTAAGCTGATTACCACATGAACACGGCAAAGAGACAAAATTAACATACAGATTACTGCAACCACAACTGCATTTATGGATGAGAACAAATCAAGCACTGTATTCATAAGAAGATTCTGGGTTAAGAAGCAAAGTTTAACATTTTAGGCTATAGATATGGAAAGTGCAATTGGTAGAGTAATTGATAGATTGTAAATAAAGTTAACGCAAAACATATTGATTTTTGAATAAATTTGCAACATTTCTAAAAATATTTTAATTAAAAATAAAATCAGTAGATTGTCTGATATTTGGGCATCATACCTTTTAATCTACTGATTTTTAATTTTTTGATATAGATCCCATTTTAATAAAAATTCCTTTTTTAACTTACTAAGTGAACATTATCACTTTAATTTAAACAATAATTATTTATACAAATATCATGACAAATCATGGTTAGGCTAATTTAAAAATTACATAGAATTTATATTTTATATGAATTAAATTTTTAATTAAGAAGAAAGATATGCCAAATATTAATACGAGTATTGAACAACTGAAAGAAGCGCACCACCATAATTGAGGCATGATAACCAATTCACTTAATTTTCATCATGGTGCAAACTCACCTAAAAAACTAAAAAAATCATTATTGATGATATATGCAACGTTACGATGACATAAAAAACTAAAAGATAGAAAGGAATGACTTTACCAAGCACGCAATTATCATTTAATAATGAAGTTTATAAAAATTGATCTTGTATCATTATTAAAAACATTATGTAAATAACTATTTAAATTGAATGTTGTAATGATGAATTATCCCTGTCAAAATCACTCATTAAACGCGCTATAATGTATATTGAAAATATTCGTGCATGACTTATACAAGCTATAGAAAAACCTTTATATTATAAAACTTGTGTAGCAATAAGGTTATTTTGGAGAATTTCAATGAGAGATAATATCGACGGTCATTTTTTATTAATCGGATTAATGGCCTACCCAATCCGCCACAGTTTATCGCCACAAATGCAAAATACAATTTATTCTAAATTGAATGTACCTTATGTATATTTAGCATTCGAAGTGGATCAAGAAAAATTACCCGACGCAATAAAAGGTTTACGAGCATTAGGACTGCGTGGAAGTGCCGTTTCGATGCCAAATAAGCAATTGGTTTGCCAATATTTAGATAAATTGACCCCAGCGGTCAAAATGAGTGGCGCTTGTAACACAATTTCAAATGACAATGGCGTGCTAACAGGTTACAACACCGATGGTATAGGCTATATGCGTATGCTCAAAGAGGCTGGCGTTGATGTTATTGGTAAAAAAATGACAATTATGGGAGCAGGCGGTGCGGCAACAGCGATTGTTGTACAAGCGGCATTAGATGGTGTAAAAGAGATTGCCATATTTAACCAAAAAGACGAGTGTTACCAAAAAATCGAAGCAGTAGCAAAAAAATTAAACCAAAATACTCAATGTAAAGTTTATGTAACAGATCTTGATGATAAAGAGCAATTACGTAAAGAAATTGCCGAAAGTGTCGTACTATGTAATGCTACTGGCGTAGGTATGAAACCATTAGAAGGCCAAAGTTTAATAACCGATCCAACGATGCTAAGGGCTGATCTTGTGGTAACTGATTGTATTTATAGTCCTCGAAAAACAAAATTACTTGAAATAGCAGAGCAACAAGGTTGTAAGGTACTCAATGGTATTGGCATGATGCTATGGCAAGGTGCTGCGCAAATTAAAATTTGGACTGGCGAAGAAGCTCCGATTGAATATGTAAAAGAAAAAATGAGATTTAATGATTAATGGATAATTAAACTTGTTTTTTTCGACCTAAATACCACTGCCATAATTAGTGGTAAAATTTATTCAATTAGTTTAATTAACATGATTTTTTACTAACAGGATATGAAATGAAAACCATTACTATTAAAGGACTTGAGATAGGTTTAGGCGCACCTAAAATTATCGTTCCTGTTGTCGGTAAAACCGAAGCAGAACTACTTGACGAAATAAAGTTTTTACAATCAATCGATTTTGATGTTTTAGAGTGGCGTGTTGATCACTTTACTCAAGTTGACGATATCAATGCTGTAAAACAGGTAGCAAAACAAATTCGAGAACTTTTACCTAATAAGCCGATTTTATTTACTTTCAGAACCGCAAACGAAGGTGGCGTGAAACCTTGGCCATTAGCCTCATATATAGAGTTAAATAAACAAATGGTGCATAGTGGTTTAATCGATCTTATTGATGTTGAGGTGTTTATTGGTGATGAATATGTAAAAGAGATGATTCATGTTGCTCATAAGCACAATGTTTTTATAGTAGCATCCAATCACGATTTTGACAAAACACCGCCTAAAAGCGATATCATTTACCGATTACGAAAGATGCAAGATTTAGGTGCAGACATTCCCAAAATTGCAGTCATGCCAAAAACAACAGATGATGTTTTAACATTACTTGCAGCAACAACCGAAATGAACGAAAACTACGCTGAAAAACCTATTATTACTATGTCGATGGCTGGTCTTGGCGCAATCAGTCGCGTGGCAGGAATAACCTTTGGATCTTCAATGACATTTGGTGCAGCTAAAAATCCATCAGCGCCAGGTCAATTAGATGTGAAAGAGTTACGTTATATTTTAGATGTCTTGTATCGAAGCAAAGCTTAATCAAAGTATATAATTCAATCTAACCAATAAAAAATATTATTTAAGTAAACATCATTAAAAATAGAATAAATTATCATATTTATAAGGTAAAGTGAGTTTGGCTTAAATAATGATTTATGTGTGGTTATATAGGTAGTTAAATTTAATATTGTTCAATGTTTTTCTGAAAATAGTACCGAATAAATTTGATTTGTAGAGTTGAGATTAATAACCACTTATAATAAGTTTATATTTCGTTAAAAATTATTTACGTTCAGTAAATCGCATAGCCTAAAGATCGTGCAAAATTGCTAACAATTAATTAGTAACGAGTATATACTTAAATTATCTCTTTATTAAAAAAACGTTTTAGTTTTATAAAATTAACAAATATTTCTGTTTAATTAATAAGTTTATAATTAAATTTATTCAAGTATATCAATAGTGTAAAATTCTGAGGTTTATTTTTTTATGTTTTCATGGTGGACTAAAGTCTATTTTTTGCTTATCCAAATCTTAGTCAAACTTTTTGTTAAAAGTAAACCGATTCCTACCGATCCAATAGAAGAACTGAATCTGGATTCAAGTAAACCTATTTTATATGTACTTCCTTATAACTCACAAATTGATTTGATGGTCGTTAGATCTCTTTGTTTAAAATATCATTTACCTGATCCGCTGACAGGGATTGAAATCAATGGAAAAATCGTACCTTCGTATATTTATATCGATAAAGGACCGGGTATTTTTGCCTCTTATCGGCAACAAACTAAAGCCATTGAGATTCTAAGAGATTATATTTCTGCACATCAGCAAAATCATGATCTGGATGTACAAATGTTACCTGTTTCGGTAATGTTTGGACGAAGACCAGATAAAGAAGGCAAAAAAATGCCATCACTACAAGTAGTAGGAGCAACGTATAAGTTATATAAAATAATTGTTTCTGGGCGTGACTGTTATACCCGTTTTTCTCGAACCGTTTCATTTAAAACGCTCCAACTTGATAATAACCAAGATATTTCAACATTAGCACACAAATTATCACGTGTTGCTCGAATTCATTTTGCTAAACAAAGAACGGCATCGGTTGGTCCAAAGTTACCTGTTCGCCAAGAAATGCTTAATAAATTATTAAATAATCAGAGCATTTCAGAGGCAATACTAGAAGAAGCAAAAAGTAAAAACATTAATCTTGATAAAGCTAAGAAAAATGCTTTAGCCATTTTAAATGAAATTGCGGCTAATTTTTCTTATCGTATGCTAAGAATAACCGATTTTATTCTGACTTGGGCATGGCATAGGCTTTACCAAGGATTAAAAGTCACTAATGCAGATCCGATTCGTGAATTAGCACAAAATGGGCACGAGATTGTTTATGTACCTTGCCATCGTAGTCATATGGATTATTTATTATTATCTTATGTTCTTTATCGTCAAGGATTAGTCCCACCACATATTGCCGCAGGTATTAATTTGAATTTCTGGCCTGCTGGCCCCATTTTTCGACGTTTAGGTGCTTTTTTTATTCGCCGTTCGTTTCGAGGAAATAAACTTTATACCGCGGTTTTTCGTGAATATTTAGCTGAACTCTTTGTTCGTGGTTATTCTGTTGAATATTTTATTGAAGGTGGTCGTTCTCGCACAGGACGGTTACTCGATCCTAAAACAGGCATGTTAACAATAACAGTGCAGACGTTATTACGTGGTGATGCTAGACCAATTACGGTTGTCCCTGTTTATATTGGTTATGAGCATGTTTTAGAAGTTGCCACCTATGCAAATGAACTACGTGGAGCTCAAAAACAAAAAGAGAGTTTATGGAGTACCATTAAAGCCTTTTTTAAACTAAAAAAATTAGGTTTTGGTTATGTTAATTTTGGACAACCAATCCCATTAAATCAATTTTTAAATCAACATATCCCTGATTGGCGCGAGGCAATTGAACCAACGGGTTCTCAACGCCCTAGCTGGTTAACCCCAACAACAAACTTACTTGCCAAACAGATAATGGAGCGCATTAACTCGTCGGCAGCAATTAATGCAATGAATTTATGTAGCTCAATATTATTAGCAGCAGATCAATGTGCATTAACAAAAGTTAGATTGATTGAACATATTGATTATTCGATAAAAATATTACAAAAAGTGCCCTATTCTGATTTAATTACTATCCCAGATCAAACTCCGGAACAGCTGTTTGAACATGCAAAGCAAATGGGAAAATTTATTATCACAACAGATGAAGTGGGTGAAATAGTTGGTCTCACCGCCGAACAAGCAATATTAATGACCTATTATCGTAATAATATCCAACATTTACTCATTATTCCTGCAATAGTAGCCAGAATATTGTTAAAACATAATAGAATCTCATTACAAGAAGTCATTGAACAAGTAAAATTACTTTTCCCATTGATAAAATCTGAATTATTTCTTTATCACAATGATGAACAGCTCACTGAGTACGTGGAAAATATAATTGCAACTTATGCTGAGCTACATTTAATCAGTTATTCAACTGATAAATTAACATTAAATTATTTAAAAATGTCGGGATTACAATTACTCGCTTCATCATCGAAAGATACATTACAGCGCTATGTAGTTGCATTCTCTTTATTACAAAAAGATCCTTCTATCAGTCGTGCTGCTTTGGAAAAAGAAGGTCGACTAATTGCTGAAAGATTATCTGTTTTACACGGTATCAATGCACCCGAATTTTTTGACAAAGGTGTATTTTCAATATTAGTCGCATCGCTACGTGAGCAAGGTTATTTAGATGATAAAGATGGCGCAAATCTACCAAAAATTGAAGCAATGAACAAAATTCTTAAACCTTTAATTACCGCTCGGGTCATGCAAACTATTGATGAAATCAATTCATTAAAAAAAGAGTAAAAAAGTATTTTATTTAGGAATATATAATTTTTATTATTTAATACACTATTAAATAAATATAATTAACTATTATGTATTCCTAAAATTTTCCACTCCAATATAAAATTTCTTTTTCTTATATTCACTGTATTAAGTATATGAACAAATTTATTTTTTGACAAACATCAAATTTCACCAATTACTATTTGTTTTTCCCTTTATTTCTGTTCAATAAACGATTATTATTAATATCAATAATTATAAGGATATTTATCGCCTCCAATACAATAAATTTAATAATGTAATGTCTGCTTTCTAAGGAGTCTATATGCTATTCAACCGTAGGCAGTTCTTTAAGATCTGTGCTGGTGGCATCGCAGGAACAACTGTCGCTACACTGGGTTTAGTGCCAAATGTAGCGCTTGCACAAACACGCCAATTTAAATTACTAAAATCAAAAGAAACCCGCAATAACTGTACGTATTGTTCTGTTGGATGTGGAATGTTGCTTTATAGCCGGGAAGATGGCGCCAAAAATGCCGAATCATCAATATTTCATGTAGAGGGTGATCCTGACCATCCTGTTAGTCGCGGCTCGCTTTGTCCAAAAGGTGCAGGAGTACTTGACTACATCAAAAGTGAACAGCGCGTTAAATATCCAGAATATCGTGCACCGGGCTCGGATAAATGGCAACGCATTAGTTGGGAAGATGCGATTGATCGTATTGCTCGTTTAATGAAAGAAGATCGTGACAAAAATTTTATTGAGAAAAATGAACAAGGTACAACTGTAAATCGTTGGACAACAACAGGCTGGCTTGTTACTTCCGCCGCTAGCAATGAAACAGGTTGGCTAGCATTTAAAGTAGCACGTTCATTAGGTATGTTAAGTCTTGAAACCCAAGCAAGAGTTTGTCATGGCCCATCAGTATCAAGCTTAGCAGCGACTTATGGACGAGGAGCAATGACCAACAATTGGAATGACATTAAAAATGCCAATGTTGTTATTGTCATGGGAGGGAACGCCGCAGAAGCTCATCCGGTTGGCTTTAAATGGGCGATTGAAGCGAAAATTACTAACGGCGCAGAATTGATTGCCATTGATCCACGTTTTCATCGAACCGCTTCTGTGGCTGATCATTATGTACCTATTCGTGCTGGATCGGATATTGCGTTTTTGCTCGGTATCATTAATTATCTAATTACACATAATGAAGTTAATTATGATTATTTAGTCACTCATAGTAACGCAAGTTTAATTATTCGTGATGATTTTAATTTTGATGCAAACAGTGGGCTTTTTAGTGGCTATAATGCAACAACCAAACAATATGATCAAACTAGTTGGGCATATCAAAAAGATGAAAATGGTTTTGCACTTCGTGATAAAACATTAAATCATCCTCGTTGTGTTTGGAATCTACTCAAACAACACGTAAGTCGCTATACACCTGAAATGGTTAATAAAGTAACTGGCAGTCCTATTGAAGGATTTTTACATGTTTGCCGATCCTTAGCGAGCACCAAAACGAATGACAGAGCTGCAACCTTTTTATATGCGTTAGGTTGGACGCAACATAGCTACGGTACGCAAATTATTCGTACAGCTGCGATGATCCAGCTAATTTTAGGTAATATTGGTGTAATGGGCGGTGGCATTAATGCCCTACGCGGACATTCGAATATTCAAGGCTTAACCGATGTTGGTTTATTATCCAATCGATTACCTGCCTATCTTGAACTACCTAAAGATTCTCAAGTTTCACTTCAACAATATTTAGATGAAAAAACACCAAAACCACTCGGTCCTAATGAAGTTAATTTCTGGGGGAATTATCCTAAATTTTTTGTCAGCTTCATGAAGGCAATGTATGGTGATAAATCCACTATTGATAATAATTGGGGATTTGATTGGTTACCGAAATGGGATAAAACTTATGATGTTTTGAGATTCAGCAAAATGATGCGCGATGGCCAAGCCAACGGCTTTATTTGTCAAGGTTTTAACCCGCTGGCTGCACTACCAGATAAAAATAGCATCCGTGAAGGATTATCTAAACTAAAATTTCTGGTTAACATTGATCCAATGCCAACAGAAACAGCGGAGTTTTGGAAAAATCACGGCGAATCAAATGATGTAGATCCAAGCAAAATTCAAACCGAAGTGTTTAGGCTACCTGCTAACTGTTTTGCTGAAGAAAATGGAACAATTGTTAATTCATCACGTTTATTACAATGGCACTGGGCAGCAGCAAGACCACCTTATGAAGCACTTTATGACCCAGAGATTATTGCTCGCATTTATTTAAGAATTAAAGAACTTTATGAAGAAGAAGGCGGTGCTTATCATGAACCAATTAATAATTTAACATGGAATTATCAAGATCCTGAAGGACCATCCGCCGAAGAGCTAGCAAAAGAGTGTAATGGCCGAGCACTGACAGATATGGCTGATGCTAATGGCAATATTATTCTTAAAAAAGGACAATTATTAAGAGGGTTCTCTCAATTAAAAGCAGACGGTACAACATCATCAGGGATTTGGATATTCTGCGGTTCTTGGACAGAGCAAGGCAACCTAATGGCTCGGCGCGATCCAAGCGATCCATCAGGTAAAGGAGTTCACGCGGGCTGGGCTTGGGCATGGCCAATGAATCGACGAGTACTTTATAATCGAGCCTCTGCTGATAAAAATGGTCAACCATGGGATCCTAAACGGGTCTTAGTAAAATGGAATGGTTCAAGTTGGGATGGTAATGACGTTGCCGATTTCACCGCAACATTATCGCCAAGTTCTGGTGCAGGAGCTTTCATTATGAATAATGATGGTTTAGGCGGACTATTTTGTTTGAATCGGTTGGTCGATGGGCCATTCCCAGAACATTATGAACCTTTTGAAACACCAATTACCAATAACCCATTACATCCTAACCAGATCAACAATCCTGTAGCTCGCGCATTTAAAGAAGACTTGGCTCGCTTAGGAGATGCCAGCCAATTTCCTTATGTCGGAACAACTTATAGTATAACAGAGCATTTCCATTTTTGGACGCAACATGCAAGGTTGGCTGCTATTTCACAACCCGAACAATTTATTGAGCTAAGTGAGAATTTAGCAAATAAAAAAGGAATAAAGCTTGGTGATACAGTTAAAGTAACATCATACCGTGGCTACATCAAAGCAAAAGCGGTTGTTACTAAGCGCCTTCCTACATTAACCGTTGATGGTAAAGAAGTTGAAACCATTGGAATTCCAATCGTATGGGGTTTTACTGGGCAGACAAAGAAAGGATTTTTAGTTAACGAATTAACCCCTCATTTAGGTGATGCTAATTCGCAAACTCCAGAATATAAATCTTTCTTAGTGAATATCGAAAAAGTAACTACAGCGGCATAAGTGAGGGAGAATTTAAAATATGTCATTACAAACTCAAGATATTATCCGCCGCTCAGCAACAAATGCTTTAACCCCAGCTCCTCGAGTTCGAGATTATCAGCAAGAAGTGGCAAAACTGATTGATGTGACAACCTGCATCGGCTGTAAAGCTTGCCAAGTTGCATGTAGCGAATGGAATGATCTACGTGCAGAAATCGGGCATACTGTTGGTGTCTACGATAACCCAGCAGACTTAGAACCTAAAGCTTGGACAGTAATGCGTTATTCGGAAGTCGAAGTAAACGGTAAATTTGAATGGCTGATTCGTAAAGATGGTTGTATGCACTGTTCTGATCCAGGTTGTCTAAAAGCCTGCCCATCAGAGGGTGCAATCATTCAATATGCAAATGGTATTGTAGATTTTCAATCAGAACACTGCATCGGCTGTGGGTATTGTATTGCCGGCTGTCCATTTAATATTCCACGAGTCAGTAAAGAAGATAATCACTCGTACAAATGTACATTATGTGTTGATCGTGTTTCAGTGGGACAAGAGCCTGCCTGTGTCAAAACTTGCCCAACGGGAGCAATTCATTTTGGTACAAAGCAAGATATGATTCGTCATGCAGAACATCGCATTGAGGATCTTAAAAAACGTGGTTTTGAACAGGCTGGTCTTTACGATCCTCAAGGTGTTGGCGGTACTCATGTAATGTATGTTTTACATCATGCAGATCAACCAGAACTTTATCATGGTTTACCAAAAGATCCTCACATTAGTGAAATTGTTAAATTCTGGAAAGGTGCATGGAAACCGTTATCCGCAGCTGCATTCATTGCAACATTTGGAGGCCTACTATTCCATTATATGGGTGTTGGTGCAATTGAAGTTGATGAAGAAGATATAGAGCATGAAAAAGAAGCTGATAAACAAGCTAGAAAACGTCTAGGATTACCAATTTTTGAACGTAAAAATAGCACTAGTTCAGCACAACAGGAGAATCGTCATGAATAAAAAAGACATGATATTAAGAACACCACTTATTGTTCGATTTTGTCATTGGTGCATGGTGTGTCTTTTTATTCTAACTGCACTATCGGGTTTATTTTTGTTTTTTCCTTCAATTAAACTGTTTGGTTTAGTACTTGGCACCCCTCAATTAGTTAGAGCATTGCACCCAATGATTGGCTGTGTTGTGTTCGTACTATTAATGTTTATGTTCTTGAAACTTGCACACCATAATATTCCAAATAAAGCAGATATTGTATGGATAAAGAACTTTAAGCATGTAATTATGGGTAAAGAAGAAGGTATTCCAATTGGTAAATACAATGTTGGTCAGAAGTTTTTATTCTGGTGTATTATGAGCTTAATATCTGTGTTATTTATCACTGGAATGATTATGTGGCGTAGGTATGTTTCTGACTATTTTCCAGTTCAAATTGTCCGTATCGCGATATTTTTCCATTCACTGGCTGCAATAGGATTAATTTTACTCGCTATTGGTCATGCTTATATGGCTCTTTGGGTTAAAGGATCAATTAAAGGCATGATAACAGGTTATGTATCACGAGCTTGGGCTCGTAAAAACCATTCTGCATGGTATGAAGAAGAAATGGCAAAAATATATCAAAAAGAACTTAATGCTAATACCGAAGCAGAAACAAAACAAACAACAAAAGTAGAGCATAAACCAGCATAACAATAACTCATTACATCAAATAAATGTTATCAGCTAATTTTTATTAACCGATAACATTTAATTATGGAAATTATAGATAACACGATAGTAAACGGTAATCAATAATGAGTATAAAAATTATCCCACAAGAGCAACTTGAACAACAAACAACAAACTCAGTTATTCGACAAATTCCACTACTCTTCTATCCATCGCCGAAGACACTGTACATTCATCGCGCGGAACGTTTAAAAGAGCTAGCAGCAAGTAGCCCATTTAGTGAATATCTGAAATTCTGTGCCACAATTGCTGAACTACAAGCCAATATTGTAAAACAAAAACCGGTAAATATAGATTTGCCGAATATCCTTGATGGTCAACATCCACCTTTAAGTATATATAACTTTACTTTACCCACTTTTTGGCAAACATATTTAAGTGACTTATTAAGTTCAGTTACAGCAACTACAGAGCAAATTAGGTTAGTAATAGAACAACTTAGCCAAAATAGTTCAGAACAACTACAAGTTAAAGCCAATCATCTAATTAAAGGCGAATTTAATTGCGTAGAGGGTAATGAAGCCATGTTTATCTGGTCCGCATTATCGATTTACTATAGCCAACTAGCAAGTCAAATCAAAGGCAAGGCAGTTGCAGAGAGCACCGATAAAAACTGGTTATGTCCAGTATGTAATAGTATGCCGGTTGCCAGTATTATCCAACTTGGAAGTAACAATGGGTTACGTTATTTACACTGTAGCTTATGCGAAAGTGAATGGTATGTACCTCGAATAAAATGTACTTGTTGTGATAATATGCAAGACATTCAATATTTTTCACTGGATAAAGAACTATCTGCAACGAAAACAGAATGTTGTGATGTTTGCCATAGCTATTTAAAAATTTTAGATCAAGATAAAGAGCCTCGTATAGAGGTTATTGCTGATGATATTGCTTCGTTAATCTTAGATATCAAAACAGAAGAGGAAGGATTTACTAAAAGTGGTATAAACCCTTTTATATTTGCACAATAAAAGAGCTAATTGACATTTTAGTTTTAAATTAAGTTTTATGAATATTATTTAATATCACAATTAATTTTGTTTGCTAATAAGATAGTTGATTAAAGATATTTATCATTTTTATAAAATAAACTTAACATTTTATATTAATAAGGTTAGAATCGAACTAATGTACTAGTTTATGAGTTTATTTTATGAAGCGCTTTATTTTTTTGACAATAATGTTATTCACGCCACTGTTTAGTTTCGCAGATATGATGAAACATGTAGCAATTACAGCAATTGTTGAACATCCCTCATTAGATCAAATCCGTGACGGTGTGAAAGATGAATTAACTGATAGTGGCTATAAGTTAAACGAAAACTTAACAGTACAATATAAAAGTGCGCAAGGAAGTAGCGCCACTGCAGCTCAAATTGCCAGACAATTTATTGCAGCGAAGCCTGATGTTATTGTCGCCATCGCAACACCTAGTGCACAAGCATCAGCAGCAGCAACCAAACAAATCCCTGTTGTATTTGCAGGAATTACCGACCCCGTTGCTGCAAAATTAATTAAAAACTGGCAACCAACAGGTACAAATATTACTGGAGTTTCAGATTATCAAGAAATTGTTCCTCAAATTGATTTTATGAAGAAAATTGTACCTAATGTTAAATCTGTAGGATATATTTATAGTCCAAGTGAGATTAACTCTACCGTGGTTCTAAAAAATCTGCAAACTCATTTAGCCAAACAAAACATTTCACTTATTGCTGTTCCCGCACAAAGAACTGCTGATATTTCAACTGCAGCCAATACTTTAAAAGGCAAAGTAGATTTAATCTATACAACAACAGATAATAACGTTGTTTCAGCTTATGAATCGCTAGTAAAATTTGCCAATGAAAATAAAATACCTCTTTTAGCATCGTTTCCTGATGCAATTGAACGAGGAGCTGTTGCCGCTTATGGAATGAGCTATTATGATGTTGGTCGCCAATCAGGTAAGCTCGTTGTTCGGATATTGAAAGGCGAAAAGCCAGGAAATATTGCCCCAGAACTTGGACAATCATTACGTCTTGTAATTAATGCTGATGCGGCAAAAAAACAAGGAGTGAATTTATCCACCGAAATTATTCAATCGGCTTACAAAATAATTGGCCAATAATTAAATAAAATTTTATTAAAAAATATCTAAAATAACTTTGCTCAAAGCTGTGAGCAAAGTGTAATATTGCATTATAATATCCCATTTATAACAAATCACCACCTTGGTGTAATGATATATTTACACCTGCTAGGTCTTTTTTATTCTGGAAAGCAATTCAATTTTGCTTTATAGTAACTTAGAATCTGGCTTGGTTGTAAAAAAAATAGTACAGGAGTATCCTATGCGTAATCACATTATAAAACTTTTTATGCTTCTCTGTTTACCGTTCGCTGCATTTTATTCTTACGCAGATACAAAAGCCGAACAAAAATTTGTAGCCATTACAGCAATTGTTGAACACCCAGCACTAGATAATGTACGCAAAGGTGTTGAAGATGAACTTAAAGATAATGGCTATATTGCTGGGGAAAATTTAAAACTTCAGTTTGCTAGTGCACAAGGTAGCAGTGCAAATGCAGCTCAAATAGCGAAACAATTTGTAGCAAATAAACCTGATGTAATTGTTGGTATCGCTACGCCCAGTTCACAAGCTTTAGTTGCAACAACAAAACTTATTCCTATTGTGTTTACCGCTGTTACTGATCCTGTGGCTGCAAAATTAACACCAAGTTGGGATGCTTCTAAAACTAATGTGACAGGCGTATCCGATGCCTTATCATTAGATTCTCAAATTGAGATGATGTTAAAAATTAAACCTGATGCTAAAAATATTGGTTATGTTTATAGTCCAAGTGAAATTAATTCAACGATTATATTAAAACAATTGCAAATCGAACTTGAAAAAAGAGGGATGAAAATTATCGCGGCTCCTGCACAACGAACCTCTGATATATCAACAGCTGCAAGAAGTTTAAAAGGTAAGGTTGATATGATTTATACTACTACCGATAATAATGTTGTTTCATCTTATGAAGCTTTAGCTAAAATTGCTAATGAAAGTAAAATTCCTCTTGTTGCATCAAATCCTGAGTCAGCCGAACGTGGTGCAATTGCAGCTTTAGGAATGAGTTATTATGATCTTGGTCGCCAAGCTGGTAAAATAGTTATTCGTATACTTAATGGCGAAAAACCGGGGGATATTCCACCACAAGTTGGTAATATTACTCAATTAACAATTAATAAAAAAGCTGCTGAACGCCAAGGTATTACTTTATCTGAAGATGTATTAAAATCAGCAGCCAAAATTGTTGAAAAATAATTGTAACTTTTGATAACTAAACCGCCATTTTGGCGGTTAATTTTTAGTGGATTTTTTCATGTCTTTTGAATTTTTATTAGGCTCTATTGGAATTGGACTTATTTATGCACTAGTTAGTTTAGGTGTTTTTATATCATTCCGTTTACTCGATTTTCCAGATCTTACGGCTGATGCCAGTTTTCCTCTTGGAGGGGCAATTTGTGGTCTATGTATTTACGTAGGTATTGATCCTTGGATAGCAACATTGTTAGGTATGTTTGCAGGTTGTATTGCTGGAGCAATGACTGGAATATTGTATGTTAAACTCAATATATTACAATTACTTTCAAGTATCATTGTCATGATAGGTCTTTATTCTATCAATTTAAGAATATTAGGTATTGGACCTTATATTATGGACGAAACACCAAGATTGGCTGGTTCACCTAATCTTTCTTTACTTGATGCCAAAACAATATTTTCACCATTTATTGCTGAGGATTACAGTAACCAATATATTGTACAACCACTTATGATATTAGGTTTTGTAATTCTATTTTGGTTATTACTCAATCTCTTTTTAAATACTAAAATGGGATTAGCTTTAAGAGCAACAGGAACCAACCAACGAATGGCTAAATCTCAAGGTATTCCAACTGGTGGTATCACGATTCTTGGTATGGCAATATCGAATGGTTTAATTGCTCTTGGCGGTTCATTATTCGTACAAACCCAAGGCGGAGCAGATATTACAATTGGCGTAGGTACTATAGTTATAGGGCTTGCATCAATTATTATCGGTGAAAGTATTTTTCCAACTAAGCGTATTTGGGCCGTGATGCTGGCAGTTATTTTTGGTTCGATTTTATATCGCTTGTTCATTGCGTTTGCACTTAGTAATGAATTTTTACAAGAAATTGGTGTTGGAACCGAGGATTTAAACCTTATTACAGCAATCTTGGTAGTACTTGCTTTAGTCTTACCTAAACAGTTAAAAAAGCACTCAAAGAAAAGAGGAAGTAAACATGATTAAAGTTGGAGAATTACAATTAACTTTTAATCAAGGAACACCTATCGAAAATCATGTATTACGAGGATTAAATCTTAATATAAGCGAAGGTGAATTTGTCACAATTATAGGTAGTAATGGGGCAGGAAAAAGTTCATTACTCAATGTAATTAGTGGTGATTTACTTTCCGACTCTGGTAGTGTCATTATTAATAGAAAAAACGTAACACGCTGGCCGGCATGGAAAAGGGCTGGTTTAGTTGCTCGAGTATTCCAAGATCCAATGGTAGGGACTTGTGAAAACTTAACCATTGAAGAAAACCTTGCTATTGCTTATAACCGAGGTCATAGTTTTACATTATCTCCAGCCCTAAATAGAAAATTACGCACAATATTTAAAGAAAAACTTGCGACATTAAATTTAGGTTTAGAAAATCGATTGTCTGATATGATGGGATTACTTTCTGGAGGACAAAGGCAAGCAGTGAGTCTATTAATGTCAACACTACAACCATCTAAGATATTACTGCTTGATGAACATACCGCTGCTCTAGATCCCAAAACAGCACAATTTGTTTTAGAATTAACCGATCAGATTGTTTCTAAAAATCATTTAACAACCATGATGGTTACCCACTCTATGAAACAAGCATTAGAGTACGGTAATAGAACAGTAATGCTTCATCAAGGTCAAGTCGTACTTGACGTGTCTGGAGAAGAACGCACTAAGCTTACAGTAAACGATTTGCTAGCTATGTTTGAAAAAACGCGTGGCGAAAAGGTTACTGATGATGCATTACTTCTAGGGTAATCAACCAAATTAAAAAGCAATATTTAAAAAGATATTGCTTTTTTATTCAAAATTGAGTTCATTGACATCTGAATGATTTAAATATCAATTATCTTTGCCTAAAATCCAGAACATCAAAACTACGTTAAAATAAAAAGATTTCATAAAACTAATAAAATATAGTTTTATCAATTGATGACATATAGTTATATTAATTCAAATAAAACTAGCAGTGTAAATACCCCATTGTTAGCACACAAACCAAGTAGAAAATCATACTATTTGCTTCATGTTTCTATATTCAATTGGTGTCATATTATTTAATGCTTCATGCGGTCTTTCTGTGTTATATATTTCTAACCACTCTTCGGTTATTTTTCTTACTTGTTCCAGATTTTTAAATAAATACAGATCTAATACCTACGTTCGATATGTGCGGTTAAATCGTTCTATATAGCCGTTTTGATAAGGACTACCTGGTTTAATATAATCTAGGGTTATTCCATGTGATTTTGCCCAGCTTGTAAATCTGTTTGAGGTAAATTCTGTGCCATTATCAACGCGTATTTTTAATGGATAACCGTGATATTGAGCCAGTCTGTCTAAATAACGGGTAATTCTACCTGCCGATAAACTGACCGCAATATCAATGCCTAATGCCTCTCGATTAAAGTCATCAATAACATTAAAGGTTCTAAATCGGCGGTGATTTTGAGAACTATCACTCATAAAATCCATTGACCAACATTCTCCCAAACGACTTGGTACTGATAATGGCTCTGGATAACGTTGGGGCAATCGTTTATTGCGTTTAGAACGAATATTGAGTTTTAACTGACAATAAACTCGATAAATCCGTTTATGATTCCACGTATATCCCAGTTTCCTGATTCGATGAAAACACTTAGGAAATCCCCAACGTAAATGCTTGTCTGTTATTGACTTAAGTAATGAAATAATCATAGTGTCATCTGCCGATTTAGGTTGATAGTAGTAAGCACAGCGACTTAAATTCACAATAGTGCAACTCATTTTAATTGTTATACAGTATTGTGACTGTAGTGTTTGTGCCCAACTCTTACGAACTGCCGTCGGCACTATAGCTTTTTTATTATTTCTTGCTGGAGCTGAGAAGTTAAACTTAATTCAGCATACATCTGTTTAAGTTTACGATTTTCAGCTTCCAGCTGTTTTAACCGCTTAATGTCCGATGATTGCATACCACCATATTTATCTCGCCATTTATAAAAAGTAGAAACGGCCATACCATATTTACGGCAAAGCTCTTTAATAGGGATACCAACTTCAGCTTCTTTTAAAATGGAGACAATTTGGTGTTCCGATAATTTTTTCATATTGAAATTCTCCTTAAAATTCTAATTAAAAATATTATAGAGAATTTTCTACTTTTTTATGTACTATTTTAGGGGATAGTTACAGCAGGATAAAAAAATTTAGTAAATCTCATTCTACGATGAATGGTAAAACACCATATAAAACTTTTAGACAAAATAGGATTAAATAGCCTTTTTATTAGAGATTATAATGCTCTCAATCCTGATTTTTATATTTTTCAATACATAATCTTCCTATTTATAACGCTAACAAGTATCAATCAATTCCTTCGTTTAATAGTCATGTTTCATTTATTAAGAATTAGTAATATTTGATAATTAAATTATGATAGTTGTAAACTATTGCAATATAGCTTTTTTATTAATAAATCATATGAATCTATCTTTTTTTGCTATTATCTTTCCCGTCTTTTAAGAAATATAAAAGTCTATGACATGATTAAAAAACAGTCTTAAAAATATTATTTATTCTTAATAAGGTATACGTAAAAATGAAAGCATTATCAATAATTGCATTAATATTTTCGGCATTATCAATATTTATTCCTGTGATGGGAGTATATATTGCTATTATAAGTAGCATATTTGCATTAATTACATTTTGTAAAGAACCTACAATCTCAGAGATTACATTTGGAATTAATATAATTAGTACAGCATTTCTTTCACCGTCATTGGCATTAACGGCATCTAGTGTGGCCAAGTCCGGAGAAGAGGCAATAAATGTATACATGTTTTTTGTTGGTTTCCATATCGTTTTGATGTTAATAGCATTTATAATATTATTTGTTTTTAAAGGAAAAAATAAAAAACTCTATAATAATATTTTAAATAAAACATTTTTAATGCAATAAATTAACTTATTGCATTAAAAAAGCCAGAAGATAATGTTCAATTAAACTACTTCTAGAAAATTTCAATCTCATCGGTGTGGCACATTTTTCCAATTGATATAAATAATGGTGTTAAAGTTGACTACATCAAATGTGAAAAATAAAATAACACCTACATAATGAACCAAATAAAAAAAGGAAACAAATGTCGCCTCAATGATATAACTAAATAATCATACGCAAACACACTATGGTCAAAATATTCAGAATTAAGTTTAACAACAAACAGTATTTTGAATATACCTTATCAAATGTACATATTTCCATCAGTAAGCTAACCATCACCTTTTGCGTAGGTAAATCTATCCTTGATAAATAGTCAGGTAACTTACACCGACTAAAACTAGTCACCTTGGAATAACCACGGATTATGGATTTATAAAAAGAAATAAAAGAACTAAAAATGGTGAATGATATTTAAAAAAAGACGCATATGTGCTTCATCAACAATACCAATCAATGAATAACCGTTATCCCTTATCACATTATCCGTTAATGCTAGTATGCCGATTATTTGAAGTGCGTAAACTAGTTATTATGCCTAGGTAAAATAAATCAGCCAATATCACTCAAAGAGTATAAAGAAGTATTGACAATATAAAGCTCGTTTAGATGAGCCTCTAAGTTTAGTGTATGATGATATCAAGTCTCAGAAACAATAGTAAACTGAGTACTTAAAAAGTTGCAGTATGCAGTAGGACATAAATTCATGTATAAAATCGATACAGGTACATCACCACTATAATATCACTCACTATTCCTTTGCGATGCAATTTAATCCTAATTCGCAGAATATTGCTTATTATCCAAGATTAATATGAATAATTTCATAATTTTTCTTGTAATTGTTGGCGAACATTCATTAAAGCAAATCCAAGCAAATTTTTTCCACGCCAGATTAACGGATTATCAATATTAGGATCATCCATAGACAATCCTATCCCCCATATTTTATCAACAGGGCTTGCTTCTACTAATATTCTTTGTTTGGTTGATAATATAAAATCAGTTAACTTTGGATTCTGTGAAAACTTAGCAAAATTACCATTTATGACTATGTTGAAGCAGTGTGCATCCCAAATATCTGGTATGAAGCCTTTGACTTGCCGTCCTAATGATTTTGCTAATCCAGGAGAATTAGCAGTAAGTATTTTTGATAATATTTCCTCATCACCAAATAATCTTGCCTTCTCAGCCATCATATAATGTTCTGCTGTTGGATAGTAAATATTATCAACCTCAAAACGACTTGGATACCATTGGCTAAAACAACTTTTTGTTATGATAGAAGGTTGCTTTTCTACATGTCCCCAAAAGTAAATATATTTGTATCGCTTACCACTTCTATATTGTTCGCGTAATTTCAATAAATCCATATAAATTCCTTATTATCACTAACGAATATGTTATATGCATTTTCATCGAATACCAATATAGTTTTAGTAAAAAAATAGATTTTGTTTTCAATAGAATAGGACTGCATACCATTAATATAGCTAAGATAAGGATGCTTATGAGAAATATTTAAGGTTATGTATGGATATGTAAGAGAAATATAACGTTATATTTTTATGATAAGGATTTGTATAAAAATTATGTGACTATATAAATAAAATAGTATTCTTAATACTATTATCTAACTTTCTGTAAATTTTAGTAAGTTTTATAATCTCTATATGCAAAAAAGCCCAGCATTCCTGCTGGGCTCTCGCTATATTTAAAAGTCTGGCGGCTCCCTACTCTCACATGGGTAATACCCACACTACCATCGGCACTTCGGCGTTTCACTTCTGAGTTCGGCATGGGGTCAGGTGGGACCACCGCGCTATTACCGCCAGACATATCCTGTCTTCTCTTTATCAATTAGCACATTATCTCATATACGCACTAATCTCTCAATCCGGAACAAACTGTTCGATTACCTTGTAATCACTCTATCGCGTACCCAAAACAACTCCGAGTTGTAAGGTTAAGACTCTCGGTTCATTAGTATCAGTTAGCTCAATGTATCACTACACTTACACACCTGACCTATCTACGTCTTAGTCTCAAACGGACCTTACTGACTCTCATCAGGGAAAACTCATCTCGAGGCTAGTTTCGTACTTAGATGCTTTCAGCACTTATCTATTCCGCACGTAGCTACCGGGCAATGCAATTGGCATCACAACCCGAACACCAGCGGTGCGTTCACTTCGGTCCTCTCGTACTAGAAGCAAACCCCCTCAATTTTCCTACGCCCATGGCAGATAGGGACCGAACTGTCTCACGACGTTCTAAACCCAGCTCGCGTACCACTTTAAACGGCGAACAGCCGTACCCTTGGGACCTACTTCAGCCCCAGGATGTGATGAGCCGACATCGAGGTGCCAAACACCGCCGTCGATATGAACTCTTGGGCGGTATCAGCCTGTTATCCCCGGAGTACCTTTTATCCGTTGAGCGATGGCCCTTCCATTCAGAACCACCGGATCACTATGACCTACTTTCGTACCTGCTCGAGCCGTCACTCTCGCAGTCAAGCTAGCTTTTGCCATTGCACTAACCTCCTGATGTCCGACCAGGATTAGCTAACCTTCGTGCTCCTCCGTTACTCTTTGGGAGGAGACCGCCCCAGTCAAACTACCCACCAGACAGTGTCCCTTACCTCGATTCAGAAGTATAGGTTAGAACATCAAACATTAAAGGGTGGTATTTCAAGGGCGACTCCATGCATACTGGCGTACACACTTCTTAGTCTCCCACCTATCCTACACATTAAGGCTCAATGTTCACTGTCAAGCTATAGTAAAGGTTCACGGGGTCTTTCCGTCTTGCCACGGGTACACCGCATCTTCACGGCAATTTCAATTTCACTGAGTCTCGGGTGGAGACAGCCTGGCCATCATTACGCCATTCGTGCAGGTCGGAACTTACCCGACAAGGAATTTCGCTACCTTAGGACCGTTATAGTTACGGCCGCCGTTTACTGGGGCTTCGATCAAGAGCTTCTGCTTACGCATAACCCCATCAATTAACCTTCCAGCACCGGGCAGGCGTCACACCGTATACGTCCACTTTCGTGTTTGCACAGTGCTGTGTTTTTATTAAACAGTTGCAGCCAGCTGGTATCTTCGACTGACTTCACCTACATCCGCATGGGATTTCAATTACCATCAGCGTGCCTTCTCCCGAAGTTACGGCACCATTTTGCCTAGTTCCTTCACCCGAGTTCTCTCAAGCGCCTTAGTATTCTCTACCTGACCACCTGTGTCGGTTTCGGGTACGATTAACTATAACCTGAAGCTTAGAGGATTTTCCTGGAAGCAGGGCATCAATTACTTCACTACCTTAGTAGCTCGTCATCACGCCTCAGAGTCTTAGTGACCGGATTTGCCTAATCACACCCCTACACGCTTAACCCACCATCCAATAGGTGGTAAACCTAGCCTTCTTCGTCCCCCCATCGCAGTTATAGCCAGTACGGGAATATTAACCCGTTTCCCATCAGATACGCCCTTCGGCCTCTCCTTAGGGGTCGACTCACCCTGCCCCGATTAACGTTGGACAGGAACCCTTGGTCTTCCGGCGAGCGGGCTTTTCACCCGCTTTATCGTTACTTATGTCAGCATTCGCACTTCTGATACCTCCAGCATACCTCACAGTACACCTTCTACGGCTTACAGAACGCTCCCCTACCCAACACACTTTCATGCGCTGCCGCAGCTTCGGTGCATAGTTTTAGCCCCGTTACATCTTCCGCGCAGGCCGACTCGACTAGTGAGCTATTACGCTTTCTTTAAATGATGGCTGCTTCTAAGCCAACATCCTAGCTGTCTAAGCCTTCCCACTTCGTTTCCCACTTAACTATGACTTTGGGACCTTAGCTGGCGGTCTGGGTTGTTTCCCTCTTCACGACGAACGTTAGCACCCGCCGTGTGTCTCCCATGATTAAACTTGTCAGTATTCGTAGTTTGCATCGGGTTGGTAAGCCGGGATGGCCCCCTAGCCGAAACAGTGCTCTACCCCCAACAGTTACTCATGAGGCGCTACCTAAATAGCTTTCGGGGAGAACCAGCTATCTCCCGGTTTGATTGGCCTTTCACCCCCAGCCACAGGTCATCCGCTAATTTTTCAACATTAGTCGGTTCGGTCCTCCAGTTAGTGTTAACCAACCTTCAACCTGCCCATGGCTAGATCACCGGGTTTCGGGTCTATACCCTGCAACTTAACGCACAGTTAATACTCGGTTTCCCTTCGGCTCCCCTATTCGGTTAACCTCGCTACAGAATATAAGTCGCTGACCCATTATACAAAAGGTACGCAGTCACTATCACCCAACGGTAACAGCTCCCACTGATTGTACGTACACGGTTTCAGGGTCTATTTCACTCCCCTCCCGGGGTTCTTTTCGCCTTTCCCTCACGGTACTGGTTCACTATCGGTCAATCAGGAGTATTTAGCCTTGGAGGATGGTCCCCCCTTCTTCAGACAGGATATCACGTGTCCCGCCCTACTCTATAAGCTTCCACATAATGCATTTTCATGTACGGGACTTTCACCCTCTATCGTGCGACTTTCCAGACGCTTCCATTAATACATTATGCTACCCGCTTGGGCTTCTCCCCTTTCGCTCGCCGCTACTTAGGGAATCTCGGTTGATTTCTTTTCCTCGGGGTACTTAGATGTTTCAGTTCTCCCGGTTCGCCTCATCTGACTATGGATTCATCAGATGATAGTACAGTCGCCTGTACTGGGTTTCCCCATTCGGACATCAACGGTTATAGCGCCTTTTATCGACTCACCGTTGCTTTTCGCAGATTAACACGTCCTTCTTCGCCTCTGATTGCCTAGGCATCCACCGTGTACGCTTAATTTCTTAACCTTACAACTCACAGTTGTCTTGGTTTTTATTACGCTTTCTTCTCTTTCTTACTTCAAACCAACATACTTTCATACATCAGTTCAACATAAAAACGAGAACTCGTTTCTTTCAGCTTGTTCCTAATTGTTAAAGAGCTTTATACTTCTATTCACTTTACCATCCACCGACTTCAAGTAAATACAAACATAATTTTATTAAAAAGTAACTTCATCACATTTTATGGCGTCCCCTAGGGGATTCGAACCCCTGTTACCGCCGTGAAAGGGCGATGTCCTAGGCCTCTAGACGAAGGGGACTTAATTACTTCTTCTTTTATAAACAAACAATCTGTGTGAACACTTACGAGCTCTTCGTAAGGAGGTGATCCAACCGCAGGTTCCCCTACGGTTACCTTGTTACGACTTCACCCCAGTCATGGACCACACCGTGGTAAACGCCCTCCCGAAGGTTAAGCTATCTACTTCTGGTGCAACCCACTCCCATGGTGTGACGGGCGGTGTGTACAAGGCCCGGGAACGTATTCACCGTGACATTCTGATTCACGATTACTAGCGATTCCGACTTCATGGAGTCGAGTTGCAGACTCCAATCCGGACTTAGACGTACTTTATGAGGTCCGCTTGCTCTCGCGAGGTCGCCTCCCTTTGTATACGCCATTGTAGCACGTGTGTAGCCCTGGTCGTAAGGGCCATGATGACTTGACGTCGTCCCCACCTTCCTCCGCTTTATCAACGGCAGTCTCCTTTGAGTTCCCGGCCTAACCGATGGCAACAAAGGATAAGGGTTGCGCTCGTTGCGGGACTTAACCCAACATTTCACAACACGAGCTGACGACAGCCATGCAGCACCTGTCTCACAGTTCCCGAAGGCACTCCCGCATCTCTGCAAGATTCTGTGGATGTCAAGACCAGGTAAGGTTCTTCGCGTTGCATCGAATTAAACCACATGCTCCACCGCTTGTGCGGGCCCCCGTCAATTCATTTGAGTTTTAACCTTGCGGCCGTACTCCCCAGGCGGTCGATTTATCGCGTTAGCTTCGGAGCCCATCACTCAGGGCAACAAACTCCAAATCGACATCGTTTACAGCGTGGACTACCAGGGTATCTAATCCTGTTTGCTCCCCACGCTTTCGCATCTCAGCGTCAGTATCTGTCCAGAAGGCCGCCTTCGCCACCGGTATTCCTCCACATCTCTACGCATTTCACCGCTACACGTGGAATTCTACCTTCCTCTACAATACTCTAGTTAACCAGTTTTAAGTGCAATTCCTAGGTTGAGCCCAGGGCTTTCACACCTAACTTAATTATCCGCCTACATGCCCTTTACGCCCAGTCATTCCGATTAACGCTCGCACCCTCCGTATTACCGCGGCTGCTGGCACGGAGTTAGCCGGTGCTTCTTCTGTAATTAACGTCAATTGATGCACCTATTAGATACACCACCTTCCTCATCACCGAAAGTACTTTACAACCCGAAGGCCTTCTTCATACACGCGGCATGGCTGCATCAGGGTTTCCCCCATTGTGCAATATTCCCCACTGCTGCCTCCCGTAGGAGTCTGGACCGTGTCTCAGTTCCAGTGTGGCTGGTCATCCTCTCAGACCAGCTAGAGATCGTCGCCTTGGTAAGCCATTACCCTACCAACTAGCTAATCCCATATGGGTTCATCAAATGGCGCATGGCCCGAAGGTCCCATGCTTTGGTCTCTCAACTTTATGCGGTATTAGCAGTCGTTTCCAACTGTTGTCCCCCTCCATTCGGCAGATCCCCATACTTTACTCACCCGTCCGCCACTCGTCATCAAGTGCAAGCACTCATGTTACCGTTCGACTTGCATGTGTTAAGCCTGCCGCCAGCGTTCAATCTGAGCCATGATCAAACTCTTCAATTTAAAGTTTGATGCTCAATAACTGTTTCTGACATATTCAAATGAATCTTCAGTGTCACTTATCAAGACTTAATTTTTTTAGTCCGTAGACTTTTAATCTTTCGTCTCGCAAGTGCCCACACAGATTGTCTGTTTCTTCTTTTTAAAGAGCTGACAGCTTTTCTAAGTCAACTAAGCTTATCACTCAGTTTGCTGTCTCAAGGGATGCGTATACTACGCTACACCTTTTTATTCGTCAAGATCTTTTTTCAAAATTTTTGACCTTGCTCACTAACACTAGTTTCGTCTGCTTGTCGCTGACGCCGTGTCAGTGGATGCGCATTATAGGCACTTTAAATTTTACTGCAAGTGTTTATTGCTATTTTTTTTCTGTTTGTGTTTTTTTTGCTCTAAATGCATTCAAAGCATACTAAAACTAGACGTTTTATATCAAATTACTGTTTTAATTTACTTGTATAAACTATATTGTTTTATACTAAAAGAATTCATAATGATTAAATTAATATATAAAGTATGCAGCGTTTATTCTAAATACTGCATTTAAATAATCACTAATCTAAGATTCTATTTTTATCTTTTTTGGTAAATCAGCTAAACTGTCAATGACCCAATCAGCTTGAGCTAATGCTTCATCCGTTACTATATCCCCTGTTTTTACTAACACTGTTTTTTTAACACCGGCACGCTTGCCTGATAATAAGTCAGAAATTCTATCACCAACCATATATGAATTGGCGATATCTATATTTAGCTCTTTAGCTGCGGTTTGAATCATACCTGGATTAGGTTTTCGACACTCACATGTATCAACTAAGGGATCATGTGGGCAATAATAGATACCATCTAAATCTACACCTCGATCTTGTAATGACCAATCCATCCATTCTGTTAGGACATTGAATTGTTCTTCTGTGAATTTATTTCTTGCAATCCCTGATTGGTTAGTTGTAATAACCAACAAAAAGCCCATTTTTTTCAGTTCTTGCATTGCATCAATGACACCATCAATAAAATGAAATTTATCAATTGTATGTACATAATTATAATCGATATTAATGGTCCCATCTCGATCTAAAAAAATAGCTGGTTTCATATTAACTTGTTTCCCTTTTGTCTGGATATTCCGCGAGTTTGCATAGCATATTATTGATTGACTTAGATGTCTAGACGTCTTAATATTCACCTATTCACACATTGTCTTTATACATTATGATAGAACTACAACATATTTCGAAAGTATTTGAACATAATAAGATGCCAATTCATGCATTAAAGGACATTACAATTCATGTACCCAAAGGTAAAATTTATGGTGTTATTGGTAAGTCTGGTGCAGGAAAAAGTACACTTATTCGCTGTGTCAATCTTTTAGAAAGACCTACTAGCGGTAAAATATTTTTTGATAATCAAGAGATCACCCATTTATCAAATCGTAAACTTATAGAAGTACGACGCAAAATTAGCATGATTTTTCAGCATTTCAATCTGCTTTCTTCACGAACGGTATTTGATAATATTGCATTTCCACTTGAGCTAAATAAAACACCTAAAGCCGTTATTAAACAAAAAGTCAGTGAGCTTATTGATTTAGTTGGATTAACTGAAAAAGCGAATGCCTATCCAGCTAATTTATCAGGCGGTCAAAAGCAACGTGTTGCTATAGCAAGAGCTTTAGCTAGTGATCCCAAAGTATTATTATGTGATGAAGCAACCAGTGCGCTTGACCCTGAAACAACGCGTTCTATTTTAGCATTATTAAAAGATATTAATAAAAAATTAGGTTTAACCATTTTATTAATTACTCATGAGATGGATGTCGTGAAACAAATTTGTGATCAAGTTGCCGTTATTAGTAATGGAGAACTAGTTGAGCAATCATCGGTCGGAGAAATGTTTTCGCATGCAAAAACGGATATTGCTCGTCAATTTATTCAATCAACTTTACATCTTAATATTCCTGAAGATTATTTAGTAAAACTTTCTTCTGAATATAAAGAAGGACTTAATCCTTTGGTTAGTTTTGAGTTTACTGGGGTTTCAGTTGATTTACCTTTATTATCACAAATTTCTAAAGAGTTTAATATTGATAGCAACATTATTAGTGCACAAATGGATTATGCAGGAGGTGTTAAATTTGGATTAATGTTAGCTGAAATAAGAGGAACCCCCAGAAGCACAGCATCAGCAATTCAGTTTTTAGAAAAAAATAACACTAAGGTAGAGGTGCTTGGTTATGTTTGATTTTATCCCATCATTTAAGCCTTTTGAGTCATTATTTAGATATCTAGCAGGACACAACTTTTGGACAGATTTTGTGGCATTTTGTTCTTCATTTAACGGATTTAATGAAGCTATGCTATTTAAAATGGCACAAGCAACGGATGAGACATTATATATGGTTATCCTGTCAGGTTTTTGGGGGACAATAATAGGTTTACCAATCGGTATATTACTTTATACAACCCGTAAAGGACAAATTTTAGATTGTTATGCAACCAATAGCACTCTTTCATTCATTACAAACGTGTTTCGTTCCATACCTTTTATTATATTAATTGTTTGGATTATTCCATTTACTACAATTTTAATGGGAACTTTTATCGGTAAACAAGCAGCAGTGGTTCCATTAAGTATTGGAGTATCTCCATTAATTGCACGTATGATTGAAAATGCATTACTGGATGTACCTAAAGGGCTAATTGAGGCTGCTCGTTCAATGGGCGCAACCCCATTACAAATTATATATAAAGTTCTATTACCTGAATCATTACCGGTAATAGTCAACAGTATGACAATTACATTAATTACTCTTACCGGTTATATTGCCATGGCTGGAGCTGTTGGTGCTGGTGGTTTAGGTCAACTTGCGATTCAATATGGTTACAACGGTTACAAGCCTGCTATAATGAATACAGTTTTAATTATATTAATTGTTATTGTTTTTATCATACAATTTATTGGCAATAGGATTGTCAAACGTGTTACGCATCACTAATTTTGGAGGAATTTATGTCTATTAAAAAGCTAGCACTCATTACCACATTGGTAAGTTCATTTTTTTTAACTGGTTGTGATGACAAACAATCAGCAGTTTCAGATAATAAATCAGAAGAACCAACTCAAGTTAGTACGGTTAAAGTTGGTGTTATTTCTGGTCCTGAACAAGAAGTTGCAGAAGTTGTTAAGCAACAAGCGAAGGAGCTTTATAACCTTGATGTTGAACTGGTTATTTTTAATGATTATGTTACACCAAACCAAGCTTTAAATGATGGCTTAATCGATATTAATGCTTTTCAACATAAACCTTATTTAGACGAACAAATAAAAGAACGCGGATATAAACTAGCTGTTGTCGGTAACTCATTTGTTTACCCTATTGCTAGCTATTCCCATAAATTAAAACCAATTGATAACGCAACTGAAACAGATGAAGGTGTAAAAGTAACTTCACCTCGTGGCGAAACTTTCTTTATTGCCACTAATTCAACTATTGCAATTCCAAACGATCCAACCAATTTAGGTCGTGCATTACTCTTATTACAACACGAAGGAATGATTACCGTTGATAAAACAAAAGGTTTACTACCAACCGTTCTTGATATCACAAGTAATCCTTATAATTACAAAATTGTTGAGCTTGAAGCACCAATGCTACCGCGTTCATTAGATGACGCACAAATTGATCTTGCTATTATCAATAATGCATTTGCAGGACAAGCAAATTTAACACCAAGCAAAGATGGTATATTTGTAGAGGATAAAGAATCACCATACGTTAATATTATTGTTGCCCGAGAAGCTGACAAAGATAATGAGAACGTCAAAAACTTTGTTAAAGCCTATCAAACCGATGCGGTAGCACAAAAAGCCGATCAAATTTTCAATGGTGGTGCAATTCGTGGTTGGTAATGATTTATGAATTATCAACTATAAATATCTTTCCGCTGACCAATAAATCAGCGGAAAGATAATATACAAAGAATCAATAAAACTATTTAAATTTTGCTATCAATGAATAAAAATCTTAAATAATGACATATCAAATCAAACCTATCGGTATTATTCATTCCCCCTACAGCGAAAAATTTGCTGTTCCTCGACAACCCAATTTAGTTACCGCAGGTCAAGGCGAACTTCATCTATTAGCACCATATAATAATCCTGTTAGTATTAAAGGATTAGAACAATTTTCACATTTATGGTTATTATTTCAGTTTCATCATATTGAGCCAGAAAAGTGGCGTTTAGCTGTGCGTCCACCGCGCTTGGGTGGAAATAAAACATTAGGTGTATTTGCCACCAGATCACCTTTTCGCCCCAATCATATTGGACTTTCAGCTGTTGAATTAAAAAATATTGTCATTAAAAATAAGCAAATTATTTTGAAATTAGGAAGTATTGATTTAGTTGATGGAACGCCAATTATCGATATTAAACCTTATTTACCCTATTGTGATAGTTACCCTACTGCTACTGCCGGTTATGCTCAATCAGAGCCTGAAAAAAAAATCACAGTTGAATTTTCACCACGAGCACGATTGATCTTAGCAACATACCTATCAACTTACCCACACTTAACAGAATTAATTACACAGGTTATTTCTCAAGATCCAAGACCTGCATATAAACAAAATAATATTGAACAACAAGAATATGGGCTGACACTTTACCAATTCAATATAAAATGCAAAATAAGTAACCAACATGCAATTGTTGAAGATATCTTTATGGATAAGAAGAAATAGGTAAAACTTGCAAATTGTTATTGATAAATAATAAAGGCAATAGTTTTTATTACTCTTTAACAGTTGACAATAAATCTAATAATATATCGAAATAACAATACATTAACGTTTATGAAAATTTTCAGGTTAGGTACATATTTTAATAGAATTAACTAAAAATTTTTTTGTAAATATTCTTTACAAAAGAATCATCTTAAACAAACAAAAAAGACTAGTATATTTACATAACTTTGATACATTAAATATGGGTTTAATTTCCCTATATTTCCCTTAACCACTAAAATTTCATAAATTTTAGTGGTTCTTTTAAGCGGAAAATTAATGATATTGAGGATGATTTTTCTTTCTCATTTGAGCAATATCGATCGTATCGAAGATGTAATGCTTCCCACAATAATCACAATGAATATCAATCTTCCCATCATCTTCATTTAGAATTTCATCAATTTCGTTAGCGGGTAATGTCATTAAACTATCTTCGCAACGTTGACGAGAGCATCCGCATTTAAAAATAATATCATGAGTTTCAAAAAATCTAACTTCTTCTTGATTGTAAAGACGATATAGAATTTCTTCAGTTGATAGCCCAAATAACTCATCACTGGTAATTGTTTCAGTCAAAACACTAAGATGCTCAAATGAATCCGTTGTATTTTCATTGCTAGGTAAAACTTGCAATAAAATTCCTGCAGCCATTAATTTACCTTCAAACAAACCAGTTTTAACAAACAGCCTAGTCGGTAACTGTTCTGACTGCATAAAATAGTTTTCTATACAGCCTATTAATGAATCTTTTTCCAAACTAACTATACCTTGATAACGTTCGCCATTTTTTGGTGTAATTGTGATAACTATATAGCCATTACCTACCATATCTTTAAGTGAAGCATCATCAGCAATGCTACTATTGATTCGAGCAACACCTCGCAATTCTTGCTGATTATTACCATTAACTACAGCTAGAGTTAGTGGTCCATCACCCTGTAATTGTACAGCAATATCACCTTCAAACTTTAAAGTAGCAGTTAGTAAGCTGGTTGCAACTAATAATTCACCTAATAATTTTTGTACTGCTATTGGATAATTATGATTATCTAAAATAGCTTGGTATGTCTGTTCAAGTCGGGTAATTTCACCTCGAATAGGATGATTATCAAATAAAAATCGATTTAAAGTATCCATATTAGTTGTTGTCACCTTTTTGTCTATCATATTTAAATTTAAGCAAATTTCGTCGCTCTTTTTTATCGGGTCTTCTATTAGGATGCGGCATAGTTAATGCATTAAGCTTGCGTGCTTCTGCCATTTTATCGCGCTTAGCAATACTATCGAGGGTTTCTCGATAAAGAAATTGGGCTTCAGTGGCAGTTCTTCTTTGACTGCTAATAGCCAAAATTTGAATCGTTTTTTGTTCAGAACCTTGACGAAGTGTTAACATTGCCCCTACTTCGACAATTTTACTAGGTTTAGCACGTTGCCCATTGTAGTGAACTTTACCACCATCAATCATTTCTCTGGCTATAGAACGGGTTTTATAAAACCTTGCAGCCCACAGCCATTTATCTAATCTTACTAACTCCATCACCACCTCATGTAATTTTATTATCAAAGCCAGTTTGATATTAAAATATATACAGCCGATTAAATAGCTTGTTACAAATTATATAAGATTGCTTTTTTTAAAATCAATGTTGTGGGTTAACAATAAACTCATTACCATTTGTTACAAATGTACCTGATAAACTAAATGGTGAAATGTCACCATGCAAATCGGCACTATAATGGGAAGCGTTAGGAGGTTCTTTAACTAATTTCCATTCGTCAAGAAGTAAACTACTTATACCGTATGCGGAGATGTGCAATGATAAAAATTCAGTTTGCAATGGATTAACTTTGGCAACAGCCTCAACCATTCCACCACTTACCAATGAACTAAAATTCAATAGGGCATTATACTGCGAATCAAATTTTACCACCAGATCAGGATAGTTAACATCAACCCCATTAATAGAACCTTTTTCGGCTTTAAAAAATAAAGTTCCAAAATATAAGCCTAATTTTTTATCTTTTACTAAAACTACATCAGAACCAGAAACTTCGAAATTATTTAAAGTAAATGGATAAGTTGGATTAGTATTAATTAACATGCTTGGTAACACTGTTAATTCATTGATTGCAACTTGACTAACGACGTCTGGCAATAAAAGTTGCTCTAATTTTTCGGTTATTTTATAATCAATACCTGCTAATAATAATTTATTTAAATATAATGAGTTATTCTTCCATATACCAGAAAAATTCACATTGCCATTATTCCAAGTTGCCATTGCTTTTTGGATATCGACTTGTTGATCATCTAATGCTAATTGAAGCAATACTGATGAAAACGTATTATTATGCCAGACAACACTATCAGCATTAAAAATAATAGAACCATCCTCAACATGCCATCGATCATCATACCGTAAGTTAGCTGTTTCAAGGTTACCTTTATCAATAATTAAAGACGGCAACTGTATACTGCTTTCAAAAATAGACAACTGACGAAGCGTTAATTTTGGTAATATAGATAAATATTTATCAAAATAATTATTATCCGTTGTTTGAAAATGAATGTTGCTTATCTTTAACTGTTCAATATCCAAACTATTATCTGATAATATTTTTAATTTACTCACAAAGAAACCTTTATCAAAGTTCCCTCCCAAGTTAGTAATGGAAGTAATATTATCGCGATGAAATCCTTGAATAAGAACTTTATTCATTGGTAGTTGGTTAAGGGAAACCTGTTGTGAAGTTAAATCAAACTGATACTGTCCATCACCTGATGAACTAAATTGTTTAATACCACCGTTTAACTGTGTTAAAGATAAATTTATTTGCCCATTATTAAAGGAAGTATTAACGATAGAATCAACTAATTTTAATGTATCTGCTGTAAAATTATCATGTTTATTATCTGGATTATAATTAATTACACCATTTATAACAGTAATATACTTAAAGTGCTTTAATTGCCAAAGATTATTTTTGTCTAACCCAATAACTAATTTTGGAATCTTAACTATTTCCTGTTTTTCATCACTAATAATTACATTATCAAATGATAATTCATATAAATTTGAAAGTGAATGATGCATATTATCAATTGATATAGTATAAGAGCTTAATTTTGATAGTTGTTGACTGGCTATTTTTGCACCAAACGAAGTCTGTAACAAAAAATAAGGTAAAAAAACAAAAAAACAAAGAATTGTCGATAAAATAATTATAAAAAGTTTTAATCGTCGCATAAATAGACTAATCACTAAAATAAATTATTTAATAATTACATTACGATACCCCATTTTAATTAAAATAGCATCTGATTTCGATACAAATGATTTGTGATTAAGTCAGTTTTAAAGTTAATATATAAAAATATGTGTATTTAAAATAACAAATAAAATAAATAATTTTCCTACTTTATTTAAAGGTAGGTTTGCTATTTTTTTATTTATTAAAAAGTAAAACGGGAGAAACAGAGATGAAACAAATCCCAATGACGGTAAAGGGAGCAGAATTATTACGTGCGGAATTGGAAGAACTGAAAAATGTTAAACGACCGCAAATTACAGCAGCTATTGCCGAAGCTAGAGCACACGGGGATTTAAAAGAAAATGCCGAATATCATGCAGCAAGAGAACAACAAGGTTTTTGTGAAGGGCGTATTCAAGAAATCGAAGGTAAATTATCACAAGCACAAATTATCGATATTACTAAAGTAAAAAATACTGGGCGAATAATTTTTGGTGCAACAGTTACGGTAATAAATGTAGATACGGATGAAGAAACCACCTATCGTATCGTTGGTGATGATGAAGCTGACTATAAACGAAATCTTATTTCAGTTAACTCTCCGATTGCAAGAGGCCTAATAGGCAAAGAAGATGGTGATACAGTACAAATAAAAACACCTGGCGGTAATGTTGAATTCGATATTGTTAAAGTTGAATATATTTAAATTAAAAAATGAACAGGGCTTATATGCCCTGTAACAATTTCTATTTAGGTAATGAGATTTTCTTCTCGTCACTTGGTCTAAAAATGGTAAAAATAGATCCGACTTGTTGAACGGCTAGCGCATTTGTTTCGCGGATAATTGCTTCACAAATTAGCTTTTTAGTTTCGCGATCTTCTGCAGATATTTTAATTTTGATTAATTCATGAAAATTTAGGGCATTTTCAATTTCAGCTAAAACGCCTTCGGTAAATCCGTTAGCACCAATCATCACTATAGGTTTAAGGTGATGAGCTTCACTTTTTAAATACTGTTTTTGTTTATTCGATAAATTCATTAATTTTTTATCACATTAAGTTGTAATTTGGTTATTTTACCCTTATATATATGAGTAATCAATTGAAGTAACTATCTTATACTAAGGATTTATTATCTGTGAGTAACAAAAAACGATCAGCAAGTTCAACGCGTTGGCTTAATGAACATTTTAATGACCGTTTTGTGCAACAGGCACAAAAAAAAGGACTACGCTCAAGAGCGTGGTTTAAATTAGAAGAAATTCAAAAAAGTGATAAATTATTCAAACCAGGCATTACTGTAGTTGATTTAGGGGCAGCGCCCGGTGGTTGGTCACAATATGTTGCCTCATTGATTGGTAATAAAGGGCGCATTATTGCATGTGATCTACTGCCTATGGATCCTATCGTTGGAGTTGATTTTTTACAGGGTGATTTTAGAGATGAAGTCGTTTTGAAAGCATTATTAGAACGAGTTGGAGAAGAAAAAGTCCAAGTTGTTATGTCAGATATGGCTCCAAATATGAGTGGACAACCAGCTGTTGATATACCTAGAGCAATGTACTTAGTTGAACTTGCGCTTGATATGTGTAGAGATGTGCTTGCACATAATGGCAATTTCATCGTAAAAGTCTTTCAAGGCGAAGGATTTGAAGAGTATTTAAAACAAGTACGCGCTATGTTTAAAACAGTCAAAATTCGTAAACCAGAAGCATCACGAGCAAGATCTCGAGAAGTTTATATTGTTGCAACGGGTATGAAGTAGCCAGTTTAATAAATTTGTAGTACCATACTTCGTTAATTTTGGTCGTAACTATTATTTTTATGAGGGGTTTTTCTTTTGAACGACATGGTGAAGAATTTACTGATTTGGGGAGTAATTGCTATAGTGTTAATCGCTGTATTTAACCAATTTAGCGTTATATCTAATGGGCTCCCTCAAGTTAATTATACTCAATTTAATTCTGATATTGCCAACAAAAAGCTCAAAGAAGTGCATATCAATGGACGTGAAATTACTGCTACAACCAACGGTAATGAAAATTATGTTACCTATATTCCTTATTATGATGATAAATTAATGGATGATTTGGTGCTCAATAAAGTCGCGGTATATGGCCAACCTGAAGAGAGACCAAGTTTATTAGCCAATATTTTAATTTCTTGGTTTCCAATGGCAGTATTTGTTGGCCTTTGGTTCTTTGTCATGCGCCAAATGAATGGAGGTGGTAAAGGTGGACCAATGGCGATCGGCAAAAGTAAAGCCCGAATGTTAACACCCGATCAGGTCAAAACCAAATTTGCCGATGTTGCTGGCAGTGAAGAAGCTAAGCAAGAGGTAACTGAAGTCGTTGATTTCTTACGTGATCCTGGTAAATATCAAAAATTAGGTGGGCGAATTCCAAAAGGAATTTTAATGGTTGGGCCTCCAGGTACGGGTAAAACATTACTGGCAAAAGCAATCGCTGGTGAAGCCAATGTACCATTCTTTAGCATTTCAGGTTCTGATTTTGTTGAAATGTTTGTCGGTGTAGGTGCTTCCCGTGTAAGAGATCTCTTTGAACAAGCGCGTAAACACGCCCCTTGTATTATTTTTATCGATGAAATTGATGCAGTTGGACGTAAACGTGGTGCTGGCTCTATGGGTGGTCACGATGAACGAGAACAAACATTAAATCAAATGTTAGTTGAAATGGATGGATTTGAAACCAATAGTGGTATTATCATTATCGCAGCAACTAACCGTGTAGATATACTTGATCCAGCTTTACTTCGTCCTGGTCGTTTTGACCGACAAGTACAAATTGGTTTACCTGATATGAAAGGACGAGAACAAATCTTAGCCGTACATGTGCGTAAAATTCCACTAGGTCCTGATGTTGATTTATCGGTATTAGCGCGTGGTACACCTGGTTATTCAGGAGCAGAATTAGCCAATTTAGTTAATGAGGCTGCTTTATTTGCTGCCCGACGTAATAAACGTCTTGTTACTATGGATGAATTTGAAGAAGCCAAAGACAAAATCAATATGGGTACAGAAAGACGTTCATTAACCATGACCCAAGAACAACTCGTTTCAACAGCTTATCACGAAGCTGGGCATGCGATTATTGGCTATTTAATGCCTGATCACGATCCTATCCACAAAGTGACTATTATTCCTCGTGGACGAGCCTTAGGTGTGACTTTCTTTTTACCAGAAGGTGACCGAGTAAGTGAGAGTCGAGAAAAATTAGAAGGTGATATTGCAACCCTTTATGGTGGTCGACTTGCAGAAGAGTTAATCTATGGTACAGATAAAGTATCAACAGGCGCATCAAATGATATTAAAGTTGCAACTCAGTATGCAAGAGCAATGGTAACACAGTGGGGCTTTTCTGAACGTTTAGGACCATTATTTTATGAAATGGATGAAAATTCTGCCTATGGACGACCTAAAGATATTTCAGATGAAACAGCTCGAATCATTGATGAAGAGGTCAAAGCTATAATCGATCGTAATTACCAACGAGCTCGTCAAATATTAACTGATAATATTGATGTACTTCATGCAATGAAAGATGCATTAATGAAATATGAAACTATTGGTTCAAAACAAGTTGCAGATTTAATTGCACGCCGTCCAGTTACTACCCCTGATGATTGGACAGAAAGTGATGAAAAAGCAGCAAATGAGATTCCAAATGAGGGTGCAAGCACAACACCTCCTCAATCAGAAAGTTAATTTGCTCAAAATGTATAAATATAACGCGCTACGGCGCGTTTTTTCATAGTTAAAAATTTTACAAATCTATAAATTAAAAAATAATCACTAAGGTTCAATCAAATAAGGAGCAATTATGGAAATTCGATTTCAAAATCAGATAATGGACCTTTCATTTCCACAAGTAATGGGCATTGTTAATATGACACCTGATTCATTTTCTGATGGGGGCAATTACAATAATCTTGATGATGCTATGCGGCGAGTTGACAGTATGATTCAAGCTGGTGCCTCATTCATTGATGTAGGTGGAGAATCGACTCGTCCTGGAGCGGCTGAAGTATCTGTTGAGGAAGAATTGGATCGAGTTATACCTTTGGTTGAAAAAATTGCTCGTTATTTTGATGTTTGGATTTCAGTAGATACATCTAAACCACAAGTAATCACTGAATCTGCAAAAGCGGGAGCCCACTTAATTAATGATATTCGAGCGCTAACCGAACCTGGAGCCATCGAAGCGGCAGCAAAAACACAATTACCAGTCTGTATTATGCATATGCAAGGTGATCCTAAAACCATGCAAAATGCACCACATTATCAGCAAGACATATATCAAGAAGTGGATCAATTTTTTACTCAACATATTAACCGTTGTATAAATGCTGGAATAGAACGTCAAAAAATCATACTCGATCCAGGTTTTGGTTTTGGTAAAACTCTACAACACAACTATCGATTATTGGCTAAATTAAAAAATTTTCACCATTTCGGTTTACCGTTATTAGTTGGTATGTCACGTAAATCAATGATAGGACAAGTATTAAATGTACCACCTCAAGAACGTATGATTGGTAGTGTATCTTGTGCTGTAATTGCAGCTATGCAAGGTGCACAAATTATTCGTGTTCATGATGTAAAAGAAACCTTTGATGCACTGCGGATTGTGCAAGCAACATTAGCAGAGCAAGTATAATTTAACGCTGCATTATTCATTTTCTTATTAATTATTAAATAAAAATTTAGCTGTTAAAGAATACCTAAAACAGCTAAATATCTAGATTGATTCAATCTACTTCGAAATGAACTAGTAATAAAAATAAGTTTTACTGTTTCCTTGTAAAACTCCAAATAATACGAAATCTATTAAACTACCATAGAATGTTAATAAAAATTTCTAAAAATTAACCTATTCAGTTTTTAGAGAAATCCGAAATGTATTGCTTTCCTATTTTAATGCCTTGCCTTTTGAGAAAGAAGAACTACTGTCCGAAAAAGATAATGTCAAAAATATTATTGAAAAAGTATTTAATAACTCTGTACAAGCATTAAAAGAAGCCCAATCTATTGTTGATGCTAAAATTATATTCAAAGCTGCAGAATGGATTTTTCATGCTAATCGTATAGTTATTTTTGGTGTAGGTTGTACAGCTATTGTGAGTCAAGATATTGAACATAAATTATTGAGAATAGGAATTCACAGCCATACTTATAGCGATAATCATTTAATAGTAATGGTAGCAAGTCAATTAAAAAAACGATGAGGTTATTGCTATTTCTCAATCAGGAAATAAAGCAGAAAATTGAAGAGTTTATATCTTTTCATTTTTTATAATAAAATAGTTTGAAATTAAAAACATTAAATCTAAGCGATATAGAGTTTCATTTGGATTTTTTAAAGATGATGAAGTTTTACTCAATAAAGATCGCGATAAATATAAACAGCCCGATATAATTATTATTCATAAAAGCTTTAAAACAATTTGTTCTGTCACGATCTTTAATTAACCATTGTTGATAAATAAACAACAATAACGCCAACAATAAACTCAAATAATAAAGAAAAGATAACTGATTGACTTTACCAATAATAAATAAACTAATAAGCATGATTGTCTGTAGTATTCCAATGATTAGCTTGTCATACTTACCAAATAGAATTGCCGTAGACTTAATGCCAATTTTTATATCATCATTACGATCAACCATAGCATACTCAGTATCATAAGCAACTGTCCAACAAATATTTGCAATGCAAAGTAACCAACACGTTAATGGGAATTGTTCTATTGTTGCTGCATATGCCATCGGAATGCTCCAACTAAAGGCGATACCTAAGATAACTTGAGGAAAATGGGTGTAACGTTTCATAAAAGGATAAACCATAGCAGTTAACAATGCCAAGCAGGCAATTAACCATGACAGTTTGTTTAAGATTAACAAAAGACCTAATGCCACAACTAACAATATTAATAGAGTCCACAATGCGTTTTTTTCAGTTAATGCCCCGCGGGCCAGAGGACGATTCTGAGTACGATCCACATGACCATCAAAATTCCTATCAGCGTAATCATTCACAACACACCCGGCTGAGCGCATGACCAGAACCCCTAAAGTAAATACAACAATGATATAAACAGGTGGATAACGTGTTGCAAGCCAAATAGCCCAAAATGTTGGCCATAATAATAGCAATGTGCCAATTGGACGATCGAGTCGCATTAGTTGTAAATAAGCTAGCATAAATAGAGTTTATCCTGATAAATTATTGGAGAATTATACCGTTTATCCTAAAAGCTGCAATGCTAGGTATAGGGCATAAAAATATCTGTTTGAACAAGAATTAATTTTTTTAAGTAGTTATAACAGATCTAGTTCAATATTGTTTAATAATATCTGTAAATACTGTTCCGCAATCACAGCTAAAGCTTGGTAAAAAAAACTAATTTCATTGTGTTTTAAGCGATTTAAATAGATTGAACTCCAAATTGATAAATGATCAATAATTAATTGCTTTGCTACTGATAATTGTTTTTTTTCTGCTAATAGAGCAAAAGCCATTAGCATTAACCCAAATTGATCCTCTGGTTCATTCATACCACTATTAAGCGTTAAACCATTTTGTTGTAAAAATTGACGGTAACGCTCTTGGGATTCTCCCATTAATAACTTTTCTTGATCAAGATATACCGAGCCCCAAGGAGGGACAGGCATATTACCTTGACCTTCAAATAACAGTGAAAACTGAAAATCAAGATCGGGGTTTTGTATTTGATCGGCTAATATTTGGCACTGCTCATAAATTAATTTATCATCTGTCCAGCTTACTAACTCATCAATATGCAGTAGCCCATCAATCAGTGGTTTAACTATTTTGCTATTAGGCGAATAATAGAAAAATGCACCCAATAATTTTGCTAAAGTGACTAAAGTTAAATTATCCAAATTACTTAATCTCTTATTTATATATTATCGTTAACTAATAAAACTTATGATAATTATAACGGTATCGTCCATAAATTATAAAAAGCAATGCGTCCACAAAGTTCAGCAACTAAAGTGCATACAAAACCAAGCATATAAACCATCGTTATTTTTTTGCTACGCCAACTATTTATGGCAATCAAAATCAATGCAACCAACAGTAAACCACACTGAACTGCAACCCAATGATACTGATCATAAGCCAACTGGGGAGCTATTTCGATCATTAAGTTAATATAAGGAAGCTTTAATAACAATATCAACAAAGCACCGATAAAAAAAGCAATGCTACCCGTTCGATGGAATCCTAACATGGCTACCATAACTCCCCCCAACACCAACATTGCAGTGTACATTTGAATTGCCGTGTAATAAGTTCCCCATGTTTTAACCGTTGGCAACATGTAAGTTAATACAATTGTCCACACAAAAACTAAACTTAGGATCACCAACAATAGAGCAAGTATTTTGCTGATATGTGGAATTTGATTAATGCGCTGACATAAAGTTTTAATAAATCCCCATCGATTTGAATTGTTAAGGTGTGAAAAGTAAGCAAGTATGACACAACCAAAGGTAACGCCAAATAATACCCCAAAAGTAAAGATCTCATTACTCATTGGTGAACGACCAATACCGAAAATCACATTTAAAGCACGGAAAGGTTTACCTAAGTGAAATGAAGCCAATAACATACCTAGTGCCATAAAAACTAAGGCGACTAAATTAACTTTTTCGATAATCAGCGTATTATGATTAGATCGATTAAATAAAGAATTTAAATTGCCTAAAAGCACCATCCCCGCAGATAGTTGCCCAAATATAGTAAAAAATACCAGTGGTAATTCATGCATTTTAGACCTCCTCCGGATTAAGCACTTTACCAAGTGTATCACCGGATGCTTTGGCCTGTGCATGTGGTTTTATAACAATATTGGGTTTAGTCAATTGTGAATTTGGTAATGGTGCAATATTACGTTCATCACCATATTGCTCACGCAACTTACCAATTTCATCAAAATCTAAAGCGTGTTGCGGACATGATTCCACACATACAGGCTTTAATCCTTCCGCTACACGCTCATAACATCCATCACATTTAGACATAACTTTTTTTTGCTGATCATATTGTGGTGCACCATAAGGACAACGCATTTCACAGTATCGACAACCAATACAAATATCTTGATTCACCACAACTAAGCCATCTTGTTCACGCTTATGCATTGCACCTGTTGGGCATCCTTGAACACAAGTGGGTTGTTCACAATGATTGCAAGAAATCGACAAATAGTAAGTAAAAGTATTATTTTGCCAAAGACCATCAACTTGCTGCCAATCACCACCGCCATATTCATAAACACGACGAAAATGGATACCTAAAGAGTTATCTTTTTCATCTTTACAGCTCAATTGACAGGTTTTACAGCCCGTACACTTAGAAGAGTTAATATAGAATCCATATTGCATTTTTATCATCTCCCTTTAATTACGATGCCGTTGACATAGCTGCTAATGGTTTAATTTCAACCAAATTAGTATGTTGTGGATTGGACTTAGCCAGAACGGATGGGCGCATTGAAGTTAGGCGATTAACACAACCACCAATATCAATCCCTGCTGCATTAGTTTTTGCCCACAAACCTTGAGGGATCGCAATAACACCAGGCAATATACGTGGTGTAACTTTAGCAGGAATATACAATCGACCACGATCGTTATAAACCTCAACTAACTGTCCATGCCTAATCTGTCTTGACGCAGCATCAAATGGATTAATCCAAATACTGCTCGCCACAGCTTCTCGTAATTGCGGTAGATTACTGTAACTTGAATGACAATGACCTTTAATATGAAAACCAATTAATTGTAATGGATATTTTTGTTTCTGTTGCTTATCTTCACTACCTTCAATAGCAGGTAAATAAGCTGGAATTGGATAAAGTTTATCATCTTCATCAAACTCCCATTCATTGGCAATTTTAGCCAATGCTTCAGAATAAAGTTCAATTTTTCCTGATGGCGTATTTAATGGATTTTTAACAGGATCATCTCTGAATGTTTGTAAAGCGACCTGGTTATCACTATTAGCTAACTTACGATCAATGACTCCCATACCGTCAGTTTCATCAAAACTAGGTAAATTGGGCTCTTGTTTGCGGAGTTTTTCATAGCAGTACTCTATCCACTCATCTTGAGTACGACCTTGTGTGAATTTATCTTTTACCCCCATCTTTTCAGATAAATCAGTTAACACATCATATGACGAACGATTTTCCCAAAGAGGCTTAATTGCTCGTTGCATACGAATAATATAATGATAAGCACCTGATGCATAAGAATTGTTAATCAGATCATTACTTTCGACCGATGATACATCTGGTAATAGTAAATCAGCATATTTAGCCGATGCGGTCATATGCGTGTCCCAAACTAAAATAAATTCGCATTTTGATTCATCTTGTAAAATTTGGTGAGTTCGATTGAGATCAGCATGCTGATTACCAATGACATTACTTGCATAACTCCAAATAAATTTAATACCAACATCTAATTTATCCTTATTTTTTATATAAGAATTTTTAGCAGTCATGCTATATGGTTCATCAATGGCTTTAGTCCATAAAAAGAATGGAATACTGGTTTTAATTGGGTTAACCAGACTTAAACTTGGAACTGAATAAGTCACACTACCACCCCAAGTTCCTATATTGGTTCCAAGCTTACCAAACTGACCAGTGATAATTGGTAATATCATGATCGCTCTTGTAGTATGTTCACCATTTTGCCAACGTTGTGGTCCCCAACCTTGGGAAATCCATGCAGCCTTAGCATTAACAATGTCGATCGCCAATTTTCGAATTTGATTTGCTGGAATTCCAGTTATATGAGCTGCCCATTCAGGTGTTTTCGGTGTTCTATCATCTCCTAAACCAAGAATATAAGATTTAAAATCGCTAAAAGGAGGTGCAGTATCAGGCAATGAGTCTGCGTTCCAACCCACACAGTACCGATTGAGCATTTCATCATCAATCCGATCTTCTTCAAGTAAAGCATATCCAATTGCGGCAACTAAAGCGGCATCAGTACCGGGAATGATTGGGATCCATTCAGCATCATAACCAACTACACTTTCACTACGTCGTGGATCGATAATGATGACTCTTGCCTTACTTTGTGATAAAGCATTAAATAACTCTGTAACTTGTCCACCACCCGACATTCGAGTTTCGGCAATATTTTGACCAAACATCACAACCAAATCAGAATGTTTTATTTGGTCTAACAAAGATTCTTTAGCATTACCATAAATATAAGGTTGAATTGCAGTTATTTGTCCGCTTGAATAATCACCATGGTAATTCAAAAAACCACCAATAGTATTTAAAAACCGCTTACAGGCGTTACGTCCAGGGATGTTTGCACCAGTAGTACCTGTACCATATTGATAATAAATAGCCTCATTGCCATACTTATCAATAGTATATTTGAGTTTATCAGCTAATAAATTAATTGCCTCTTCCCATGAAATTCGCTTAAATTTACCTTCACCGCGTTTACCAACTCGTAGCATTGGATATTTTAAACGGTCAGGATCATAAGTTCGCCAGCGAACAGATCGACCTCGCAAACAAGGGCGAATTTGATGCTGACCAAAAACAGGATCATTAATACCATCTTCAGCAGAAATTTTAGTGATGATATCGTTTTTAACATGAACTTTTAGAGGGCAACGACTTCCACAGTTGACTAAACAGGCGCTATAAAAGATTTTTTCTTGGTTAGTAGGATTAGGAGGAATTTCACTATTATTGGCATTCTTATCCGATTCAGCATAAGAAAAAGGTATTTGCATATTACTTGCTAATGCAGCAATACTTCCAATTGCTATCGATCTTTGTAAAAAACCACGTCGACTAATTTTATTATTTTGTGACTTGCTCATTGAATTCCCTTATTTTTTATGTGGGATTTATTTATCATAATACTATTGATGGAATATTAAAACTGAAAAAGCAATATAGCTCATGATTAATTTTAAATTAAATTAATTAAATAATAATTATTATCAACTAATACACTATCATAAAACGCTATTTGTATTTCATTGTAAATTTAATATCATACATCTTAAAGAAAGATTGGTATAATACACCCCATTTATTTAAATAAAATAGAAACGCTATGTCACAATCTACTTATAATGCCGTCGATATTGAAGTATTAAAGGGACTCGATCCAGTCCGACATCGCCCAGGGATGTATACTGACACAGCTCGCCCAAATCATTTAGGGCAAGAAGTCATTGATAACAGTGTCGATGAAGCTATTGCGGGACATGCTCGTCAAGTGAAAGTCACCCTTTATGAAGATAATTCTCTTGAGGTCATTGATGATGGACGAGGAATGCCGGTTGATATTCATCCTGAAGAAGGGGTGCCAGCCATTGAGCTACTACTTTGCCGTTTACATGCCGGAGGTAAATTCTCGAACAAAAATTATCAGTTCTCTGGTGGTTTGCATGGTGTAGGTATTTCCGTGGTTAATGCTTTATCCAAACGGGTAGAAGTTACTGTTAATCGCGATGGACAAGTGTATCAAATTGCTTTTGAAAATGGTGATAAAGTTGAAGATTTACATGTAATAGGTACATGTGGTCGTCGTAACACGGGTACTAAAGTACGTTTTTGGCCAGATGAAAAGTATTTTGATTCACCTCGATTTTCAGTGCCCCGCTTAACTCATTTGCTTAAAGCGAAAGCGGTACTCTGTCCAGGTCTGGAAATTATTTTCAAAGACAAAATTAACAATACTGAACAACGCTGGTGTTATCAAGATGGCTTAAAAGATTATTTAATGGAGTCTGTTAGTGGTTACACACTTTTACCTGAAGATCCATTTACCGGTAGCCACACGGGTGAAACAGAAGCTGTCGAATGGGCTTTGCTTTGGTTACCAGAAGGTGGCGAACTTTTAACAGAAAGTTATGTTAACTTAATTCCAACCGTACAAGGTGGCACGCATGTTAATGGTTTGCGCCAAGGATTGCTTGATGCCATGCGGGAATTTTGTGAATTTCGAAATTTATTACCGCGCGGTTTAAAACTTACGGCTGATGATATTTGGGAACGTTGTGCATATGTATTATCAGTAAAAATGCAAGAACCACAGTTTGCTGGGCAAACCAAAGAGCGGCTATCATCAAGACAAAGTGCAGCATTTGTATCTGCGATTGTTAAAGATGCATTTAGTTTATGGTTAAACCAAAATGTACAGATCGCTGAATCATTAGCAGAAATGGTAATTACCAGTGCACAAAAACGTTTAAGAGCATCAAAGAAAGTTATTCGTAAAAAGCTCACGAGTGGTCCAGCTCTGCCAGGTAAATTGGCAGATTGTTCGTCACAAGATTTAAGTCGTACAGAACTATTTTTAGTCGAAGGGGATTCTGCGGGAGGATCCGCTAAACAGGCGCGAGATCGTGAATATCAAGCAATCATGCCTTTAAAAGGTAAAATTTTAAATACTTGGGAAGTTTCATCTGACGAAGTCTTAGGTTCACAAGAGATCCATGACATTTCAGTGGCTATTGGCATCGACCCAGATAGTGATGACCTAAGCCAATTACGTTATGGTAAAATCTGTATTTTAGCTGATGCTGACTCAGACGGATTGCATATTGCCACTTTGCTTTGTGCGCTATTTGTTCGTCATTTTCGTGTTATGGTTGAACAAGGACATGTCTTTGTGGCAATGCCACCGCTTTATCGCATCGATCTAGGCAAAGAAGTACATTACGCTTTAGATGAAGAAGAAAAAGAAGGTATCTTAGATCAACTAAAACGCAAAAAAGGCAAACCGAACGTACAACGTTTCAAAGGACTGGGTGAAATGAACCCATTACAACTCCGTGAAACAACAATGGATCCTAATACTCGCCGATTAGTTCAGTTATCACTTGATAATACAGAAGAAACCATGGCATTAATGGATATGCTACTAGCCAAAAAACGTTCAGAAGATCGCCGTGAATGGTTACAAGAAAAAGGTGATCAAGTCGAACTTGATGTCTAACATAAAGAATGATTTAGAGGAACAATAATGAGTGAAATAACTCATGACGGAGTAGAAATCCAGTCACTACGCACATTTACAGAAAGTGCTTATTTAAACTATTCAATGTATGTCATTATGGATCGCGCATTACCTTTTATTGGTGACGGTCTAAAACCTGTACAGCGACGTATTGTTTATGCCATGTCCGAATTAGGGCTAAATGCTCAAGCAAAATTTAAAAAATCAGCGCGTACTGTAGGTGATGTACTCGGTAAATACCACCCGCATGGTGATAGTGCATGTTATGAAGCGATGGTGTTAATGGCACAACCATTTTCTTACCGTTATCCACTAGTTGATGGACAAGGCAACTGGGGGGCACCTGATGATCCCAAATCATTTGCTGCTATGCGTTACACTGAGTCACGTTTATCAAAGTATGCGGAATTATTATTAGGTGAATTAGGACAAGGTACCGTTGATTATACACCTAATTTTGATGGTACATTGCAAGAGCCTAAAATGTTACCTGCACGATTACCAAATATTTTATTAAATGGTACTACAGGTATTGCTGTTGGTATGGCGACAGACATTCCGCCGCATAATATTCGTGAAGTAGCAAATGCCGCCATTATGCTAGCTGATAATCCTAATGCAACTTTAAGCGAAGTGATGACTCACATTCAAGGACCGGACTTCCCAACCGAGGCCGAAATTATTACCTCACCAGAAGATATTGCTAAAATATATAAAACAGGTCGTGGTTCAATTCGCATGCGTGCAGTATGGAAAAAAGAAGACGGTGATATTGTTATTACTGATCTACCACATCAAGTTTCTGGTGCAAAAATCTTAGAGCAAATTGCATCGCAAATGCGAGCTAAAAAATTACCATTGATTGAAGATTTACGCGATGAATCTGATCACGAAAATCCTACTCGATTGGTTATCGTACCTCGTTCTAATCGTGTTGATTTAGAACAAGTAATGAATCACCTTTTTGCCACCACCGATCTTGAAAAAAGCTATCGGGTAAATATGAATATGATTGGGCTAGACAATCGCCCATCAGTAAAAGGTTTGGTTGAAATTCTTACTGAATGGCTAGAATACCGTCGAGCAACAGTTATACGTCGATTAAATTATCGTTTAGACAAAGTGTTAAAACGACTACATATTTTAGAGGGTCTATTAATTGCTTTCTTAAATATAGACGAAGTGATTGAAATTATTCGCAATGAGGAAGATCCAAAAGCTGAGTTAATTCGTCGTTTTGCTCTGACCGAAATTCAAGCAGAAGCTATTTTAGAATTAAAACTTCGTCATTTAGCTAAATTGGAAGAGATGCGAATTAAAGGTGAACAAAACGAACTTGCTAAAGAACGAGATCAGTTACAGTCATTATTGGCATCGCCACGAAAATTAAATAATTTAATTAAAAAAGAGCTTCAACAAGATGCCGAAAAATATGGCGATGAGCGTCGTTCTCCGATCGTTGAACGTAGTGAAGCTAAAGCTATTACAGAACAAGAACTCACACCATCAGAACCTGTCACTATTGTGTTATCTGAAATGGGTTGGGTAAGATCAGCAAAAGGACATGATATTGATCCTGTTGGTTTAAGTTATAAAGCTGGCGATAGTTTTAAAGCTGCAGCCAAAGGTAAAAGCAATCAACCTGTCGTATTCATTGATTCAACTGGCCGAAGTTATGCTATTGAGCCAAATACACTACCATCAGCACGCGGGCAAGGTGAACCAATAACGGGTAAACTAGCACTACCAGCTGGAGCCACAATTGAGCACTTGTTAATGTCAGCGAGTGAAAATCAAAAATTACTGTTAGCCTCTAGCGCTGGTTATGGTTTTATTTGTCAATTCAGTGATTTAGTTACTCGTAATCGTAATGGTAAAGCCATTATCAATTTACCAAACGGTGCTAAAGTGCTAACGCCAATTGAAATTCTATCTGAAGATAGCTTATTATTATCCATTACTCAAGCTGGACGAATGCTTATCTTCCCTGTAAAAGATTTACCAGAACTTGCAAAAGGTAAAGGCAATAAAATCATATCATTATCAGGTGCAGACGACAGCCTTGCTTATATACGATTAATCACACCAGAAACATCCTTAACCTTATATGTTGGTAAACGCAAACTTACGCTCAATCCAGCTGATTTAGAAAAATTTAGAGCGGAACGCGCACGTAAAGGAACAGCTTTACCACGTGGATTACAAAAAATAGATCGAATTGAGGTAATTTAATAATATGTCTTTTATTTGGGCGATAATTACAGGTTTTGTCTTAAGCATTATATTAAAATCAAACTGGGGGTTTTTACTTGGCCTATTCATTGGTCCAAAACTCTACGAATTTTGTAATAAATTGACTGAAGAACCTAAAGGAAACCCAAGACTCTACTTAACCGTTGTTTTTGAAGTGCTTGGTCATTTAAGTAAAGCTAAAGGTGTTGTGACGCAAGATGATATTAATCTAGCACGTAGATTTATGACCCAATTGCAACTTGATAGCAATAGTCGTCAGCTTGCCCAAGAATCCTTTAATCGCGGTAAAGCAAGTGATTACCCACTTAGGGCACGTTTAAGAGAGTTATATAATCAATATCGTTCTAGACGTAATGTTTTAAATGTCTTCTGTGAACAGCTTATCCAAGCAGCATTAATCGACGGTCGTTTAGATGATAAAGAATCAGAAATACTCTTTATTGTAGCCGATGAATTCAATATTCCTCGTCATCAAATGGCAATTTACATTCAAATGATGATGGGGAGTTATCATTTTCATCAACAAAATTATGACTATCAACACGAACAATATAATCAATATCGACACAATAATAATGGCTATGGTGGATATCAAAACAACTCTTCACAACTAAATTTACAAAATGCTTATAATATTCTAGGTGTTAAACCATCTGATGATATTGCTACAATAAAAAGAGCTTATCGTAAATTAATGAATGAACATCATCCTGACAAGTTAGTATCTAAAGGATTACCAAAAGAGATGCTTGAAGCCGCTAAAAAACGGGCACAAGAAATTCAAGCAGCTTATGATCTAATCAAAACTTCTCGTGGTTTTAAATAGAGATAATCAATATGATGCACTGGCGCTCAATTCTTAGAATTATAGGTCTGTTAATTGCACTCTTATCGATATTTATGTTACTACCAGCACTGATTGCTCTAATCTATCGTGATGGTGCAGGTGCTATATTTGTTCGTTCATTTTTCGCCGCATTAATATTAGGTTGTTTACTATGGCTACCGAATCGTCATCAACGCCATGAGCTCAGTACTCGAGAAGGTTTCTTTATCGTCGTATTATTTTGGGTTGTACTCGGTACAATAGGAGCATTTCCCTTTATTTTCGACACCCATATTAATTTAAATTTAACCACAGCATTTTTCGAATCGTTTTCCAGCCTAACAACAACAGGTGCAACGACAATTGTACATCTCGATCACCTACCAAAAGCCCTACTTTTTTATAGGCAATTATTACAATGGTTAGGTGGTATGGGTATTATCGTTTTAGCGGTTGCTATCTTACCGTTATTGGGTGTTGGTGGTATGCAGCTTTATCGCGCTGAAATACCTGGTCCACAAAAAGACAGTAAAATGCGACCACGTATTGCCGAAACAGCAAAAACACTGTGGTCAATTTATATTTTACTCACAACGCTCTGTGCAATTAGCTTATGGGCTGCCGGAATGAATATTTTTGATGCTGTTTCACACAGTTTCTCAACCATATCGATGGGTGGATTTTCTACTCACGATGATAATCTTGCTTATTTTAACAGCGCGACCATCAACTATATTATTACTATTTTCCTAATTTTATCGGGTTGTAATTTTGCGTTACATTTTGCCGCATTAAATGGATTATCAATTAAGGTATACTGGCGAGACCAAGAGTTTAGAACTTTTATCTTTATTTTGCTTATTTTAATTGTGATTTGTGCGTGTGGAGTTTATTTTTATCAGGTAAAACACAAATTAAGTATAGACAAAATAATACTGCAAGTTGTATCTGTCGCAGCAACAGCAGGGTTTACCGTTGATGATATCAATACTTGGCCGTCATTACTTCCGCTGTTTTTACTATGCGCATCGTTTATTGGTGGATGTGCAGGTTCAACAGGCGGTGGTTTAAAAGTCGTTCGAGTATTATTACTATTTATGCAAGGTTCACGAGAGTTAAAACGCCTTATTCATCCCAATGCTATCTATACATTGAAACTAAACAATCGTGTAGTACCAGAACGAATTATTGAAGCTGTTTGGGGATTTTTCTCGGCATATGCCTTAGTCTTTTTAGTCAGCTTATTTATCATTATGGCAACAGGTGTTGCGGCCTCTGATTCTTTCTACATTGTGGCTTCATCACTCAATAACTTAGGTGTTGGCCTTGGAAGTGTAAGTGATAATTTCGCTAGTGTTAGCGACATGGTTAAATGGGTCATGATAGTTGATATGTTATTTGGTCGATTAGAAATATTTACCTTACTTGTTTTATTTACACCAACCTTCTGGCGAAACTGATTTTATACTGAAACGTATAGTTAATCTGAAACTTTTTGACAAAATAAACAATTTTTATAAATATTTTATTGATTATTTGGTCAATTACAGCCAGAATTACACGGCAGCATGTGCTGTGTTCATTAGAGGTAATCACCTGACATATGGAATGGATCATGGATCCTACAATCTGGATTGGTTTATCCACTCTAGTTGTACTTGAAATCGTCCTTGGTATTGATAATATTGTCTTTATAGCCATTCTTGCCGAGAAACTTCCATCTCACCAACGAGATAAAGCCCGTATAACCGGTCTTGCATTTGCATTAATTACCCGAGTTTTATTATTAATGATAGCTGGTTGGTTAGTTACTCTTGATACACCACTATTTTCAAAATTTGGTATTACGTTCAATGCGCGCCAATTAATTATGTTTATTGGAGGACTATTTTTGCTTTTCAAAGCAACGATGGAGCTTAATGAACGCCTTGAAGGCTCTGCCCATGAAGAAGGAAAACCGAAAAAAACCTCACATTTTTGGACAGTGGTTGCCCAAATCGTGGTACTTGATGCAGTATTTTCTTTAGATTCTGTAATTACCGCTGTGGGTATGGTTGAACATATTCCCGTGATGATTGTTGCTGTATGTATTGCCATTGCCATTATGATGGTTGCCAGTGGACCTTTAGCTAATTTTGTTAACTCACATCCAACCATTGTCATTCTTTGTTTAAGCTTCTTACTGATGATTGGCTTTAGCTTAGTAGCAGAAGGATTTGGGTTTATTATTCCTAAAGGTTATTTATATGCAGCGATTGGATTCTCAATCATGATTGAATTTTTCAATCAATTAGCTATTTTTAATCGTCGTAAAATATTAAACAAAAAACCATTACGTGAACGTACCGCCGAAGCTGTTTTGCATTTACTTAAAGGGGATGCAGAAGAAGATCCTGAAACTCACACTATTGATGTGGTATCAGATACTAATAAAAAAGTTTCCGTATTTAACCATCAAGAATTAAGTATGGTCGAACGGGTACTTGGACTTGCTCAGCGTTCAGTCAGTAGTGTTATGACATCACGACTAGATGTTGATATGGTTAATATTAATGATGATCGTGAAGTAATTCTAAAAGAAATTTTTGATAATCCTCATTCACGTTTAGTTGTCACTGATAACGCCTCAATTGATGAACCGTTGGGTATCATTCAAGTAAACGATCTTTTAAAAGATATGATCCAAAGCAAAAAATCAATTGATATTAATTCATTGATTAAGCAGCCTCTTATCTTCCCAGAGACGGTCTCTTTATTGGTTGCGCTTGAGCAATTTAAAAAGGCTAAAACCCACTTTGCTTTTGTTGTTGATGAATTTGGCTCAATGCAAGGCGTTGTCTCGGTAACAGACATTATTGAAACGATTGCGGGTGATTTTCCAACTGAAGAAGAGGAAATTGATGCTAAACATGATATTCAATGTATAGATGATAATAGTTGGATTGCTAATGGCTATATTCCTGTTGAAGAATTAGTTCGTTTTGTACCTATACCCATTGATGATAAACGCGAATATCATACTCTGGCAGGATTGCTAATGGAAAAAGCCCAACATTTACTAAATGTTGGTGAAACGATACAAATTGGAGATTATCTATTCGAAATTGCCGAGATAGAAAGTCACCGTATTCTCAAAGTCAAAATTACTTTGAATAAACCTGATGATGTATCTGAGTAGAACAGTGCCTAGTGCACTGTACAGACTAGAATAACGCTTGACCTAAATAAATAACAAGCAATAATTATGCGGTAAAATTTTTTTTAAAGATGTGGACTGACAATGCCTCATCTTTTTTATTTTTTACTTTTGGTAAAAAATAAATAGTACAACGTAAAATACGTTCATTCTTGACAACCAAAATTGGGCTTTAATTTATGAATTCAATATTCGAAAAAATATTTCAATTGAAAGAAAAAAAAACAACTGTCGGTACTGAAATTATCGCTGGTTGTACCACCTTTCTTACGATGGTCTATATAATCTTCGTCAATCCTTCCATTTTATCTGCAACGGGTATGGATACTTCAGCTGTATTTGTGTTAACTTGCGTCGTTACAGCCTTTGCCACTATTTTAATGGGTTTATTTGCCAATTTACCTATTGCTTTAGCCCCAGCAATGGGACTTAACGTCTTTTTTGCTTATGGAATATGTGGTGCAATGGGTTACTCATGGCAAATAGGTATGGGAGCGATATTTTGGGGATCGCTCGTATTTTTTGTATTATCATTATTGAAAGTTCGCCATTGGTTAATTGAACACATTCCACAATGTTTACGCGTTGGTATTAGTGCTGGTATTGGCCTATTTATTGCTTTTATGGGCTTTCAAAATATGGGTATTGTCGTTTCTTCGCCGGCAACACTATTAACCATGGGAAATATTTTATCGCTAAAAGTATTACTCGGTTCACTGGGCTTTTTTATTATTATAATTTTAGCTGCGCGTAACTTTCATGCAGCAGTGCTTGTTTCGATTTTTGTTGTAACGTTGCTTGCGCTTTGGTTAGATCCAAACATTAATTATCAAGGTATAGCATCTATCCCACCAAGTGTAACTCCTGTTGTCGGTCATGTTGACCTTGCTGGTTCATTCAACATCGGTATTATGGGTGTAATCTTCTCAGTTATGATTGTCAGCTTATTTGATTCATCTGGAACAATTCTGGCATTAACCGATAAAGCGGGTATTTGTGATGAAAAAGGTCGCTTTCCAAAAATGCGTCAAGCGTTATTAATTGATAGTTTTAGCTCATCACTTGGTGGCTTATTCGGTACATCATCTGTATTAACCTATATTGAAAGCTCTTCAGGTATCTCTGTTGGTGGTCGTACAGGCTTAACGGCAGTGGTTGTTGGATTATTATTTTTAATGATGACCTTTTTATCGCCATTAGCTCACCTTGTACCAAATTATGCTACCTCTGGTGCGCTTATTTTTGTTGGAATTTTAATGGTTTCAAGCTTAGTTAAAGTCAATTGGTCAGATTTAACTGATGCAACACCAGCATTTATCACCGCATTAATGATGCCATTTGCCTTCGCGATTACAGAAGGTGTTGCACTTGGTTTTATCTCTTATGTCGTATTAAAAACTTGTACAGGTAAATTTAAAGAACTCAACCTTTGCGTTATTATTTTTGCTATATTATTTGCTTTAAAATTTATCTTTATTGATCATCATTAATTCAATTTTATTTCTACCGTTTTATAACGGTAGAAATAATCCTATCAATTAGTCCTCACCAAGCTTGCTACACACAAAATCTATTAACGTGTTTTTCATGATTTAATCTGAAGTTATCATTTAAATTAAATTGGAAATGGCAAATTATCAATAACTCACCTATTCAACAAACACTCCTTTAGCTAATTTGATCTACATCACAAAAACTAAAAAACATAAATATAGTACAAAATTTAATAATTGTTGTTGTGCTTAATATTCATGCATATTGATTAAACAGTTTCAGATCTAATTGAAACCTAATTTGATAAACAAGCAGGTATGAATATGAGTAAGCATTATAATTCTTTATATGTTTTCCGAATTACTTTAGTTGCAACTTTAGGAGGTCTATTATTTGGTTATGATACAGCCGTTATCTCTGGAACAGTTGAATCCATATTTAAAGTTTTTGTTGAACCACAACATTTAAGTGAGACTGCTGCAAATTCCTTATTAGGTTTCTGTGTAGCAAGTGCTTTAATTGGTTGTATTATTGGCGGTTTAATGGGAGGTTATTTAAGTAATCGTTTTGGACGTCGAAATTCATTACTAATTGCAGCATTTTTATTCTTTATCGCTGCAATTGGATCCGCTTGGCCTGAACTAGGATTTCATACAATAGAATCTCAACAAATACCTTATTATTTAGCTCAATATGTCCCTCATTTTGTGTTTTATCGCATCATCGGTGGTATTGGTGTTGGCTTAGCTTCTATGTTATCACCTATGTACATAGCTGAAGTGGCACCAGCAGAAATCCGAGGTAAGCTAGTATCGTTTAACCAATTTGCTATTATTTTTGGACAACTTTTAGTTTATTGTGTTAATTACGGTATAGCAAGTTCAGGCGATCAAGTTTGGTTAAATATAGTTGGTTGGAGATATATGTTTTTATCTTTAGCCATTCCAGCATTACTATTTTTTGGATTATTATTCACAGTACCGGAAAGCCCTCGTTGGTTAACCGCACAAAATAAAATAAACAAAGCTCAACATATTCTTTCTAACATTTTAGGAAATCAAAAAGCCGATCAAGCATTAAAAAGCATTATCGATTCCCTATCATCCAATTGTGATAAAAAAAGTAGTTCATTATTAAAATATGGTATAGGGGTTATTATCATTGGAATTTTATTATCTGCATTTCAACAATTAATGGGAATTAATGTTGTTCTTTATTATGCGCCAGAAGTGTTTAAAACATTAGGTGCTAGTACTGATTCAGCATTATTACAAACCATTGTAGTGGGTATTATCAATCTATCTTTTACTACCATTGCTATTTTTACCGTTGATAAATTTGGTCGAAAACCATTACAAATAATTGGTGCCATTGGCATGGCAATAGGCATGATCACGTTAGGCACTACATTTTATTTACAGATATCAGCCAGTATTGCTCTTGCTGCAATGTTGTTTTATATCGCTTCTTTTGCTATCTCCTGGGGACCTGTATGCTGGGTATTATTATCAGAAATATTCCCCAACTCTATCCGAAGTAAAGCTTTATCCATTGCTGTTGCAGCACAGTGGATCACAAATTACCTAGTATCTTGGACTTTTCCAATTATGGATAAAAATACCTATCTTATCTCTCATTTTAATAACGGTTTTGCCTATTGGCTATACGGTGCAATTAGCATAATGGCAGCTATTTTTATCTGGAAATGGCTTCCTGAAACAAAAGGAAAATCTTTAGAAGAACTTGAAAATTTCTGGAATAAATAAATCAGAATCTAATTTAAAAACAATATTAAGGAGAACATTATGAAACATTACTATGACAAAATAGAACGCATTAATTACGAAGGAACACAAACTGATAACCCTTTCGCCTTTCGGCATTATAATCCAAGCCAAATCATTTTAGGTAAAACCATGGCTGAACACTTACGCTTTTCTATCTGTTACTGGCATACTTTTTGTTGGGCTGGAACGGATATGTTTGGTTCAGGATCGTTTAACTATCCATGGCAATCTAGTGATGATCCATTAAGTAACGCAAAAGCTAAAGCTGATGTTGCCTTTGAGTTTTTATATAAAATGAATGTACCTTTTTATGCATTTCATGATGTAGATGTTGCACCTGAAGGCAATTCGATTCAGGAATATATCAATAATTTATCAATAATGACCGATATATTGCTAGAAAAGCAACAGCAAACAGGCGTTAACTTACTATGGGGTACAGCTAATTGTTTCACCAATCCAAAATATGCAGCTGGTGCGGCGACAAATCCAGACCCAGAAGTTTTTGCTTGTGCAGCAACACAAGTTGTACATGCCATGAATGCAACTCATAAACTAGGTGGACAAAATTATGTACTATGGGGAGGACGAGAAGGATACGAAACATTATTAAATACTGATTTACGTAAAGAGCGAGAACAAGTTGGTAAATTTATGCAACTTGTAGTTGAAAACAAACATAAAATTGGTTTTAACGGTACTTTACTTATTGAACCTAAACCACAAGAGCCGACTAAACACCAATATGATTATGATGTCGCAACCATTTATGGATTTTTAAAACAATTTGGTTTAGAAAAAGAGATTAAAGTGAACATCGAAGCCAACCATGCGACACTTGCCGGCCATTCATTCCAGCATGAAGTAGCCTCTGCCTTTGCTTTAGATATATTTGGATCACTTGATGCTAACCGTGGCGATCCACAACTAGGCTGGGATACCGATCAATTTCCAAACAGTGTGGAAGAAAATACTCTTGTCATGTATGAAATTCTTAAAAATGGCGGATTTACAACGGGAGGATTGAATTTTGACGCGAAAATCCGCCGTCAAAGTGTTGATAAATATGATGCATTTTATGGACATATTGGTGCAATGGATACCATGGCATTGTCATTAAAATGTGCGGCAAAAATGATTGAAGATAATGCACTGAATCAAAAAGTCACTGACCGTTATGCAGGTTGGAGTAACAACTTAGGTAAAGAGATATTACAAGGCAATATGACGCTACAAGATATTGCTCAATATAGTCTTTCCCACAATTTACAACCAAAACCATACAGTGGAGAACAAGAGAAATTAGAAAATCTCGTTAATAAGTTTATTTTTGGCTAGCAATATTGTTGAATATAATAAAGTCAGAGCTACTATATTGAAACCATTATTTGGTAATAGCAATAGCTCTGATGGCAACACAATGGAGAAGACTATGTACATTGGTATTGATTTAGGTACTTCAGGGATCAAAGTAATTTTGATGGATGAACAACAACACATCGTTGCCACTATTACAAAACCACTAACTGTATCTCGCCCTCATCCATTATGGTCTGAACAAGATCCATTACAATGGTGGCATGCAACCGATATGGCAATGCGTGAACTTAGTCAGCAACATAATTTAAAAACTGTAAAAGCCATTGGTCTAAGTGGACAAATGCATGGAGCAGTACTTTTAGACCAACAAGCACAAATATTAAGACCGGCAATACTTTGGAATGATGGACGTTGTGATGCCGAGTGTCATCAATTAGAACAACAAGTACCAACTTCAAGACAAATCACAGGAAACGTGATGATGGCGGGCTTCACCGCCCCCAAAATAAAATGGGTACAAAATCATGAACCAGAAATATTCGCCAAAATTGACAAAGTATTATTACCTAAAGATTATTTACGTTTTAAAATCACCAATCAATTTGCATCCGATATGGCTGATGCTGCAGGTACAATGTGGTTAGATGTTGAGAAGCGCGATTGGAGTGATTTACTATTAGATGTTTGTGGTTTAAGTCGAAAACATATGCCAACTCTGTTTGAAGGTACTCAAGTCACTGGTTATGTCACAGATGAAATTGCCAATGATTGGGGAATTAATACCATTGCGGTGATAGCTGGTGGCGGAGATAATTCAGCTGGCGCAGTAGGGGTCGGTTTGTATCAATCTGGTCAAGCCATGTTATCACTTGGAACCTCAGGTGTTTATTTTGCCGTTACGGATCGTTTTATCAGCAAGCCAGAACAAGCAATTCATAGTTTCTGCCATGCGCTACCTAATCGGTGGCATCTTATGTCGGTTATGTTGAGCTGCGCTTCATGCCTTGATTGGGCTTGCCAATTATTAGAAATTAAAGATGTGGCTACATTATTTTCTTTAATTGAAAAACAACAATCTGACGATAAACCACCAGTGTATTTTTTACCTTATCTATCAGGAGAAAGAACGCCACATAATAATCCTGAAGCAAAAGGCGTATTTTTTGGTCTAACTTATCAACATAACAAAATAGATTTAGCAAAAGCAGTATTATTGGGCGTCAGCTATGCGCTTGCCGATGGTATTGATGTTGTTCATCAAACAGGTATTTCACCCGATAAAATTTTGATTATTGGTGGAGGAGCACGTAGTGGCTATTGGCGACAATTGATCAGTGATATTTCAGGCTACCCTATTGAATATTGTGAGGGAAGTGAAGTTGGACCCGCTTTAGGTGCAGCGAAACTGGCACAAATTGCATGTAATCCAAATACTCAGTTAGAAGCCTTGTTACCGCCATTACCGATGATTCAAACCCATCAACCTGACATGAAAAAACATGCACAATTCCAACAACAACGTTCAATTTTTAGAAAAATTTATCAACAACTAAAACCACTCATGTCTTAATATTTAATCAGCAGAAGTTCATATTTATATGATTTTCTGCTGTTAACCAAACAGCTTCACTAATTAAATGATATTTAGTCAAACGTTATTACCACTATTACCTATAATTCAAACCCATCAACACGACATGAAAAAACATGCAAAATTCTAACTACAGCGTTAATTTTTAAAAAAATTGACAAAAGATTTAATAACTTAAATTAACTCACCGCCTATTTATGTCCATAACGCTAGGAATGTGATCAATCTCTCATTAACAAAATTTCGTAATCTGAAAACCAAATTTGATAATAAAAAAGTTTTAACAGATAAATTATAGTTCAATCAGAAACATAAAGATTTTCTCTTATCAATAAAATAATACAAGGAGTTTTAAAAAATGCCTAAAATAAAAAATCCTATTATACCTGGCATGTCACCTGATCCATCAATTATACGGGTTAATGATACTTACTATATTGCTACATCAACTTTCCATTGGCACCCTTCAATACAAATTTTTCAATCTAATGATTTATCAAATTGGAAACTAGTTGATTATATTTTTAAAAATGGTGAAATTAAACTTTCTGGAACCAATACGCCTGCGGGTATTTGGGCTCCTCATTTATCTTATGATCCGAGCAATAAAAAATATTGGTTAATTTATTCTCATATGGTTAGCATGGCTGGAAGAGAATTTAATGCTGATGCTTATGCAGTTCATGCAGATAACATAAAAGGGCCTTGGTCAGATCCTATTTATTTTACTTCCATTGGTTTTGACCCTGCATTATTTCACGATGATGATGGTAAACATTATTTAACGATCTTAGAATGGGAAACTCGCCAAGGTTATCAAGCACCTGGAAATATAGTAATAGCAGAAGTAGATTTAAATACAGGTAAAGTCATTAGCCCATGGACAAGAGTGACCAATGGATTTACTACTCGAGGATGTTCTGAAGCTCCACAAATTTATAAAAAATTTGACTATTATTATCTAATAATTGCTGCCGGTGGAACTGGTTATGCTCATGGCATTGAAATAGGTCGCTCTAAAAATATTTATGGACCTTATGAACCACATCCGTCAAGAGAACCAATAGTCACATCATCGCCCAATCATTTATTTTCATTAGGTGACCCAGATGCTGGTCATTTTGAAATGTACAATCCAAATTCAATAATGCAAAAAGCCGGTCATGGTTCATTATTTAAGGCACAAGATGGTGAGTGGTACATTGCTCACTTAATGTCTAGACCGCTTAATGGGACATTGTTAAATCCTTTGGGTCGAGAAACGTCCATACAAAAGATGAGATGGACCGATGATGGCTGGTTAGAAATGGCTGACGGTACAAATTTAGCTAAAATGGAGTTTGATTATTCATTACCTATTGGTAGCGAAGTAAGCCATGATGTTATTGATGATTTTGATAAAGAGTATCAATTAGAATTTATGACACCATATAGAGCGCAAACACCTAATTGGGTGAATACCCATGAACGACCGGGACATTTGCGAATATATGGACAAAATTCACTATTCTCCCAATTTAACCCATCAATAATGGCAACAAGAGCAACATCTTTTAATTATGATATTCAAACTAAAGTAGAGTTTCATCCTGAGCATTATTCACAAACGGCTGGAGTTGGAATTTATTATGATTCTAATAATTGGATCTACTTAAATTTAACTCATAGTGAACAACTAAACGCTACCATCCTTACTATTTTACAAGCAAAACTTGGGACTCGAATTGAATTTGTTAATCATAGAATAGTAATACCTAATGGACAAGTTGAACTCAAATTATCATATCGAGATGGATTTGTTTCACTCTTTTATCGAATTGAAAAAGAGGAGTGGAATAATATCATTAATCAGATAGATGCTACTTATTTGTCTGATGAGGGAGTAAATGGAGAACCTGGAGAAATAGGTGGTTTTACAGGATTATTTAATTTTATCGCCTCAGTTGATACCTACCAACATCAATCCTACGCCGATTTTGATTATTACTACGTGAAAAATAATCAATAATATTAAGGAAGACATCATGAAAATAACAATTCCATTAACTCGACTAGTTCCTGGACTTATTATTGGACCTGCCACTTGGTTAGGTCCCTACATTGCAGCAGCAAGTCTATTTTTACCCGCTTTAATTCAACAACTTGATGAAACAAATAAAATTACATTATTAGCGCTATTTTCAAGTTGTGGTATGGTTGCTGCAACAATATCAAATATGTTGGCAGGTTATGTATCTGATAGGACTTATTCTAGATTTGGCAGTCGCACACCATGGATTATAATTGGAGCAATTGCGTTTATGTTATCCATGATATTAACATCAACCGCCAACAGTATACCTTTTTTATTATTTTGTTGGATATTAGCGCAAACGGCCTTAAATTTTGTTGTGGCACCGATGGTTGCTTGGCTTGATTTTGCAGCAGATGATAAAAAAGGAACCGCATCAGGTGCTTATGGTGGTCTGGGTATGGCACTGGGTAATAATGGATTTACAATTATTGCTGCAATGTTCTTAGGTAGTTTCCGATTAGGTTTCATTGTATTTGGGATAATCACTTTTATCGGTGCATTAATATCTGTCTTTATTGTTCGCGAACCGTCTAATTTGGACAAAAAAAACCAAAATCAAGTTAAACAAGATGATAATAAACAAAAAAGCTCATTAGCTATATTTCCGAGATGGTCAATTGGTCGTGATTACTACCTAGCATTAATAGGTAAACTTTTTCAAGGAATTGGCAATTTCACAATCACTGGTTATTTGCTATTTATTATGACTGACTTTATGCATACTGACTCATCTGAAACTCAAAACTCAATTCAATTAATTAATTTGGTTATGCTTATATTTGGCATTTTGATGGGATTCATTGCTGGACCAATCTCCGATAAATTGAAAATTCTCAAAATTCCAGTTGGGTTATCAACAATATTTTTAGGTGTTGGAGCGTTAAGTTTTGTTATTGCTCCTAATCATATTGGTATTTTGATTTATGCATTCACGGCTGGAATTGGTATGGGCGTTTGGAACTCATTAGATAATTTATTAAATTTAGAAGTTATTCCCGACAAAAATAGGGTTGCATTCTTTCTAGGCGTCTATAATTTAGGTAATACAGCAACTCAAGCTTTAGCACCAATAATTGCCGCTTGTGTAATATCACTATTCGGTTTTGGAGCAATATTTATTACTTCTTTTGTTTTTGCAATGTTAGGAGGGATATCAATACTTTCAATCCGTTCAGTAAAAAGATAAACATCTAGAAGTTAGGAAAATGTGAATAAATATTCTGTTTTCCTTTCATTTTATAAAAAATGATCTTAATAATATGACGCCTATAGATGATTAATAGTTGCAAACTTACTTCTAAAATCTTTAGGTGTAATTCCATAAAACTTTTTAAATAAAAAATAAAAATATTGTATTGATGGATATCCACATTGCTGGGAAATTGCCTGAATAGACAATGATGATTCAATTAATAGATATTTAGCTCGATTAAATTTCTCTTCATGAATCACTGAATGAATAGTTTTACCTAATGACTCTTTAAAACGTATTTCTAAATTAGAACGAGAAATTTGCATCTCAGAAATAACTTGTTCAACTTTAATGCCTTTACAAGCATATTTTCGAATATAGTGCATTGCTTGAATAACATATGGATCTTGTATTGAACGATAATCTGTTGAACGCCTAGCAATAATCTTTTTGGGCTCAATCAATAAAGGAGAGGCGGGAATTTTCCCTTTAGTTAAAAGTTTATGTAATAGACTCGCTGCATTAAAGCCCACTCCTTCTGTACCTTGTTTTACTGTCGATAATGAAACCATTGATAAATTATTTATTACTTCTTCATTATCAATACCAATCAAACATAATTCTTCTGGTATTTTTAAGCCGACCATATCACAAGCCTGTAAAATATGATGTGCTCTAGCGTCATTTACTGCAATAATACCGGTATTAACAGGTAACGATAATAACCATTTGGACAATTTTTCTAAGCTTTCTTGCCAATTATCTAAAGAAGTTCTCATTCCTTGATAGATAACGCCTTGATAACCTTTCTGGGCTAAAATTTTTTCAAAGATTTTTTCTCTTTCACCTGCCCAACGACAATACCGAGTTGTCGGTATACTGTAAAAAGCAAATTGATTTATTCCTTTATCACATAAGTGATTAAAAGCACTTTCCATGATGGCATAATTATCAGCTGCCACATAAGGGACTTTAGGATAACTAGCATCATCATGATACGAACTACCCACACCAATTATTGGAATATCAGTCTCGATAAGCAAATCTTCAATATCAGGATCATCAAAATTAGCAATAATGCCATCACAATCAAAATGGAAAGAAGCTTTTTTATCATAAATCAGAGTTTCTGATATATAAATATTCCAATGTATATCATTTAATTTCAAAAAATCGCCAATACCTTTAAGAATTTGTCGATCAGAGATATTATTTGCATTAAAAAATAAAACAACTTTACAAGGTTTATTTTTTATATTCATCATTGTTACGTGTTAAATATATTCACAATCAGTATATTATTACTGTTTTTTAATATATAAAGATTGAGTAAAATCACATAATATTACTGACATCAAATAAAACCGATCACTTTTGCAAAAAAAGATTTGCCTCAATTAGTCTTTTAATTACTTTTTTTAATTATTAAACATTAGTGACATCCAAATAACCATAAATCTCACCAAATAATTTAATCAACAAAAAGAGTAACAAAATATAATTAAAACATTTTTATTATTTTTACCTAATACTAATAAAATTTAATTGAAACAGGTAAAGAAGTTGTGGTAATACTTGACATTATGGCTGTTGAGGTCTAGAATCTTGCGACCCAAAACTTATATACATAGTTTTTGGTCTACAGTTATTAATTACGTATCTAAAAAGCAATTTTAAATTTATTTTAATTAATCAGGAGCTTATTAATGGCAACAATTAATCAGCTGGTACGCAAACCGAGAGCACTAAAGGAAGTAAAAAGTAACGTTCCTGCTCTTGAGGCATGCCCGCAAAAACGCGGTGTTTGTACACGTGTTTACACTACTACACCGAAAAAACCAAACTCAGCATTACGTAAAGTATGCCGTGTACGTTTAACCAACGGTTTTGAAGTAACTTCATATATCGGTGGTGAAGGTCACAACTTACAAGAACATAGCGTGATTTTAATCCGCGGTGGTCGTGTTAAAGACTTACCTGGTGTTCGTTATCATACTGTTCGTGGTGCATTAGACTGCGCAGGTGTTAAAGATCGCAAACAAAGCCGTTCTAAATACGGTGTGAAACGACCTAAAGCTTAATGGAACTCCGTTAAGTAAGGCCAAACTAAATAATTCCATTTAACTCACTTGAGTTTTGGGTAAACCTGAAAAATTTATAACATATAAACGGAGTATTCCAATGCCACGTCGTCATGTTGCTGGTCAAAGAAAAATTTTACCTGATCCGAAATTCGGTTCAGATTTGCTAGCGAAATTTATAAATATTTTAATGATAGATGGTAAAAAATCTATCGCAGAATCAATCGTATATTCAGCTCTTGATAAATTAGCTGAGCGTAGTGGAAAAGACCACTTAGCAGCTTTCGAAGTTGCATTAGATAACGTAAGACCAACTCTAGAAGTTAAGTCTCGTCGCGTTGGTGGTTCTACATACCAAGTTCCTGTTGAAGTGCGCCCTGTTCGTCGTAATGCACTTGCAATGCGTTGGATTGTAGATGCAGCACGTAAACGTGGCGATAAATCAATGGCTTTACGCCTAGCGAATGAACTTATGGATGCTTTTGAAAACAAAGGTACCGCTGTGAAAAAACGCGAAGATGTTCATCGTATGGCTGATGCTAATAAAGCGTTTGCACACTATCGTTGGTAATTTTCGCCATTCAATTAAATGGCTGAGGATTAAACTGACAGTGCATATTTACTGTCAGTTAACCTAAATGATATTTTATTAAGCAAACGATTCTAAGTAGAGGATTAATATGGCTCGTACAACCCCTATAGTACGCTACCGCAATATTGGTATTAGTGCACATATTGACGCAGGTAAAACAACAACAACTGAACGTATTTTGTTTTATACTGGTGTAAGTCACAAAATTGGTGAGGTTCATGATGGCGCAGCTACCATGGACTGGATGGAACAAGAACAAGAACGTGGTATTACTATCACTTCTGCTGCAACAACTGCATTCTGGTCTGGTATGGGTCAACAATTTGAACCACACCGCATCAACATTATCGACACCCCGGGACACGTTGACTTCACAATCGAAGTAGAACGTTCTATGCGTGTTCTTGATGGTGCAGTAATGGTTTACTGTGCGGTTGGTGGTGTTCAACCTCAATCAGAAACAGTATGGCGCCAAGCAAACAAATATAAAGTTCCACGTATCGCTTTCGTAAACAAAATGGACCGAATGGGTGCTAACTTCTTACGTGTTGTTGATCAAATCAAAACTCGTTTAGCAGCGGTACCTGTTCCTTTAGTTTTACCTATCGGTGCTGAAGAAGGCTTTACTGGTGTAGTTGATTTACTTAAACGTAAAGCAATTAACTGGAATGATGCTGATCAAGGCGTAACATTCACTTATGAAGATGTACCTGCTGATATGGCTGAGCAAGTCGAAGAATGGCGTGCTTACTTAATGGAAGCTGCTGCTGAAGCAAGTGAAGAGTTAATGGAAAAATACCTTGGTGGTGAAGAGTTAACTGAAGAAGAAGTTAAAGCTGCATTACGTGAACGCGTACTTGCTAATGAAATCATCTTAGTAACTTGTGGTAGTGCCTTTAAAAATAAAGGTGTTCAATTCATGCTTGATGCGGTTATTGAATATCTACCAGCACCAACTGATGTACCTGCAATTAAAGGTGAATTAGCAAATGGTGAAGCAGCTGAACGTCATTCAAGTGATGATGAACCATTCTCATCATTAGCATTCAAAATTGCGACTGACCCATTTGTTGGTAACTTAACATTCTTCCGTGTTTACTCTGGTGTTGTAAACTCTGGTGATACAGTTCTTAACTCTGTTAAAGATAAAAAAGAACGTTTTGGTCGTATCGTTCAGATGCACGCTAACAAACGTGAAGAAATTAAAGAAGTTCGCGCGGGCGACATTGCTGCAGCAATCGGTCTTAAAGATGTGACTACTGGTGATACTCTTTGTGCTGAAAGCGCACCAATCATTCTTGAAAGAATGGAATTCCCTGAACCAGTAATTTCAGTTGCAGTTGAACCAAAAACCAAAGCTGACCAAGAAAAAATGGGTCTTGCTTTAGGTCGACTAGCACAAGAAGACCCTTCATTCCGTGTTCACACAGATGAAGAATCAGGTCAAACAATTATTTCTGGTATGGGTGAACTTCACTTAGAAATCATCGTTGACCGTATGAAACGTGAATTCAAAGTGGAAGCAAATGTTGGTAAACCACAAGTAGCTTACCGTGAAACCATTCGTAATGAAGTTGAACAAGAAGGTAAATTTGTTCGTCAATCTGGTGGTCGTGGTCAATATGGTCATGTATGGTTAAAAATCAAACCATTGGAAGCTGGCGGCGAAGGCTACAAATTCAACAATGAAATTGTTGGTGGTGTGGTTCCTAAGGAATACATCCCTGCAGTTGATAAAGGCTGTCAAGAACAAATGAAAAACGGTGTTCTTGCTGGTTACCCAATTGTTGATGTTGAAGTCACTATCTTTGATGGTTCTTACCATGATGTCGACTCATCAGAAATGGCATTTAAAATTGCTGGTTCAATGGCATTTAAAGAAGGCTTCATGAAAGCTAAACCAGTGCTTTTAGAACCAATTATGAAAGTAGAAGTTGAAACTCCAGAAGATTATATGGGTGACGTAATCGGTGACTTAAACCGTCGTCGTGGTATGATCGAAGGTATGGAAGACACCGCTACTGGTAAAACAGTTAAAGCACAAGTTCCACTTTCAGAAATGTTTGGTTATGCAACAGACCTTCGTTCACAAACCCAAGGTCGTGCTTCTTACTCTATGGAGTTCTTGAAGTACAATGAAGCGCCAACCAATATTGCTACAGCAATTATTGAAGCTCGTAAAGCGAAATAATTATTTATATAAATAAGTAACACTTCCCTTTTATTTAGAAGGGAAGTGATTTAATAAAGGAACATTAAGATGTCTAAAGAAAAATTTGAACGTACAAAACCCCACGTTAACGTTGGTACAATCGGCCACGTTGACCATGGTAAAACAACTTTAACTGCAGCTATTACTTCTGTACTTTCTAAAAAATACGGCGGTCAAGCTCGTGCATTCGATCAAATCGATAACGCACCAGAAGAAAAAGCTCGTGGTATCACCATCAACACTTCACACGTTGAATACGATACACCAACTCGTCACTACGCACACGTAGACTGCCCAGGCCATGCTGACTATGTTAAAAACATGATCACTGGTGCGGCACAAATGGACGGCGCTATCTTAGTAGTAGCAGCAACAGATGGTCCTATGCCACAAACTCGTGAGCACATTCTTTTAGGTCGTCAAGTAGGTGTTCCTTACATCATCGTATTCTTAAACAAATGCGATATGGTTGATGATGAAGAGTTATTAGAATTAGTTGAAATGGAAGTACGTGAACTTCTATCTCAATACGATTTCCCAGGTGATGACACACCAGTAATTCGTGGTTCAGCGCTTAAAGCGTTAGAAGGCGATGCAGAATGGGAAGAAAAAATCGTTGAGTTAGCAAATGCATTAGACACTTACATTCCAGAACCAGAGCGTGACATTGATAAACCATTCTTATTACCAATCGAAGACGTATTCTCAATCTCAGGTCGTGGTACAGTAGTAACAGGTCGTGTAGAGCGCGGTGTAATCAAAACTGGTGAAGAAGTTGAAATCGTTGGTATCAAACCGACTACTAAAACAACTTGTACTGGTGTAGAAATGTTCCGTAAAATACTAGACGAAGGCCGTGCAGGTGAAAACGTTGGTATACTATTACGTGGTACAAAACGTGAAGAAATCGAACGTGGTCAAGTATTAGCAAAACCAGGTTCAATCACTCCACATACTGATTTTGAATCAGAAGTGTATATCCTAAGCAAAGATGAAGGTGGTCGTCATACTCCATTCTTCAAAGGTTACCGTCCACAGTTCTACTTCCGTACAACTGACGTAACTGGTACTATCGAATTACCAGAAGGCGTAGAGATGGTAATGCCAGGTGATAACATCAAAATGACTGTATCATTAATTCACCCAATCGCAATGGCAGACGGCTTACGTTTCGCTATCCGTGAAGGTGGTCGTACTGTTGGTGCTGGTGTTGTTGCTAAGGTTATTAAATAATCTATGTTAACTATTTAGAGCATTATATATTTAATGCTCTTTATCAGTATAAGAGGCGCGTATAATACGCGCCTTTTTTATGTTTATCTCGATTGCTTTAATAACGGCAATTTGTCATTTTAATTTTTATAAACTTTATTTGTCTTTTATAAAAGATTATTTCTAAACACTAACCACTTTTTTAAAATGAACGTTGAAAAGGTAGAGTAAGCTCTTTCAAATAAGCGTCATTCAGTATATTAATTCGATTATTTTCAACTTGAATAATTTTTTGTTTTCGCCAGTTCGACATTAATCGGCTTAACGTTTCATAACGAATACCTAACTTTGTCGCTAACTGACCATGTGAAATAGGCAATATAAATTGATAAGTGTTACTGGAAGAACATAATGATAACAAATAACTAGCCAAACGCTGTTCTGAGGAGCTTGAAGTTAACCAATCGATATTATTTATTTGCTCATATAATTTAGTACTAAAACGTATTAATAAACGTTGCATAATAATAGGATTAGTTTTGCAAACTTGCAATAAACTCTGTTTTTCAATTAATAATACCGAACAATCTGTTTTAGCTCTAATCGTCATTGGAAAACGATTATGTGGCATAAAGATAGCGGCAATAGCCACTAATTGATAATGATAAAAAATACCAAAAATCTTTTCTTCACCTAAATAAGTACTACGATAAACTTCAACTTCCCCAGTTAAAACAAGCACACAACAAGATAAGGGTTTACCTTCATAACTGATCATTTCTCCTTTTATCAATTCTTTATAGCTAGCATTTTCAATAATAGGCATTAACGCCTCTTTATCTAATCCTTGAAACAACTCAACTTGAGTTAACCAACCAAAAATCTGTTGCTCAGTTGGTATATTTTTGACAAATATCATAGGTTTTGCCTAAAGATGCTTCTAGAATGAATTCAATATAATTGATAATAGTTCTTATTTCAATACTGATAATTACTTTAAATTATTAAATAACCATATGAAACATATGGCTTTATTCTTAAAGTCACAATAACTTATTTACTCACTTAATATAGGAGTCGTTTATGCCAAATAATACCATTAACCCTGCTCAAGCATTCGAAATCACCTCATTAATTAACGCAACAGAACAAAGTATTGCCAGTCGGATTTTAGCTAAAACAACAGGTGGCAATTTAACGCTCTTTGCGTTTGATAAAGGGCAAGGATTATCCGAACATAGTGCCCCTTTTGATGCCATTGTCATGGTTATTGAAGGTGAACTAACCTTGATTATTGATGGCCAACCCGTTAAAGCTGTACCCGGTACTATAGTCAGAATGCCTGCTAACGTTCCTCATGCGGTTGAAGCTCCACAAGCAGCTAAAATGCTACTCATCATGTTAAGAGAAATTACACTAAATGCTAATTAAGGTGCTATATAATGGACGACATAAAAAAAGAAGCTGGGCACAAATTTCTTGCTCGCCTAGGAAAAACCAGATTACGCCCGGGTGGTAGAAAAGCTACTGAATGGTTATTTAAACAAGCACACTTTACACCACAAAGTCAGGTACTTGAAATTGCGTGCAACATGGGTACAACATCTATCGAAATTGCCCAGCGTTTCGGTTGCCATATAATTGGTGTAGATATGGATAAACTTGCTTTAGAAAAAGCAAAGCAAAATGTTATTAAAAATAAAGTTACTCATTTAGTTGATATACAACAAGCTAATGCATCAACATTGCCCTTTGCCGATAATAGTTTTGACATAGTGATTAACGAAGCGATGTTAACAATGTATGCGAATAAAGCTAAAACGCATTTAATTAAAGAGTATTATCGAGTATTAAAGCCAGGAGGCAAACTCCTTACTCACGATATTATGCTAGTTAATCCAGCACAATCACAAGAAGTTATAGGACGAATTCATCAAGCAATTAATGTTAATGCCCAGCCGATTAGCTATGAATCTTGGCATGCCCTTTTTGCTGATGTTGGATTTATTGATATTCAATCACAACATGCTGCCATGACATTAATGTCTCCTAAAGGCATGGTTTATGATGAAGGTTTATTAGGAACATTCAGAATTATTCGCAATGCACTACGTAAACAAAATCGACCACAATTTTTTAAAATGTTTAAAACATTCAAACAATACCGAAACCAACTTAATTATATAGCCATCTGTTCTATCAAACCTAAATCAGCCATTTGATAACCACTATAACGCTATTGAAAATGGGAATACCATGACTTAATAGCGTTTTTTTGCTATAGTAAACGCCATTTTATTTAACTTGGATTATTCATACCCATGGAATCTATACCTAACTGCCCTGTTTGCCAGTCTGAACATACTTATCATGATGGTTCATTTTATGTTTGCCCTGAATGTGCTCACGAATGGGATCCGAACGATATTGCTTCAACCGATGAAGGATTACAAGTAAAAGACAGTAATGGTAACTTACTTGCTGATGGCGACGATATTATTTTAATTAAAGACCTTAAATTAAAAGGTTCTTCTACCGTTTTGAAAAAAGGCGCTAAAGCCAAAGGTATTCGTTTAGTCGAAGGCGATCATGAGATCGATTGTAAAATTGATGGCATGAAAATCATGCTTAAAGCTTGTTTTGTAAAAAAAGCTTAATTGATATAAATAAAATGCTGATTATATCAGCATTCCTTTCTTGTTTAGTTTTAACTCATCTTTTTCAAATTATCGTTTAGCTTAATTCACCCAATTTTTATACTGAAACGTATAGTTAATCTGAAACTTTTTTACAAAAAATGATCATTTAATGTAATGGATAGCTAATGAAAAAGATAATTCAGATAGGAATAAAATTAATAAATTTCTCAATTATATAATCAATATCACATTACTGAACACCGCTTAAAAACCATAAAATAACAGAAATGTGATTAAACATCTGTTCAAAAATAAACTCAGTAAATGTCGGTAACATCGAAATTAAATAGCTTAACATGATTAATCCTAACAATAGTGTTAGTGGATAACCAACCACAAAAATCGATAATTGTGGTGTAATTCTATTTAACAACCCCAATGATATATTGATGATTAATAATAAAGTCATTAAAGGAAGTGCCAACATAATGCCATTGATAAACAGTTGATTACTTATCTCAATTAAGGATAAATAGCCATTTGCAGGTAATGACATAAGTCTAATTGGAACAATATCAAAGCTATTTGAAATACCATACAATAACCATAAATGACCATCTAAACTTAAAAAAATCAGTAACGCTATAATATTAATTAAGCGAGATAAAACTGAAGTGGAAGGTCCGCCAACTGGATCAAAAAATGTTGCCATTCCCAGTCCCATTTGCATTCCAATTAATTCACCCGCAATTCTGACTGTTATAAATGCAAGTTGCATGGTAAAACCAATCAACACACCAATCATTATTTGCTGAGCAATAACCCATATTCCCATTAGGGAATAGATTTTTATATTCTCATCAAGATGAGGAAGTGGTAGGAGCATAACAATTACTAATGCTAAACCAATTTTTGTGCGATTTGGCACCTCTTTTTCACCAAAAATGGGTGCAACCATAATTAATGCCAAAATACGGACAAATGGAAAAAAAACATCGTTAATCCAAGAAAAGAAATCAATATTAAATAGGCTGTTAATATTAAAATCTATCATTTTTAATGAGTTAAGTTAGGAATATCGGTGATAACAATTTGAATATAATCAATCATCGTTGATAACATCGATGGTCCCAAAATAACTAAAACGACGATAACTGCTAAAATTTTGGGAATAAATGATAATGTCATTTCGTTAATTTGCGTAGCCGCTTGCAATAAACTAATGATTAACCCAGTAACTAAAGCGGCTAACAGTAAAGGACCAGCAAGAGATGCTGCGACTTTTATGGCTTGTATGGCCAAGGTACTAATATACTCAGGTGACATGTTGTTCCTTTATTCGAATTTCTTGACTAAAATTACTTAACTAAAATTCCCTAACTAAAGAAGCTTTGTGCTAATGAACCAAGTAATAAGTGCCAACCATCTGCTAATACAAACAACATTAACTTAAATGGTAATGATACTGTTGCAGGTGGAACCATCATCATCCCTAATGCCATAAGTGTACTGGCTACCACTAAATCAATAATTAAGAAAGGAATAAAAATCGTAAAACCTATTTGAAAAGCGGTTTTTAACTCACTGACCACAAAAGCAGGAACCAAAACTTTTAAAGGAATATCTTCACGACTTTGGATCTCGTTTTGATGGGACATATTCACAAATAACGCTAAATCATTTTCTCGAGTTTGAGTAAGCATAAACGCCTGCAATGGTTTAGTTGCTATGGATAACGCTTCTTGCATAGTGATTTGATTTTGTGAATAAGGTGTATAAGCATCTTGATAAATTTTATCAGTCACAGGTGACATAATGAAAAATGTCATAAAAAGAGCAATACCTAAAATAACTTGGTTAGGTGGTGCCGATTGTGTCCCTAGAGCATTACGCAATAAACCCAACACAATAATAATGCGGGTAAAGCTGGTCATTAACAGTAGTATTGCAGGAATAAAAGACAGTAAAGTCAAAAAAACTAATGTTTCTACGGGTAATGACCAGCTTTGTTCATTGTCCAATGTAGTATGAGTAATGATTGATAACGGCGAAATTTCAGCAAAGCTATATTGGCTAATCGACAACAAGCTTAGCAAAATAACAGATTTTAACCGCACTACCAATTACTCCTTTCTTACTTTCAAAATAGACTGTAACATTTGCTCAAACATCCTATTTTTGGAAAAATCTTTCACTCCTGAAGAAGGTTCTGCTAGTAGCATATCGGTTCGTTGTTCATTTATAGTATGCAGTAAAGTCATCTGCTGCCCAGTTACGCCAACAACTAATAATTGATGATCGACATGAACTAAAACGATCCGTTCTTTAGGATTGATATTATAGGTTGCTTTCACCTCAATTAATTGTTTATTAGGATTTTTCCAATTAAAACGTTTTACTATCCACCCTAAAAACAAAATCACAGCAATCACACCGATAAGCGACATGCCCATTGATGTAGCCATTTGCGTGTTGACTTTTAATTCAGGTGATACAGAAGTTATCGCAATTGTATCTGTTGCTGATATTGAAGGCTGAGCCTTATTTTCGTGTATAATATCCATTAACGACTCAACCTGCGTACACGCTCTGATGGAGTTATAATATCGGTGATACGCACGCCATAGTTATCACCGACAACCACAATTTCGCCTTGGGCAATTAAATAACCATTAATTAATATATCTAAAGGTTCACCGGCAAGACCATCCAATGCAATTACGGATCCTTGAGTTAGATTCAACAAATCTTTAATTGCCATTTTGGTTCGACCAAGTTCGACACTCAAATCAATCGGAATATCTAAAATAAGATTAATATCCTGCTTTTGTTCTTCGGTTTGTTGTGGTGATAGTGTTTCAAAAATAACGCCTTGAGTAGATAATTCATCACTGTTTTCATCGACTTTCGGGATATCTTCACTATCTTGTCTGATATCAGTCATTTTGCATTCCCTCATTTAATTGTTCTATTACAGGATTAATAACCTGTTCTACTTGAATTGCATATTGTTTATTAACTTTACCGTAATGACCTTTTAGCACTGGCACACCACCGACGGTAACATCTAGTTGGTTCGGTTTATCGATCATTAAAATGTCATTAGTTTTTAACGCTAATAGTTTAGAGACAGAGGTATGAATACGAACAAAGTTAGCAACTAATTCGACAGTTGATTGCTTAATGCCTGAGGTTAATGAACTCATCCAAACATTATCATCTTGATAAGTTTGCTGTTCGATAGGCGGTTTTATTAATAATTCTTTGATTGGTTCAACCATAGCATAAGGGATGCAAATATAAAATGTCGCTTTAAAGCTACCAATCTCAATCTTAAATTTGCTAGTTAATACAACATCATCAGGAGAAGTAGTAATATTAGTAAACTTACTTTGTATTTCTGAGCGAGTATACTCCGTTTCAACTGAATAGATATCTGCCCAAGCACTTTGATAAATGGTTAATGCTAACTCTAAAACTCGTTTAATGATTTGTTGTTCAGTATGAGTAAACTCACGACCTTCTGTTGCAACCTTATTTGTATGCCCATCTCCACCAAATAAAGTATCAACCACAATAAAGACTAATTCGGGTGAAAAAGAAAATAAACAAGAGCCTCGTAAAGGATTAAGATGCACTAAGTTCAAATGATATGTTGATGAAATATTAGAAAAATATTTAAAGGTTTGTGTTTCAATTGGAGATGCAATTACATCAGTATTACGACGTAATAGATTAAATAAACCTATCCTGAACTGACGAGCAAAACGTTCATTAATTATTTCTAATGCGGTTAAACGTTCAGGAATAAAACGGTGTTTAACCGATAAATCATAAGGTTTAACATCGGCTTTTTTGCCTGATGGTAATGATACAACGTTATTATCAATAGCATTATCTTCATTGGCAACTGAATTTGCTGACACAACCATAGTATCATTGTCGTCACTAATGTCTATTATCGGTTTATGTTTATCAGACATAACTATCACCGTATAATAAAATCAGTAAAGAGCACTTCGTCAATTTTTACCGAATGTTTGATATCATATTGGCGTGATAATGTATTTTTTATCTGTTCTTGTAATTCAGATTTACCTACTTCTATTTTTAATGTATTAACATATTGTTTAGATAATAGAAGAAGTATATCACTCCTAACTTCAGGTAAATATTCTAGTAACACGGTTTTTTGATCTTCATCGGCAACACGCAATACCATACCAACATAAAAAATTTTATTAATATCACCACTATCTTCTGAGGTTGGTAATGATACAGTAAAAGGCTTTAAGGTTAAAAAAACTGGCGATACAATAGTTATTTCATCCTGCGTTTTAGCCATGGTTTTTGATTGATTTTGCAACCATAAATAAACAGCTGTACCTAATGCTAACAGCGTGATGAGAATAAGTATTAAGTTCAAAATATTCACTTTCTTTGGAGTAGTTGGCATATTTATTCTTATCTCAATAAAAAATTTATAACCATTAAATGGTAATAATGAGAAAAATAATAAATCAAACTCGTAAAATTGATTTGAAGAATAAACAACAAAAATAATACCTATTTAACGTTTTCAACTTATTTTTAAGAGACTAAGTTGAGAATAAATCACCCTCTATCTTTTAAGCAAATACGCTCAATCCAGATTTAACAAGATGTTTTTCGTTGTTTGGCTGCTCATTAATTTTGTCTACTTTTTTTGGCACAACAGTATTCGATTGTTGACGATGATTATTTTCATGATGCATCGCTGATTGCTCGCCATCTCTCATCATCGAAAAATCACTTATATCGGTTTGTTGTAAGGTAAAACCTTGTTCTTGTAATGAAGTTCTTAAAAATGGTAATGCAGATTCTAACACCCCTTTTACCATATTATGTTCAGTCATCATATGAAGATTGATATTATCATCAGTTATAGCAAGTTTAATATGTAACGAACCTAATTCTTGAGGATGTAATTTAATTTCGGCACTTTGCGTTCCTTTATGATTAAACATCATAATATGCTGAGTTAACGATTTTTGCCATTGCTCAACATTAACTGGCATTGATAAATCCATTGTGTAAGTAGTTACAGTCGAATTAGCTGGCAATAACAGACTAGGTTCATTGGTTATCGATGATGACAAAGATGAGACTTGATGGATAGGCGCTATTACATCGTTACTCTCTAAATTCATAACAAAATCAGTTTGAGCGGAAACCATTTTTGGCATAACACCACTAATATTTGATAAATTATTTGATGAATTAGATAGATAATTACTCGTGCTATGATTAATTTCAGTATTTTTGGGATTGATAAAAGTAGTGTCAGCATGACGTTTTGCTTCAAATAATGATATAAAATTATTTTGTTGCGTTATCAAGTTAGAGACTTGATGGATAGGCGCTATTACATCGTTACTCTCTAAATTCATAACAAAATCAGTTTGAGCGGAAACCATTTTTGGCATAACATCACTAATATTTGATAAATTATTTGATGAATTAGATAGATAATTACTCGTGTTATGATTAATTTCAGTATTTTTGGGATTGATAAGAGTATTGTCAGCGTGATGTTTAGCTTCAAATAATGATATAAAATTATTTTGTTGCGTTATCAAGCTAACTACATTCCCTTCATCATGAATAACTTCGTTAATTGGCTCACTGTCTAATGAGTTTGTCGGTAAATTGTTCAACAGATTATCTTGTAAAATTTCAAAATTTACCTTATTTGTTGGCAGTGAAGATGGGTTAGTGGGTATATCCCTGTTTTCTACAGCGTTTATCTCTGTAGCACTGATAATAGCCAATTTTTCGTGTTCGAAATACTCAACAGCAACTGGATAACCGCCAATAGTTAACTCATTATCAGTTGCGTTATTATCATCAAGTTCCTCATTATCAATATCGCTGGATTTGGTTTGCGTTGGCTTATTAGCAGGTTGGCTATACTGTTCACTCAGTAACAGTAATTGCTCAAACAAACTACTATCATTATCAATGGTATCTTTAATAACAAAATCTGATTGATACACTGACATTAAGTTTAAATTACCAGTTACATTAATATTCACTCAATAACCTCCTTGCTAATTGTTGCTGAGCAAATTCATCAGTCAGTTTTTGTTGTAAACGATTTTGCTGTTGTAAATATTTGTTATATTGCTTATTTAACAATGTGGTATAAGTATTCAAACTTTTTTGTGATTGATTAAGCTGGTTAGTAATCTGCTTCTGTTTGATATCTAAGGTTAGTAACAGTTTTTTTTGCTGCTCTATCCCTTGCTCAATAGTGGCAATAAAGGCATTAAAATTATTTAATTCATATCCTTTTATGCCGCCAGATAAAGCATCATTCAGTTTTTGTTGATACTCAACATAGTAATCATTTAAAACATTGAGTTGAGACCGTGCTTTATCCTGATTCTCATTTGCTTTTTTTAACTTAAGTAAATTATCGTCAACTGATTTTTGCGCTAACTTTTTTAAGGTTAAAAAGGCTAATTGTGAAGGATTTTTATTCATGATTACTTTCCTAACCGATTAATGTTGGCTCACAATCGCAGCTAATTGTTGGCACGCATCTTCATATCCACAATGTTCGTAAATACCTTGTTGCAAAAATTTTTGCATGGCTGGATATAAAGTTATCGCCTTATCTAGCAAAGGATCAGTACCTGCCACATAGGCGCCAACATTAATTAAATCGCGATTACGTTGAAAACTGGAAAATAGCTGTTTAAACAAGCGTGATTTCTTTTCATCTTTAGTAGCGGTAAGATCGGTCATTACTCGACTAATAGATGCTTCAATATCAATAGCAGGATAGTGACCTGACTCAGCAAGTGTACGCGACAAAACAATATGCCCATCTAATATTGCCCTAGCCGAATCAGCTATCGGATCTTGTTGATCATCACCTTCGGTTAAAACCGTATAAAAAGCAGTAATTGCTCCTTTACCATGATCGTCATTGCCGGCTCTTTCAACAAGTGCTGGTAATTTTGCAAATACAGAAGGAGGATATCCTTTGGTCGCTGGAGGTTCACCTATTGCTAAGGCAATTTCTCGTTGCGCCATAGCATAGCGAGTTAAAGAATCCATAATTAATAACACATTAAAACCTTGATCGCGAAAGCTTTCAGCAATTCTTGTTGCATAAGCCGCGCCTTGCAAACGTAATAATGGTGATACATCGGCTGGTGCGGCGACCACAACAGCACGAGCTAAACCTTCTTCACCTAAAATATTTTCAATAAAATCTTTAACTTCTCGTCCACGTTCACCAATCAAGCCTACAACAATAATATCGGCTTGTGTATAACGCGCCATCATACCGAGTAAAACACTCTTACCAACACCCGAACCAGCAAATAACCCCATCCGTTGGCCTTGTCCAACAGTTAATAATGCGTTGATGGCTCTGACCCCAACATCCAGAACCTGATGAATGGGAGTACGATTTAAAGGGTTGAGTGTTTTATTAACTAAACCAGCATATTCAATATGTTCTGACAATGGTTTGCCATCTAATGGTTTACCCATGGCATCAACGATTCGACCCAATAACGCCATACCGACGGGTAATAATTTATGGCTAAAATGCGCTAAATCATATTGTGAAGTATAAACTCTGGCACCTAATAAAATGCCGTCCGTTGCCTCAAATGGCATCAAAAATAATGTTTGCCCATTGAATCCAACCACTTCACACTCAACCGCATCAAGTTGACCATTAGATTGTCGCTCAACAAAACAGTTTGAACCTAATGGTAATTTTAATCCCACAGCTTCAAGAACTAATCCCGATGCTTTAACTAAGCGCCCATATTGGCGAATTAAGGATAAGGATTGAAGTTGCTGCGTAGCTTGGTCTATTTTATTGATCCATTGAGATGAGTAAGTCATATTAATGCTCATGTTTCATGTAAACAATCGGACATGATTTGCCAATGATTGGTAACATTGGTATCAATTTCATTGGTATCTGTAAAAATTTTACAACCACCACTTTCAATATTAGGATCGGCGATAACTTGCCAATGATATTGTTTAATCTCTTCATTCATTATTGGTTCTAACCACAACAGATCATCAGGGTTAAGATGCAATAAAATCGGCTCTGATAACATCGAACACTGCTCAATAAGCATTTGTATCGTAAAGACCAACTGCTTTTGTTTGACTTTAGAAAGAGTTCCAACGGTTTTTTGTGCAGCAAGCATTGCTAAATCAATTAATTTGGGCACGATTAACTCATCAATTTCATTAATTGACTGCTGAAAATTGCGAATTAGATCCGTTATGTTTTCAGCCGCTTTTAACTTTTCATCACTAAGTTGCTGCTCTATCTGTTGACGTCCTTCTTGCTGTCCAAGCGCAAATCCCTGTTCATAGCCAGACTTTTTACCTATATCAAAACCTTCAGTTTGACCTAAAGTAAATCCTTCTTGATAAGCTTGAGCTTTAACTTCTTGCTTTAACTGCTCAAGTATTTCTTGATCGATATCAGGTTCTTTAGTCGATTCAACTAACTCTAATTCCTGTTCAGGCTGGCAACTTTCACTTTCTTGGGCACTATCGTTGGTACTTAATTTCGATAACGTTACTGATGTTAAATCCTGAAAACTAAGTGGTTTCCAGTTTAATCTACTGGGTTGATTATACATACTCATCATCACCACTACTCAAGATCACTTCACCACTTTCTGCTAAGCGACGCGCAATAACCAAAATTTTCTTCTGTTCTGTTTCAACTTGTGATAAGCGAACTGGTGGTCTATTTTCCAGATCTTCACGTAAAATAGATGCGGCACGTTGTGACATATTACTTAATAACTTATCACGTAATGTGCTTGACGCACCTTTCAAGGCAATAATTAATGTTTCATTATCGACCTCTTTAAGTAGACGTTGGATACTTCTGTCATCGACTTCAACCAGATTTTCAAATAAGAACATTTCATCAATAATTTTTTGAGCAAGTTCATTGTCATAATCACGTAACGCATTAATAACAAGCTCTTCTTGATGTGATTTCATTAAATTAATAATTTCAGCAGCAGTACGAATCCCACCCATATTATTAAGTTTAATATTTTGACCATGTAATAATGTAGATAATGATGTCGATAAAACTTGTAGAGCTGATGGTTCAACACCACCAAAAGTTGCAATACGTAACATGACATCATTACGTAATTCGTCATCAAAAAGATTTAAAATTTCAGCAGCTAAATCTCGATTTAGATGAACTAAAATAGTAGCAATAATTTGTGGATGCTCTTTTTTAACCAGATCAACTGCGCGTGCAGCATCAACAAAATTAAGCATTTCAAGTCCATCGGTAGCTTCTTCACGATTTGTTTCTAACAACTCATCAAGTAAACGTTCGGTTTTTTCAGTGCCTATAGATTTTTCGAGTATTGAACGTAAATAACCATCTTTATCGGTAGTTAAAACTGCACAATTTTCAAGTGTAAATTGACATTCATTAAGGACGCTTTTCAATTGATCTTGCGAAAGCTGTGGTAAAGACATCATCGCACTACTGATATGTTGTACCTCTTTAGAACTAAGATATTGCATCACTTTGGCAGCAAGATTTTCTCCTAATATCATCATTACTGTGGCGGCTTTTTGAGATTCACTTAAATTCATCATTCTGTGTCCTCCTTATTCAACCAACCACGAATAATTAATGCCATAACTCGAGGGTCTTTCTCGACAATTTTACGAATATATTGTTGTTGTTGCATATTATCTTCAAATATTTTCTGCTGCTGTTTACTGTGCGCTTTATAATCTAATTTCTCATCTAGCGTTATATGGTCATCAACCTCTTTATTATTAAAACTTAAGTAATGTCGTTGTAATTTCAGCCATACTGAACGCAATGCTTTTCGCCAGATAATCCAAATGATTAAAATATAGATTAAATACTTACCGCCTGTTTTGATAGAATCGTAAAATTCAGGCGTTTTCCAAAATGCAATACCACTCTCTTCATCAGATTCTTGATCGGTAAATTTCAAATTGGCAACAGTTAAACTATCGCCACGTAATTGAGAAAACCCCATCGCTTGACGAGCTAATGATTCAATATTGTTTAATTCATTACTATCAAGTTTTACCCATTGTTCAGTTGGAAGTGATGATTTATTTTCATCATTATTCTCATTTGTCTCATTATTCTCTAATTCATTGGTCACAAACTTGTAGTTAACTAACACTGCAACCGATAAACGTTTAATACGCCCCTCGGGTATTTGGCTATGTACAACTTGCCGATTAACTTCATAATTTAAGGTATTATTCGATTGCCAGTTACTCGGTTGCGACTTATCAGTAATATCTTTGGATTCCTTGTCTTCATCAATAGGAGCACTTGATGTAGGAATGGGCTGATTAGATAACGCACCTGGCACACCACCAATACCATAGCTATTAATTAATTGCCGATTTTCCGTTAACTGTTTACTGCGAATAGTTTGCTTGGCAATATCACTATTAGGATCATAAATTTCTGATGTTGATTCTTGTCGACTAAAATCAACCTCAGCATTCACTTGCACCCGAACATTATTTTTACCCAAAATAGGGATAATAATTTTTTCAACCCGCTCACGAACACTGTTTTCGATGCGTTCACTGAATTCTAATTGCGCCACATTGGCATTTCTGTCTCGATAATTTTCACCTGTTAATAGATGACCATGTTGATCAATAATTGTGACTTTATCTGCCTGTAATTCTGGTACGCTACTTGAAATTAAATGAATAATGGCATCAATTTGACCTTGTGATAAGCTACGACCGGGTAATAGTGTTAATGCCACAGATGCGGAAGGAAATTTTCGTTCTCTGACAAATAATGATGGTTTAGGCATCGCCAAATGCACTCTCGCATCATCAATGCTACTTATAATCGATATTGTTCTGGATAATTCGCCCTCCAAAGCACGTTGGTAATTTATCTGTTCATTGAATTGACTCATACCAAAACTTTCTTTATCGAGCAACTCAAAGCCAACAGCGCCACCTTTAGGCAGTCCTTGTTGAGCAATACGCAAACGCGTATCATAAACTTTATCTTCAGGAATTAAGATAGTCGAACCAGACGATGAAAATTTATAGGGAATATTCATCTTATCGAGTTGGCTGATAATCTCGCCACCATCTTTATCATTTAAATTACTAAATAAAACACTATAAGAATCATCTTTAGCCCATAAATAGATGATACTGATAATAGCAATAGCAATAACAGCTGCAATTGACCATGCCATTTTGGCATTTTGTTTTATTTGATTTATAAAAGGTAACTTATTTAATTTTGATTCGCCTTTACCATCGACTGTTTGGCTAGCCATAAAAATCCTAATGCTAAGCTGATTAGATTAATTCTAGGCTCTATTATCTTTGTATTAATAAAAATCAATAGCTAAAAAAACACAGCATTTGTCCCTTACTTATGCCATTTAGTTTTTGCCTTGTATGATAAATTGCACCGTAAAATGACAAAATGAAAACAACCAAACCGTTATGACAACGATCAATACATTAAATACAACTGAACTTACAAATTTAAATGCACCATATGCAACAAAGCCTCAATTAACAGATGAGAATAACTTTATTAATGAGTTAAAAACTGCATTAGATAACATTAGCCAATTGCAAATACAAGCTAATAATTCAGCTAAAGCTTTTGAAATGGGAGAACCGAATGTTTCTCTAAATGAAGTAATGGTTAATATGCAAAAATCTTCAGTTTCATTACAATTTGGTATTCAAGTTCGAAATAAATTAGTTTCAGCATATCAAGAAATCATGAATATGAATGTTTAAACCATTATTAGATAGCTCACTATCTACTAGATAATGGTATTTGAGTTTAAAAAATATGATTAATTAACCGCCAATTTTTATAGTAAATTGGCTTAACCTCACCACTATTTTAGCTACAACAACAAATCCTTCGCTCCCTTTTAACCTGTTATTATTTTAAAATAATTTAGATTATTGATATTTAACGTCATACAAATTATGACATATAATCGGCATAGTAAATATCGAAGCGGTATTGTAAGATAACTAATAGAAATGGGAATTTTTTAGATTCGATTACTAATAATGGAAAAAGACCTTATGTTAAACAATACAAAAAAAATAATACTATTTTTCAGTTTATTACTAGCAATAGTTTCAACCAATTGTCAGGCGCAGGAACAAACTTCAACGCCAGTAGTTAGCTGTCCTGCAACAATGTCTGATGGCCACAGTGTTTACTCATTCTATACGGCTTCTTTATACGATTCTCCAGTTTGGAATGGCATTGAGTTAGTTCCTGACATAGATAACAAAGATAGACTCCGCTGGACACTTAACTCTACAATCAATCCCTATTTCGTTTGTTCGTATAATGAAGGTCATTCCATCGTTTTTCATATTAAACAAGCCAGTTATTGTGAAGTCATAAACACACCAAAACAGGCAAGGTGTATGCCATAATTATTTGTTAGGGATAAATTTTTCAAATAAAATGTATTTTTATATTATTGAATAAGAAAACAAACAGTTAGTTTCCTATTTAGTTTTATATCAATAAATAGTCTAGCCCAGCAATCTTTCCTGCGGGCAATGCCACTTATAAACTTTATAATGCTCGTTTATTTATTGGCAAGGTATATCTACACTCTGAACTAAGACCTAAAAAACTTGGAAATGGTGATATAAAATAGACACTTAATACTAATGAACTGTTAGGTAATTCATTGGTTTGTGAGTATATGTATAATAACACCGAAAGTTATCTGCCCTTAATGCAAAAGGTTCCAATTATAGCAAAATGAACCAATCGCCAGTACAAGTAAAGTTTATACGTTAACGATCTAAAATTAATCAATAAAAAAATTTGAGGAAAGGAAGTTTTTGTATGTAAAAAACCTTTTCCTCAATTACTTTTAGTTAGTTACCTAATTGCTTAGTAAATAAGATCAAGAATATTTAGTTCTTATAATAAGTCGGCTATTTTTTGATAGCTGTTTATTTTAGTTTGATAATCAACTTGTTCGCCAATAAGTTTGCTCAGTTCTCTACGCCGCGCATGCATTAACTGTACTAATTGCTGATGATAACTAATTATATTGTTGAAATACATTTTAATCACATCTTGATGTTGTAAAGGTATACTTTCAATAAAAGTTAACCCATCAGTTAATTTAAGATTTTCCGTTAATTGATGATATTTTGGTTGCCAACTGATTAAAGATTCCCAATCTTCTTTTTGAGTATCAATTAGCATTTGTTCAACAACATAATTAAGTTGCTCATATTGTTCTAATAATAAATTAGTATTCAAAGCTGTTACATCCTTATGCTATTTCTCGCCAAGCTTGAGCAATATTATCAAGCAAATCAAAACAGGTTTGCAGTTTTTCCCTATCATTGTGTAAGTTAGCTAAAATCAATTGTTGGCTAATGTAGTGATAGAGCTGATCTAAGTTTTCGGCAATTTCACCACCTTGATCTAAATCAAGACAACTTTTAAGTCCATTATCAATGATATTAATTGCTTTGGAAATGGCTTTTCCTTTACCTGCAATATCACCTTTTTGTATATATAAATCAGCGAGTCGAATAGCATTAAGTGCGCCGTCAAATAACAAAACAATAAGCTGATGTGGTGATGCCTGACTGACACTGGTTTCTAAATTAACTTGTTTATAAGCTTGAGATCCCATTTTATACATTGTTATGCCTTATTTTTTTAAATTCGCCATCATTTCAAATTGGGTAGTAAGGTAATTACTCATACCATTTAATTCATTGATTAATATATCTAGCTTGGTAAATTGTACCCGATAACGCTCGATAGTTTGGTCAATGGAGTTATTGACTTGATCATAGCGTTTATCTAATGATTTTAATGTTGAATTTAAACCATTAGTTGCAGTATCAATCATGCCATCACTATCAATAAAACTACTGACTTTGGCAAACACTTCGTTAGCAATGCCTGTTGTTTCACCATCTCCCGTAAATAAAATGGCTACTGCTTCACTGTTTTCTTTAAGGGCTTTTTCCAATTCGTTTTCTTTAATCACCAACTTGCCATTGCTGTCCATATTGATACCAATTTGTGACAGTACCGAAAATTCACCTGCTTGACCTTTCGAAAATATAGAACGAATGCTTTGATCAATATTACGTAGAGTGGAATCTCCAATCAGTGGTCCATTATTACTATTTAATTCATCTGAATTGGCATCGCTGGCAGTAAATTGCGTTAAGGTTGATATGGTTGATTGCAATTGATTAAATGCATCCACCCACTCTTTAAGTGCCTCTTGCGTTTTTTCATTATCGGCCGCAATAGTTAAATTTTGTGAGGTAGTTGTGACCGCTTTTAACGTAATATCAACGCCCGGAATAACATCTTTAACAGTATTTGATGCACTATTAACCGTAATACCATTAAAACTAAATTTGGCATCTTGCGCTTTAGCGACTTCACTCATTGCCGATGAATCAGCTTGATGAATATCAAAGCCAATGAGTGAATTAAGCTTATCATCATCCGATGAAACAGAAGTAATGGCTTGTTGTTCTCCGGTTTCTTTTGATGTAATAACTAACTGATAACTATCCGTTCCTGAACGCACAATGGTTGCATTTACAGATGATTCACTGGTTGAACCATCTTCATTAACCACTTTCGCTTGATTAATCGCATTGGCAATCGACTCTAAAGACGTCTCATCCTTGGATAAAGTAACATTTAACTTTTGGCCATTGGCTTGTTCAATGGTGAGTGTCCGAGTTTCATTATCATTGCCGAGCGCTGAATTTTTATCATTTACTGCGTTAGTTGCAACGCTATGTGCACGAGCAAGTTGTTCAACACTAACCGTATAATTACCCAATTGAGCATTACTGCTTACATTAGTCGTAAAATAATTATCATTACCTGATACGGTGCGGGCATGAAAGAGTTCTTTTTTTTGCAGTTTTGCTGTTGCACTATTAAATGTGGATAACGCACTTTTTAACTTGCCAAAACCACTAATCTTATTATTTATTGTTTTTTGCTGCGCTTTTATTGGTGTAAGACGATTTTTTTCAACGGCTTCTAATTGATCTAATACTTCATTTAAATCAATACCAGAACCAATTCCTAAAATACTCATTGCCATGATTAATTACCCTAATATAAATTCTTTCATCACTTGTTTTATCGACCAATGTAATAAAAAGTTTAGTAATGATAATAAATTCAAAGGTTAAAAATAAAAATCTTAGATTATTTAACATAGCAAGATACATTTTACGGAAACAATTTTTATATAAATAACTGAAAAATAATAACAATATTTTTTATTTTTCAATAATTTTTTTTAAAACAAATATTCGTGGAAAAAAATACTAAAGTTTCTTTTTTTAAAACCGATAACTAAAGCATCAGCAAATGTTTTGAATTAATCTTCAATATCGTGTTGATCAAACTTATTATTATATAAAGGAGATAAAAATGGCACAGGTAATTAATACCAATACTATGTCTATAATGGCAAGAAACAATCTTAATCACTCTCAAAGCGTTCTTGGGACTGCAATTGAGCGTTTATCATCAGGTATGCGTATCAACAGCGCTAAAGATGATGCAGCAGGTCAAGCAATTGCTAACCGTTTTTCTTCAAGTATTCGTGGTTTAACTCAAGCAGCACGTAATGCAAATGACGGAATTTCAATTGCACAAACCACTGAAGGTGCATTAAACGAAATCAATAATAACGTACAACGTATTCGTGAGTTAACTGTTCAAGCGGCAAACGGTACTAACTCTGAAAGCGATCTTGTTTCAATTCAAAATGAAATCGATCAACGTTTACAAGAGATCGACCGTGTATCAGCACAAACTGATTTTAATGGTACTAAAGTATTATCAGAAGATAGAACCCTTAACATTCAAGTTGGTGCAAATGATGGTGAAATCATTTCTATCAATTTAAAACAAATTGACAGCGACAAATTAGGTTTAGCTAATTTTAATGTATCAGATGCGCCAACAGCAGATCCATTAAAAACAATTGATGCGGCATTATCAAAAATTGATGAATTACGTGGTGAGCTTGGTGCGGTACAAAATCGTTTTGAGTCAACTGTAACTAACATCAACAATACTGTAAATAACCTAAGTTCAGCGCGCAGCCGTATTGAAGATGCAGATTACGCGGAAGAAGTATCTAATATGACTCGCGGTCAAATCTTACAACAAGCAGGTACTTCAGTATTAGCACAAGCGAACCAAGTACCTCAATCTGTACTTTCTTTACTACAATAAAGTATACAATTAGAATTCATGGTCACTCTAATTTATACAATAACAATAATGGTATTTTTAATACCATTATTGCTAATAAAGTTAATTACCTATTTTTTTTATCTTATTCTAGCCATTAATTCAATCAATTATAGTCATAATACTTGTTAGCATTTTTTTAAATTGGTTCAAAAAATGAGTGATAGCCTGTATAACTCTCAAGGTATAGTGAATCAAATTGATTGGCAACAATATATCTATTTAGTTCGTAATGAAGCTCTTAAATTAGCGGTTCGTTTGCCAACCACAATTGAACTTGATGACTTATTACAAGTCGGTTACATCGGTTTGTTAGATACCATAAAACGGTATGATGCTTCTCAAGGTTATTCTTTTACCACCTTTGCTATTCCTAGAATAAAAGGCGCTATGCTAGATGAACTGCGTAGTCGAGATTGGTTGCCAAGGCAAACACGGAAAAAAATTAAAGATGTGACAAATGCAATTAATGAGTTAGAAAAAAAACTTGGCGTCCCTCCTAATGACCATCAAATAGCGGCACATTTGCAATTATCTGTTACTGAATATCACAAAGTTTTATTAGATTCAAATTATAGTCAGATATTTTCTTACGATGAAATACAAAAAAAATTGGGTGATAACTTCGATACAGTAATTGAATCGGACACTGACAATAACCCATTTTCTTCAATCATTAGTGATGAAATTTACAATATTATTATTCAACAAATTAATAAATTGCCTGAAAAAGAAAAAATGGTTTTAGCACTTTATTATCAAGAAGAACTGAATTTAAAAGAGATTGGTAACGTGATGAATATTAGTGAATCTCGTGTTAGCCAATTACATAGTCAAGCAATTAAACGAATACAAAGTAAAATCAATCTATAAAAAAATAGAATTAAAAGAGTAAAACGCAGAAAAATAAATTGAAAATAAATTGAAATGATTTTTTTATTGACCTTTTCCATTTAAAAATGTAATTTTAAGTTTAAAAAAATTATTAATGTTTTATTTTATCAATTATTCGTTTTTTTATACGGATATAAATATGGATGGGTGATTAAATTGGGAAATATATTAGATGACGATATTTTGAAATGTATACATCATTTAAATCTTTCAACTCTCTTGTTAAGTCAAAAGATGCTTGAAAAAGATAAAGTGATGGCAATGTATCGATTAGGTATTGATGAAGAAACAGCCGACATACTTAGCAGTTTGAACACTTCACAAATGTTGGTTTTATCTGAAACCAACCAATTAACATTTCAATTGCGATTTGAAAACGCAGAAATGATGAAGAAACTCACAGAAGATTCCCGCATAAGTGATATAAAACAGATGCATACGGGCATACTTTTATCAAGTTTACTTTTAGATTCAATAAATAAGTAGCAAAAAGGAATCAGTATGAAAGGTACAAGTATCATTCAAAAATATAAGGAAGTTCAATTAGCTACCCGATTAATTTCACTCGGTGCAAGAATTCAAATGCTAGAAAGTGAAACAGATCTAAGTCGAGGTAAATTAATAAAACTGTATAAAGAGATTCAAGGTTGCCCTCCACCTAAAGGTTTATTACCTTTCTCCACCACATGGTTTATGACGTGGGAACCCAATATTCATTCTAGTATATTTTACAACGCGTACCATTTTTTAGTGAAACATGGCTCAAAGCCTGGTATTCAAACAATTTTAAAAGCCTATCAACTTTACTTAGAACAATGTTCATTTTCACATGAAAACGAGCCCGTTTTAGGCATAACTCGAGCTTGGATTTTAGTCAAATTTGTTGAAAGCAATGTCATGCAACAATCATGTTGTAAAGAGTGTCATGGACGATTTATTACACATGCTTACCAACCATATAACAGTTTTATTTGCAGTTTATGTCAGCCACCATCAAGAGCAGAAAAAAATAATAAAACCCATAAAGAAAAACATGCGAAGTGTTTACAGGTACTATCAATATCTAGTGGTTTTGATTCAGTAATTGCTAAAGAAATGACAGCTTAAAATAAATATTAAAAATATTAATTATGGATAAAAAGGAAAACCAATGCTAATAATTATAGGATATATTGTTGTCATCGCTTCTGCATTACTTGGTTACGTTCTAAGTGGTGGTTATTTAGCAGTACTTTTTCAACCATTAGAATTTCTGATTATTGGAGGAACAGCAATCGGAGCTTTTATTGTCAGTAACGAAAAGAAAGTGATAAAAGCGACACTTAAAGCATTAGGCCAATTATTTAAATCATCTAAATATAATAAAACACTTTATCTAACACTGATTAATTTAATGTACACCATTCTTACCAAAATTCGACAAAATGGTACATTATCCATTGAATCTGATATTGATAATCCAAAAGAAAGTGAATTATTTAAAAAATATCCGCTTATTTTGGACAATCCTCAAATCTGCGATTTTATCACTGATTATCTGCGATTAATGATTAGTGGCAATATGAATGTATTTGAAATTGAAGCACTGATGAATGAGGAAATCGAAACTTATACTCACGAATTAGAAAAACCTGCTGATGCAATTTCAACTGTTGGAGATGGATTACCTGCTTTTGGTATTGTGGCTGCAGTTATGGGTGTTATCAATACGCTAGCACAAGCAGATAGACCAGCGAGTGAATTGGGTGAACTTATTGCGCATGCCATGGTTGGAACCTTTTTAGGTATTTTGCTTGCTTATGGATTTGTTTCACCATTAGCGGCGTTACTAAAACAAAGAAATGCAGGTGTGATCAAAACGCTGGAGTGTACCAAAGTAATACTGATTGCGAGTATGCACGACTATGCTCCACAAATTTGCATTGAATTTGGACGAAAAACGTTATTTTCTCATGAAAGACCTTCTTTCTTTGAATTAGAAAAATACATCCAAGATGTAAAAGATAAAAATACCAACCCAAATGAAAATAATGAATAATGAAAGAAAAATCTGTAAGAATAATCACTAGAAAAAAATCCCAGCATGGTGGCATTCACCATGGTGGTTCGTGGAAAATCGCTTATGCTGACTTTATGACAGCGATGATGGCACTTTTTTTGGTCATGTGGTTAATTTCCAAAGCTAGCCCGCAAGAATTACAAGGTATTGCAGAATATTTTAGAACACCTCTTATTTTGGGACAAAATGGCGGTAAAAACCTAAGTGATAGTGAAAGTCCTATTCCAGGTGGTGGAGATGATATTAATAAAAAATTAGGTGAAGAAAAAAATACCAATTTAAACCATAATTTTACAGAATCAGAATCTAAGCAAGTTGAAAAATTACAGCTTATAAAAGCTGCTCAAAAAATCTATGAAGTATTTGAAATCGATCCCAGATTAAAAAAATTAGCAGCCAACCTGATTATTGAATTGACCGAATTGGGATTACGGATTCAAATTCTGGCAACCGATGACAACCCTATGTTTGAAGTAGGAAGTGCCGTTATTCATTCTGATATGCAAGATATTTTACATGCACTTGCACCCATTTTAAACGCTTTGCCCAACAAAATAACTTTATCTGGTCACACTGATGAGCGTCAGTATGTAACAGGTGATCGAGGGTATAGTAACTGGGAGTTATCTGCCGATAGAGCAAATTCATCAAGAAGGGAACTTATTGCTGGCGGATTAGATTCTGGCAAAATTATTCGCATTATTGCACTGGCTGACACGGTGAGTTTAAATAATAAAAATTACAGTAAAGATGCTAATCGTCGTATTAGTATTTTAATTTTAAATAAGTCAGCCCAACAATATATTGAAGATGAAAATACCATGACGGGAATTGACTTTTTAAAACAAGCAAAACCAATTAAATCAGAGTAATACCAATAAAAATAATTTGGTTGAGTATGCTAAAAAATTAAAATCAAAAAAAATCCAATTTTTAAAAAAAATAACTAAAGTTTTGCGATTTTAGTCCGATATAAAAGATAACCATTTAGGTTAATAGTTTTGTTATTAACTGAAATTATATTTATGAGCAGGAGCTATTATGTCAAATTCATTGATGAATACAGGTATTAGTGGATTAAATGCAGCACAAAATATGCTTAATGTGATAAGTAATAACATTAGTAATGCACATACTGCTGGTTATAATCGTCAGCAGCAAATTTTGCGGCAAGCAAATGGCACTAAATATAATTATGGATTTGTTGGTAATGGTGTTTCGGTATCATCGGTTAATCGAGCGTATAATAGTTTTGTGGTAGGACAATTACGCCAATCACAATCACAGAATGGTTCGATAAAAGCTTATTACAATGAATTATCAAAAGTTGATAATTTATTAGCTGAAAATGAAAACAGTATTTCTTCGCAATTAAATAACCTGTTTACTAGTTTAAATAAGCTCTCCTCTGATGCGGGTAATGCAGCTTCGAAACAGACTGTCATTAATGATCTTAACTCTTTAGTAAGTCAATTCAATAAAACTGAGTTAAATTTAAAAAATCAGATTACCAATATCAACACTGAAATCGTTAATAACGTTGATACGATTAACTCATACACTAAACAAATTGCTGACCTTAATCAAAAAATTGCAAGATTACAGGCAGTAAGTGGCGGGCATGAACCTAATGCTCTACTGGATGAACGAGATCAATTGGTTAATGAATTAAGCGAAATGATCGGAATAACCGTTACCGATCAAAATGGAGAATATAATATTTCGCTTCCTAATGGTTTAAGTCTGGTACAAGGCTCTTCGGCAACTCAATTATCGGTACAACCGTCTAAAGATGACCCGGCCCTAAACACTATTATTTACACGCATAATTCTGGTGCGACTCAAGAACTGACAAGTCAAAATATCGCATCAGGCCGATTAAATGGATTATTAGCTTTTCGTGATGGACCACTCCTTGAAGCACGCAATCAGCTCGGTTTAATTGCCTTAAATTTAGCTGAGCGTTTTAATGAAGTACATATGTCAGGTGTCGATGTTAACGGTAATCCTGGCGAAAAATTATTTGATTATCAGTCTCCCAGCAGTATTGCTAACACCAAAAATCAAGGTAATGCTACGGCTAAAATCAATTACCACTCAGTGACAGATGTAAAAGCGTCTGATTATAAAATTGAGTTCAATGGTAACGATTGGGTAGTAACCAGATTATCAGATAATAAACAAATTACCCCACAAGTTGAAGATGGCAAGTTATTATTTGATGGATTATCTATTGAAATAAATGGCAATCCAGTTGCAGGCGATAGCTTTTTACTTAAACCTGTTGCCGATGTAGCATCATCATTACAGCTATTAGTAAAAGATGTGAATAAATTCGCAACCGGCATTAATGACGATGAAAATGGTAATGGTGACAATCGTAATGTTGCCAAATTACTTGATATTCAGAACGAAAAATTAATTAATGGTACAAAAACCTTAAATAGTGCTTATAACGCGTTGGTCAGTTATGTAGGAAGTGAAACACAAACTGCTAAAATTTCAGCACAATCCAGTAAAAATATTACCCAAGAAATTTATGAGCAAAATCAATCTATATCTGGTGTGAATATTGAAGAAGAATATATTTCTATGCAAGTTTATATGCAGTATTATCAAGCTAATGCAAAGATTATTGATGCTGCAACTACAATATTTGATACCATTTTAGGTTTGGCTAAATGATAAAAGGATTAAAATATGCGTGTTAGTACTAATTCAATGTATCAAAAAAATTTAAATAGTATTTTAGATACCAATAATAAATGGCAAAAATCAGGATTATATTTAGCAACGGGTAAAAAAATCTTATCACCATCAGATGATCCAATGGGTTCATCACAAGCCTTAATATTAAAACAGTCGCAATCTAGAAATAATCAGTTTCAAGCTGCCCGTGAAAGTGCTAATAACTCGTTAAGTCGTCAAGATACCGTACTAAAAGAAGCAAATACCGTTATCCAATCAATTCAAGAAACATTAGTTTATGCAGGTAATGAAACGCTAAACGATGAAAACAGACTTGATTTAGCCAATAAACTGCAAGGATTAAAAGATCAATTAATATCATTAGCCAATGCCAAAGACACGAATGGGAATTATCTGTTTGCGGGTAACAAAAATGACACGCCTCCTTTTGTTGTTGATGAAAATGGCAAAGTTAATTATGTTGGTGGCTCAACAACCATTAATATATTTATTGATGAAACACGTGAAGTATCAATGAGTTTTACTGGTGAGCAAATTTTTATGACTGGTGCCAATAGTGCTGTTGAAAATGATATTTTTGCCAGCATTGATTATGCCATTGAAGCATTGCAAATTGGTTTAGACGACAATGACCCTAATTCGATTGCACAATTTAGAGAGAGCCTATCCAAAGCCAGCCAAGGTGTCGATAACTCGTTTGAAAATATATCAACCGTCAGATCATCAGGCGGTAATGTACTTGCAGAAGTCGAAAGACTAACAGCCCTTGGTAAGACCTTGGACATCGATTTTGAAACGCAAATTAGTCAAATCGAAGATGTTGATTGGTATGAAGCCATTTCAGACTATGTGATGTTACAAGCAAATTTACAAGCGGCACAATATACATTTATGAATATGCAAAACATGTCGTTATTTCAAATGAAATAGCTGATTGTCACTAAACTTCATTTATACAAAAATGTTAATAGATTATATTTAAAAATATACATAAAAAAACAGGAGGCTAAAGCCTCCTAATCATCAATTTATTTAAGTTTAAATCAATTTATCCGGATACTATTTGAAAGCAATTTGTCTAAAACCAGATGGTGATTTTGGCGGTATATTTTTAGCAATTTTCTCAATACGATTGATAATTTTAATCAATTTTTCGCTATAGTTAGGATCAGTTGCATAATTAGCATCTTGTAATGCTTTGGCCGCTGTTTTTGCATCAGGAGCATTGACCACCGCCCGATAACGTGAATTTTTGGTGAGTAAATTAACATAATCAGTTATTGCATGTTGTTTACTGTTATACACTCTAAAATCATCTTGAATTTTAACTCTATTGTTATTTAAAAATTCTTGAGTTTTTAAACGAGTAGAATTGTCTTTCCATGATGGCGATGCTTTTATACCAAAATAGTTATAACTTGGCTGATTGTCGGCTGTTTTTATCTGTTTTTTACCCCAACCTGTTTCTAATGCGGCTTGAGCAATAATAATTTCATAAGGAATACCTGAAGCTTTAGCGGCTTTTTTAGCTGGTTCAAACCATTCAACCACAAATTGCGTGATATGGTCTTGATCAGCATAGTTGGTTGGTGATGATAATTGATTGACATTAGTATTAGTTAAATTACTGGTTTTGTGTTGCTGATAAAGTAATTGACCTAATGCCGCTGGAGATAAATTTGATGTATTATCACTAAATAGAGATTGTGCTAATTGGATATTAACTTGATTATTATTTGCTTGAGATTGCGCATTAATATTAGCCGCAGAATGAGGCTGATTCGTTAATTGTTTGGCAATAATATTGGCAAGCCCAAGACCTTTTCCTGCTGTTTGCTGAGCAATTTGCTGATCAAACATAGAGGTAAATAGTTGCATGGCAGATTGATTAAATAAACCACCATTAGGAACGGCCTTGCGCATAGATTGCATCATCATATTAACAAATAATGTTTCAAACTGATCCGCAACTTGTTTGATACTTTCAGTTGAACCACTAACAGCATCGCGTCTTAATTGGTTAATACTTGAAAAGTCATAAGCAAAACGATTAATGGACTGATTAACTAAATTTTTCATATTAATAATTCTGTTTTAAATCGTTTCTAGCGCGGCGTGTAAACAACCTGCGGTTTTTAATGCTTCAAGTATAGACATTAACTCCGTAGGATTTGCACCCAATAAATTAAGTGAATGAATAACTCGGTTCAAATCGGTACCTGAAGCCAAATTATGTAGCGCGCCACCATCTTGCTCAATGCTAACTTCATCATCTGGAACAACGACAGTTTTACCACCTGCCAATGGTGTATTAGGTTGACTCACTTTTAATTTATTATTGACTACAACCGATAAATTACCATGAGCTACGGCACAATTGTCTAATTTAACTTTTTGATTCATCACTACAACACCAGTACGGGTATTTACCACCACTTTAGCTGAAATAGGTGTATTACTAATTTCAAGATTTTGTATGCGTGACAATAACCTTACTCGATCCTGATTATCCTTAGGCATTGTCACCGTGACGGTAGTGCCGTCCATCGCAACTGCTGTGTTTTTTTGTAACTTATTAATTGCCTCAGATATTTTTAAGGCTCGGGTAAAATCAAATTGATTAAGGTGTAAATGAATTATATCTTGTTCATCTAAACGCGTAGCAAGCTCACGTTCGATTGTCGCACCATTAGGAATGGTCGCTCCTGCTGTTTGATTCACACTTACGCTTGACCCCTTATTACTTGCACCCATTCCACCCACAAATAAATTACCTTGAGCAATAGCATAAACTTGATTATCGGTGCCTTTTAGTGGTGTCATAATTAATGTACCACCACGCAAACTTTTAGCATTCCCTAAAGAAGACACCACAACATCAATTTGTTGCCCAACTCGTGCATAAGAAGGTAATTTGGCTGTCACCATTACTGCTGCCACATTTTTTAATTGCATGTTACTGCCTGATGGCACCGTTATCCCCAATTGCGATAACATATTCGTGATACTTTGAATAGTAAAAGGCGTTTGTGAAGTTTGATCGCCGGTGCCATCAAGTCCAACCACAATACCATAGCCTACTAAGGCGTTTTCTCTTACCCCTTGAATAGTAACAAGATCACGAATAGGTTCAGCGTAACAAACTGGAGTGAGCAATAAAGTCATACCGATAAAATTGATAAAAAAACGTAATTTATTTAGCATGATGATACTCACTAAAATGGTGAAAAATTTAAAAATAGGCGCTGTAACCAGCCCATAGTTTGCGCTTCATCAATGTAGCCATTACCGACATATTCAATACGGGCATCAGCAACTTGTGTTGAAATAACAGTATTATTACCACTGATGGTTCTTGGATTAACTACACCAGAAAATCTTATAAATTCCGTGCCTTGATTAATCGCAATCTGTTTTTCACCAATAACTTTCAAGTTGCCATTAATCATGACATTTTGCACAGTTACAGTGATTGTACCGCTAAAGGTATTTTTAGCATTCGCACCGCCCGATCCTTTAAAATCATTACTGCCTGAGATATCTGTATCGGCTTTACCTCGACCAACAAGTCCATCTAAAAAATGAGGTACAGTTTTTACTCCTACATTTAACGCACCATTACGACCGGCATTAACTGATGAGCTTTTGCTCGCGCTAACATTTTCTTGTAAGACAATTGTTAATACATCACCAATGTTGCGCGGACGACGATCTTCAAACATAGGTTGGTAGCCAAAACTAGTCGGTTGGGCAGCTTGATAGATCGAACCGCTGGTATTGACGATATCAGGCATTTTCGGCACGATGCTAGTTTCCCCCTCAACCAATGCTTTTTTAGGCAACTGTGCACAACTTAAAAGAAAAAACGTCATGAGAATATAAAGATATTTCACTAAATTTATCATGTTATTCGCTTTAAAGTTGGTTTAAACGTTGTAGCATTTGATCCGAGGCAGAAATGGCTTTACTGTTAATTTCATATGCACGTTGTACTTGAATCATATTAACTAACTCTTCTGCAACATTAACGTTAGACGTTTCGGTATAACCTTGGTACAGCAAACCTGCTCCATTTAGTCCGGGTGTGTTTTCCGTTGGTGCACCTGAACTTTCGGTTTCTAAATACAGGTTTTCGCCCATACTTTCTAGACCAGTATCGTTAATAAACGTATGTAAGGTCAACTGCCCAACTTGTACTTGTGTTGATTGGTTGGCTAACGTCACATTGACCACACCATCGCGCGCAACAGTCATTTTGATAGCATTGGAAGGAATATTGATAGTAGGCTGAATTTCATAACCAGCCGCTGTCACCAATTGACCATTTTGATTGACTTGAAACGCACCACTACGCGTATATGCTTGTGTACCATCAGGTAATAAAACTTGGAAAAAACCTTGTCCATTAATTGCTACATCACTGCTATTATCCGTTGCTTCCAAATTACCTTGGCTATGAATACGTTCGGTTGCAACTGGGCGAACGCCTGTACCAATTTGCAAACCAGAGGGTAATGTCGTTTGCTCAGATGATTGCGCCCCAGGTTGGCGAACCGTTTGATAAAGTAAATCTTCAAATACCGCTCTCTGACGTTTAAAACCACTGGTACTAACGTTGGCTAAATTGTTAGAGATAATATCCATATTCATCTGTTGGGCGGTTAATCCCGTTTTAGCAATCCATAATGATTTAATCATTGCTATTCCTTCCTATGTAAGTGATAAAATTTGATTCGCTTTTTGAGCATTTTCATCAGCAGTCGTGATTTCTTTGATTTGCATTTCAAATTGACGAGCATGAGAGATTAAATCCACCATAGCGGTAACAGGATTCACATTACTGCCTTCTAATACCCCAGACATTAATTGGGCTTTAGGATTATCAGGCATTACCGTGCCACGCTCATTTTGTATCGCTTGTGTTAAATGAAAAAAACCATCATCGCCACGTTCAATTTCTTGTGGCAAAAGATGGACTTTTTTTATTTTACCGACTTGGGCTATCGTGGTCGGTTTATCACCTGCACCTAAAGCAGAAAGCGTACCATCACTACTAATACTTATTTGAGATTGTTGTGGTACAGTTAAAACACCATTATCACCCATTAATGGATGACCTTGAATATAAAGTCCGCCGTTTTCATCAATATCAATTGCACCATTACGGGTATAAGCCTCACGACCATCTGCTAACTGAACAGCTAGCCAATCGTCTTGAGATAGGGCGACATCTAAGTTTCGCCCTGTATAATTAAATGCTCCCATTGTTGAATCGTAGGTTGGTGTAGTTGCAGCAACCATCGTTCGTGTCGGTATATCATTACCAACTATTGGCACGGCTTTCATTGCAGTTAATTGAGCACGAAATCCCACCGTTGATACATTAGCCAGATTATGTGAGGTAATCGCCTGCTGATTAAGAGTTTGGCTTGCGCCCGACATTGCAGTATAAATAACCCGATCCATAAATAATCCTTAAATTAACGCAGATTAACTAATGTATTAAATATTTGGTCTTGAGTTTTAATGGTTTGGGAATTCGATTGATAATTACGCTGAGCCACAATCATATTAACCAGTTCTGCACTCATATCAACATTAGACGCTTCAACCGCACCACTAGCTAGTGATCCAAACGTTCCACTATTAGCGACACCTAAAACTTCTGCTCCAGAATTAGGCGTTGAGCGCCAGTTATTATTGCCTGTTGATTCTAATCCGTTGACATTGGCAAAATCAGCCATCGCAATTTGACCTAATAACATGGTTTGCTGGTTAGAATAAACACCATAAATTGTGCCATCATCATTAATACTATAGCCAACGAGATCACCAGCAGCATAACCATCAATGATAGGAGCTTTAATGCTGCCTACTTCTTTACCCATATTTTGTTGAGTGCTGTTTGCTAATGACAGTGTAAAGGTATTATCAGCTGAACCATTTAAACCATTAAGATTGATGGTCATTTCTGGATTGCTAATTAATTTACCTGATGAGTCAAATTCCATTTGTCCTAATGTTTTAAGGCTTGCATTAGGATCGCTACTATCAAGATAATGAACATCCCATTGGTTATCTGCGGTTTTAACATAAAAAAGCTGAACGTTACGTTGATTACCTAAGGAATCATAAGTTGTGATGTTGGTTGAATAATTAAATGTGTCAGCATCTTCTGCATTAATCGGTTGTTTTTCAGGGACTTTGCTATTTGAATTTAAATTCGTTTGTAAAAAAGCCTTACTGGTTGCTGATGCATTTAACATATCTTGTGAAATTTTTAATGGACCAGGTGCAGACCCTTGCTGGATTTTTGGTGGCGTACCTGTTGCTAAATAGCCAGTTAATTGCAACCCATCGACAGATACGATATTACGCTCAGCATCTAATTGAAACTGACCATTACGGGTATAATAAATTTGCCCGTTGCTATCCACTAACCGAAAAAATCCATTACCAGAAATGGCAACATCTAAACTATTATTTGTTGAAGTTATCGTGCCATCATTAAAATTTTGCATAACAGATGCAACTTTAACACCCATACCAACTTTTGAGCCAGCATAAATATCAGCAAATGAGATACTGGCACTTTTAAAGCCAACTGTTGCAGAGTTGGCAATATTATTACCAATAACATCTAATTGTTTTGAAGCGGCATTCATACCACTAATTGCTTGAGAAAACCCCATATGAACTTATTCCCCTTTAAAGAATTTGACGTACTTCGTCAATACTAATTGAACCGAGTATCCCTAAATCTAGTAATACTTTATTGTTAACTTTGCTATTAATTACTCCGTATACAACTGAATAAGATAATGATGTTGATGATACTTTTTGTCCATCGTAGCTGGCATTAATCGAAAACGTGTAGCTACCGTCTGGCGCCTTAGTTCCATCGTTAAGTTCACCATCCCAAGTAAAAGAGCTGACCCCAGCAGGAATCGAACCTAAATCGACCTCACGTACAACATTGCCGTTTTCATCTTTTATGGTGACAACTACTGAATCAGCATCACGCATAAGTTCAAAGCCAAATGGTGTGGCAATGGTCTCTTTTTCTGTTTCAGAACCATCTACATCCGATGTGGCAACTAAAATTTTATTGCCGGGAACCATGACACCTTTACCAATCATATTACTTGCATTGACCGATAAACTATCGTCAATCTGGCCTGACACCATACCTAAAGTCGTATTAAGTCGTTCAATACCCGCTAACGTATTAATTTGAGCAAGTTGTGATGTTAACTGACTGTTATCCATAGGATTGGTAGGATCTTGATTCTTCATTTGAGCAATAAGTAATGTTAAGAAATTATCTTGTAATTCCTGACTAGAGTTTCCATCAGATGCACCTTTTCTGACTGGACTGGTCATATTTGATGAATCTGACACCGCTACATTAGAAATACCCATGAATTACATCCTTCTATTGCCCTAAAGTAAGGGTTTTTAGCATTAAACTTTTCGCTGTATTAATAACTTCTACATTTGCTTGATAACTACGAGATGCCGATATGGTATTAACCATTTCTGCCACTGGATCAACATTAGGTTTTTGAATGTAACCTTTCTCGTCTGCTAAAGGATGATTCGGTTCATACACTAAATTCATTGGTGCTGGATCTTCAATCACCTGTGAGACCTTTACGCCTGCTACGCTATTTTGATACCCCTTATCATCAACTTGAAAAATTACTTGTTTGGCGCGATAAGCCTGACCTGAAATGCTGGTAATACTATCGGCATTAGCTAAATTGCTAGCACTGACATTCATTCGTTGGGTCTGCGCCATTAGTGCTGAACCAGAAATGGCAAAAATAGAAAAACTCATCACAATTATCCTTGCTGTAATACTGACATCACATTTTTAAATTGTTCACTTAAAAAAGTAAGGTTACTTTGATAGTGAATACTATTATCTATAAACACTGTGCGCTCTTGATCCATCTCTACAGTGTTACCATCAGCCGAAGCTTGATAAGGAATTCGATACAGTAGATTTTGATTTGTAGGCATTGGCATTGATATTTGAATATGATGATTAGAGGTAGTATGAAGTGCGATATTATTAACATTGCCTTGATTTTTTATGGCTTTAGTTAACTCTGCTTTAAAATCAATGTCTCGAGCTTGATAATTAGGTGTATCACTATTAGCTATATTAGCCGCTAATATATTTTGCCGCGTTTCACGCACATTGAGTGCCTGACTGTGAAAATTAACCCAGTTATCCAGTTTATCAAACATAAAATCACCCTAATTTTTTTGATAGCACAGATTTTAAGTGAAGCTAGAAAAAATTATCGTACAAATAACGGTTAAAATTGTCCTTATTTCAACATTCAAACTTTTTGAGCATAAAGTAGAATTTACTTTATAAATAATCTAGAAAAAATAAGCATGATTAAAATCGTGAAATTAATAATTGGTGTGTTTATGCTATGTAGCTGCCATTTTGTGTTAGCGAACCCGCTTAGCAAACAGATTAAAGATCTCATCGCGCAGCAATTTAGCCATAATCTAGAAACGATAACCATTGGCTATACCAATAATATACCTAAATTAAGTTGTGACACCCCCACTCTATCTTTACTCAATAAAAATAAACCATGGGGCAATATGACCATTGGTGTGCAATGTGATAATAAAAAAAGTTTTATGCAAATTTATGTTGCTGTTAGCGGTCATTATCTTATAGCCAAACAGCCCATTACGGCTGGCTCAGTTATCACTGAAGATTTGATAGATTTAAAATCTGGATGGTTAGATAAACTGCCATCTTCAGTTATTTTAAATAAATCTGATGTCCTTAATTATATTGCTACTCGCAATATCAATCAGAATGAAACCATAAAAATGGCGATGCTACAAAAAAATTGGCTGGTCAAAGCGGGTCAAATCGTTAAAGTAATTATTGATGACGAAGATTACCAAGTAACGACAAATGGTAAAGCACTCAATAATGCCATATTAGACGATAAAATCAGTATTAAACTTAATTCTGGCAATATTATTGAGGGAATTTTAACAAACCAAGGTGTAATAATTTCCAACAAATAATATTAATGATTTTTCTATTATTGCCGATAATAGAACTAAACAAATTACATAAATCGTAAATATGATTAAAGGTACTTTATGAGTATTGATGCAACAAAATCTATTACCGCCATTTCAGGACTTATTAGTCGTGATGTAATTACTGAGCAACAAAAAAATCAGACAGCGGTAATATCATCCCCAAATGATACTAAGGTAAGTGCCAATGTAGACCTATCACAAAATGCAGTGACACTATTACGCACATCCAATAATGATATTGACGTAAAGAAAATTGAAAAAATAAAACAAGCTATTGCCGATGGTTCATTAGTGATTGATTCACAAAAAATCGCTAAAGAACTTATTGAGCAAATGCTACAAGAAATTGAAATATAATGAAAATTTAAGGAATATAAATATGTTAGAATTAGAGGATATTTTAAATAACATAACAGAAATGTTACAAACACTTTCTGAAATTCTGCAAACAGAACAACAAATACTGATTGATAATAAGTTAATCAATCAATTAGCTGACATTATCGATAGAAAAAGTCAGTTACTCATTGAATTAAAATTATTAGATGAAAAACGAGTTAAATTAAGTCAACAGCTAAATATACAACCACCTTATAGTGAAAATCCAACCGTTGCTGCTCAATGGCAATCAATTACCGATACCACCAAGTTATTGGCAAACATTAATCGTGATAATGGTTTGATTATTGAAAATCGCATGAACATGACAGAACAATCAATTAATTATCTTAAAAATTTAAATAATCCAGCTGTTTATACAAATAATGGTTATCAGCAAACCGAAGTGATTTCATCCAAACGGGCGAAGGTTTAAAATAAAAAGAAACAACCTATTGATATTAAAAATCATTAAACGAGATAAATAACCCATAAATCATCGCCTTTTCAAAGCATTAATTCTTTAGTAATAAGTTCATACTGTTAACACTAAAAAACGCGTTTAACAGTATAATTTTATTATTAATATGGCTAATGATAGTGATATAGATAAAAGCGAACAACCCACTGATAGCAAAATAAAAAAGGCTAAGGAAAAGGGGCAGATACCACGATCTCGGGAATTAACTTCGCTATTTATTCTATTAATAGGTATTTCACTACTTTTAGTAATCGGACCTTATACCATTAATCAATTGATCACCATTATAAAAATGGCGATCAAAGTATCACATTCACCAAAAGATGATGCATTATCCACTTTATATTTAGTTAATTTGGTCACAGCGGGTATTTGGTCTATTGTGCCAGTTTTTATAGGATTGGTCATTACAGCCATCTTTGCTCCACTTGCTATCGGAGGATTGCTTTTTAGCTTGCAATCAATTAAACCAAATTTTTCAAAGCTCAACCCTATTGCTGGGTTTGGTCGGCTATTTAGTATTAGAATACTTTCGGAACTACTTAAAAGCGTACTTAAAGTTATATTGATTGCAACAACAGTTGCTCTATTTTTGTTACATTATTTTCCGAATATACTTTCCTTGCCCAATATGTATTTAAATAATGCATTAACCAATGCAATACAGTTAATCATTATTTGTGGAATGTTAAGTGTATTATCTTTAATACCAATGGTGGGATTTGATATTTTTTATCAAATTTGGAGTAATTTAAAAAAATTAAAAATGTCCAAGCAGGAGGTAAAAGATGAGTTTAAAGAACAAGAAGGTGATCCACAAATAAAAGGACGCATTCGACAAATGCAACAAGCAATAGCTAGACGCCGAATGATGAAAGATGTCACAAAAGCCAATGTTATCGTAACTAACCCAACCCATTACGCCGTTGCCCTGCAATATGATGAAAAAATCATGGCAGCACCAAAATTATTGGCGAAAGGTACCGACAAAATTGCGCAACGTATTAAAGAGATAGCAAGCGAACATAATATTCCCTTATTAGAAGCACCGCCATTAGCTCGTGCTTTATATCATCATGGTGAAATTGGTGAAACGATTCCAACCGAGCTCTATACCGCTGTCGCACAAATTTTAGCTTGGGTATATCAGTTAAAACGCTGGCATATATATGGTGGTGATAAGCCATTAGCACCGAATAATTTACCTGTACCTGAATCGCTATCGGAAAATAAATAACAGTAATTACTAATTTTATGATTAAATCAAAGCTACAGACGTTATTGTCATTTAATACCTTAAAAAACGGTCAATATCAAATTTTAGCAGGGCCAATACTCATATTATTGATTCTATCGATGATGGTATTACCTTTGCCCGCATTTATTTTAGATCTCTTTTTTACATTTAATATTGCCTTATCCATTATTATTTTAATTGTAGCTTTATTCACTAAAAGAGTGCTTGATTTTGCGGCATTTCCAACGGTTTTATTATTTGCCACTTTATTGCGCTTATCACTTAATGTTGCCTCGACGCGAGTAGTATTATTAAAAGGTCATACGGGTAGTGATGCTGCGGGACGAGTTATTGAAGCGTTCGGTCACTTTTTAGTTGGCGGGAATTTTGCTATTGGTATCGTGGTCTTTATTATTCTAGTCATCATTAACTTCATGGTTATAACCAAAGGTGCAGGTCGAATTGCTGAAGTGGGCGCTCGCTTTGCATTAGATGGTATGCCGGGTAAGCAAATGGCCATTGATGCGGATCTTAATGCAGGATTAATTGGTGAAGATGAAGCTAAAACACGTCGAGCAGAAGTAACCCAAGAAGCCGATTTTTACGGCTCAATGGATGGTGCCAGTAAATTTGTTCGCGGTGATGCTATTGCCGGTTTGCTCATTATGGCTATTACCATTATTGGTGGCTTATTAGTGGGTGTTATGCAGCATGACATGACCTTTGCTGATGCAAGCCACACTTATGTGTTATTAACAATTGGTGATGGCTTAGTTGCACAAATCCCATCATTAATTATTTCAACCGCAGCAGGTGTTATTGTGACTCGAGTCAGCTCACAAGATAGCATCAGTGAGCAAATGCTTAACCAGCTATTTAATAGCCCTAAAGTATTAATTTTAACAGCGGTTGTAATTGGTTTACTTGGATTGATTCCAGGTATGCCCAATATTGTATTTTTAATGTTCACAGGTTTTTTAACCTTACTGGCATGGTGGCTAAACAAACATAAAAATGTTGAACCGCAAAACACCACAAAAGCCGCAGAGGTCACTGCAACTACACCCACAAATTTAGAGGCAACTTGGTCAGATGTAAATATTGAAGATATTTTAGCCATGGAAGTCGGATACGGACTTATTCCGATGGTTGATCAAACACAAAACGGTGAATTATTGGGTAAAATTCGTAGTTTACGCAAAAAATTTGCTCAAACGCTTGGCTTTTTACCGCCTCAAGTACATATTCGCGATAATCTTTCATTAGCACCTTATCAATATAAAATTTTTATCAAAGGCGGTGAGATTGGCAAAGGTGAAATTGTTAATAACAAATGGTTAGCCATTAATCCCGGTAATGTAACTGAAACCATTAAAGGCACGCCAACTACCGAACCTGCTTTTGGATTGCCTGCTGTTTGGATCGATAAAAATGATAAAGAAAATGCGCAAATATTAGGTTATACCGTTGTTGATACCAGCACCATGATTGCAACGCACTTTAATCACTTGTTACAACAATTTGCGAGCGATTTACTTGGTCGATTAGAAACTCAAGAACTACTCGATCGAATTAAGCAAGAAGTACCGAAACTTGTTGAAGATTTTATTCCGGGCGTTATAACCTTAACAACGTTCCATAAAATATTGCAAAATCTGATTGTTGAAAAAGTCTCTATTCGTGATATGCGCACTATTATAGAAACCATTTGTGAGCATGCACCGACTCAGAATGATGCTTACCAATTACTTAGCATGATCAGAATTGCTTTAGGACGCGTCATTACACAACAATGGTTTTCTGATAGTGAACAAATCAATGTGATCTGTTTAAATGTCAATTTAGAACGATTGCTATTGCAAACGCTACAAAATACCAGTAACTTCGAACCCGGGTTAGCTGAACATATCATTCAACAACTACAACAAGCTCTTCATCAACAAGAAGCAATTGGTGCCCCACCTGTTTTATTGGTTAATCACTCATTACGAGCAATGCTTGCACAATTTTTAAGACCTAATTTTCCTCAATTAGCGGTATTGTCAAATTTAGAAATTCCGAATAATCGAGAGATCAAAGTAACCTGTCAAATTGGCAGCGAAACGTAATATAAACTTAGGACATTTAAAGAGCAGTCTTGCTTGCTATTTTAAACTCTCTATCTCTTTTCAAAGATGGTCCCTTTTTTGAAAAGAGATTGCTTAAACGCGTATTTGGTTAATAAGATATAACTTATTCCACCAACAAAAAAACCGACAACCCACGATAAACTCACTTCATAAAATGCCGCTGCAGAACCAATCAGCATCGCTAAAATAGCAGCAGAGTTATAACCTGCAAACTGACCTTTATTATCGTATAAGGCATTTATATTAATTTGTTGACGGCGTAATAGATAATATTCGACCAATAATATTGCAACAATGGGACCCAAAAATGCGGAGTAAATGAGAATAAATAGCCCTAATCCTTGTGCTGATGTATCTTGCACTAAAATCCAAGGGAAAGAAGCGATCGCAAATAAACCCGTAATTGTTACCGCCAGTTTATAATTAGCTTTAGTTAACAGAGTAATCACATAGGCTGGAGGAATAATGTTAGCGACAATATTTACCGCAATGGTGCCTAACACAATAAAAGTTGATACGACCAGAGTGATATAGGCATTATCGACCACAATTGCAAAGGCTTTCACTGGATTTGAGTTACCTGTGACAGACGCCAACATCACCCCAATCGTAATAATAAATCCATAAGCAATAAAAATCGGTAGAAAATAGAGTAATCCTCGTTTACGATTGCTAAAGCCTGATTTAAGTTCTCGAGAATAATCGGCCGCACTAAGAAAAATTGCCGCATAATTACCTAAAAACATCATAATAAAGCCATAAAAAGGCAGTCCCCAAGTCCCTTCAGGCTTTACCCATTTATCTATAATAATAGCTTGATGATTATTGAGTACTATAATAAAGACATAAATTAATGCACAAAGAATAACCACTGAAATTAAGGTTTCAACCCACTTTATAGCATGAAATCCATAGAGCGAAAGGATGATTTGGAAAAACTGCAAAATAAGAAAACAAACAAATACCTGATTAAATTCGCCATTAGACAATATTTTAATAATTTCATTAAGCGCTGTAGCACCAATCCAGCTTTGAAAGCCATACCAAACAATAGCAGGAATACCACGTAGCAACGATGAGATAATAGCTCCTTTTATCCCAAATGACATTCTAAGTTGCACAACATAAGGAATTCCTGTGCGATACCCTAATCGATCATTAAAGACAAAAATTGTGCTGATAATTAATATCGCTATGAACGTTGCAACAAAGGTTTGAAGAATATTCATCGTAGCAACGCCCGCGACGACCAAACTTGCACCTAAAGTCATATTACCCAAATTCATACCATCACCAATCCACATAAACGCATAGGTAAAACAATTCATGGTTCGATCTTTATTGTCTTTAGGTAGTAATGAATTATCAATGGTTAGTGATACAGATGATGATTGCTTTGTGTGATTTGTCATAATCCTATCCTCTAATTACCTGGTTTTTTTATTATGTCTTTATGATTAACGGCGAATAAATGTCCCTCTTGGCGTTGAATCAATACCAGAATCAATCTGATAAATGGTCTTTCCTCGTAACAATGTTTGAACGACTTGCGCACCAATTTGCCTACCCACATAAGGGCTAAATTTATTGCGATATTCGAGATCTTGTTCTTTTAATACATAGTGTGAATGCGGTTTTATAAAGATGAGATCAGCATCTTTACCAACTTGAATAGATCCCTTAGTAGGTAAGTTATATCGTTCAGCTGGATTTTTAGCGATGATATCGGCAAACTGCTTTAATGACATTCCACGTTTTTGTACCGCTTCATCAAAAAAGATATCCACATTATTTTGAACACCAGAAATTCCGCCCCAAGCATCAAACGCGTTGGTTTTATTTTTTAAGTCATAAGTACAAGGTGAATGGTCAGATACGGCGGTAATAATATGTCCAGCAAAAAGGTATTTCCATAACCCGTCTTGAGCTTGCTGATCGCGAATTGGCGGAGAGCATTTCGCGATTGGTCCAATCGCATCTAACTTGTCGGTAGTGAAATAGAGGTAATGGATACAAGTTTCACACGTCACATTCACACCTTCTTGACGAGCTTTGATTACCTCTTCAACTCCTTCTGGGCAAGCCACATGGCAAATGTGAATCGGGCAGCCAGTTTGCTTAGCAAAAAAGATAGCTCGACGAATGGCTTCGACCTCAGTAAATACCGGACGAGTTGCTACATATTGTGATAATTTGCTTTCTCCTCGTGCTTTGGCTTGTTGTCCTAATATATCTGTAATTGCGGCATTTTCGGCATGGATAGCAAGCACTTTACCTGTCTTAGCAATTTGGCGCATCCCTTCCCATAAGGCATAATCATTTACATTAGCAAAATCACCAGCAAGATTTGGATCGCCACAGGTTGCCATAAAGCATTTAAAGGCAGCGACCCCTTCTGCAACTTGTTCTGCAATACCATTATTATTTAAGTTGTAAGGAACTAAGCCACCATAAGAAGCAACATCGACATAAAGTTTTCCGTCTCCAGCTGCATATTTTTGCCGAAGTGTTTCACCGCTCGTTGTGGCAGGAAGTTGATTAAGCGGCATTTCAACAAAGGTAGTGACCCCGCCTTTTGCACATGCTTTTGTTCCTGTGACATAGCCTTCCCATTCATGACGAACGCCACCAGGTTCACTAATATGTACATGAACATCAACCATACCAGGACTAACAATTAAACCTTGAGCATCAAGAGTTTTATCAGATTGCCCCAAATCAGGACCAATAGCTGCAACTTTGCCATTTTTTATGGCAATATCGGTATGTATTTCACCAGATTCGAGAATGACAATACCATTTTTTATGGTTAGATCGTATTGCATAACAGTTTTCCCAAGTTAAATGATAACAAATAAAAAAACAGTACAATTAATACAACTATGAAAGATTGATAAGAATATAAATGCAATTAACATGCCAATGAATCAAACATTAAGCATCACGATTACAGCTTGATAATTCCAATGAGTGATGCACTAAAATGATTCAACGACGGGTAGCAATATTATTCTTTGCTACATTTTTGGAAATTAGAATAAGATTGGATATTAGAATTAGAATCAGAATAGATAAAAGTCATCAAAAATTTTTTGATATTTGCGGATTAAATTAATCGCCTTACATATAACATAGCGATTTGATTATAAACTATCTTAATGTAAGGCTTAATAAATAAATTATTCAGCAACAACCGTAAAACGTTGTTTAATATGTTTAGCATTTTCAGCTTCATCAACCATAGCGATGGCATAATCAGCATAGCTAATTTGGCTCTTACCTTGGCTGTTAACCATAAACTGCTCACCACCAGCGGTATAATGACCTGTTCTTGCACCATCAGCAACAAATTCAATCGCTGGGCTTAAGTATGTCCAGTTAACATTGTCACATTTTTTAAGTTCATCTAACGCTTTTGCCATATTAGTTGCTAACGGTTTAAACTCTTCTGGGAATTCAGGAGTATCAACTAAACGAACAGAAAGTTCTGGATTGACATATAAACTACCTGCACCACCAACAACTAATAATCGGTTAGGTTTACCGCTTAAAATATCAGTAAGATGTTTTAAACTTGTTTGATGTAAAGGCAGTGAATCAAGCGTCCAAGTAGCAAAAGCATCAACAATAACATCAAAAGGTTTTAAATCATCATAAGTTAAATCAAAAAGATCTTTAACTAACACATCAGCTTTAGGATCAACTTTAGCATCAGCTTTACGGACAATTGCAGTGACTGCATGACCACGGCTAAGCGCTTCTTTAACGATTAATGAACCTGATTTACCATTTGCACCAATTACAGCTATTTTCATTATTTACTCCTGTCATATTGTTTAAGCTAAAATTTAATTTGATTCTAATATTGTCTTATAAACAAAAAAGTCTTTTGCTTAGTGAATGTTTTTAGATTAATATTCAAAGTATCTATTGTAAAGTAGGTACCGCTATGTAACATAGTATCCACCAAGAAACTATTATTGAATTTAAAGGAATTATTCGTAATGTCATTAAATGAAAAATTACCACCTTGTCCTGTTGAAACGACATTAATGTTAATGGGCGACAAATGGAAAGTTCTAATTGTTCGAGATTTACTTACTGGCACAAAACGCTTTGGTGAATTAAAAAAATCACTAAACGGTATATCACAAAAAGTCCTCACTTCACATTTACGCATTATGGAAAAAAATGGCTTAATCACTCGCAAAGTGTATCCGCAAGTGCCGCCTAAAGTGGAATATACCTTAACTGAGGTTGGACAGAGCCTTAAGCAAGTACATGATGCAATGTTAGATTGGGGAAGTGTCTATAAATTAAAATATAGCACTAGAACTAGCATGGTTTAATCTAAATCAGAAAAGGGCATATTTACCCTTTTCAAATAAATATACTTAGCCATCAAATGTTTAATGACCAAAATAAAACTCATCTGGGTTTAGCTCTGGCATTAGATTTTTATCACGACCAATAATTATGGTATATAGCTTAAATAAAAGTTGTTCAATAATTATTACTTTGAGTAAATTTAATTTTTTAAATGATAGCTGTTAAGAGAATCATTAATTTTAGTATGAAAAATTCTAATGTAATAATATATTGTTAGAAACTACATTTAGTGTTTCAATTAAAAATGATAGAGAACAGAATTTTATTCTTATTTTCCGTACAAGGGATTAAGCTTTTTTGCTAACACTTAAATTAAACGTCAATATCGCTATTTTCTGCAATCTATATTACTATGATTTAATTGATTTTCGTATAATGAAGTGATTATGAGTGAGTTTTCTAACCATTTAACCATTAAAGATATTGCCAAATTGAGTGGCGTGAGCAAGTCAACTGTTTCACGGGTTATTAATCATGATCCTATGGTTAAAGAGACCACCCGTAATAAAGTGATGGCCATCGTTGAGCAGTATCAATTTACGCCATCTAAGTCGGCAAGAGCAATGCGAGGTTATGGAAACAAAGTGATAGGCATTGTTGTTACCCGCCTTGATTCGATGTCAGAAAATCAAGCTGTACGCGCGATGTTACCTATCTTATATCAATATGGCTACGATCCTATTATCATTGAAAGTCAATTCAGCGTTGATAAAGTTGAAGAACATTTAACCATGTTAAAAGAGAAGCAAGCTGATGGCGTAATTATTTTTGCTTTTACAGGGCTTGAGCCTTCACTATTATCATTTTGGAAAAATAAAAGTGTCATAATGGCAAGATCGTATCCTGATTTTACCTGTGTTTGCTATGATGATATTGGAGCAGTCACAACGTTACTCAAATATTTACACCAATCAAAGCACCATCAAAAAATCGGTTTTATTGGTATTGAACAACATGACCAAACAACCGGTGCACTACGTTATCAAGCTTATATGGATTATTGCCAGCAAAATCAAATCAGCCCAAATGCCTATTTAGGCAATTTAAGTTATCGTTCTGGCTATGAACTCGCACAATCAATTTTATCACTCTCACCAACAGCAATCGTTTGTGCTACCGATGCCATCGCTTTAGGCTTGAATAAATATTTACAACAGAATCAATTAGAACATATTGTGGTGGCAAGCATTGGCAATAGTGAGCTACTTAATTTTCTATTTCCTAATACGCTAACCGTTGAACTCGGTTTTGATAAAGCTGGCACCTATGCAGCTAAAGAATTACTCAGTATGTTACAAAATACTACGTTAGCTAAAACCATTACCGTACCTTCCACATTAATTTTTAATGAATAACATAATTTATTAAAAGTATTCAATTTAAATAAAAATTTGTGAGTTCAGTCACAAATAGGGAACGTTCCCATTTATTATTAATCAAATTCAATTTATGCTTAACTAATATTAAAAAATAGCCAAACTATTGATAGAGCAAAAGCTAATGTTCTAATAACAAGGAGACTTTTATGGCTAAAGATTCAAAAAGCTCAATCGAAGCGATAACAAAACTTATCGATTTAATAGGAGGAAAAGAGAATGTTGCCAGTGTTACCCACTGTTTAACACGTTTAAGGTTTGCCTTGGTCGATCCCAAAGCAGCAAATGTGGATGCCATTGAAGAACTCCCTTTTGTGAAAGGTTGTTTTAATAATGCTGGGCAATTTCAAGTTATTATTGGTACCAACGTTGATAGCTATTACAAATCGTTAATTCAGCAATTAAATTTAGATGAGGCAAGCAAAGAACAAACAAAAGTTGCAGCTAAAAAGAATATGTCTTTCTTTGAAAGATTTATTTCTAATCTTGCTGAGATATTTGTACCACTATTACCAGCGCTAATTGCTGGCGGTTTATTGCTTGGATTGCGTAACATTATTGGTGAAATGCCAACGATTGATGACAAACCACTTATTCAAACTTATGCTTGGTTAGTGCCAATCTATAATATTCTTTGGTTACCTTGTGAAGCTATTTTCCACTTCTTACCGGTTGCGATTTGTTGGTCTACAGTGAAAAAAATGGGCGGTTCACCAATTTTAGGAATAGTATTAGGCATCACATTAGTTTCACCACAACTGATGAATGCTTATGATCTTGGTAGCAAAATACCTGAAGTATGGGATTTTGGTTGGTTTAGCATCGAAAAGGTTGGTTATCAAGCGCAAGTGATCCCATCCATTTTTGCTGGTTTAGCATTAGGTTGGATTGAAACCCGTTTACGCAAAATCGTGCCAGATTATTTGACATTAGTTATTGTGCCAATTGTTGCGCTACTGCTTTCTGTCTTTTTAGCTCACTTCTTGTTAGGTCCTTTAGGCCGAATGTTAGGTAATGGTATTGCCGATATCGTTAAATATTTAATGACGGGTGATTATGCCTTCATTGGTTCGGCTATTTTTGGATTCTTCTATTCACCTCTCGTAATCACAGGCATTCACCATACCACTTTAGCTATCGATATGCAGATGACTGAAAGTATAGGAGGAACACCAATTTGGCCGATTATCGCCTTATCTAATATTGCTCAAGCATCTGCCGTAGTAGGTATTATTTTAGTGAGTAAAAAACATAACGAACGGGAAGTTTCGGTTCCAGCGGCGATTTCCGCTTATTTAGGAGTAACCGAACCTGCAATGTATGGCATTAACTTACGCTATAAATTTCCGATGTTATGTGCCATGATTGGTGCGGCTTTATCTGGATTGATTTGTGGTTTATTCGGGGTGTTATCTAATGGTATCGGTGTTGGTGGCTTACCAGGTATTTTATCCATTAAACCGATATATTGGTCAATTTATGCTTTAGCAATGCTTGTCGCGATTCTCGTACCGATCTTATTAACTGCAACTGTTTATAAAATAAAACTCAAAAAAGGCACGTTAGATATTCGCTAATTTCCCATTAAACGTTAACCGCTCTTGCAACAGAGCGGTTAAGCAAAATCTTAAATTAACAATGAAGAGCAGATAATGAATAAAATTGATATCCCTTGGTGGCAAAACGGCACCATTTACCAAATTTACCCAAAAAGCTTTCAAGCCAGCCAAGACAGTTCCACTGGTGATCTATTAGGTATCATCAGCCGATTAGATTACCTAAAAAAACTTGGTATTAGTGCAATTTGGTTAACACCGATTTACCCATCACCGCAAATTGATAACGGTTATGATGTTTCCGATTATTACGATATTGACCCTGCTTATGGTTCAATGGCTGATTTTGAGTTACTAGTGAAACAGGCGCATGAACGAGGGATCCGCATTATGATGGATATGGTGTTTAATCATACCTCAACCGAGCATCCTTGGTTTAAATCAGCCTTAGATAAATCCAGTCCTTATCGCTCATTTTATATCTGGAAAGATGCTAAAGCCGACGGCAGTGAACCCAATAATTGGCGTTCAAAATTTGGCGGTAAGGCATGGCAATGGCATGAACGCTCAGGGCAATATTACTTACACTTATTTGCTAAGGAACAAGCTGACCTTAATTGGGAAAATCCTCAAGTCCGCTCTGAAATTAAAAAAGTGTGTCAGTTTTGGTCAGACAAAGGCGTAGATGCCTTAAGGTTAGATGTGATTAATCTAGTGTCGAAACAACAAGATTTTGCTGATGATAAAAAAGGCGATGGTCGCTGTTTCTATACTGATGGGCCTAAAATTCACGAATTTTTACAAGAAATGAGCCGAGATGCCTTTCAACCTAATGACCTTAAAACCGTTGGCGAAATGTCTTCGACTACATTAGAAAATTGCTTAAAATATGCCTCGTTAGATGGAAAAGAGCTAACCATGACATTTAATTTCCACCATTTAAAAGTCGATTATCCAAATGGTTATAAATGGGCATTAGCCAAACCTGATCTGCTCGAGTTAAAAAATATCATGGGTGAGTGGCAAAAAGGGATGCATGATAAAGCTTGGAATGCCATTTTTTGGTGTAATCACGACCAACCACGTATTGTGTCACGCTTAGGTGATGAAACCCAATATCATACAGAATCTGCCAAAATGCTTGCCATGTTGCTATACGGATTACAAGGTACACCGTATCTTTATCAAGGTGAAGAGATCGGCATGACCAATCCACATTTTAATAATATTGATCAATATCGTGATGTTGAAAGTCTAAATATCTACCACGAAAAAATAGCCGAAGGTATGGCTGAAGCAGAAATTTTAGCAATATTAGCAAGCAAATCACGCGACAACAGTCGAACGCCAATGCAGTGGGATGATAGCTTAAATGCGGGTTTCACTAAAGGTCAACCATGGATCGAAGTGGCAAACAATTATCAGCAAATCAATGTAAAATCTGCACTTGAAGATCCTAGTTCTATCTTTTATTGCTATCAAGCATTAATTAAATTACGCAAAGAACATCCTATATTCATTTTTGGTGATTACCAAGATTTGACCGCGAATATTGCTGACTATTGGTGCTATGTTCGTAGCTGGAATAATCAAAAATTATTGGTGATAGTGAATCTGACGGATAGACAGGTTAAATGGCAATTGCCAAAAGAATTACTCGCGCTTAACTGGCAACCACTATTAAGTAATTATGTGAATAAAACCACGCTCGCATCTGCAATAACATTAAGACCTTATGAAGCGATGTATCTATTAAAAAAGGAATGATTAACCAATCATCCAATTTTTAACAATAGATATTTATAAAAGCGTGATCGACAAAAGATCACGTTTTTTAATATCATTATTTTACCGACATCCAACTGATAAAAATCAGTTCACTTCTAAACCAACACTGTAAACACTCTTAAAAGTTAAATTTAAAATAGAATTTACAATGAAACGACATAGACTCCTGAATATTTTTTACAAGCAGTATAAATCGTCAAACCTAGTTAGTCTTAAAAATGTTATTCGTCGTTTTTAACTACTAACCATGTTTGATGGTAACGTTTACGTCGCTTGGCTTGGCAATAGTTTGCCAATATTGCAAATCCTTGATACGCCATTAGCCAAATAAAATAGAGCCGCCACTTACCTGCTGTATCAACACTAATACCTAACTTCTGATGAATCGTTTTACAAGTTTCACCTTTCACCAACAGATCAATACAAGGTAACCACAAATGACAATGAGATAACTCATTAAGATGATGTACTTTTAATGGATTAAAAGTACGTCGACATGACCGACAACGAAAATTAAGCCGATGGCCAATACGAACGGTATTCATCGATGAGCAATATTCGCAAGGCATAACAGAAGTATTAAGCAGCTCTGAAAGCCATGACTTAAATTCCTGAGCTTGCCGAATTACTACTTTAGGTGTAGTGCTTTCAAGTTTAAGTATTGCTTGATAAAGGGATGGTTCATGTAATGCCAGCAACTGCCTAATCATATCATCTCGCCTAAGTGCGGCTTGAGGTGTAATACCAAATTCATTAGCAATTAAGCTATGGGGCTGAGCAATTAACGTCCATGGCGCAATGTCAACAAACAATGAGAAAGGCTTAAGGCGTTTGCATAACGGGTTACTTGCAACCAACTCCGGTAATTGTTTCAAGAATCGATTAGCAGCAGCATGCTGCTTAACAGGTAAAATTTCTCGATACATCGTTACTCTCCTTATAACGGTACAACGTCCTGTATGGGTTTAATAAATAATATAATCTAAAAAATAAACTGTTGGAATTTTTTATATTAAAATTCATAGGTTAATTTACCATTCTTAAGTAATAAATTAAATTATAATCATTTAACTATTTCTCTCAAGTAACAATTATTATAAAAATAACCTGATTATATGAAATAGATAATTAATTACTAGTAAAGCTAACTTGCTTATTTTATTAATAAATTTTTACAAATTTAAAATTGTTTTTCTCCACCTTTTCCATAAGATTATAATAAAATCGTTCAAATAAGCAACAAGGGTGTGGTGATGATTAAACAAATAGCTATTATTGGTGATATGACCACCACTGGCGGCAGAATTATTTCAGGATCGGCAGACAGTTTTAATGGAAATCAAAGTATAGCTTGTATTGGCGATTATGCTTCATGTCCTAAATGCCAAAGTACAGGAAAAATTATAGAAGGAACCTACAATTTTATCGTTGCAGGAAAGCCAGCAGCTTATGACGGTTGTATCGTTGCATGCAAATGTTCCCCAATAGGCTGTAATAAAATTATCGCATTGGAAAGTGCCATTTGATTATTTTTATTAGATTAAAATCACTTTAACACGCCAGCAAGCCATTAATATTGAACAACGAGTAATAAATGGAGATTATGCGACTGGAATTCTCCCATATTGTGCATCGGCGGTTTCATCAGTATTAGATGAATATGGATTAGACGAGCTTTATTTTTTTCCTGGCTCTTTAGAAGATGCGGTTAAAGAAATTGAAGAAAAAAAAGGATTATCCAATGAAAACCATTAATCTATTTATTATAGTATTGTTTAATCTTATCGGAGGATTACTGAGTTACTCCTGGTGTTATCGATTATTTATCAAAAAATACAGCACACCAGAATTATATTATTTATTATTTTATGGTGTGTGTTATTTCTGCCTTATTCTTATTTCAATCTGGATATTAAATAAAATAAAAAAACCTTTTGGATTGATAAGCATCGGAGCAATTATTGGGATTGTAATTACTTTTATCTCATGGATAGTTGCACATTTTATTTTAGGTATTTATCAAGGATTGGCTCTAAATATTAAGGTTTTTTTCCCATATTTGTTTATCACTTCATTTATGACTCTCAATTTTATTATCTATCCAGTAATTTTATTATGTTGTCATTACTCGTTTTTATGGATTGAAAAAACAGTTAAAAAGACTTAAGGAAAAAATTAATCAATGAAACTCATTAATCTATTTATTATAGTGTTGTTTAACTTTATCGGAGGATTACTGAGTTACTCTTGGTGTTATCGGTTATTTATCAGAAAATACAGCACGCCAGAATGGCTATATTTAATATTTTATGGAATGTGTTATTTCAGTTTTATACTTCTTTCATTCTTTATATTAAATAAAATTAATCGACCTATCATATTATTGGTTTCAGGTGTTCTCATCGCTATCTTAATTAGTTTTATTTCATGGATTGTTAATCCGTTCATTTTATTTGTTAATGCGGATCAATATTTAGAATTCGATCTCTATGATTTATTTATGTCATCGCTTATGACCCTGAATTTTATTATCTATCCAGTAACTTTATTGTGTTGCCATTACTCGTTTTTATGGATTGAAAAAAGAGTTAAAAAAATTTAAGAGCAAAAAATTAATCAATGAAAACCATTAATCTATTTATTATAGTTTTGTTTAATTTTATCGGAGGATTACTGAGTTACGCTTGGTGTTATCGGTTATTTATCAGAAAATACAGCACGCCAGAATTAAATTATTTAGTATTTTATGGTGTGTGTTATTTCTGTCTTATTCTTATTTCAATCTGGATATTAAATAAAATAAAAAAACCTTTTGGATTGATAAGCATCGGTGCAATTATTGGAATTGTAATTACTTTTATCTCATGGATGGTTACACCTTTTATTTTAGGTAATTATCAAGGATCGGCTCTAAATATTGAGGCTTTTTTTGGATATTTGTTTATAACTTCACTTATGACCCTCAATTTTATTATCTATCCAGTAATTTTATTATGTTGCCATTACTCATTTCTGTGTATTGAAAAAATGGCTAAAAATAGAAACATTTAGATTTGCTATAAATAACATTGAGTTAAATTTATTAGAAACAAGGTAACTAATGATATGATCAATAATTACCCTATTATTTTTATCATGAGTATCGAGGATAGACTCCTCGATATAATTTACCCTTTCACACACACCACTTGTCGTAGTTGATGCATAATTTCAACCAATTCACTTTGAGCGGTCATCACCGCATCAATATCTTTATAGGCCATTGGGATTTCATCAATCACATCAGCATCTTTTCGACATTCAACGTGTGCAGTGGCTTTCATTTGATCCTCAATAGTGAACATTCTTTTGGCTGCAGATCGGCTCATCACTCGTCCTGCACCATGAGAACAAGAGCAAAAACTTTCTTCATTCCCTAATCCACGAACAATATAGCTTTTCGCACCCATCGATCCAGGAATAATCCCTAATTCCCCTTTACGGGCCGATACCGCTCCTTTACGCGTCACAAACACATTTTGCCCAAAATGGTGCTCTTTTTGCACATAGTTATGATGACAATTTACGGACTGTATATAACTAGTGAACTCAATATTTAATGTATTTCTAATAGCCATAATAGTGTTATGCATCATAATTTCACGATTTAAACGAGCAAACTCTTGCGCCCAATTTACCGCCATAAGATAATCATCAAAATGTTCAGTACCTTCAACAAAGTAAGCTAAATCATTATTTGGTAAATATTTATCAATAAAATAAGTCTCCATATCTTTTTTGGCTAATTTAATAAAAAATTCACCAATAGCATTACCGACCCCACGCGAACCACTATGTAACATAATCCAGACTTGTTGATTTTCATCTAAACACACTTCGATAAAGTGATTACCCGTTCCTAGTGTCCCTAAATGACAGTAATTATTTGTTTTTAAAAAACACGGATATTTTTCGGTTAATTTCTCAAATCCTGGTAAAAGTTGTTGCCAATATTGATCTACAATTGCTGGCGCATCTTGCCAACTTCCCTGATCTTGCCCCATATTTTTAGGCGTTGAACCATGTGGCACGTTTTTTTCAATCGCTAAACGTAAAGGCGCAAGATCATCAGGTAAATCAGACGCAGTTAGTGATGTTTGTACGGCCATCATTCCACAACCAATATCCACCCCAACGGCTGCTGGAATAACAGCGCCCAGAGTAGGAATAACACTCCCGATTGTTGATCCTTTACCCACATGGACATCAGGCATTACGGCAATGTGTTTAAAAATAAATGGCAACTGTGCTGTTTTTAGTAATTGTTCTTTGGCTTCTTGCTCGACTGGTACACCTTTAGTCCACATTTTTACTGGTCTTGAATTTTCAATTTTTATTACTTCATATTGACTCATTTTTATCTTCCTTTTACATCTGGGCAAAATGCACTCCGCCAGTGGTAATATCTTTATATTGGTTAGATTGCACTAAAGAATGTTACCGTTTATCCATTCGTTTATGACCAAAATTCTATTGGTACATTGCGCTATGAGCGCTTTAGTGCTGGTATCTTTTATCACCACAAAGTGACTTGATTATTTAATTTAAACCATCTCAACATATCTGAATATGCTTGCTTAGGTAGCATTAATATTGCGAAAAGCGTGCCAATAAATAAAAAATCATAACAATTATTTTTTAATTATTTGTTTTAAAAAAGAATAAATAATTTTTTTAAATGAAGATAAAAATTATCATAGTATTTTTAATACACATTTTTTATAATTTTATATATCTATTTATAAAAATATATAAAATTATGAAAAAGAATGTCGTGTTTGGATTTTTAGGGAATGTATTGGATCAACGTGGTAAAGGAAAACGACGCTGGAAGAATTGGCGACCGACTATTGATTTATGTCATCAATCCGATATGCCAGTTACTCGATTAGAACTGCTCTATTCTCCGAACGATTATGAGCTACTTTGTACCATCGTTAAAGATATTAAGATTTTATCACCTCATACTGAAGTAAACCCCATTGAGGTAAACATTGATAATCCATGGGATTTTGAGCAAGTTTATACCTTCCTTTTTGATATTTCGAAAAACTACGCATTTAATTCAGAACAAGAAGCGTATTATTTACATATCACAACAGGTACCCATGTTATGCAGATTTGTTGGTTTTTACTGGCAGAATCACGCTATTTTCCTGCTAAATTATTACAAATGTCCCCTCCGAAAAAAGAGCCTCTGACCGAAAATAATAAAATTAATGAAATTGAGGAAAGCGATCCGATTGCGCTTACCCCTTGCGGGATAATGAGTATTATTGATTTAAATTTAAATCGTTACGATAAAATCCTAACCCGTTTTCAGCAATATGCTCAGCAAGCGACCGAGCTATTAAAATCTGGCATCGCAACTCGTAGCACACAATTTAATCAGCTTATTGCCGAAATCGAACAAGTGGCGAGCCGTTCCCATGCACCTATTTTATTATGTGGACCAACGGGCGCGGGTAAATCATTTTTGGCAAAACAGATTTATTTACTCAAACAAACCAATCATCAAATCAAAGGACAATTTGTTGAAATCAATTGCGCCACGCTACGCGGTGATAGCGCAATATCAACCTTGTTTGGTCATGTTAAAGGCGCCTTTACGGGAGCCAATCTTGCGCGCACAGGATTACTTAAAAATGCCGATGGTGGCTTACTGTTTTTAGATGAAATTGGCGAACTGGGACTTGATGAGCAAGCGATGTTATTAAAAGCCATTGAAGAAAAACAATTTTACCCGTTTGGTAGTGACAAACCGATACACAGTGATTTTCAATTAATCGCCGGTACCAATAAAGATCTTAAATTAGCCATTGCCAATGGTGAGTTTCGTGAAGATCTGTTTGCTCGAATCAATTTGTGGAATTATCAACTACCGGGCTTAGTGGATAGAAAAGAGGATATTGAACCCAATATTGATTTTGAATTGGCGCGCTATGCCAAAGAATATGGCATTATGCCACGCTTTAATCAACAGTCACGCCAAGCTTATCTTAAATTCGCTACCTCACCACAAGCCTTATGGCAAGGTAACTTTCGTGAATTAAACAGTTCAATTATTCGCATGGCAACCTTAGCGCCGCAAGCGAACATTACCATTGAACAGGTTGAACAAGAAATTAAACGCCTAAGTCAAAATTGGACTTCTGCACCAAATAGTTATGATGACTTAATACCTAATGAAATTGATGAATTTGACCGTTATCAACTGGAAAAAGTGATCGAAATCTGCCAAAAAAGTAGTAGTTTATCAGAAGCTGGCCGACAATTATTTGCCATATCCCGAACTAAAAAGCAACGCAGTAACGATGCTGATCGCTTAAAAAAATACTTAGCTAAATTTGGTCTGAGTTGGGAAAGAATACATAGTAAGAACGGATGATCAAATAAAAAAATGATTTACTAGTTTACATATTAATAAACTTTGGTCTAGAATACGCCCACTTTCCTGAATAGTGCTGCTGCAGGAAACAGTAATTATCCTCTCAAATTGAGAGGACGGTATTTTATTGTTTTCTAGGTGGCTATTATGTCTACATTTACCCGTTTACAAAAACGTTTATCCCGATGTGGGATTGAAACTCATTTTAATAATGATATCTATACATTTAATAAACAAGATATTACAGCACAAGTACTGTTACCCAATCCGTTACCTTTAGAAGAAAAAGCGGTTGAGCAGTTACTTGATTTTGCATCGGTAACAATGCCCAATAGTGACGGCAAAGTTTGCGCTGCAAGGGCTACGCCAGACTTTCATCCCGGTGCGACTGCACCAGTTGGAAGTATTGTTGCCACTACCCCTAATTTAATTATTCCCGCAGCGATAGGCACGGATATTAATTGTGGTATGCGCCTATTTACTACAGGTTTAAGCCTTAATGAGGTGACTGAACAAAAATCAAAACTCATTGAGCAATTAAAACAGGTGTTATTGCATGATGAGCGCGATGTACCGGTTACACCCACATCTTTTCAAGCGCTCTTTGATGAAGGCCTTACCGCTTGGTTGGGAGCTTTACCGCAACAAGGTTTATGGAATAGTGTCAATTTTGATCGGCTAACGCATGAGATTAGTAAAATTTCTGGCAATGATCTTCTTTCAGCCGATAGCCAGTATGCTCCCGAAGCCTTTTTTGAAAAACGAGCGATTATTCGTCCGTCAAGTTTAGGCACAGTTGGTTCAGGTAACCATTTTGTTGAATTACAAATTGTTGATGAAATTATTGATCGCCATGTTGCTTATCAATTAGGTTTAAAGAAAGATGCTATTGTGGTTATGATCCATACTGGATCACGTGATGTCGGTTTTTATATTGGCAAGCGTTGGCAAGATAAAGCCAAAGCATTATGGCCTGCTGATCAAAAATATCCTAAATCAGGTTTATTTGCTTTGACTGACAATCATGCTCAAGAGTATTTGCAAGCGATGGGTGTTGCTGCTCGTTATGCTTGGATAAATCGCATTGTGATCACAGAGCTGGTGCGTAAAACCTTTAACACACTCTTTAAGCAGGATGCGAGTCAATTATTGGTCGATATATCACACAATGTTATTTTTCCTGAAAATGGTATGAATATTCATCGTAAAGGCGCAACACCCGCGCACTTAGGTGAAATCGCTTTAATACCTGGATCTATGGGTGATTATTCTTATGTTGCAATAGGAAAAGGTCATCCTGATTGGTTATGGTCTTGCTCGCATGGCGCAGGACGAGCAGAAAAAAGGCAAACGATGCGCAGCAAGAAGTTGGTTTCTGATAACTCTTTATTGCCATGGCAATGCGTTACTTTGAAACAAGAACGACTATTTGAGGAAGCGCCTGCTGCATATAAACCTATTACCCCCGTCATTCAAGCGCAAGAAAACGCTGGATTAATCCAAACCGCCGTTAAACTTAAACCTTGGATAACGTTTAAAGTATAATGTAAAAAAGATTTCAGTTTCTTTAAAAAATTGGGATCTCTATAGAGCATAAATAAAGATAATGGCTGATGTCATTATCTTTATTATTTTAGTTCTAGCATTTCTGATTTGATCTACTATTTTAATCAATCATTAATAACCGGCAGCCAAACCATCACCACGAGGATCGGTTGCCCCCATTAATCGATGATTATCGGCATCAATTAAAATTGCACCGGCATGCCCCATGGTATCGGTATAATCATCAACGACTTTCACATTATGTCCACGCGATTTAAGAGTATCAATAATATTCTTAGCGACTCGCCCTTCTATTTTAAGATCATTGGATGATGCTCCCCAAGTTCGCCCATGTAACCATCTTGGTGCATTAATGGCATCTTGAGGAGACAAATTAAAATCGACAATTCGCGTGACAATGGCCGCTTGAGTTTGTGGTTGCCCTTCTCCTCCCATAGTGCCATAAACCAGATACGGTGCACCCTCTTTAAATAACATGGCTGGATTTAAGGTATGAAAGGTTCGTTTATTCGGCTCTAAACGATTAATATGATTAGGATCGAGTGAAAAAAAGCTACCTCTGTTTTGCAGTAAAATTCCGGTATCTTTGGCGACAATTCCTGAACCAAAATCATGATAAATACTTTGAATGATAGAAACCGCATTCCCTTGTGCATCAACAACGCCAAACCAAACCGTATCCCCTTTTGGATCTAATGGCTTAATATCGATACGTGCAGTTTGCATATCAATTTGTTTAGCTTGCTGTTGACCATGCTGAGAGGATAATAAGAACTCAAGCGGGATCGGGTTAAAATCAGGATCCGTCAAATATTTATCACGATCAGCAAACGCTTGCTTGGTCGCCTCAATAATTAAATGATAATAATCAGCACTGCCTTCGCCTAATGATTTAACATCAAAATTATTTAATATATTAAGAATCTCTAAAGAAGCCATCCCTTGTGTATTAGGAGGCAAATTATAAGCCGTATACTGCCGATAGTTAACATGAATAGGAGAAACCCATGTTGCTTTATGATTAGCAAAATCATCTAAGGTCAACACACCGCCATGACGCTTTAAATCAGCAACAATTTTCTGAGCAATATTGCCACGATAAAATACCGTTGCACCGTCATTGGCAATAGACTTTAATGAAGTTGCTAAATCAGGTTGTTTGAGAATTTCGCCGATTTGATAGACTTCACCACCTTTTTTTAGAAATACTCTTTTAAACTCATCAAAACGTTTAAGATCACGAAACTCTTTATCTTTAGTATCAATATTGACTGTAGACCAATAATTTAAACTCGGTGAAACGGCAAATCCATGTTCAGCATAATTGATTGCCGAATCAAACAACTTGTTCCACGGTAAAGAGTTATTCATACTTTTTGATGCATACTGATAAGCTTCATCCCAACCAGAAACCACGCCAGGGACGGTATTAGCGGCTAAATAACCACGCGACGGAATTTTATCTAACCCTTGTTGCTTATAAAATGCAATCGTCGCCAGACTACCCGATCGCCCGCTGGCATTTAATCCCTTAATTTCTTTGGTTTTTGAATTATAAATTATCCAAAAATTATCACCACCAATAGTATTCATTTGTGGATAAACAACCGCTAATGTCGATGCAACCGCAATAGCAGCATCAACCGCATTACCACCTTGATGTAACACATCCAGACCGGCTTGAGTTGCTAAATAATTTGGCGAAGTCACCATTACATGGGTAGTGATTGGATTAAGACATCGAGAAGGCGTCTCACAATATTTACCTGTTTCTGAAAAAGGCAACGGTTCCGCCTGACACAATCCACTCACGAACAACATACCCAATAACAGCTTAACTTTATATTTCTTTTCCATTTTAACCATTCCTCATCTATTAATGATAACTAAGGAATGCATTTTTTATGCCAAAAATTATAAACCCAAAGCTATTAAGTAAAATTATAATGACATATCAATTCAGCACCAAAAGACGTGAGATTTATCTTCAAGGGTTATAAATACTTATTAACTTAACTAAAAACAGCCTAATAACACGGAGATTATTAAAAATAATTACAATGAAATAACATAGACTCCTGAATAATTTTTACATGAAATTTCAGGGTAAAAAGGAAAGGGTTTTAAGAAGATATTTTATAACACTGTAAGTTAATATCTAAAAAGAAAATAAGGATCAACATTTTCTTATATGGAAGTATATTGGTATAGAAAATAGAATAAGAAAGATTTTTTTTAAGATATAAATTTTCTATTTACTGTGTTATTTAATATTGATTATTAAATAGCACAGCATTTTAGAAATAAATAATATTATTTTAAAAAAAGCTTGATTTGATTAGCGACAGCTTCTGCTAGCTTTACTGGCACAGCATTTCCAATCATTTTATAAGCATCCGCTAACGAACTATAATAAAATTTAAAATCATCAGGGAAAGTTTGAATTCGAGCACATTCTCTTACAGATAATCTTCGATAAAGTTCTTCTTTACCTTCAACAAATTGAAATTTATCTTTGCCTACATTTACCATAACTGGAGCTTGTGGATGAATAGGTGCATGTCTAGCTCCTGCTTGAATAGTAAAACTCTGTTGCTCCCAAGTTCTAACTCTATTACGGGACATAAAAATTGTTGAAAAATCACCAATAAAATATTCATGATTTAATATAGCTAATTTATTTCCATGTGATTTATTTTTTTCCAACGCTGGAATAGCTGTATTTCGTAAATCAAAAATTGAATCCTTTAGCGATATTTTAGTTTTTAATGGTGTTGGAAATTCAAATTTAACTTGGAGATCTTTTCTAAAACCAACATAAAACACACGTTTTCTATCTTGAGGTACACCATAATCAGAAGCATTTAAAGTTTGAATAAATACATCATATCCTATTCCTGCATTACCAAATAGCTTAACTATATTTTGAACTGCCTCTAAATGTCGTTTTGACATCATACCAGAAACATTTTCTGCAACAAAAAACTTAGGTTGTATATCCTCTAAAAGACGAATAAATTCGAAAAATAATTTGCCTCTATCATCACTTATACCTCTTAGTGCACCAGCCTCTGACCAACTTTGACATGGAGGACCTCCTATAATACCTTCAATTACTTCAGTATTTTTTAAAAGTTCGTCTGAGTTTATTTTCCTAATGTCCCCCTTAATTAAAGGTGCAGAATGGTTTTTCTCATATGTTTCCCATATAGATTTATCATATTCATTTGCAATGACTATTTCAAACCCTGCATTTTTGAATCCTAAGTCAAGTCCACCAGCACCTGAAAATAAAGATATAATATTCATATATTCTACTCTTATTACTGTAAGAAAAATGTGATAAGTTTAGCACCTTTTAACCGAGCTGAATTGTCTGGACATTTAATCATTACGTCTTCTATCATAAAATTTTCTAAATATTTTTCAGCTTTTTCTAGTTTATTACGATCTTCCTCACTAAATGTTAAATATTTATCATTATTAATTAGTACCATTAAATTAAATGAAGATATTTCTTTAGGTTTATAAATATAATTAAAAACTTTAATAGGATTATCTATATGCCACATGCCACGTATTCTTAAATTTGTAATCCCTAAAGGATCAACTTTATTTACTCTACCTAACTCTTTCGTTTCAGAAAATTCAACTCCGTCTATAGTTAAAATACCTTGTTTAATTTTTAGTTTAATTCTTTCGTAAATTTCTAAACTCGCTGCATAATCAACACCATAAACGAAACATAAAGATTTAAGTGAATGTTTATAAATTTGACCAATGACATAAATCATGTCCTTTTCATCCCAATCCTCACAGGAAATGCAAGCTTTAGCGAGCATGGAACTGTTGGAATATAACTTAGCCTTTGGATAAGACGAATTTAAAGCTATAGCTGCCCCAGCAGTTTCGATTTTTTTGATCTCGATTGCATCACCAGCATTTATCATTGCATCAGGAGGATTATTTTGATTTCCTATATAACTAAATAATTCATTTCGTTTTTCAAGTCGTATTCGTTCATTTGGTTCATTAACAGTTCCACAAAAAAGATCAATAATAAATTCTTCTAGTCCTCTACCTTGATTATTTACCCGATTTTTTCCATCACTCATTTCTGAAATTTGAATAGCTGGTAATTTTATCAAATGTAAAATTGCTTTTATTAAATTAGTTTCCATTTAAATAATCCTTCACTTTAAAGACAACATTATACTTAAATAATGTTTAGTAACTAATTATAAAATCCTTTATTGAAAATATTAATTATAATTAAATCAGTTAAAGTAACTACTTCATTAAATTGAAACGAACAATGCTTTTGTTATACCAACAATGACTGATTCTAATATTGATTCATTACTATCTACATAAATACACTTTGCAATAGCCCACCACCAATACCACAAATTAAGAAACTTGTTTATTTATGGATTTAGATTAGTTAGTCATAAGATTATTAATAATAGTTAATTAAAAAAGTGGATATTTTTTGAAACGTATTCTTAAAAAGCTTTCGTTTTAAATTGTATTAACGATTTAAAACGAAATGATATTGTAAATACCCCATTGTTAGCACACAAATCAAGTAGAAAATCATGCTATTTGCTTCATGTTTCTATATTCAATTGGTGTCATATTATTTAATGCTTCATGCGGTCTTTCTGTGTTATACATTTCTAACCACTCTTCGGTTATTTTTCTTACTTGTTCCAGATTTTTAAATAAATACAGATCTAATACCTCCGTTCGATATGTGCGGTTAAATCGTTCTATATAGCCGTTTTGATAAGGACTACCTGGTTTAATATAATCTAGGGTTATTCCATGTGATTTTGCCCAACTTGTAAATCTGTTTGAGGTAAATTCTGTGCCATTATCAACGCGTATTTTTAATGGATAACCGTGATATTGAGCCAGTCTGTCTAAATAACGGGTAATTCTACCTGCCGATAAACTGACCGCAATATCAATGCCTAATGCCTCTCGATTAAAGTCATCAATAACATTAAAGGTTCTAAATCGGCGGTGATTTTGAGAACTATCACTCATAAAATCCATTGACCAACATTCTCCCAAACGACTTGGTACTGATAATGGCTCTGGATAACGTTGGGGCAATCGTTTATTGCGTTTAGAACGAATATTGAGTTTTAACTGACAATAAACTCGATAAATCCGTTTATGATTCCACGTATATCCCAGTTTCCTGATTCGATGAAAACACTTAGGAAATCCCCAACGTAAATGCTTGTCTGTTATTGACTTAAGTAATGAAATAATCATAGTGTCATCTGCCGATTTAGGTTGATAGTAGTAAGCACAGCGACTTAAATTCACAATAGTGCAACTCATTTTAATTGTTATACTGTATTGTGACTGTAGTGTTTGTGCCCAACTCTTACGAACTGCCGTCGGCACTATAGCTTTTTTATTATTTCTTGCTGGAGCTGAGAAGTTAAACTTAATTCAGCATACATCTGTTTAAGTTTACGATTTTCAGCTTCCAGCTGTTTTAACCGCGTAATGTCCGATGATTGCATACCGCCATATTTATCTCGCCATTTATAAAAAGTAGAAACGGCCATACCATATTTACGGCAAAGCTCTTTAATAGGGATACCAACTTCAGCTTCTTTTAAAATGGAGACAATTTGGTGTTCCGATAATTTTTTCATATTGAAATTCTCCTTAAAAATATTATAGAGAATTTTCTACTTTTTTATGTACTATTTTAGGGGATAGTTACAATATAGACTTCTGAATAATTTTTACAAAAATGTAATTGAAAGCAAAGGATAAAAAATTTTATTTAAAGATAAGAATAATCACTGAAGCAACTTTTTCAATTGGCTTTATAACCACAAATAACGTACTTACTAGACTAATAAGGACTATATAGCCATCATCCATCCTGTTTAAATGGCATATTAATAGATAACTAGAATTTTAAATTAATTATAAAAATAATTTAACTAAAATCAATTTGTTAATTTAGTGTATATTTGATCTATAACTGGAAAAATATTATTTAAACAATTTAATGCTTTATTAACGGGATCTTCAAGTACAGTATCTATACCATTAGGATAATTTTCTATTAATTCGCTTATATCTTGCGTTATGGGTATAAATAAATTTCGACCTCCATAAACAATTTTTGCATTATTTTTTTCAAATAAACTTCGATTATTGTCATACTGCCTTTTTAGTTCTTTTTGCCATTCTTGTAGCTGATATTTACTGCCGTAAGAAAAACACCAACAAAGTCCAAATTTTGTATGTTCAGAACCATTTAAATAAGATAACCAACTAATATTTTCATTCTTTATATCATCATCTAAATCAAACGAAAAATAGGAAAATTTTTTATCCCAATGTGTAGGATAAAATTTTTGCGGGCCTTTAATCCAAAAGGAACCCTCACACGACCAAGAATTTTCTTTTGCCCAAGAATTAATATATTTATCTATTTGATTAAATACGTTTTCATGAATTTCATCTAATATACCGTTTGTCTGCTCAATCATTTTTAAATTTTCAATGATTAATTGATAAACTCCATTATTTTCTGACATTATTGCCTCCGTTTATTGAAACATTCTTTTTATATAAATATAGTATTGATTGAGAATTTTTTGTAGAAATGGGCGTGAGCTTTGGATGGTTGAAAATCGCCTTAGTAACACTGCAATTTCTTGCCAGGATAAACAAATCACTTTATTTAACATTGGTTGATAATCATTATCTTGTTGAAATTGAGGCCGTCTACCATCTTTGGTTAAAAAGATTAATTCCCAAGGTTTATTTTTATTCTGTGCAGATTCTTTTTTGCCTAATCTATAATATCTAATTAATTGATCATTGGTTTCGGATGCTTGCACTTTTGCTTCTATAAAAATCAGAAAGCGTTCATTTGCTATTTTAATATCAACGCGACTATTTTTTTCTTCTTCATCACTTTCATAATGTACTTCGGTAGAGGTATAGTAAGGAATGTTGATGTCGTCTTTCGTTATAGTGAATTGATTGTTTGAGCGATTATATAAATAATCGATGAAGTAGTGGAAAAATTCATTACCAAAACCGTGTGATCCTTTATCATCTAATAACCACGATAGAACATTGCAGTGTTTTAATTCATCAAAGCCAATACAACAAATATCCCAAATATTAATTGCATTACCTTCATTTAAATAGGTTTTATAATGAGATTCAAATTGCTTGGTAAATGCAATAAACTCATTGCAATTTATATTAGGTTTTACTGCTACATCAGGATGATATTTTAGGTTCTTCCAATTGCCTATATAGCTAACTAATTGATCGTATAATTGTTCATTTGATTCCATATTCAACGACTATTCCTTCCATTCCTATCCTATCTTCTATCATAGAAAATCTATTATTATTAAAATATTTTAGATAAATTTAAGGTTAATTTTAATTCAATTATATTTAAATAAGTTAAAGTATTTAAAATAAAAAAACCAGATTTATTTTACCTTTTGCAATTCACTTGTACTACAGATAAGTTTGACTTTTATGGCTTGGTTTTTATCATTTGAATAATCCGCCCAGCAGCTTTTCATCGATGAATCGATTTTTTTTATCAATTGGACTTCATCGCCATTATAGCTACAACTAACGTAGTTGCCACCTTCATCATAGACCGAGTTGACTTGCCAAGTGATATCATGTTTTTTGCCATCAATAATTCCAATTTCAGGCTTTAACTGAAACAATTTAACTGGTTCATCAGAATAAACACCAAGACTACTGAGCGCAAGGCTACGATCTTTTTTATCCGAAACTTGCCAGCCCTCAGGAATATTTTCCAGCTCGGGATGATCAAATTTGATGTTGATTTTAGCTGGGCAATCAATTTCGTAGCCATTGGCGGTACTGACCGCTCCTAACCAAGCGATTGCAATTAAACTAATACTGACTATTTTGCCTTTCATATTATCAACCCTTCTTAAATCATCATTAATATATTTCATAATTTTCAATCAATTATATTGATAACTTAAATATAATTTTAATTGGAAGTTAGTTTTTTATAACATTATTGCACGGTACTGTAAATCGGGCTGTTTAATCCACTCTTGAGCATCAATGATTGCCAGTTCTCGTGCATCTTTTTGTTTTGTCACAGCTAACACATGATTTGCAGCATTAGCGGCCAATTCAAAGGCGTTTAGTTGTGATTTGCCATTAACTAAATGGGCAGTGAACAAACTGCAAATTAAGTCCCCAACACCTAATGGACGATAAGGAAAATCATATAATGGTCGGGCAAGATGATAGCTTTGCGATGGTGTAGCTAAAATCATTTCAAACAATTCTGTAGTTTTACCTGCATGAACTAAGTTTTTGACTAATATGGCCTGGATAGATTTGTTTTGTAGCTTTTTGATTGCCATTTGTACATCGTCAAACGTCTTAATTTCGATATTCGACAATAATTGCAATTCTAATAAATTGGGCGTGATATAGTCTGCGTGTTTGATAGCCTGCTTAGTAAAAAAATCAATTATATTTTGCGGTAGCGAACTGCCTTTATTAATGTCTCCTCCCATTACGGGATCGCACACATAGATGGCATTTGGGTTATAGTATTTTATTTTTTTTACCGCTTCGAGGATCTCTTCACCCTGTTCGGCAAGACCGATATATCCTGATATGATGGCATCAATTGAGTTTAGAACGCCGATTTTTTCTAAACTGTTTACTATTCGAGTAATCTGCTGAGCACCCAGTACAATACCATCATAATCGGGATAAACCGTATTACTCGATAGTTGCACTGTGTGGATGGGCATGACTTCAACGCCTTGTAATTGCATGGCTAATGTAGCAACTTTGTTACCCGCATAACCATACACGACATTAGATTGAATTGATAAAACGGTTTTCATAGATAGTTGCCTTTTATTCATCGTAATAGTGATACTTACTTAAAAGATAGATGCTTATAATCGATAGCAATGCTAAACCACAATAAAATAAGGCGAGTGGTAACCAGTAAGTTTTATAGGTATAAATAATGTATGCTCCTATCATTGGGATTAAACTACCAAATATGGCAGCGCAACCTTGATAGCTCATCGATAGACCAGTATAGCGAATTCTGGTTGGAAAAATTCGGCTTAAATAACCCGCTATCACACCATAAAAACCACTGTAGCAAATCACATTTAACGAAATACCAATAATAAAGCTGATTTTAGTTCCTGATTGAATAATCGGGAATAATAAAAAGACTGATGCCATAGCCAAAATGGCTGACACAATTAAAAAGCGCGTTGCCGAAAACTTTTCTGAAAAATAAGAGATAAAAGGCTGAGCAATAAAGTGCACGACGGCTATCCAAAATAACGCATCAACGATAGTCTTTTTTTCAACACCGAGAGCCATAGTTGTATAACCAATCATTAGCGTATTAGAAAATATGCCACTAAATGACAGCACATTGGCACAAATGGCTAATACCAGTATTGGAGTTGCTTGTTTAAACACATCAATAATTGGTACGGATTCTTTTTCTTTTAGGCTTGCTTGTTTTTTACATGATTCGATAAATACCGGTGATTCGGTTAAGGTAACCCTAGCGATAAGACCAACAATTAACAAAATAAAACTGGCTAAAAAAGGAATGCGCCAATAGCCATTATTAATTAGCTGATCAATCGGTAAACCAATAATATAAGAAAAAACCAACAATGCTAAAATATTACCCGCAGGGCTACCCCACTGGGCAAACGATGAAAAAAAGTTTTTCAGCCCTTTTGGCGCATGTTCATTCGCCATTAATACGGCTCCGCCCCATTCACCACCAACAGCAACACCTTGTAAAATTCGTAATGCAACTAACAGTATCGGCGCAATGATTCCCGCTTCTTGATAAGACGGTAATAAACCAACGCACGTTGTCGCAATTCCCATTAACAGTAAAGTAATGATTAACGATTTTTTGCGCCCTAAGCGATCACCAATATGACCAAAAAGGATTGCACCTAAAGGACGCGATAAAAAACCGACCGCAAAGGTGGCAAATGTCCCTAAAACTTGCACAAATTGATTATCAGAAGGAAAGAAAAGTTGACCAAAAATTAATACTGATGCTAACGCATAGATATAAAAATCATACCACTCAATTGTGGTACCAATAAAAGCAGCAAAAGCGACTTTTTTAGCAGATGAATTGGGCATAAACAGACCTTGGATAAGTCAATGACTAAAGTAAGTAGGTAGTGACAAAGAAACTAACACAAAACCATCAATATCACAATTTGTTATCGGATAAGGAAGGAAAATTATCTAAAAAGGATTGCTTACTTTAGCGTTACCTGTTTAGATAAACCTCTAAGACTATTCATTTGGTATTGCGTATTAGTCTATTAATGTGAATCCCCAAATAGACCACCTCATCATCGGATATTGAGCTATGATAAGTTTGATCGATGTACTGTTTTACTTTCTCTGCAATATGCATTGCATAAGGATAAAGCGAGGATATTTGTTCATAAAGATCGTTATTATCTTCTTGTAACTGATTATTAGCATAAAATCGTTCTACAAAAAATTTAATATGGGTAATAAAACGGGTATAGTGAATTGATGAGGTATCTATTGGCACGCCAACGGAATATTTCACCAAATTCACTATTGAATTTATCATTTTGGCATATTGAAACGTATTAAGATTTTGCGTGCTGGTGGTTTGAGCGTTAATGAGATGAAATGCAATATTACTCGCTTCTTCTTCGGGAAAAGCGAGATCATATCTGGTATTGAGTAACTCAATAGCTTGCTTAGCAATATTAAACTCTTGCGGATAATAATTTTTTATTTCCCAATATAATTTATTGGGTATAAACAGACCTTGCTTAACTCGTTCAACCGCAAAGTAAATATGATCTGTCAGTGTTAAATAAATATTATTATTCAGTTTTCTGTTTAAGCTGTTTTCAGCTAATGTGATGATTTCTTTGGTTATCTGAAAAAATTGAAAAGGAACTTCTTTCGCTAAATCGGTGATATAAGCGAGCTTAACATTTTTTTCTAAAAATATTTTATCCACTCGCTCATCATCAATGGTATCACCGGGCTTTTTACCAAAACCAATGCCTTTCCCTAATACGATTTTTTCAATACCCTCTTCTTCAACTAAAACGACACTAGAGTTTAATACTTTTACCACCAAAATCATTGTTTGTTCTCCAGCTATTAGTCGTAAATAGCTTTACCATTGGTTTCAATCACTTTTTTATACCAATAAAATGACTCTTTTTTAAATCTGGCTAAAGTTCCATTACCTTCATCATCTTGATCTACGTAGATAAAACCATAACGTTTGGACATCTGCGAAGTACTGGCGCTAACTAAATCTATTGGTGCCCAACTGGTATAAGCAATTAAATCCACGCCTTCATCAATGGCTTCTTTCATTTGTTTAAAATGTTCTTTAAAGTAATCAATTCGATAATGGTCATGAACGGTGTCGCCCTCTAACTTATCAATTGCACCAATACCATTTTCGACAATCATCATTGGAATATTATAGCGGTCATAGAGTTCAATTAGTGAAATTTTTAGTCCTTTTGGATCGATTTGCCAGCCCCATTCGGTGGATTTTAAATAAGGATTTTTAACACCTATAATTGTATTACCGGGTATGCGATCAGCATCCGGATTTGTAGATTCAGCCTTTGACATATAGTAACTAAAAGATAAGAAATCGACGGTATTTTGTTTAAGTATTTCTTGATCGCCCTCTTCAAACTTAATATCAATTCCTTTTTGTTGTAAATAGGTCAATATAAGTTTTGGATATTCGCCTTTAATTTGCACATCAGTATAAAAGTAATTGTCTAACGTTTTTTGCAACGTCAATTCCACATCCTCTGGCTTACACGTCAATGGATAAGTGGTTAATTTAGTGAGCATACAGCCTATTTTACAATCTGGGATTTTTTCATGGGCGATTTTGGTAACCAGTGCACTTGCCACAAATTGATGATGTAAAGCTTGATAGATATCTTGTTCAAGCTGTCCGTCTTTACATTTATCAGGAATAATTCCAGCCGTTGTAAAAGGGTGACGATAAATACTGTCTATTTCATTAAAGGTTAACCAATATTTTACATAATCCCCAAAATGGTCAAAACAAGCTGTTGAAAAACGGACAAAATCATCAATTACTGAACGTTTTACCCAACCATTATATTTAATACTTAATGTTATCGGCATTTCATAGTGCGATAACGTAACGATTGGCTCTATTGAAAGTCGTTTCATCTCTTTAAAGACATTTTTATAAAACTCAACTCCTTTAGGATTAGGCGTAAGTTCCTCGCCAGTAGGAAACAGCCTTGTCCAAGCAATTGATAAGCGTAATGTCTTAAATCCCATTTCAGCAAAAAGCGCTAAATCTTCTTTATAACGATGATAAAAATCAATACCTCGTCGTTTAGGATAATTTTTATCAGAAAGATCGTTTATCGCAGCTATTATACCTTCACTGGTTACCGCCACATGCGCAGTATAATCTTTGACATCAACATTTGGTTTATAAGTTGCCATATCCGCAACAGAAAGTCCTTTGCCGTCAATATTCCATGCGCCTTCAATCTGATTGGCTGCAATCGCCCCGCCCCATAAAAAATTATCTGGGAATGCTAAATTTTTCATATGTTACTCTCCTTTGCTTAATATTTTCGGCTTTATTTCTAGAACAATATCATCGTTAGTTACTTGTTTGTTTTCATTAAAAGTAGAAATAGTATAGTCATCAGGATTGGTGACTAAGAAAATTACGGTAGGATCCAATTGATGATTTTTAATATTATTGATATCGAATTTAATTAAATCATCACCAATATCGACAATATCGCCAACATTAACCAGTGTCTCAAATCCATCACCATCAAGTTGTACTGTATCGATTCCTATATGGAAAAGCAGATCAGCCCCATTATTTAATTTAATACTTAGAGCATGTTTAGTATGGAAGATCATAGAGATAACTCCTTTACAGGGTGATTTTAAAATTCCCTCATTAGGAATAATACCTAAACCTTGACCAACAATTCCTGTTGAAAAAACATTATCGTTAATGTCATGTATTGGTATAGCTTTACCACTAATCGGACTTCTAATCTCTATAGCTTCATCTTTAATTGTATTTTTTGTGTTGTTAATTGAATTTTCATCATCTGCATCAATACTATCTGTGAAAAATAGCGCAGAAAGAATAAATGCGACTAAAAAGGATATTCCAAAAGTGACAAAAGCCCAGACTATGTTCATCGCATTGTCTTTATCAATATACATGGTCATACTGGCTAAACCGGGACCAACAAGAACAAATGCTTTTAGTAAAATAATGCCGGCAAAAGCCCCACCAATTAATCCAGCAGTCATCACGCTATAAAGAATTTTTTTATTTACGATTGTCACACCATATAGTGCTGGTTCGGTAATACCAAAAAGAGCCGATATTCCAGCAGATAAAGCAACCGATTTTAATTTACTATTTTTAGTTTTAATACTTACGCCAAAACAAGCGCCTGACTCCGCAATATTGTGTGCCAAAGAAGCTGGCATATATAACATTTCACATCCAGTTTTACCCATTGCATCAATGGCATAAGGAAGCATTGCTTTATGCATGCCCGCCACAACCATAAAAGGAAGTACCGCAGCTAACAATCCTGTTGTAATCCATGAAAAATGGGTATAAAAAAATATAATAAATTTAGAAAATATCACACCTGCATTGTATCCAAGAGGACCAAGTAATAGTAAAGAGACAGGTACAGTAATGACTAAACTCATCATAGGGACAAAAAAGAGACGAATAACTTTAAATGAATATTTAGTAAAAAATTTTTCAACAACAGAATAAAAAAGGATCGTTAAAATCGCAGGAAATATTTGGAATGCATAATTGATATTTTCTAAAGGTAAAAAGAAGAGTGTGCTGTCATTTTTTAGTAGTACCACCATATCAGGGAGGATTAAAGTACTTACGGCAGAAGCGGCAACTAATGGATTTACTTTTAATTTATTAGCGGTGGTAAATGCGACAAGGATGGGTAAAAAATATAAAGGTGCACTACCAATTAGTTGTAAAATTTTATAATTGGACCCATTCTCATCTATCAATCCAAGCATGGCAAACAATATTACAAAAGATTTCAACAGACCACCGCCAGCAATTGCTGGAATTAACGGTTGAAAAATAGAAACAAGAAAATCGAGTAAAATAGCACTTATTTTTTTCTTGCTATTAGGCTGATTATTAGTACTATTTACGTTAATGTTTCCGATTAATTTAATAATTTCGTTATAAACTTCAAACACATCATTACCAATAATAATTTGGCATTGAACGTTTTGCCGTACGCCTATAACACCCTCAATTTTTTCTAAAGCAGGAAGATTTATTAGATTATCATCTTTTAAGGTGAATCTTAGTCTTGTTGCACAATGTTCTAAATGCGCTATATTACTTTTGCCACCGATATTATCTAGAATGGTTACTGCTATTTTTTGATAATCCATTACTATCTCCTATTGCTCTTGTTCGTGGTAAAAAAAAAGCAAGACCTAGATAAACAGTAAAATGCAGCTATGCATATACAATTTATTTAGGTCCTGCCTGCTTTACCAGTCACATGCCTGTTTAATAGCATACAAACATACAATAGATACTGAGTCAATTTTGATTTAGAAGAATTGTGAACTAGATCTCAATCACCATCACAGAATAACTGTTAAGTTAACTAATTGTTTTAATTTATTAAGATATGAAGTAAATAAATTCTAAAAGAATCAATTATGAAATTAAAAATAAAGGACAGAATATTAAAACTAGAATCTGTCCATTTTACGTTTTGATTTGAGTAGAGGATCTTGGTTACTTAGATATTAATATACTGGTTTGGGTAAAGGATATTCAACACCATTATAACGTAATGTGTATTTTCTTTTTGCTGATTTAGTTATCTCTTCAATACATTCCCCTTCGCTATTTTTTTTACCAATTTCTTTTTGTTCATTATATGAGACAATCAGATCTTTATAATTATTGGTCGTATTTTTCCCTAATAGTAAAACAGCATTACGGCTATTGTATTCACCATCACAATCATACCATTCACCACCAGAGTTATTTAGCATTAAGTTGTTAACAACGAGATTCAATTTTTCATTTTGTTGCACATAAAGATTAATTACTTGTTGAGAAATAGGAACATAACGGGAACGATTTGCAGAATTGGCACGAACACCAAAAGCTCGAGATTCATTATTAAGTTGATAACGAGCCGTATCGATTTCAAAATTATTTAATTCAATAGCATCACTAACAAACGCATCCTGTTGCCAATTATGAGCAATTAATTCACCACTTTGCGTATCCACAAGCAACACATCAAGATCATAAAAAATTGTCCCTTCAATATCATTAGGAAACGGTAAAACCACAATCGTTTTACTTTCATCAGCAGGCCAGATCTTACAAATTGCCTTATCACTCTCGCGAGAAGAATGATATTTTTCAAGTAAATAATCAATCCATTTTTCACAGTCAGCATTACTCACCATAGGAAAGCTAAGAGTGATGAGTAATAGTAATTTTTGGGTGTTTTTCATTGGTGTTTTTTATTATTAAAAATTTAACGTAGTTAAAAAGCGAGTAAATTAATATTTTAAATGTGTCCTCCAATATGACCAATACAAATTATTTTTCCTTTGCTTATGGTTGTTTTTAACCCGAAATATATTCTATTATAATAATAATGAGAATCTCCATCGTTATTACACTTATCGAGTTTTAAATGATATTCACAAAATACTATTTCATTGGTATCGTCTTCTAACTTAAATGAAAAACTAAAGTTATTTCTTTCTTTATTTGAGCCCTGAGGAGTACATTCGATATTACATGTGGAACCTATAAGTTTTAGATCTTTTTGATTACTTGGTGAATCTTTTATATCAGGAGCACATTTTTGTAAAGAAGAAAGAACATTAACAAAGGGAATAGAAAAATAGGTGATATCATTAGTTTTTATACTTTTTAATGAATTATAACAATTTTCGCTAAAATATAATTTATTAAAAATAGTAATTGAGCGTCTAATGAAGCTATCATTATTTAGAGGATATTTAGCTAGAATTTCACAATCAAAATTATATATGTCCTCGATAGAATGAAGACAAAATTTTTTGTCTATATTTGGCCAGAAAAGATTATATTCTAAACAATATGCTGAATAATAAGTTTTTCCTACTGCGAAACTATTATTGAGAATATTTTGAATCATTTTTTGAGAGGATATCTCTGAAAAATTAGATCCGAGAGAACCATCATAAAATAACTTTATTAATGAACTTGTATCTAAAGAATAATTACCATTTTCTCCAAAAATGCTATTTTCATGTCCTATTATGAAATCACAACTAATTGATAGCTTTCTAATTCCTTTACCGATTTCATCTTTTAATCCAATTAATTTATTTTTTAATTTTTCAAAGTCTGAAAATAATGACAAATTTTTTGAATTAATAGAATAATATGATATACATATTTCACTTTCCATCTTCTTTTCCTGTCATAAGTATTTTGAGATCTATTATTTGTTGATCAAAAAAACCTTGTGGCCATTGAGATAATTGAGCATTATTATCAAAAACTAATTTATTAATAAGTGGTTGGCTATTTTTTTCCTTTTGAATAAAATATGCCTGAACTAAATTAGTTGGATAATTCTTATCTAATTTTATGGCAACTCTAATCCCATTTATTATATGTTCACTATGAGTTTCCACAATAATTTGAACTCCAGCCTTTGCTGTGGCAGCAATTAATCTTCCCAAGTAACTTTGTCCTCGTGGATGTAAATGAGCTTCTGGATTTTCTATAATTACAATACCTCCATTAGTAGTACATAATAGTGCAGTTATAATGCTTATAGCGTAACTTAATCCAAATCCAACATGTATAGGTTTATAATTTGTGTCTTCAGTAGAAAAGCTAGTATAACTTATTACAGCCTCTTCTATAGATTGTGAAGAAATTTCAATATCAGGTGTAATTTCTTTTAACCATGCTTCAATATTTCTTATTATGACGTTGGTATTTACTTTCGGATGAATGCGAGGATCTTTTAAAGAATCAGAACTATTTGATTCCTGTGCTATGTCATTTATTCTTTCTCTTGTTATATTGTTAAACGTTATACTATTAGATAATAATGATAATACTTGAGCTGTATATTCACCTTTAGTTCCTAACCAATATTGTGAACTTCTAGAAGAGGAAAAAGGATAATTATTTCTTGGGCCTAGGCGTTCAGCAATAATGAATTGATAATTATTTGAAATTTCTTTTTTTAGTGTTTTTAAATGTTCAGCTTTATTTTTTAGAAACAAATATTCTTGATTATTATTATTACTCCAAGTATATAAATTATTCTTTATACCAATTGTGATCTCCAATGGTTCATCATTATAAATAAAGTGATTGTATACATCTTTATAATTGCCCAAATTAACAAGTTTTCCATCAAATGTAAGTTTGCTTTCATTATCAGATTGTAAAAACATTGCAATAGCCTGAATAATCGCACTTTTTCCTGAGGAGTTAGCCCCACAAAATATATTCAAACCTTTTAATTCTAAATCAATCTCTTGATAACATTTAAAATTCTTTAATTTTATTTTGTCAAGCATTTAGGCAATTCCTTTGGATAATTTAAAATTGGTTTCAGAGAAATATTAAGACCTGTTATATCATTTAACATATTTATGAAAAAATCAAATCGATAAGATATAGTTACTTTTTTACCTGTAGAATTAGAAATAGAATAATAAAATCCTCGATTTTGTTCTTGATATTGTTTTGAAATCCATTCAGCATATTCTGTTGAATTAGTGTGAATAGCTTCAAATAATTTATCATAAATTTGCTGTTTAAATGTCATGACTCTATTCATTTCTGTATTATCTAAGTTAGAAAAAACTGCTACACATACTTCAAAAAGAGGTTTACTAATTGGTGAGTTTTTATATGAAATATTTTCTTTTCTAAAAGCATCTTTTCCAAATATATGTTCTGAAATCAATAATCCTTGATTAAATTTACGTATCAATATTCTATAAATATCATCTGCTTTCTCAATGTTAGGTAAATCTAGATCTTCATCCAAAACTGAAACTAATTTGAAATTAAATTTATTTAAATACTTCATTGCATTAGATAAGAATGTATCAAATTTATTTTCATTATAGTTTTTATAACCAAACATAATAAATGAAATTGCATCTAAACATAACTCCATGTCTTTTTGTCTATCAAGCCTCACTTTTCTTGTTGTACTTGAGCTAAATTCATCTTGAAGAGCTAAGTAGCGAATAAATCGAACACTATCTCCCCTATTTAATGCAGATCGTATTTCTTGATCACTTAATTTTACTCCATATGTATTAATGCGATGAAATAATTCGACAATAATCTCATTATTTATATCATCAACTTCTAATAAATGCCCAGTAATTTGGTGTTCTCTAATTTTACGTTGTTCTGAACGCTCTAATTGACTAAATTTTTTATTATTTAAATAGGTTAATCTTTTTAGATTCCGAAGAGTAATATCTCCTCTCATGAAGTCATAGATTGTGGTAATACGTTGAAGTCCATCTACAATAATCCAGTTTCCATTTGGTCTTTCAGCAAAATAAAAAACAGGAAGAGGTAATCCCATTAAAATAGATTCAATAAGCCTTGATCTTCTATCTAATGTCCAAATCCTATCTTTACGCTGAAAATCGGGTTGAAGTTCAATTTCATCATAATTTATACGATCAAATAATAAAGAAATAGTCGGGGTTATATGTCTTATTTTTGTACCATTTTCTTTATTTATTTCAGGTTTTAAATCTTCATCTTCATCTTCATCTTCATCTTCATCTTCATCTTCATTTGCAACTCCTGTAATGCTTTCATCATCAATTAATTTATCTACAGGTTTATATTCAGAAAGTTTACTTATAACATCTTTAAATAAATAATCAGCATCTAAACTAACAATTGCATTTTTTAAATCGGCTGTTAATGAGGACAATTGGTTTAATGTCGATTCTACTTTGAGAATTTCTATGTCTCCAGGAAATTTTTTCAGAATAATATCAAGTTGATTATAAAGGTCCTTAATATTCTTTTCATAAAGTGCATATCGTTCTTTTATGTCAAGATTAATAAAATTATCAATTTTTTTCTTTATTGATTTAGTTTCAGATAGAGATAATTCTGATATTGTTCCATAATTATGGATATATTTCTCTCGTAATATTAAATGTTTCTTTCCATTAAAATAGAAGAATTGAATATAAGGTAAATTAGCAAATATTGTTTCAGGATTATGCCTATTTGAATTAGAACCACCTAATGTTTGTTCAACACTCGCAAACCCATTTTTCAGCAAGGCTTTCCATATTTTTTCTAATTCATTAAGTCCACGAGGTATTATACGTGATGACTCAGGTGTTTTGACGTAATATTTTCTTTTATCTAAATCAATATCAATTAAAAGAAGTATTCCTGTAGATTTATTTATTGCTTGCAATTGAAGCCCAATCAAATTTTTTATATCAGATAAAATATCCTCAAATTTTTTCATTGTTATTTTCTTCCATAATAAAAGAAATTTTAACGTATACTATATTACATAAAATTAATAAGAAACTATTTTATTAATAGTATTATTAATAATTAATTTTGCAAGTTTTATGATTTTATAATTTTATCCAAAAAATCATATACACTATCAGCTACACCTTTTGCGGCTAGAAAAGGCACCCCATTACCGATCGTCTTAAACATATTTGTCAATGTCATATTTGGAGGTAAGCAGAAATTTTTTGGTAGTGATTGAATAGCTAAAGCTTCTGCTGCAGATATTCTTCTTGGTTCTGTAGGATGAATGTGAACTTCATTGTTACCATAAGCAGCTGTTGGAGAAAATTTATAACGATGTAATCGTTTAAATGACTTTCTTTTATTGTCTCCTTCCAAAATAGTTTTAAATTTATTTAATCCTGCTTTTGCATTAAAAACATGAATCATATTTGGGTGATTTATAACATTATTTTTATTAAACCAGTATTCAACAGTTAATTCTTTTGGTGCTCTAATGTCATAGTCAGTTTCACCAATATCCGGCCAATTAAAAGAAGATATTTCTTGTTTAGAATAAATTATAGATTTATTCCAGTTGAAATCAGAAATAGAATTATTTTTTAGAAAATTTTTTTGAATTCCAAATAAAATAATTCGATCGCGATTCTGGGGAACACCATATTCTAAAGCATTTATTAATTTTTCTGTTAATATATATTCACTATTTTCTAATTGCCTTTTGAGCATATCAAAAAATTCACGATGTTTAATTGTTCGATATAGCCCTTTAACATTTTCAAAAATAAAAAAATCAGGTTTTAGTTTGCATATCAAATTAATATAAGATTGGGATAATTTTCCGTTATCACCATTTTTTCCTCGATTTTTTCCACCAATAGAAAAATCAGGACATGGAGGCCCTCCAATAAAACCTATAAAAGAATTATTATTTATTTTTTTTTCTTTCTCTAAAATTTTCTGTAGTTTTTGATACTCTTTCCCATTGAAGCAATCATCAATAGAACCATAGAAAAAACCATATTTAGGTAATTTTTTGCCCATTTTACTTCTGGAAAATTTGTAAGCATCAAGGAATGGTTCATAAAACTCATTAACGTAACAAATATCAAATCCAGCATCTTCAAATCCGAGATCTAAAAAGCCACTACCAGCGAAAAAAGATAAAATTGGTATTTTTTTTGTTTTACTCATAGATATCCTTTGATATTAGTACATTTATATTTAATGTGTGTAAAGAAGACAAGCAACCATCCTAACATAGGACAACTATTATCCTTAATAGTAATAAAGTTTAAATTCATAAATTACAAACAAAATTACAAATTTAGGCAAATTAAACTATTCTTTTTTTATAACGAACTGTATTTTATAGATATATAAAAAATATAACTATATTAAACTTTTTCTGTAAAATCATTTAACTATTAAATAGTATTTCAAGAGAGAAATTGCATTATATCACTACAATATTTTTTTTAGTTTTATAACAAAATTACTAATTAAAATTTTTATTCAGTACTATTCTATAAATATCAAATGATTGTATCTGAGAGTTTCATATATCAACTATAAATTTTCAATTATTTTAGCTTTTGAGGAAATAAAAGAATTACTACCATTCTGAATTAAAATAAAAAATATATTAATCTATATATTTAATATATTTTTATTTAGTATTTCGTTTAATAAAAGTATAGTATAGGATAAATTAAATTTTATTTGATTAAGATGTATAACAAAACCAATTGGGTATTATCAAAAATAATTTAGACATAAATAACATCAATAAAAATGTTTTAAAATTTTATAATAAATATTCTGAGCATCAATCAAAGAGTTATTTTAAAACATTATCATTATTGATATAAAAAATTTAATATTAGGAAATATAAACAATTTATATTAGTTAAATAAAATGCTCATCTATAAAACTTGTTCTATAAAAAATATAATTTTCTAAATTTCATTTAAGGTATTTTTTAAAGCTATTAAATTAGATATTTTTGTTCTTTCATTTCTTTTTATGGTTTTCCTTGCTACTACATTACAAACCTAAACCAATTTATGAATATGCGTAAATCGCATAATGGTATGTAAAATTGATATTTCCTTATTTTTCGATAATCGTTTTTAATTAAGCTTAATAAAAACTAGATAGGTAAGGAAACATTATGGCTTTGATCCCTCCTCACGCCAGTGACCAGTTACAACCACTTCTTGTTAAAGACGATGATCGATTGGCATTACAGCATTATGCAAAAAATCTTCCCGCAATTACGCTATCAAGTCGTGAAGCTGGAGATTTAGTGATGTTAGGAATTGGCGGTTTTACGCCACTGTATGGTTTTATGCGGGAAGAAGATTGGCGCAGTGTTTGCGATAATATGCATTTAGCAAATGGTGTTTTTTGGCCAATTCCTATCACAGTATCCGTGACCGATGCTCAAGCTGATACCTTAAAATTGGGAGATGATATTGCCCTTAAAACACCCGATGGGCAGATAATTGGTATTTTGAATGTTGATAGTATTTATCGACCAGATAAACAATTTGAAGCGATGCAGGTGTTTACAACAACGGATAAAAATCATCCTGGCGTTGCGATGCTTATGGCTCAGCCACCTGTTAATTTAGGCGGTAAAGTGCGTGTTTTCCATGATAATGGTTTTAAAACGCAATTTGGTCAATATGCATTAACACCACAAGAGACAAGAGAACGTTTTAATCAGTTAGGTTGGCATAAAATCGCGGCCTTTCAAACTCGTAACCCTATGCATCGTTCACATGAATATTTAGTCAAAACAGTATTAGAGCTTTTTGATGGGGTACTTATCCACTCTCTATTTGGTAATTTGAAAGCAGGTGATGTACCGGCAAATATTCGTCTTAAAGCTATTAATACGCTAATTTATAATTACTTTGTGCCTGATTCCGTTGTTCATTCTGGGTATCCTTTAGATATGCGTTATGCAGGTCCTAAAGAAGCGTTGTTGCATGCCCTTTTTAGACAAAACTATGGTTGTAGCCATCTTATTGTCGGTCGCGATCATGCTGGTGTTGGTAATTATTATTCGCCGTTTGCTGCACAAGATATTTTTACCCAATTACGGGATGAGGATTTACTCATTAAACCAATCAAAATTGACTGGACATTTTATTGCCATAAATGTGCAGGTATGGCATCAAGCAAAACTTGCCCACATGACAGTGATGATCGTGTTCTTATTTCAGGTACCGAGGTAAGACGGCGTTTGCAAACAAAAGAACCCATACCTGAAACATTTAGTCGCCCAGAAGTCGTTGCTGAATTATACCAATGGGCAAACCAGTAATATGCAAAATAAATAATTACTCATCGATAAGTTGATAAAGAGGAAAGCCATGCTAGATTTAACCAAAGTTAACCAGAAATTACAAAATCAGTCACCGTTAACCATTATTGAGTGGGCATTAAAGAAGCAACAAGATATTCCAGTCAAAAGTATTATTAGTACCCATTTTGGACCATATGAAGCAGTGCTTCTTCATCTTGTTACTCAAGTTGACCCAAATATTCAGGTTGTTTGGGTTGATAATGGTTATGCAACAAATGCGACCTATCGTGTTGCCAATAAAATTACAAAGCAACTTAATCTTAATCTACATATTTTTGTACCACAACGAACGACAGCTTATTTAGATGTGCGATACGGTGGATTACCTGAATTAGATACGCCAGAACATACCGAGTTTACCCAAATTGTCAAAATTGAGCCGTTTAATCGTGCTTTAGCCACACTCAAACCAACGCTGTGGTTTACTGCGTTACGTCGTGAACAATCAGCCTTAAGGCAGGAGTTAAATATTGTGACAAAAGCAGGAGATAATTTATTTAAGATTGCCCCACTACTCGATTGGACAAGTCAAGATATGCAGAACTATATCGAAAAACTTAATTTACCTAATGAGATGGATTATGTCGATCCGACTAAAGGACCGCAAGGTAGAGAGTGTGGCTTACATAAAATAACTTTCTGATTTTATAAATAGATACACATTGGACTTTGCTGATAGTTGTTGAGTAAAACAATATTATTAGGATTTAACAGAACATTTTAAGGTTGCTAGGCACTAGCAATTTACCGATAGCTCAAAAGCTATCAGATAAGGGAATCACATGAGCACACAACATTTTCCTTTTAATTGTGATGAATTAAAAAAAATTATTGAAAAGTCCAGTGATAAACAGCTCGCTTGGTTGTCTGGATATTTATGGGGAATTGCGGAAAAAAGTTCAAATGAACAAGCGTTACCGAATATCACAACTGCCACCAACGTAACGCAAGTTGAGCAAGCGAAAAAAGTTACGATTATATCAGCATCACAAACAGGTAATGCTCGTCGAGTTGCAAATGATTTAACTCAAGATATTGAGCGTTTAGGTATTGAAGTGACTCATCTGCCTGCTGGCGAATACAAAGCCAAAAAATTGAGTCAAGAAGAAATTTTAATCTTAATTACCTCAACACAAGGTGAGGGCGAACCACCAGAAGAAGCATTACCACTCTATAAATACCTTTTTGCTGGCAAAGCCCCTAAATTGGCAAATCTACAATTTGCGGTAATGGGTTTAGGTGACTCTTCTTATCCAAAATTCTGTCAAGCTGCTAAAGATTTTGATCAACGATTAGCTGAATTAGATGCTCAGCGTATGTTATTACGCGTTGATGCTGATACGGATTTTCAAACTGTAAGTACCAATTGGCGACAAGCTGTAATTGATAAACTTAGCAGTCTACAACAATCGACTTCAAAATCACTAACAGAAAATAATACTTCAAGTAGCGTCGTTGTTAACAGTAGCCTTTATCACCGCGATAATCCCTTTATTGCACCCGTTAATGTCAATCAAAAAATTACTTCTCGCGATTCGGATCGAGATATCCGTCATATTGAATTTGACCTTACCGGTTCTGATATTAACTATCAACCGGGCGATGCGTTAGGAGTCTGGTATCAAAATAGCAATGAGCTTGTGGATGAAATTCTTAATATTATTCAACTTACAGGTGATGAGCCTATCGAACACAATGGTCAACAAATTACCTTAAAAACGGCTCTAATTGAGCATGTTGAATTGACTCAAAATACACCCGTTATTATTGAGAAATATGCCCAAGCAATTCAAAATCCTGAACTGCTTACCTTAATCAAAGACAGAGAAGCTTTGATTGAAATGAGTCAAACATTACCACTTGTTGATATGCTTAATCGTTATCAAAGCAATCTTACCGCACAAACATTAGTTGCATTGCTTCGACCTCTAACACCTCGTTTTTACTCCATTGCATCAGCGCAAGATGAAGTTGGAGACGAAGTTCATCTTACCGTAAATGTGGTGCGTTATCAGATCGAAGGTAAAACGCGTACTGGCGGTGCATCAAACTTTTTAGCCAATCAAATTGCCGACCAAGATCAAGTAAAAATTTTTGTTGAACATAATGATAACTTTAGATTACCTAATGATACAAACACACCAATCATCATGATTGCTGCTGGCACTGGCATTGCACCATTTAGAGCTTTTTTACAACAACGTAGTGCTCAATGCGCTACGGGTAAAAATTGGTTATTTTTTGGCAATCCGCATTTTATTTCTGATTTTCTGTATCAAGTGGAGTGGCAAAATTATGTTAAAGAAGGTCTGTTAACGAATATCGATCTTGCATGGTCACGAGATCAAGCCGAGAAAATATATGTACAAGATAAATTAATTGCTCAAGGCAGTGAGATTTGGCAATGGTTACAACAAGGTGCCTATATCTACGTTTGTGGTGACGCAAAGCGTATGGCAAAAGCGGTTGATTTAGCACTACAACAAATTCTGATGACTCAAGCTCAATACAATCAAGAGCAGGCCATCAACTATCTGGATGAATTAAGAAGTCAAAAACGCTATCAACGAGATGTTTATTAACACACAACCGACATAACAACTAATTTTAATTTATTGAGTGATGTAATATGAGCAATAATAAACCTAAAACAGTTACCCTAACTCAAGTGGTAAATTTAACACCACCGCAAAATGATGTCTCAGATCTACCATTATCGGATTCTGAACGATTTAAACGAGAGAGTAATTATTTACGCGGCACCATCGTTGACGATTTGAATAATGGTTTAACAGGTGGCTTTAATAGTGATAATTCTCAGCTCATCCGCTTACATGGCATGTATCAACAAGATGACAGAGATATTCGTAAAGAACGCCTAGAACAAAAACTTGAGCCACTGATCAACATGATGCTACGCTGCCGCCTACCGGGAGGGATTATCACTCCCAAACAGTGGTTAACGATTGATAAATTTGCCACCGAAGCAACTAAGTATGGCAGTATTCGGCTGACTACTCGACAAACATTTCAGTTTCATGGCCTGTTTAAACGCAATCTTAAATCAGCTCATCAACTATTACACAATATAGGACTTGATTCGATTGCCACCGCTGGCGATGTTAATCGTAATGTCTTATGTACTTCAAATCCAGTAGAATCAAAAGTTCATCAACAAGCTTACTACTGGGCAAGCAAAATTTCAGAACATCTTTTACCAAAAACCCATGCTTATATTGAAATCTGGTTAGATGGTGAAAAATTACCCACACCCGACAGCGAGCCCATTTTAAGTTCAACTTATTTACCGCGTAAATTTAAAACTACGGTGGTTATCCCACCTATTAATGATGTTGATGTTCATGCCAATGATCTTAGTTTTGTCGCTATCGCCGAAAAAGGTGAATTGATAGGTTTTAATGTGTTAGTTGGCGGTGGTTTGGCAATGACTCATGGAGATAAAACAACCTATCCTCGTAAAGCGGATGATTTTGGTTTTATTCCAGTAGAAAAAGTGCTGACTTTTGCAGAAGCCGTTGTTACCACACAGCGCGATTGGGGCAACCGTCATAATCGCAAAAATGCCAAAACCAAATATACACTTGAACGTGTCGGTGTGGAAAACTTTAAAAAAGAGGTAGAGCTACGCGCAGGTAGTGCTTTTTTGACCAGTAAACCTTATAAATTCACTCAAAGAGGTGATCAATTTGGTTGGTATAAAGGTATTGATGATAACTGGCATTTAACGCTGTTTATTGAAAATGGACGGTTGCTTGATTATCCAAACAAACCATTAAAAACGGGTGTTGCTGAGATCGCTAAAATTCATCAAGGTGATTTACGCATTACCGCTAATCAAAATCTAATTATTGCTAATGTTCCTGAACAACAAAAAGAAGCCATTGAAAAAATTGCCAGAGAGTATGGACTGCTTGACGATACGATCACATTACAACGTAAGTATTCCATGGCATGTGTTTCTTACCCAACTTGTCCTCTTGCTATGGCCGAAGCCGAACGATTTTTACCGACGTTTGTCACTCAAATTGAACAAATCTTAACTCAGCATCACTTATCTGAAGATTATATTATTTTACGAGTGACAGGTTGTCCTAATGGGTGTGCAAGAGCAATGTTGGCGGAAGTAGGCATGGTTGGTAAGGCTCCCGGTCGCTATAATTTATATCTTGGTGGTAATCGAGAAGGGACACGAATTCCACGTTTATATAAAGAAAACGTAAGTGTTGATGAAATTTTATTAGCGCTAGAACCATTAATTGAAGCTTGGTCAATTCATCGCAATAAAGACGAAGGTTTTGGCGATTTTGTTATCCGTCATGAAATTGTCAAACCAGTAATAAATTCAGCAATTGATTTTTATCAGGTCGTTAATTAAAGATCATCTACAGGTTTGTAGAACCTTATGACGTGCTTATTTGCTGATAAAAAACATATATAGCAATAAGGCATATGGTTATTACTTAATCATATTTGTCTTTTTTATATGTTCTTTTATACTTAAGTGAGTTATTAAACTATCTAATTTTATCAATAAAATTAATAACAAACATAATTTATAAATTAGATAACCTGCCTATAACCAGTTTGATAACAGTGTTAATGCTGGGTGGCGATCCGTTGTTTTAAATAATTCACTTTTTAGTACATGTTATTAATTATATACAGCAAATTATTTTAAATTAATGCAATACAATTATATCGATGGGAATAAAGTAATTTTTTCTTGGAAGATCGCTATCATGAACATACAACAATTAAGAATTATTCGAGAAGCAGCGCGTTGTAATTATAATTTAACCGAAGTAGCAAATACTTTATACACCTCCCAATCTGGAGTAAGTCGACATATTAAAGAGTTAGAAGAAGAACTCAATATTGATCTTTTTATCCGCCAAGGAAAACGCCTAATTAATATGACTGAACCAGGATTAGAACTGGTCGTGATTGCAGAACGTATTTTAAATGAAATTAATAACATACACCGTTTATCGACCATTTTTTCAAATGCGGATGAAGGATCTTTAGTAATCGCAACAACCCATTCACAGGCTCGTTATATCCTCCCTAACATTATAAAATCATTTAGAGTACTTTTTCCGAAAGTCCATATTATTATCAATCAAGGCTCATCAAGTGAGATTATTGCCCAGCTTCTTTCAGGCGAGGCAGATATAGGTATTGATAATGAAAGAGTTGATAACAGCTCTCTTGCTACCTACCCTTTTTATCGTTGGCATTACTCGATTGTGACACCGAAAGATCATCCTTTAACCAAAGCCGACAAAGTAACATTAGATATGTTGCAACCCTTACCCATAATTACTTATCGACAAGGGATCTTTCCTCGCAAAAGCATCGATAAAGCATTTTCAGCGATAGGATTGGCACCTAATATATCATTGAACGTCCAAGAACCTGATGTTATAAAAACTTACGTTGAATTAGGTTTAGGAATTGGTATTTTAGGCAATAAAATGTATAACCCTGAATATGATGTAAACTTGGTTCAACTAGATGCAAAACATCTGTTTGAGTCACATGTTACTTGGCTTGGCTTAAAGCGTCATAAATTACAACGTAATTATATTTGGCGTTTTATTCAATTATGTAATCAAGAGCTTTCATTGGAAGATATTAAAAATCATGCTCTATTTGATCAGACTCATTCCAAAATGCCTGATTATCAGATTTAATTTATATTAATAAAACGATACATATTAAATCATAAACTCAAACAGCTCATCTTGAACAAAGATATTTACAAGTATCGGTTGCCAATAGATATTGTCGCCCAATTCAACTTGCTGTTGTTCATATTGACGATAACTTACCGAGACATCAATATGCTTTGGTTGTCCTTCTACCGCAATTTCTAAAAAAACCGTTGGTCCAGCGGTGTGGATGCGTACTACTTGCCCTTGGATATCATTCTTTCTGGCCGTTTTAGCAATACTGATTTCATGAGGTCGAACATAAGCGATAGCAGACTGATCAGCCCAATTACCTTGCTCTTTCATATCTTTTCGGAAATCACCAATAATTAAGGTATTATTTTCAATGTAACCATGTAATAGATTGACGTCCCCTAAAAAATGCGCAACAAATGCTGTTTTTGGTTGTTTATAAACTTCTGCTGGCGTGCCTATTTGTTCTATTTGACCTTGGTTCATTAAAATTATTTTATCAGCAACTTCTAACGCCTCTTCTTGATCATGCGTAACAAAGATACTAGTAACATTCAGTTCATGATGAAAATCACGCAACCAGCGTCTTAAATCTTTACGAACTTTAGCATCTAAGGCGCTAAAAGGTTCATCAAGCAACAAAACATTAGGTTTTGATGCCAAAGCTCGTGCTAAAGCAACTCGCTGTCGTTGTCCTCCAGATAGTTGGTCAGGATAACGTTTAGCAAAATTTTCTAGCTGAACTAATCCAAGTAACTGATTAACCCGCTCATCAATCGCGGTTTTGCTCAGTCGTATTGATCTTGGTTTCATTTTCAATCCAAATGCCACATTTTCTGCCACATTCATATGGCGAAAAAGTGCATAATTTTGAAACACAAATCCAATATCTCGCTGTTTAGCGCTCAGCTGTGTTACATCAGTATCGGCAAAATAAATTTTGCCTGAGCTGGCTGTTTCTAAACCCGCTATAATGCGTAGTAATGTGGTTTTGCCACACCCTGAAGGGCCTAAGAGTGCAACTAATTCGCCTTGTTTTATACTAAAGTTAATATTTTTTAAGGCATCGAAGTTTTTAAAACTTTTATTAATATTCTGTAGTGAAATACCCATAGCTACCCCTTAGTGACTTATATAAAGTTCATTAACTAAGCGTCGTTCAATCCATTGACGAATCAATAGTAATGTAAGCGACATAATTAATAGCAAAATCGCAACACTAAATGCGGCAACAATATTGTACTCATTGTATAAAATCTCTACATGTAAGGGTAACGTATTGGTATAACCACGAATATGTCCAGAAACAACGGATACCGCGCCAAACTCACCGAGTGAGCGAGCCGTGCAAAGAACAACGCCATGCATCAATGCCCATTTGATATTTGGTAATGTGATATGGAAAAAAATTTGCCAACCATTTGCGCCAAGAACACTGGCAGCCTCTTCTTCATGGGCTCCTTGCGCCATCATTATTGGAATCAATTCCCTTGCGACAAAAGGAACAGAAACAAAAATGGTTGCTAAGATAATACCGGGAATGGCATAAATTATTTGGATATTCCATGCCTGTAAAAAGGGATAAAATGCACTTTGTGCACCAAATAGCAATACATAGATTAAACCCGCAACAATGGGAGAGATAGAGAACGGTAAATCAATTAAGGTCATTAATATCTGTTTACCTTTAAACTGATATTTAGTGATAACCCAAGCAGCACACACACCAAATATGACATTTAAAGGCACCGCCACTCCAACAGCAATAAGTGTCAATTTAAAAGCTGCTAAGGTATCTGATTCTGTGATCACCTGCCAAAAAGCCGTTATCCCATTGGCAAGCCCTTGAGCCAACACTACCAAGAGCGGTAAAAATAACAAAATTAAAAACAATAATATCGCTAATAGTATTAATAATATCTGTACACTGGTCAGTGCTTGTTTTTTATCGGTTATTGGGTTTGTTGGCAATATTGGCATAAATTTACCTATAGTCAGTTATTTTTATTAATATTACGGTTAAGTCTTCGCTGTAATGTGTTCATTAAAAATAATAGTATAAAAGCGATCAATAACATGGTTATGCCTATGGCGGCAGCAGCATCATAAGCATATTGATCAAGCTTCGAGACAATCAATAACGGCAAGATTTCTGTTTTAAATGGAATATTTCCAGCAATAAAAACGACAGAACCATACTCACCAATAGCCCGAGCAAAAGCGAGCGTAAATCCAGTTAACCAAGCAGGTAAAATAGCGGGTAAAATAACATGCATAAAAATTTTCCGAGGTGATGCGCCAAGCAGACTGGCAGCCTCTTCCTGTTCGCGTGGCAAGTCAGCCATTACAGGTTGTAAAGTGCGGACAACAAACGGCAGCGTGACAAATAAGAGTGCTAAGGTAATACCAATTGGCGTATAAGCGATCTTAAAACTAAACCAATAGCCAATAGGACCGTTTTGAGCATAAATTGCGGTTAAAGCAATACCCGCTACCGCAGTTGGCAAAGCAAATGGGATATCGATACAGATATCCATTATTTTGCGTCCTGGAAAACGATAACGCACCAGCACCCAAGCTAACAATAAACCAATAAAGCTGTTTAAACCCGCACTTATCAATGCGGTACTTAATGAAAGTATTAGCGCTAATAAAAATTGTTTACTGATTAATAACTTTTCCCATTCATGAAAAGATAATTTAGTTGAATAGATAAACAAGCCTAATAGCGGAATAAGAACAATCAAACTAAGAAAGGTTAAAGTATAACCTAACGTTAAGTTAAATCCGGGTATATTGCGTTGTTGTTTAAAGCTTACCACTTTCATAACTTATACCTTTAGAACTCATACCTTTAGAATTTGCACCTTTATAGGATAGGGTTAAGTGATAGCAACACATAACCATAATAAGCAATGCCTAGTTTATCTCAGCATAAATTGCATCAAAGATTGCACCATCACTAAAAAAGGCTTTTTGTACTTTTTGCCAACCTCCAAAGTAATCGTTAACGGTGACTAATTTAATTTCAGGAAATTGCTTAGCATATTGTTTAAGGATTTCAGGGTTTACTGGTCGATAAAAATGCTGAGCAATAATATGTTGTGCTGGTTCACTATATAAATACTCTAAATAGGCTTGCGCTTGCTTACGTGTGCCTTTGCTGTCTACGACTTTATCCACTAAGGCGACGGTTGGCTCAGCTAAAATAGATAATGACGGCGTGATGATTTCTAACTGATCACCACCTTGCTCTTTTAACGCTAAATAAGCTTCATTCTCCCAAGCAATCAATACATCGCCTAAACCTCGCTGCACAAAACTGATGGTTGCCCCTCTAGCGCCAGTGTCTAATACCGGTACATGTTGATATAATTTGGTTACAAATGTTCGCGCTTGTTCATCATTACCGTAAGTACTTCGAGCATAAGCCCAAGCAGCTAAAAAATTCCAACGCGCCCCGCCTGACGTTTTGGGATTGGGTGTTATTACTTCAATATCATCTTTAATTAAATCACTCCAATCATGAATCTGTTTTGGGTTACCTTTGCGGACTAGAAATACAATCGTTGAATTATAGGGCGCACTATTATTTGGCAATCTACTTTGCCATTCAGGTGATATATTAGTCTGATAACGATTTAACGCATCAATATCACTCGCTAAAGCAAGCGTCACAACGTCTGCTTGCAAACCATCAATCACTGAACGGGCTTGCTTACCAGAGCCCCCGTGCGAATTTTTTATAGTCAGCGTTTCACCTGTCTGCTGTTGCCAATACTCAATAAAGGTCTGATTATAGGCTTTATAAAACTCACGAGTTGGATCATAAGAGACATTAAGCAATTCAACACTATAGGCTTGCCCCATAAAAGTACATATTGCCAATAAAATTAAGCTAATACTTAACCAATATTGTTTGCGAACGATAGGTAATTTTTTCACTTGATACCTCATACTATTAAAGACATTAGCTTTTTTTGATAGGAATACCAAGATTAGACCAAATTATCGAAAGATGCGAAAACGATTATTTTGCATTAGGTTATAACAAAAATAGATATACTAAGTGGAAATTTAAATTTAGGGTTAATCTTATTCAGTATTATATAAATGTGAATAATTATGTGCTGAGTATATGGATTTTATGGATGATTGTTGATTTTTGTAAATCATTATAATATCACTAGCGTTGATAAAATAACGTTGCCAATATAGTCTCTGTTTTCCCTATCCACGTTGGCGGGCTCTCTGTAGCTTGATCATTATTCTTTTCCGTAGAAAAAAGCAGATAAAATATGCAATGCACCACGTTGGGATCTACGTAGACCTGCATGTTTTTTTATCTAAAGTATTAAATAAATCAGCATTTATTTGACCAACTCTGTGATACAGAGTCTGGTGATGTAAACTTTGTGGTGAAAAATGGAGTATCCATTTCAGTTTTGTTTCAGAGGTTCATTTATCTAGAATTATTTTATTATCAAGATATGAATGGAGGAATTTTTTAAGTAATCTTGTGTATCATTTTTATTTTTGAGATAAATAATATTAAATGGAGCCTCTAATTTGGTATGTGGTTCAAATATATTATTAATATGGATAAGAGTATATCTTAACAGTTATTTGTAAAGTCTTACTGTATATACAAGGGACCGTTTTTCCTGTAAATACTTTTCCTTCAATTAACTCAGAAAGAATAATTATTTTCCAACAGATAAAAGAAGTAGGTTCTATTTATATTCAGTTAGAATTTTTCTATTAACTTAATAACCTCACTTTAAAAATTAATTTGGCAACACAACCTACAAATTAGTCTAATTAATACTTTATAGGCTTGAGAAATAAAAATTTGTAATTCCGTTTATCGATTTTAAATATTGTTCCTTCTGAAATAGGATTTTTTTTGCATTTCTTTTGAATTTTTTTATCTAATAAAATTAAAAAGTTGTTATTATTTTTCCTTATTTGTCCCCTAAAGTCCCTTAATATAATGTTATAATTGCTTTGCTTTAATAGCAAATATATAAAAATCCATTAATTTAAATCATGAGGAATTATGTATGAATAAGAAATCAAATCACAACGCAGATATTGAAAACTCAAATAAAGGGACTAAAGGGACAAATCAAACATACGATAAAAATCAAGGAAATAGAGGAAAACAATTAAACCCTAATAACAAAAAGTAATATAATTTGAGGCTAGTCAAATTAGACTAGCCTATCTAAATTTAAGTCTTATTTTTAATCATTTTCGTTATTTCTTTAGAGATTTTTTTCATTTCTCTCTCAAATTCAGGGCTGAAATCCTCGTCACTTAAACATTGAGGTTTTATTAATCCCTTTTTTTTAAAATCAGGTTGGTTGGTAATATAACTAATGAAACTTAATAATTCATTTAATGAATGCGTTTTACGTTGTTTCTTCTTTTTTTGTTTTTCATAAAATCTATTAGATTCTATCTCATCATCATAACTGTCATTCATGGTATCTTGATAATAGTAAAAACAAAAACTTTTAAAATGCCAACCAATTATAGATAAGCTATTTTCAAATTCAGTGTAAGCTTGATGCAATTCAGTTTCTAATGATTTCATTTAAAAGTAAACTTTTATCAATATTCTTGCGAAATAATTTAGTAAATGTATTATTATTAGCTCTAAAATCATCATAGTTAACTTCTTGTATTGTTTTATAATAAGCATGAATACAAATATCTTTTTTAACTTTTAAATCCTCTATATTGTGAAAAGTATTATCACCATTGATGCAATAATTGATTATACTAAATTCAGTGTTTATAGGATAGCGCTCACTATGATGCGTAATATTTGAAACTATATACCCACTATATCCTCCTGCAATTAATGTAAAAAAAGTACCTATAAATAAATTCTTTATCGTTAATTTCTTTTTTTGGATCTGTTTGCAGTTTGGACACGTTATGTTTTCTTCAATATAAATATCTTCTTTGCAAGACTGATTTTCGCACTGAATTTTCATTTTCCTTTCCTAAAAAATTATTTATTTTTATATATTTTTTATTTTATATTTTAGGTTTAACAACAATCAAAAATAATTTTTTAACTTATTCATTTCAATCTGATAACTATTATAACCTTTTAATTTTTATATAATTAAGTTTTATTAGAATAAAATAAATATTAATATAATGAATATCATTCCTGATAAGTTCTATATCAAAGTTACAACGATAACGATATTTCTCAATTTTCTTTTTTTGAAATATACATAATAATGCAATAACTATTGGTTTTATCGTAAAAAATCATATTAAATGTGATCTATAGAGCTTAAAATCAGACTGAATTCCACCATATTTTGTTTTTGGCAAAAGCGTTTTCTTACCGTCGAAATCTCAGAATAGTTTGTCAGCCATTTGATTATCATTTTCGCCATTCAGAGTAATATTTATCTCCAAATTTAAATTTGGCCATTATTTAATCTTACTCAGATGTCAATGTAATCGTCTAATTCAATGGTAAATGGTGTTTTACTACTATTTTGCTCTTCGATAAAGTCTTGCACACTTATTTTTAGATCGATATTGTCATCAGATAGATACATAGTCACTGAGTAAATGATTAACGAAATTTAGTAAACCATTCTTAACTGGTGGATATTGATAGTATGTAATTTTATTTGCTTTTCTATCAAATACATCATTATTCTCATTCTTTAAATCGTTCCAACTATAATGAATAATATTAAAACATTCCAAAGAGATAATGGTGATTTTTCAAACCAAAGTTGTTTTGTTTGAGTGAACATTAATTTAACCACATCATAACCTAATTATTGATGAAGTTGCACAACCATACTCAGTGCAACAAAAGGACGTTTTGAGGAAAAAGATATTGAGGTGCAATACGATTTGATCCATTAATCTTTGTCGATATAAAACCATTCCTACCTTAGCACAAAACATCATTTCCATTGATAACCTAGATTTACAAATAGTCACAATCTTAGTATCGACCAAAAAACAATTAATTATTAGGTAAGTTAGAAAAATCCATAAATTATCTATTAGTAAATTGTTGTATCGTTTCAAGAGGCTGACTGAGTAGTCATATAAGAAAATCCATAATGTTTTTATTTCATTATGGATTTTTAATAATGTAAGGATATATCAACTGATCATTTTGGTGTTAACTGATCGGCATTATTTTTAAAACCACTTTTTTAACTTTATCAATAATATTATTAATTGACCCCGTACAACAATAAGAGGTTTTCTTTAGTATCATACGGTAAGTCATATTCACCTCTATTTAAATTTTATTAACATGTCACTAGTGCCAGTTTCGAAATAATCATTTAAAACATTTTTGAGCAAATAAGGGGCTCTTGGGATAGCATCAACCGTATCTCCTGCAATATGTGTTGTTAAAGTGATGTTATCTAAATCCAATAAAGGATCATTTTCTTCAATAGGCTCAACCCAGCTCACATCAAGTGCGGCACCAGCTATTCTTTTGTTTTTTAATGCATCAATTAAGTCATTTTTATTTAAAACCCCTGCTCTAGCTGTATTAATAATATAGCTATTAGGTTTCATATTATTTATGACATCTTTATTTATCATATTTTCGGTTTCAGGTGTTAACCGCATATGAAGGGAAAGAATATCAGATTGTTTTATTACTTCATCAAAATCTAGAAAATCTATACGTAATCCTTCTGCGGCTATTTTTGTTTTATCGATAAATGGATCATAGGCTATAACTTTAACTCCTAATGCATTTAGTCGTTTAGCAACAAGCTTTCCTATATAGCCAAGCCCAATTAACCCAACAGTATGATTAGTTAATACAGTTTTATATTCATCATTGGAAAAACTTTTTCTCCAGTTTCCTTTTTTTATTTCATAATGCGCACGTGCTATATTACGAGTTTCGGTAAACATCAAACCTAATGTAAAATCAGCAACAGGTTCAGCATTGCGAATCACATGAATTAATTTGATATTTTTTTCTTTCATGGTATCTAATGCGATATGCTCTAAACCACCGCGACAAGTACCAATTAATTTCAATTTAGTTGCTGCTTCTAACATTTTTTTGGAAATAGGCGCTATATGAACAAGCACATAGTCAGCATCTTTCATTTCTTCAATAATACCATCAGGAATAGCTACTTTTTCTGGACCATTTTTTTCTATTTCTAAAATTTTTTCTTGAAATTGTTCTTTTTTTAAATCAGAAAACCATTCAAAAGTTTTAATTTCAAGGTCTCCTGTTTTTCCTGGAAAGTTAATGTCTTTAGCAGCATCAATTAATGTTTCACTACTTACTAAAGTATCACCTACTACAATTAATTTCATTTTATTCATCCTTTATTTATTGTTCTTTAATATAATTATCGCCTAATGCTTGTCTTTCTAAATAATCATGAATTGCATCTTTTTTAAAGCGTACAAATAGATAGAAAACAATATAAACAATAACGCTTAGAGCTATGTATAAAGGGTTTTGTGTTAAAAATATTAAAAACAATCCACCCATTATGTGATTAGTCATTACTGCAAAGCTACAGACTAACATCGCTCCAGCTGGTAGAATAAAACCAATATCTCGTGCAACATCAGTAAAAATAGGAGCTACCGCAGTAATTACATATAGTCCACCTACACACCAAATAGTTCCTGTAATTAAGGATTTAAATATATTGCCGCCAGAAATGGCGATGATTAATTCAATCATATATGGAATAGCAATAAGATCGACCATAGGCAATGTTTCGTTACCAGGTAAAATAATTGCTAAAATAAAAACAATAGGAATAAGTAACATACCAGTTAATAATGTTGCTGATTCACCATAACCAGCTGCATCATTTATAGCTAAATACCACTCACGATTTTTTCCACTATTTTTTGCTGTTTTTCTTGATGCATCAGTAATAGTTGTAAATGCTGAAGCAAATACACCTGCTATTTTAGGGAAAACACACATCACAGTTGCAGTTGCAATACCAACTTTAGTTATTTCACCCCAGGCTTCTAGTTCATTTAAGCGAGAATAATTACCAGCAAAACCGATTAAACACCCTAATACTAATCCTAATGAAATTGGTTCTCCCATAAATCCTAGTTTTTCTTGTAGTGTTTGTGGATTCCATTTTACTTTATTCGCTCCTAATTTATTTAAAATCCAATCAACAACTATTGCTAGAGGAACTGAACATATGTGGTGTGGAGCGGTCATTGTACAGCCGGGGTAACCATAATAATTTGACCACCTTTTTGCAACAATTTCTGAACAAACAAGGGAGTAAAGATTAGATAAAATCATTAATCCAAGAGAAAGTATCAAATTACCTGTTACAATATAAAGCATCGACCCCCAAAGCATGAATGAGTAATTATTCCACATATCTGATGGCATAAAAATATTGGTAAATCGACTTATAAATAATAATACTTGAAAGACTAAACCAAACCCTAAAAAGATCATCCCTACTTCTGTTGAGTAAGCTACAACACTTGTTGCCTGCCACCCAGTATCTAAAACACGCAAAGATATCCCAGATGTTTCAACCATTCTATTTATAACAGGAGTAACAACTGGAGTATATGCACCTATTAGCATCCCAAAACCTGTTAAACCAATACCAGCATTAAGACCTGCTTGAAATGCTTTTTTCGGTTTAACTTTCATTATCAAAGCGATTATATAGATAATGAAAGGGACAACTATTGCCGCTCCAAATGAGCTCATAATACTTGAAAGTAGTGTTAGCATTAATTGATTCCTTTTATATGTAATGCCATAAAGCATAAATTATTGATATTTTGATAAAAAACCTTTCCGATTAATCGGAAAGGTCAATCTATATATCTAAATATTTAGTTCTTCAACTTTGCGTAATAATTCTTCTATAAATCCCTCTTCATCCATTCCTGTTAGTAAACCAACAGCATTAATTGTAGGAAGGTCATATTTTGATTTTAATGGGCTTGTATGCACAATAATATCCCATTTACCATTACTAAGTTGTCCGTCAACTCCACCAGGATTAACTTCTACTGTTTTAGCTTTATAGCCGTTGACCTCTAAAATATCTCTTACTTTTTCAGCAACCATTGAACTTGTTACGGTTCCTGATCCACAAACGGAAATAACATTAATATTTTTCATAACATACCTCACATACCTCTTATGTTTCTTATAAAATTCCATCTCTTAATGTCAAGTTAAATACTTTAGCAAGATCTTTTAACTCTTCAGTAGTTATAGATTGTTTTATTCCTGTCGTTACCGATGCAGCTTTTAAATATATGTCAGCCGCTTTATCAACAGTTTCAACTAACCCAAAAGCATCATCTATACTTGATCCTGCCCCCATAATTCCATGGTGAGCCCAAATTACGATTCTGCAATATTCCATTTTTTTGGCTGATTCTAAACCTAGCTCAATCGTACCGGCAGGCATCCAAGGAACAATTCCTACTCCATCAGGGAAAACTATGGCGCACTCGGTTATTTGTTGCCACAAGGTTTTTGTGAATGATTTTTCATCTAAATCATGAATGAATGTCATTGCAATTGTTGATGTAGCATGAGTATGGAATATAACTCGATGTTCAGGATCTTGAGCTAATCGCGTAGCATGGCATTTTAAATGTGATGCTAATTCACTAGTAGGATTTCCGCCATTAACTAATCCCCAAAGCTTTTGATATTTTTTGCCATCTTCAGATATTCTAATAATAACTAAATTATCGGCAGGATTTTTGATTACATTACGGAAATATTTGCCAGACCCTGAGACTAAAAATATTTTATTTTTTAATTCAGGGAGAGGAATAGGCATTACCGTTTCAGATTTAATATCATTAACATTAAGATATGGTGCTACTTCTTCTTCTTTTAATAGATAACTGATATTTCCTCCGTTTCTTTCAGCCCAACCTTTTGACCAAAGTTTTTCTGTAATATCACTCATTTCTCGAATAAATGGAGCATTGTCAATATTATATATAATCATAATTATTTATCCTGTTACTTAAAGTTAATAAAAAAATCATAAATATCTTTTTCATTATTTAAAGAGATTAAAGTTTTTACTTTCTCCTCTTTGCTAAACAACGAAATTAATTCTTGTAGAAGTATTAGTTGTGTTTCAGCGTGAGTGACACCAAGAGAAAATATCCAATTAACATCAATTTTCACATCATCGGTTCCCATAGCACCAAAAGATAATGGTTTTTGGAGTTTAGTAATAAATATGAAAGGTTTTTTTATATGTATGGGATCGGTATGAGGAATTGCTATATTTAATAAAGGAGTAACTAACCCTGTTGGATATTTTTCTTCTCTTTCAATTACATTATCTAAGTAACTTTTTTCAATATAATCATGTTCTAACATAACTGTATTTATATTGCTAAATAGTTCTTTTTGATCAAGATAAGAGTCACTTAACTGAATAAACGATGGGGATAAAAAAGATTTAAAAGATATGATATTTTCCATAAAATAGTCGCTTTTATTTAAATTAATTGAAATTTATAACTTAGTATTTAGTTATAAATAACTGTTAAATTAAATATTAGCGAGGTAAATTATTATTTCCATAAATCCACGGACAAAAATATAAAAAGAATGGCAATCTAGCAAAAATCGATGTGATAGACTTCACATATATTCTAAAAAAGTTCTTTCACATATCCTCAATTTTAATTACCAAGTTGAATTTCTCTTGGCGTAAAATTAAATTCTTTTTTAAAACAGGTTGTAAAATATGATTGATCATCAAAGCCATTATTTTGTGCAATCAAAGAAATGCTTTTATTAGTATATCTAAGTTGATAAAAAGCATTAAATAAACGTAATTTAACCAAATATCGTTGTGGAGATAAATTTATATCTCTTTTGAAATACCTATGCACAGTTCTTATTGATACTGAAAATTGATCAGCTAAATCATTCCAATCAATATTTTGTTCAAAATTCCAATGAAGCCAACGAATTAATTGTAAAGTACGCCGTTCGTTACTATTATTCTTGTTGTAAAAGTAACTACAATATCTTAGTAAAATTAATAGCCGTAAAAAGATACTTTCTTGTTCTATATAGGTTTTATTTTGACTTTCACTTAACTTTTTTAGTAAATCTTGAATTTTGGTAGCACTTTCTAAATCTAAAAATCGGTGAATATGAAATGATGCAAATTGCTTTGGAATGAGGGATTCAAAACCTTTAATTAACCAAAATTTATCTGATGGTTGATAAAATATACTTATTGCATTTAAATTTTGTGTAGTTTCATAAATATGTAAATCAGTTGATTGGGTAAAAAATAACATCCTAGGATAAATAGGATAAGACTTTCCATTGATGACATGTAACCCAATACCATCAATAATAAAGGTTATTTTGTTATAATTAAAGTTTGGTTTAGGAGAATAATTTTTGGGGATACGGGACGTTACGATAATATTTTGATGTTCTGAAATAAAGTAATCTCTAAAGTTTTGTGACTCCATTCTGATTTCCCTTTTTATAAAAATACTTAATTTATTAATAAGTAATTTTTGAGATTATATTAATTATAATTATAATCATACAGATAAAAATATTAAAAATCCATCGACCTAACTTTATCTTATTTCTATTAATAGTTATTGTGTCTTAGTTTTATTATCTTTTCATTTTAATTTATTGTGATATTAAGTTTGATTATTGGAACATAGATCGATAAAAGTCAATTTTACATTAAATAATAAAAATTATTTTCATCTTTTCTCCAGCTATTTAAAAAAATAGTTAAACATTTAATTTAAGTTAAGCTAACTTTAAAAAGAAAATTTAATGAACAACTGTATTAGATATACTCTGTTTTTAATATGTGAAAAACTTTCAAGTATATGGTTTTAATGAAATTTTCAATGTAACTACGAGAGATTTACTTTAATTGATGACCTTTGAATTAGGTTATTTAGTTAGATGAATAGATAGAATAATGTTTTAGACATAAAAACCTGCTAAAAGCAGACTTTAGAATTTGATGATTGGTGTTTGGACACAGAATCAAAGAGACTACTTAAGACATTAAAGTTTTTTGGGTGGAGTTTTAGAGATGAAACACTGCATCCATAGTGAAACCAGTTGGTTTTAACTTATTAAAATCAATTATCCGCTGTAACGAATATTTTAGTTTTATCTGTTACGGTTATTAACGAATATCTCGTTCAGTAAGTGTTAACTTATAAAGTTTAGAATTATATTATTAAATAATGTGTATAAAACAATTCTAAGTCTATTTATTGGTATTCGCCAATATTAACTTTTTTAAAAGATATCAACTCAAAAAGCCTAAATCTTTCAGTATATTTTAAATTAAAACAATATGTTTGTTTACTTTTGGTTAATTGGTAATTCACTTATCCAACTATTTCTATAGTTAAAAAATAGCAAGCATATTTCATTAACTGGCATCAAATAGATTATTAGAATCATACATGGTTTAATATAAAAAATTTTAAAACAATAAGAAATAGGAATATATATGTTTATCCGTTATCAAGAATCATTAAAAAAACAGGCTGAATTTATAGAAAGTAAAAGAAAAGATTATATGTATACAAAATTTACAACACAAGAGGAGCCAAAACGAGCTGCAGGAAGAATCAGAGGCTTGATAGTTGAGCAACATGTTACTGATTTTTTTAAAACAAATTACCCTGAAAATTATAAAGAGGCAGACAATTTTGAGCAGTGGGAGAAACCTTGCAATCATGATTTCAAGCTAGAGCTATCAGATAAAAAAGTAATAACCATTGATGTTTCAGGTCCACAAGCTAATGGAAAATTTGGTTCTTATCCACTAAAACCTAAAGGATGTGATTTTCATATTATAGCAAGAATAATTGGCATGAAATCGTGGGATAACATTGACTACACACGTGGATTTCAAATTTTAGGAGTATGTGATGATATAGACTATAATCAAAATTTTAATATCAACAAACTAAAAGAGTTTGGTAAATGGATAGAATCATTAAATTTAAAAAAATTATAATATTATTAAAACAAATAGTTTTGAATTTATATGAAAATATTTTTTTGTGATAAATAGATTTCAATTTGATTTTACATTTTTAAAGGTTATTGAATTGAATTAATTTGACCATTAATTTATACAAAGGACTCTGACCGATACTTAGAAACGAGTATCTGTCAGAGTTTAAATCAAGTTAATAGTAGAGGTTAGGTGTTAACAATTTCCATAAGTTTAGAATAATTAGTCACAACATCATATTTAACTTTCTCGCGAATGATTTCACTATTTATTTTCTCAAAGAATTTTTTTGCACACTCAATTTTATGTTCCTCTACACTACGTAACTCAAGCGAAGACATAGATCCTTTTGTTTCTGCAACAAAGTAGATATGTTTAACACTTCCTTCTTTAAAAGAAATAGCCCAATCGGGGTTATAATCACCAACAGGAGTGGGAATGAGAAAACCACGAGGTAATTTTGCATAAACTACCACTTCTTTGCTTGTATCAAGCTCTGTTACAAAATCTTTTTCAATACCTTGTGAATCAACAATTACATAATCATAAATATGTTTATTAACACCACTAATGGTATTTTTCATATCTGCAATTTTTTGATCTGCCGTGAAAATATCCACATTGTATGAATCATTTATTGTATCATAAGATAGTTTTTCAATAATCACTGAAGCCATTTGTTCTTTAATAAGACGAGATGCTTCAGCAATAAAATGCTCTGGATTTTGTTGAAATTGGTCAAATATATAAGATTCAATACCCATTAATATTTTTGCTATCGTCTTACGTGTTAAAACACAGTTTTCAGCTAATTTACCAATTAAATCGTAACGAACCGTAGAATGGATATTAGAGTGATGGGTTTGAGTTTGTGTGGTTTTTATTCTGAATCCTTTGCCTAATTTCAATTGTTCATCAGAAATATTATCCATCTGAATGCCATTCTCAATAGTATATTGTAGAGGCGTTACCTTCAGATCCTTATTCAATATTCTCACACAGTTTTTTATTAATTCTAATGAGTCAAAATCAACTTTATAAACAGCTTTTCTATTGATTTTATGCCAAAGCATCTGAAATTCTTTTCTATCAAAATTACCATTCAGACGATTAGTCTTAGGTTTACGTCCGTCAGAAACATCGGGTAGTTGGTTATCACTATAGACACCATCAATCAATGTTAAAATTTGTTCTTGATAAGGTTCTAGTTGATCAGGTAGAGGAGCTAGCATTCCACTTGCTTTATTCTGATGAAAAACCTTTGTTATTGTATCATCACATTCATTAACATAATTATTTTTAAGCAAATATTTATAAATTTGCTTCGCCATAAAAGGAGTTACTTCAATTGCCTTTCCATCTATAGTAATGATCTTATCTGTGAAATACGCTTCATCAGCTTTTCTTGGTCTTAATGATAATGACTCACTTATTTCTCTTTGTAAGTTAGATACAAAATCTTTATAGCTTTCACTCACGATAACAGACAATACATTAATTTCATGCACGGTAGATGGATGATCTTGCCTATCACCATGCTGATTTACAGCTAGTCGTAAACCTCGACCTACTTCTTGCCTGCGCGAAATTGTGTTATCGCTATGCTTGAGCATACACATCACAAACACATTAGGATTATCCCATCCTTCACGCAATGCTGAGTGGGAAAAAATAAACCTTGTTGGTTCTTCAAAAGAAAGTAGTTTCTCTTTGTCTTTCAAGATTAAATCGTAGGCATCAACATCATCAGAAATTCCTGCATTTTCCCCTCTAACCTTAAAACCTGGATTCTGTAACCGATTGGATTTTTTATCAATTGAAAAATAACCGTTATGAGTTCTTGAGCTCTCTATGGATGAAAGATAAGCTTTGTAATCATCATTATCCGGTGATAATTCATTAATAAACTCATTAACGAGCAAAGAATACTCTTCCTCAAATACTCGAGCATAAATACCTTTTTCATCGTCTTGCGAATAATCTCTGTACTTAGCTACTTCATCAATAAAGAAAAGAGAGAGAACTTTAATTCCTTGGCTAAATAACTGTTTTTCTTTTTCAAGATGTACTCGAATTGTTTCTTTGATTTGAAGTCGACGTATAGTATCTTCTGTAATATCGCCAGTTGCGTCTCCAGCAAAAAGAATATTCCCATTTTTGAATTCAACAGTATCATCTATTGCATTGACATCTGTCACCATGTAATCACGATATTGATCTAAACCATTACTTAAATCAAAAAGGTTGTCTCCCTTCGTAACCTTTTTGGTCAGACGTTTAATACGGTTCTTCTGCTTTACTTCAATCTCAATTCGGGCCAATGGCATTTTTTTAGATATTTCAATTCGTTCTAAGTACAAATAAGCGTTTGTTCCAGCCAAGCCTTTTACTGAAAGTCCTCGAACATCTATCTTTTTAACTAATTTATGATTGTATGCATCAAGTGCATCTAAACGGTGTACTTTATTATAAGTTGTTTTATGAGTAGCGGAGTACCTAAGTGTCATCAATGGATTAAACTTTGCTAGCGCATCTATCGTCTTCTTACCTTCCATCTTTTGAGGCTCATCCAATATTAAAATTGGACGATTGGCACTAATAACATCAATTGGTCTTCTTGATTGAAAATCATCCAACTCTTCATAGATTCGACGATTATCTTTACCTGATGCATTAAAGGCTTGGATGTTTATGATCATAACATTAATACCACTGTCAGAAGAAAAGCTCTCTAACTGGTGCAATTGCTTTGAGTTGTAAATAAAAAAACGAACTTTTTTCCCATCATAGTGCTGAGCAAAATGCTCATTGGTAATTTGTAGGGATTTATATACACCTTCACGAATAGCAATGCTCGGTACAACAATAATAAACTTACTCCATCCATAACATTTATTCAGCTCAAATATCGTTTTGATATAACAATATGTTTTACCTGTACCTGTTTCCATCTCAACATCAAGATTGACTTTGCTGTTTGAATCACTAATCAGTGATTTTGAAATTGGTAAATTTTGTCTACATTGAACATTACAGATATTTTGTAACAGTTGCGCATCATTCAAAATGATACTTGAATTTCTAAAACCATCATCAGCTATTTTACTTGTTTGACGGTATCCTATATGGTCAGCTTTTTCAATTCCAGGATCAATTTGGTAAATTTCGTGTGATAAATTTGGTTGACCGATGAAACAGTCAACAACAGATTTGACGGCAACCGTTTGATAAGGTTGAACTTTAAAATTCAACTTCATAAGTTTCCTCTTATATTACTTTAACTTCAGTATTTGGTGATATTTGTTTAAAAATTTGTTCGGCATTAATTTTTACCACATCAGAATCAAAACCATCATTACGGAAAACCACCCGCAATGGTTTTTTATTCGCCAATTCTTTTATTAAATTTTCGTCAACACCCAAATTAAAACATGCTGCTAGAGCATTATCATCAACAAAGAAAACTAATTTATTTTGAATTATCTCTTTTTTTACTGGTAAAGAAAGATCGATGCCCCAATCCAACAATATCTGGAAAAGTAAATCCTCGTCAGTACGATCAGCTTTAATATTTTCAATTTGTTTAAACAAATCATCTTGTTTCAATTGTTCAGGAGAATAATATACATCCGCCATATTGGAAGAGTCTAACTTTAAAACACGAAAACCGATATCTTTATGCCATTGTTCATTAAAATTATCTTTTAATACTTTTGTTCCAGCTCGTCGTATACGTTCTTTGGATATTTCAGCGATATTTTGATAACCAGCCTTAAAAGCCTCACTTTTCTGGTCACATTTTTCAGGAAACTGAACCATTATAAATCTCCGGTTACCACCATCTTCTGCGTTAAGTTGCATAACAGCATGAGCAGTTGTTGATGAACCTGCAAAAAAATCCATAATTAGATCATCATTTTTTGTTGTTAATTTTAATAAATCAATTAATAAATATAAGGATTTGGGGAAGTCAAAAGTTTTTGTCTGCATCAAATTATCTAAAATTTTAGTTCCATAATTAATAGCATTATATTTTTTATCTATCCAATGAGATTTAATTACCTGCTTTTCTCTATACTTTTGAAATATAGAAATCTTATCGTCCTTATTTATTGCAACTAATTCACCTTTCTTAATTAGATTTATACAAGTGTCTTTAGAAGTATTCCAAGTTCTTTCCTGCCCAGTTGACGTTACAGGATAAATAGCCTTATACCCAACTTTTTCTTGAACTGTTATTTCTTGTAAATCAGGACTAACAAAAATAGGATACCAAAACTGAGGTTTATTAATCCTTAAACTAGTATCTTTTCCGGCTCTTCCATGATTTTTTGATATAAATGATTGCAATTTATAATTACTGTTACTATCTGAAAATTTGAAGGTTTTAGCTACTTCCTCGTTTAAGACTACGTTATTAAAATTTGCCAATGATTTATTTTTGGCATAAATTAAAGCAAATTCATTACTAGTACCAATAAATTTTTCTTGATTTCGTCCTTCTGGTTTATGCACGACGCTAATAATACTTATTCTATTTTCGCTACCAAAGATTTCATCACAAATTTTAATTAAATTTTCAATTTCACTGTCATCCATGGCTAAAATGGCAAATCCATCATCTGTAAGTAAATTACGAGCTAGTTTTAGGCGACTATACATCATACTCAACCAATCAGAATGAAATCGTCCATTACTATTACGATTAACAACTAAAGAATTACCGTTTTCATCTATTTGATTAGTACGTTCAAGATATTTATCAATTTTTTCTGAAAAATCATTTTTATATATCATCGCTGTCCCTGTATTATATGGCGGATCTATATAAATCATTTTCACTTTAGCTAAATATGTTTCTTGAAGTAACTTTAAAACATCAAGATTATCGCCTTCAATAAATAAATTTTTTGTATCATCGAAGTTGACACTTTCTTTGCTACATGGGCGTAGTGTTTTAGTTATTGGCATATTTGCAGTTAATAGCGCTTCACGTTTTCCTGGCCAATCCAATTGATAACGTTCTTGAGGTCCTTCCACAATAAAGTGAGATAACTCTTGCTTAAGCCGATCAAAATCTACTGATAACTTTATTTCACCATCCTTTCCTTTTGCTTCAGTCACACAGCTAGGAAACAATACCTTCATTTTTTCTATATTTTTCTGTATTATATCAAAGCTGTGCATTTTAAGTTTATTCATATAGTTACCTTTTTAACTGCTTTTTATATTCTATAAAAATGAATACTAAAATTTGATTCAAGTATTAAGCATACTTAATGTATAAAGATTGAAAATTGATCGAGTTGAAACACTCTTTACCTGATTAGCTTTTTAATCTCTATTCTGTTTATTATCATATAGGATTCAAATCCTACCATTACCACCTTTATCACATAAACATTACTTATTACCTAACATTTCTAATTAGTCTTAGTAACGCAAATTTAATACTCTTTTTTTCGACTTATTCTTATTGATTTTACCATTGATTGATATATACACCAAAATGTGCTGAACTTGATGAATATAAGTGGCTCTAACATTATTACGCTCTTGATTACTCATCAGCCATTCCACTACATTTCGTGACCAATAGTTCGATTTTAATAATGTACTGCATGGTATGATTTTCTACGTGTGTTATATGCTAAAAATGGGGGTATTTACAATGGAGTTATTTATAATAGAATTAACAATAAATTTAATTTGGGAGAAAAAAGATGGCAATTATAGATACTAATTTACTTTTTTTAAAAGAATTAGAATCAGAAGATTTAGATAACTTATATACTATCTTAGTATATGGTAATAAAGATGACAGATATAATAATAATAAAAATTTAATGGAAGGATTATCGGACAATACAAAAGTAAAATTATATTATCCAGATCATAAAAAATATTACGATTTAATGGCTTCAGAATTATGTGAATTTGGCGGTAATTCAATTTGTAACTGGTTTAGGGGAAGAGGTGTACCATATAGAGAAGTGTTAAGTGATGTAAGCTCTAAATTTGGGGTTAAAGACCAAGATAATTTAACTACAGAGGAATTAGAAAATGCGTTAATACTAGAAACAGTAAAAAAAACAATAGATAAAATGAGTGAAAGTGAAAGATTTGAAATGGCAAAAAGTTTAAATCTAAATATAAACATAAATATAAATACATGCACTGCAGAAGCTCTATATGCAGCATTTATGGTTGCATTTAAGTTGGGAGGGTTTAAATCTTATCAACTTACAGTGATAATAGCTAATATTATAGTTAAAGCTATAACTGGCGCAGGTCTATCTCTTGCTGGAAATGCTATGTTGACAAAATTTATGAGTATAATAACAGGACCTATTGGTTGGATAGTAACAGGAATTTGGACTGCTGTTGATATTGCTGGACCTGCATATAGAATAACTATACCTGCTGTATTTGAAATAATTTTATTAAGAAATAAACATTTAGCCACGATAAAGGCTGATGGCAAAGATCAAAATGATTGGATTAACTCAATCCATAATGATTAAGTCAGGCATGACGCTATCCTATATTTTGTGTATTTGCCGGTTAAAGATGACGGTTAATTCTGTCATCAAATTCTATAATAAACCAATTCATTACACTTTTCCTGCTTTGATGGCATAATCTATTTTTCTGATACTTGTTTTATCTCTAAATAGGACCACTTTCTGCTGAATCATCCATCGGAAAACTTGCGTTTCTTGATAGCATGGCGAATGACGCTGTCTAGGGATTCTATTGCATTGGCGTAATTCTCGCCAAAATATTAGACAGTGTCCACATCTATTATTTTATTGTTTTGGTAAAATTGTTGTTCATATTGTTCTGGCGATATCCAACTATTGGCTGAATGATGACAAATACGATTGTAATAAATTCCAATATATTCAAATAGTGCTTTATTAGCGTATTCCCTCTTTTATAGTAACAACTATAAATAATATGGGCTTTAGGTATGCGAAAAAAACTTTCAACGACCGCATTATCAAAGCAGTTTTCTCTTCGTCTCATGCTTTGCCCTAGTCCATATTTTAACAATAACTGCTTGAAATCAGCGCAGCAATATTGGCTATCTTGGTCACTATAAATGATCACATCTTTAGGAAAGTGCCGTCGAAACAAAGTTTGCTTTAATGTATTACACACTAAAATGACGGCCTATGCCACTAGGGGATTACCTAGCAATCACTTTTTGTCCATATAAATCAATAATCACCGACAAATATAACCAACCTTTACCCGTTTTTAATATAAGTGATACCGACTACCCATATCGTATTCGGCTTATCAGGGTTAAATTGCTTATCTAACGTGTAGGGCGCAATATATTGCGATGAGCCTTGTCTGTTTTATAATCGATTTTTTCAGCAGGTAAGCGAATAGAAACGGAAAATCATCATGAACAAAACACTAAAATCTAAATGTAAAAAACTAAGATGTGATGAATTCATTGCAAAGACACCAATTGCAAGACAATATCGTCTATGCAAAATACATTTTAATGAAAAATTCAACAAAAAAACAAAAACTCAAAAATTCTATTAGAAAGTAGTGTAAAATTTGTGATAAAACAATAGTAAATGAACGGAATAAAGCATTCTGTAATTATAATTGTTGGCAACTAAGTTTTTGGTATACGGAAAAAATAACTAGAGAAACCCTGAATAATTTCTTTGCGGAAATTAACCTTTTTTCAAGCAAAAGAAAAATTAAATATCCGAATACCGAACTATTATTAAATCTAAAAAGAATATTATTAATATCAAGATTTAATTTTTGATCTCGAAAGATCCATACAACATAAGCGTCTAAAAAATGATGTGCTTGTATGTTGTTTTTATATATAAGTTAGATAAACTAAAACTGTTTCCGCTACTATGTAGCAAAACAGCCTAGGGAGTGATTTTTTTCTAATGTTTTGCTTATCAAATTTTCTAATGAACACGAATAATTATACATACAACAAACCGTCTTCACCATTCCAAAACATAAATGATGCATAGGCTCTATAGTCGCCTCGTGTAACATGAATGTGCATTTCTTCGAGGTCATGATATAAACCTAATATATCGTCTAAGGAACTCACAGAATTAAATAGCTCACCATCATAAACTGAGAGCGTAAAACCTTGTTCACCCAGTTCATGGTATAACGATGTAAGAATTTTAGTTTGATTTTCATCTGTGAGTTTCAGTTCTTGTTTACGGTCTTCTATTGTTTTTTCGTTTTGTTGAGTAACGGTATTCATTGTCTTATCCTTTCATTTATTCAAAATCGCACAGAACAGCTATTTTGTTATTGGCTCAATTTTGGCGTTTAATTATTTTTAATTAGTCACTTGACTTCTCAATTGATAGGTGTATGACACCACATATACCGCACAGTTCAAGAATATTTGTAAGTTGGTGCGAAATAAATTTAAATAATTGCTTAATTTTTGAGCAAACAACAAATTTGGCGGCATCGAACTGGTGCGATTAAAAATCAAACAAACAAGAAGAGAGAGAAATGTTTAGGAAATATGATATCGGTGAAGATATTTTTTTTATGAATGAGGATTCACAATTTATCTATGGCAGGGGCTTTGATCGCATTGACTGTAATGGTATAAAAAAAGTAACCAGTACTGCTATAACTATTTTTCAGGAGGATAAAAAAGTATGAGTAATTTTAATATTGGTGACGACGTGATTTTCAGAAATGATTTTTCACTGCCATGTAGTGGTAGAATCCTTGAATGTATTCGTAACAAAAACGAGAACATAGTGGCTTATACAATCATGACAACTAATTCTGAACTGTCTATTATTAAGGAAAATGTGATCAGAAAAGCTCTAAATAAGTAGAGTAATGGGAATTAAATAATTGAAAAAATATTTTTTTACTGCAACCAGAAATGTTCCAAATTTTAGAGTTGGCGATACAGTGAGATATAAATATCGTAATGCAATATACCAGGGAAAAATTATAAAAACCAACGAATAGCGGGAATCAGGAATAGTTACATCGAACCTAATTAGAGAGCAATTCAAATACGGAAATAAGGTGTTAATTTCTGCTGAAGATGTGATTGATAAGATAAGGAACTATCCTAGAAAGGATAGGGAATGAAAGATGATATTTTCAATCAATTATTAAATACATTAGTTCTATAAATTTAAATTAAATAAGGAGGTTAGAATCAATGAAGGAAGTTCGTGAAGATATTCTTAATGATAATGATATTGTTAATTTTATGGGTTTAATTAAATTTATTTTTTGCTACTATTGTAATTGTTGTCTTTATTGGCGGCATGAAAATAAGAAGATATTATATTGCTAAAATGGAATGGAATAAATTAAAAAATAACTGTGAGTTATCTGCGTATTAGATAATGACAATTATCAGTATGTATGTCACATCGATTCAACCTTTAAAACAGTTATCAATGATAAATTGGATAACCAGCATTGGGAAAATTTAAAAAATAAAAATCATTGTTATATAAAAATTTATGATTTAACTGTGACTAAAAATAAAAAATAATGGTTGTGTGATAATAATGTAACGTTTTATTATGATAATTAATAGTTTAGGTGTTTTTTTTAGAATCCTAGACGAAATTTATATAATAATTTGGCATCGCAAAATTGAGAGGTTAGATAAACAAAAAAATGACTAAAAATAATATTATTAATGCTGATTTAGAGTATTACAAAAAATTAGTTCATTTAGAACTGATACAACAGAAACAATCAGAAATGATTAAACGACTTAATCATTTAATTCAATTTGATATCAATGCGCCCAAATATCTACTGGAGCCTGAAATTAAAAAATTTTTTGATTTCGTTGATAATTATAACAAGTTAATGCTATTTAAATTATTATGGATAACAGGCGCTAGGATTAGCGAAGCATTACTACTAACACCAGCAAATTTTATATTCAGTATTGATTCGTGTTTAAAGAAAATTTTGCCGTATGCAAAAAACGGTCTAAAGAATGTTATTTCATTGCCGTTGTCGATTAGTGATTGTTTACCTTCAACATCACGAACTATTGTTGACGCATCAATTTTTAGCCTTTAAATCCCGTAGCCTTTTCAGGATAGGACCATTCTCATTATTCTCATTATGCTCAATTACCATTATTTTCCCTTTTTTAGCCATTTTTAGCCATATGTGTTTTTTTTACACTTTCAATTGCAAGAAAAAAGTTATAAGTGTAATATGGACTCGAGAACTCCCAAAATGAGAATGATCTATGTCTAAATATATAACAATGATATTTCTAGGACTATTTGAGGCTATTGGAGCGCTATTCGTCGTTTTAGCATCATTAATATCTATTATTCCTGAATCAAGAGATAATAAACCTAAAAAAACTAGAACAAGATTTTTTACAACAAATGATTGTGGACAAAAATTAAATTATCGTGGAAATAATATTAACAACATAAAAGATAAGAAATGTTATGAGATTGATTAAGTTCCTAAATAACCAAATTTAGGAACTTTTCTTTGTTATTACTTTACTTTACTTTCCTTTCCTTGTCATTACTGTCTTAGCAGCTGATGCCACCTTATCAGCCCCTTGACTTCCTGCATTTTCAGCAGGTTCGCCCATAGATCCCAAAGCTGAATTAACAGCATTACCTATTGAATGCCCTGCCCACGAGAATGAAGCTAATAATATAATAGGAAAACCAATGAAAATAACAGATGTTATAATTCTAATAATAGAAAGATCTTTTATATCTTTACTATTTTCTATTGAAAGAAAATCCTTAGGATTACGCCCAACTTGGCTTCCATCATAAATAATATCAATTAATTTTGTATCTAAAAATCTACCAATTTCCCAAAAAAATGACAAAAATATAATACCAAAAATAATAAATGTTGTAGTTATTACAGCTTTAGGACTAAATCCACTAGCTGTAATTACAATTGGCAGAAGAATTATAACAACAAACAATAAACACGATTGAATAAACGGAGCCATTTTTCTATATCCATCCGCATCAAGTTGACTAGACATAGAATTCCATGCCAATCCAATTGTAGAAAAAAACCCGCTAACATGTTGCATCAACGTTTTATCATTATTACCACTATAATCGGAAAACATAGTGCTCTTAGTAGCAACAAATTTTGATGGAGTCGTCAACGATTTTAAATAGACCTCCTCTTTATCAGCTTTACTAGTGAAAAAACCTATTGATTCAGTGTATTTTAACGTATCTCCCATGTTGTCAGCTTCATTTAATAGTTTAGTTCTTAAACCTACATTGGAATCTTGCCACCAAGATTTACAACCTGGATAACCAGTATAATTATCACCAGGTGTAAGACCTACATCTCTATTCGGATCATAAGGCCAGTCTTTTTGTGGTGTTAAAGCTCTAAAAGAATCATAATAACCAGGTTCCGTTAAGTAAAATGTTGATCCTGGCCAATAAACATCATTTATCATTGAGTTAGATAATGAACGAGAATTATCCCGTAATTTATAAAAAGATGGATTAAAACAATTTGCGTAAAATTGCTTCACCTCTTCAAGCAAAATAGGATCGTTAATTTGTAGTTTTTGCACTTCCACTGCAACTCGCCGTATATCAACTTTACAGGGGATTGCTGTTATCGATGCTCTTGTTAAACCTTGCGATAGAGCATGTACACCATACCACCACACTGGTATTTTAATAGATTGACCATCAATATCTGAAGCTAAACTCTGGAAGCTTGATCCACTAATAGATACTTCATTGAAAGAACAATCTGTTTTTGTTTGTTCATATTTATAAACTTTAAAATCAGGTTCTAAAACAGGAGCGCAAGTAGCAAAAATAATAAGAATAGAAGTATAAAAATAAACCTCAAGCCTATTTAGGATCAAAAATGTATTTTCTTCATCGCTCCCTTCCTCTTTTGTTTTTCTAAAAGTATCAAGCAATTTAAGAATAAATGGAATTATAACTATTCCTGATGTTGCTATTGAATACCAAATCACATTATTACTTAACCATCCAAGTAACAACATTATATAATCGAAATAACTAGTTGCATTCATTATTATCCCAGCCTAAAAACTATGCATTCATTTAAAAAAATGACACAAAAAAATATTACTGAAAAAGAAAAAAATGACCTTTTATTTAAAAGCCCCTCCAATCGCTGATATAACTTATACCCACCAAAAGTAACGCTAGAATACAAAACCAACCGGAACATTAAAAACAGTACATAATTATTATTTAGAAAATTATTGACCTGTTTGATTGTTATTACCCCTGTAAAAATAAACATTACAATCGAAAAGATAACAGCTAAAAAAAGATAAATTATTATTTTCATTTAATTTTCACTTAATTATTATTAAATATAGCATCTTCGTCTTGACCAAGAGGTATTGTAATTCCCTTCTGCCTATTTTTATTTCTCTCTGCTATAACTAATGCTGTATTGCCACTTATCGCTCTCTTCATGTCAAATTCTAATCGAACCTGATTCAATTCAATATCTAACTCTGCAATTTGAGTATGCATTATATCTTTCAACGTGGTGTTATATGAAATATTCGGTTCTTTCAGTCCTGTTAATAGAATTCGTCTAGCCATTAGAGTTTCTCCGATTGCCCGTGATAACGCCATTTCACTAGATAACCTATTAGTTAAAACCGCCCGCTCTGAATCATTTTGTAATGATTCAATTAACCCTCTAGTAATCTGTATCCCTCCCCCGTTAACTTTTTTCAAATTCTCATCGTTAATGGCCTTCTTACCATTAACTAAATCAACTAGTTCTGAATAATACTCCTCATAATATTCCTGAATAACTGGATTTAAACCTCTACCTGGTTTAGATTTTTTACTATTTGATTGGGTTGATGTGTATGTAAGATCACCTAAAACATCAGTAATCCAATCCTGTGCATCAGACGGTTTGTTCCATGTTTTATATATATTACCCTTTGTATCAGCATCGCTAACTGGTGATGTATCTGTTACATTCCGATTTATTAACAGATTATAACCAGCCATCGTTACATCTTTCGTTAAATTAATCGGATTCTGCCCCTTTCCACCTTTTTTAACTCCACCAATCCAAGAAAGACCATTATCTCCACCTTCTTTTTCTACTATTTTGTCAGCTCGAACCGCATCAACACTACCACCTAATAATGACGCTAAATTTTCGATTTTAGCTGCCTGTACTAATCCTGCATCCTCGGCATAATCGGCCATTTTATTTGCCATCTGCCTACAACTCATTTTCATATCTGAATAGTCCAACTTGGCTTGAAGAACACCATTTGTCAACAGGTCATATAACTGCGGATTAGCTCGTTGAATAATTAATGCAGGTAAACTCGCCACAGCAGCAGTTGCATTTTTAATAATACTGCCCATGACATCATTAAAACCCTCTGTAACACCATTTAACTGATTTGAGATCGTCGATCTAAAATCAAAATTTCCACAGATTAAATTAGATTGCCATTTAACACCCACACCAATAGAATTTGGTTTCTGATACAGAAAGTTCATAGTTGACACAGAACCACCACCTATCCGATAATAAATATCATCAGTAATCGAACCTGAAATATATTTTGAAGTGGCTCCATAAGAAATTGATGATGCCAACAAACAACTTAAAACTATAACTGTTATTGCTTTTGTTTTCATTTTAATTATCCCAATCAATACTATATAAAAAATGACCCCTAGGTTTACAGCACTTATAAGGCCTCCAAAGGGAAAACACATACGCCCCATCTAGTGATGATGATTTATTTAAATTCGGAAACGTATCGCATGTGTTAGACATTTCAGGAGCAAGGATTTGCCACTTATGGTTGTTCGTGTTTTCTTTGACAGGTGACGGAGGCCAAAATCCGTCTTTATGTTTCCTTGTATATTGTCTATAGACATGTGCCTGACCTGAATTCGTGAAAATATCAGCAGCTCTTTGTGCTGTTACTGCTGCTGCTTTGAAGTCATCAGCCTGTACCACCGCCCCCGACCGAGGATAAATGTTTCCCCACATATTAGCTGAAAAAATACTTCCTATCTCTCTTACTCCAGGAACCAAGGCTTCCGGATAAAACTGCTCAAGCGGAACTTGCCTCCAAGCTAAGAAATCTAGGGAACTTGTATAATACGGATATAATGGAGTTACGCCGTTAGAACAATAATATCCCATTCCTGATAACATACTTGAGAAAACAGCTCCACCTGGATGCCCTAGTGCATCGACATCTTTAAATCGAACCTTAGTATGGTTATGAGCCTGTCTCGTATTTGTATCCCCTCCCGACTGAGCCATTGAAGATGTTGATATTGTTAACGGTTTTAATATCATCTTTGCCTCAATCCACGGATTTTCCCCAGTATTTGAATAACTGGAAACAACCATATCTGGAATGAAGTGCTTCACTTTTATAGACGTTCTAACTCTACAGCCAAACGAACAAGATAACCAATAGCATATTCCAACAATTTTATAATCGGCACATGATAACGATAATGCTGATGGAATTATTCTTTCAGTGGTTATTGATGTAGTAGCATTAACGGCACTAATATTATAAAAAAGCAAAATTCCGGTTATAAATATATTTATTTTTAATCTACTCATTGTTAACCCTCAACTCAAAATCCCGCTTTGCCTTTTCAATATCTGTAGTTCCATACACAACAAAAGTATCGTTAATAACGATAGCAGGATGTTTTTTTACTCCCAATATCCATGCTCGTAATACATTATGTTGGAGTTCCTTTATTTTCAGTTCGTGTTCTGCCCATTCCGGTGATTCAAAAATTCTCATCGATTGCATATAAGCTTCATCTTGGTTAGAAGATAAATTAGAAAAAACTCTGTTTAAATAATCCTCTGCGGCATCGATGTTATAAACAAAACAATTATTATCTTGAATGCAATCAGCTAAAGATTCTTGTTGAATAAAAACCTCTATTTTCTCTATATCATTTTCGCTTGCATAACAGAATGGAAATGAATAAATTGAAATAGTTATAATTAGACTGAATATTTTTTTTAAAAAACTCACTGTGTCCTCTTAATTTATATTTATTTGAATGCATTATTAATTTTATAAACTAACCAATACACATCAACCCAGTCAAATAACTCAATGACAACCCGTTTACCAGAACTAAAGTCATTAGTGCTTGGCCAATTGATATTTTGTATTTTTGAATTACAACTAATTTCTAGGTGACAATCTGAAATATCCCCCCTTAAAATAAAAGAAACATAACAATTAAATGGATTTTTTAAAATACTATGAGAATTTGGTATTCGATATGCTCTAACTCTTTTTTCTTTATAAACTCCAATTTTATTTCTAATATTATTTATAAATTTATTAAAATCATTTTCTTCACTGGTATCTGTAATAGGACCATGTATCGAATCAACTTTGAATAAAACCAATTTATACCTCCAACTAATTAGTTATTTACAAGTCCACGCTTAACATCCAATCGTCTAGCCACCTCAATAGCTGCGTCTAATTCGGAAACATTATTAGTTTTCATAATTTCCATCCTTTCTGCCTTTTCATCCTTCTCTGTCATAGCTAAAGCAAGAAACAAGCTAGGAGGTACAATTCTAAATAACGCCTCCATTTTCTTAGAAAGAACAACACCTTCAGTGTATTTATTTTTAGCCTTTCTAGCAGACGTTATCATTGCAACCTGTTCGGCCGTTAAAGCTTTAAACCTTTTGATTTTTTCAGCTTCAGATGATTCAGTTACTAGCATTTCCCACCACTCAATCATGGATAATAATTTTGCAGCAGCATCCGGAAAGTCTTCCATATTTTGAGTTGCCAGCCAAAGCCAAACGCCCAGTTTTCGCCACATTTTGGACGCCTTGGTCAGATAGGCAGCAAGTAATGGATTGACAGTAATAATGTGAGCTTCATCAGTAATATTTACTATAGCTCTAGATTGATGTTGATATAGCTCACCCATATTATTGATATGATTAATTAAAGAAATGTAGGCTATTGACAGTTGAGCTTCGTAGCCTTCTCGCGCAAATGTAGCTAAATCAACATGAATTAGATCCACATCTGGCCAATGCTGACCCTGTTTATTAAAAATATCTCCCTCAAACCCCTGAGTAAACATCCCCATAGCTTCACCCATTTCATATGCCTTATTACGCCTTATTTGAGGAATTTCAACGTTTTCTCCAATCTGAAATAATGCCTGTTGAACATCACTGGGGATTGCTTGTCTTTTTTCATCCAATGCTTTTTTAGCAGCCATGATTATCGCATGTCTAATCATAGCCCTGTCAGCTCGTCTAAGTAATTTATCTTCTTCCAACTCACCACCTGTAATCATGAGTCGAATAGCTATTTCTATCTCACCTAAAACATCTCGCTGTGCATCACCCTCATCTTCATCGGAATCGGAGCTATATAATGCTTCAGCTAAAATATCATCATTTAGATTCTCCTCATCATTAAATAAATTATTGTTGTTTCCAAATATCAAATGAGAATCAGCCAAAGGATTTAACACAACACCAGAACCAGGCTTTAAACTAACTCTATGAACACTAACTCCAAATTTCTCCATATAGTCTACCATCAAGCCAAATGAGTTACCTGTTTCCACTATAATCGTTCTGGGACGTTCCATTGCTATTAGTTGACTAATTTCTCCAACAAGTGTGGCTGATTTTCCTGCACCCGTCGGCCCTAAAATCAATTTATGTCCATTCTGCGCTCGATCCCTTAATGGATCGTACGTAAGAATACCACCTCCTCGATTAAAAAATGTAACTCCTGAATTACCAGTACCACAACTTCTTCCAAAAAGAGGAGCTAAATTTGATATGTGCTGACACCATTGAAATTTTGTATAGAGTGATTTTTTATCGTATTCTGGATTAAAATTCATAGGTAGCCAACGAAGATATGATTTTAAAGGTTCAACTTCACAACCATCTTTTACAGCAACAATTCCATTGTTATTTAATATATTATTCAAATTTAATAGTTTTCTTTTCAAATCCCTTTCATCACTTCCTACCGAATAAAACGCAAACGCACATTTAAACATTTTGTGCCTAGATTTAAGAAATCCCATAACATCACGACAATCCTCCTTAACAGATATCGATTCCGAGTTTTCCCCCAATGCTTTTCTAGATATATTTAATATGTGGTTTTCCAGCTTATCTTGAGGAAAAATAACAATGGTTTGAACCATTACAGTCCCCTCTGGTAGAAGATCAAATAACGCATTTATCCCGTCCGCCTTGGGCGTTTCACCAGTTATATGCCCAATATTAGGTTTCTTTTTTAATCGGTCAACAACCAATACTGAATGAGGTAACCCGTCAAAATACCAAAAACCATTTTGACTTTTCGGTTCACTAAAAAATAGACTTTCTGTAAAATCATTTAGAATAGGAACACTCTCTTCACCTTCAATATCTTCATCCTCAATAATAAGTTTACTTGTTTTTAAAAACTCATCTTTAGTCATTCCTGCAAAATTAGGATTAAACCAACGACATAACCAGTCATGAACGGCTCTTTTATCTAATTTAATACACGATATACCTGCCCCTTTTAAGGAGTCAATTACGCTATGGCAAGCAAGGTTTAATTCTTCCAATGCTGTAGATGTAGAGATGGTTTCTTTATCTCCCACATACCTATAAATAACCATCCGTGTTCGCCGTAATTGACCTCTCCAAACTGTTTTAGTCACCTCATTATCAAAAAATAAACCATTATTTTTAGTTATCCCTTTTAAATGAACCTCCATAATATCTAACCAATTTTGGGTATATTCCGTGCCTTTAGCATTACTATTTGGATATTCCCTTAATCGCTCAATGTAATCATTTAAACTGTTATCATCATTACAATAAAATTGAACTACCCACGGATTACTGTCCCGTTCACTAAAAGAATCCTGTATTGCATTGTTGACAACCTCTCTAATATCCTTTAATTTTTCAAACGTTTTAGCCTCTGTACCATATGGAATAATTTCAAATATAGCACCAACTGATCGACCATCCTCTAACAAAATGGAGTTAGAATCGTCTAAATACTCAACCCAAGGCAGATAATCAACGATTGATTTTTGAGAATTTCTTTTATAGAGTTCTTTCTCTTTATTTTTTTTAGTCAGAAGTCCAGTACGTAATATATTCAAATTCAAATCAATACTCCTTCACCCTTTCACCTGGCATGGCATAATGAGTTTTGTCGAAAAATGAAAAAATTGTTGAATAACCAGGAACAGGACTACCCCCATTATTTGATGAGAAATGAGGATAAATAAACATAATTAAATCAGGATTAGGTAACCGTTGAAATTGACTATCAATTTCATTTTTCGCATTCCTAGTATAAGAACTATACTCATCAATGCGTTCAAGATCATCTACATTACGTCTCAACTGTAATCGAGCATCATTAATATTTGCATTAGGCAACTTTTTCGCCCACACACTAGCAATAGTCTCTCCAGTATGAGGAAACATCTGATCTTTTGACGTGCTACACCCAACTAAAAATGAAATTGAAATTATTGGAACAATTAATTTTAACATTAATCTAAAACTCCTGTTTGTAGGTTTGATTTGTTGTAGTCAACTAATCTACCATTATTAATATAATCAATAGGGATCTCTTTAGTGATATGTATTGCAACAGTTTTCCCTGGTGGAACATAAACAGCATCAAATGCCTGACCATATCGTTTATTGAACCAATCAATAGTTTCCTTTATTCCTCCACTAATCCCTTTACCTAATATATATTGACTATTGCTCCCTGTTATTGCTTTAGTAACACTAGAACCGTCTGTTACTATTGTTGAATTTTGTTCGGAAAACGCATCCGCTGCTGCTGCACCAACACCTAAAATTCCTACTGTTGCCAAATATTCCTGTGCGTTAGATTTAATATCACCGGAAATACATGGAATACCGAATTCATCAGATAACCAACCAATACCCTCTGTAGATGTAGATTTTGAATTTTCATTATCTTTTGGTATTGTTGTTATTCTCCCATCGTCAAAAACGAACGTGATATTTTTAATATTCCCTCTAACACACGACAGAACATAATCTCCGGTTGCAGTACCTGAAACAATTGCTCCTTCAACGTTAGGTAGTTCAATACCATTTGCCATTAAATTATCTCTACCAATAACAATTTTAAATGGATAAGGATCGGTCACTTTTCCCTCAATAGGAATCCTACCTAACAATGCTGTCATAGAAACAGAACCTAATAATGTAGAGTTAACTGGTAATGTATAAAATGGATAACTATCAATGCGCTGTTCTTTATTTGTACTTGTTTTTATTTTCTCACCATCAACGGTTTGAGTTTTTGTTGGCTCCCTACCATTAAAACTAGTAGGAAAAGAAAATGTTTGATTATTGTTTTTTGATACAATAGTTTGATCATCTGGTGATATCCAAATAATTTCATTATTCTTCAATGACGGGTTAACAGTTTCCTTTCCCCCAATGGAAATTGATTGTCCAACTGTTTCTCGTGTTTCTCGATTAGAAAACGAATTTAATTTATCACCGAATTGATCAACTTTATTCATTAATGTTTGAAGTGCTTGATCTGATGATGATTGTTCTAAATTATCTTTTTTAGGAGGCTGAATTTTATAATCACTGTTATAACCATTTTCAAGTTGATTATTTCTTTCTTTGAGTTTTCGATTGTCCTCCTCAATTTCTTTCATTTTTGAATTAAATTGCATTTGCTCATTACGAATTGTTTTTACCAATGAAATTAATGTCTGGACAGTATCTTTTTCAGTATCACCAGTTATACCGAGTGCCACCAAATCTTCTTTGCTTAAATCTGAAACCTCGTGAATTTCTTCTGAATTAGATGTATCTACATATCCACCGAGATTCTTTTTTTTATTAATTCCTATAAATATTACAAAAAAAACAATAACGACAAATATCATAACGATGATAAATAATAATTTATTGCCTTTGATTTTTGCCACGCTATACCTCACTTACTTTTCTTTACGTCATTATTGTTATCTGGTAAATCAAGTTCTGGATAATCTGGATAAAAAGCCCTTGAGGCAGAACCTTTGGTAACAATATAAACCATTGTTGTATCACTAGGAGTACCATGTTCACCTAATGTATTATGTTGAAATGTAGCTGCATAAAAATCGCCATTTAATAATCTAGGATCTAATTTCAATCTATTTTGCGATAAGTTTGTCAATTTAATGCCAACAACCTCATAACCATTTAATCTCCATGCAGCCATAGATGTAACTTGAACTGGTAATGAAGGAATTAGTCGTTTTAAACTTATTGATGGCAATGAAATTTGTTTAATGCCTGGTACATTTTCAATTGCTCGTAACGGAGCATAAAAATTTTGAGCTGCATACCTGGTTAGTTTTATTGGTGTAGGAACATCATCCCGAACATCATCCCTATAATCCTGTTTCACATTAGATGTATTCAACTCATTTTCAAACACTATTTTTACTGATTCCAGTTTATTTTTAGATTTACCAGCACCAGTTAAATCAATTAAAATAATCTCATTTGTTTCCAAATCTCTTAACATTAATCTTGATTCATTGAATGGTTCAAAACTTTTTACATAAAGAACACCACCTAAACTCTGTATTCTAACTTTTCGATCCAAATAGGTAGGTATTCCAACACTAATATTTTTATCAATAAAAATCATTCTTTCATCGTCTTGATTGACAGTTAACTTAATAGGAGTACGATCCCATTTAATTAACTCAATTGCGTGAACCTGAAAAATCGATATAATCAATAATGTTAATAATTGTAAAAATTTATTTATCATTCCCTTCTCCCATCACTAATTTTAATGGTTTACTGGCATAACAATTCAATTTCAGTCCCCACGGATTTAATTCAGGATTGGTGTCACTTCTTACAACACTGAGAGGATATCTCACCAAAGCCCGTTTTATAGATTCACCACTAAAATACTCATCAACATAAAGATCGAATGTAACTATCCAAGCGTCTTTTGATAAAACAATCACTCTAGGTTCAGTCCTCTTTGTTATATAATCTTGATACGTAGAGTTAATTCCCCTGCCTAAAATTTCACCCATAGTTCTCACCCTCCCCTTAAGTTCTCCTAAATTTTTACGTTGACTATATTCAGCCAGTAAAACTTGTTCACATTGTGGTGTTAAATATGGGCTATAAGCCTCAATATTTCTTTTGTAATCAATTTCCCCGTCTTTGGGCCAACTATTTAATTGTTGAAATACATAAAATGAAAACGCATAAATAGAACTGGGATCAATATCCCACCAAACCCTTGTACTGCCGGATCTTAAATCAGGAGGGATATGAATGGTCAATTTATCTGGCGCTGATTTCCAACCCCAAACAATAAAAATCAGTAATACAACTAATGCAACAATTACAATTCTCAAAGAGAGAATGTGCTTATCTCTACCAGCCAATGCATACAAATATTTACTCATTACTTATTACCCTATTCATTTTATTCATTTTTTTATGTTTCGTTCGAACAGTCATAAACACTTCATCTTTGAACAATAATCTTTTAGAATCACCAAATCCCCTTTTAGCAAACTCAAATTCAAGGTGACGTTCTAACCAAGTATCCGGTTTACCTCTTTTCAATTTGCTAAATTTATTACTGGTATACAATACAACAGGCAAAGGAGTAACGAGCATACCAATAAAAATAAGGACCCAAGAACCCAAAACAATAAAACCCAATAATCCCAAAACAAAACCTATAACAACGCCAATAAGACTAAACTTGCCTAGCTCAATTATGGTCATTCCTCTAAAAACAGTCGGAATACGATTTAATCGTTCTGGTAAGAAATCAATTTCACCATTTGCATTTTGATTAGATGATTCTTCATTACTCATACTTGAGTCCTATTTTAAATATTATTTAAAATTAAATTGATGAAAGAGTTTCAACGGCTTCTGTTGCCAGCCAAATACACGCAACCACTAAAACAACACCAATTACAATGAATGTACCGAACTTAGTCCATGTACCCTTCCCTTCACTAATATTGTTAAATTCCACGATGACGTTTTTAGCAACGGCTAACAAGGCTGCCGCTGCAATTAATAGACCAATGACAACAGCACCGTCATAAATGTAACCTCTAATAGTATTAAAATATCCTCCGCCAGTACCCTGAGACGGAGGTTGCGGTGTTGGCATTGCAGCATAGGCTGTTCCATAACAAGTCAAAACAAAGAACATAATCTTTGATTTGAGTTTATTAATTAACTTCATTTAAATAAATCTCCTTTTTTGTTTGTTAAAGTCTTTCGTATATAAAAAACGCAATCGTGATCAGAGTAAAACAAATAATCCTAATAAGGGTTTGAAAAATATCTGAAATTCTCACACTTGTTCCCATTCCCTTCGCCATACAATATATAATGTATGCTCCGACCAATAAAATAAGGCCGACTAATATAACAGTGAAAACATTATAAGTATCAGCCATAGATGTTCCTGCTCCGGCCTCATAAGCTTTTTCCGTTATTTCTTTCATTATCAATTTCCTATTTCTGAGCTATAATCGCCATTTATTTCTGGTAAAACAGTCCGAGGCTGTTCTCTCTCTGGAGAGAGATATCTCTCAATACCTGAAATTATTTGATTAATATCTTCTTGAGCTGAACTATAATTAAAATGGTATCTAACATTTTGCTCTGCGGATGAAACTATTTCACTTTTGATCAGCGATTCTTTTATCTGTTTAAGCTGTTTAACAACTAAACTTAACTCATCAGATTCAGTGGCAAAGGAATGATTACTAAAAGATAAAAATAATATAATCATTAAAGGGATAGTCAGTTTTCTTGTCATTTATTGATTTCCTCGTTCGATAGAATCGAAGAAATAATATAATCATCAAAAAATAAATGTCAGTAATAAATTCAAAATCCAAATTGAAAAAAAAATGATAATATCTAAAACACTGGTTTCTATTATTTAAAGATATTTTTTAAATGATCCAATTGTTATACTTAAAATTAATCCAAACAAAAATGCCATTGGTATCAAAATAAAATTAGGGTGAATTGAAATTGGAATAGATAAATAGATTAACCACGATAATAACAATGATTTACCAGACCACCTTTTTGAATGATAATAAATGAAACTAGATTCTCTCCCTGCTCCAAATCGTCTAATATCTCTCCTAACTAATCCATCAACAGACCCCAGAACTGCTGCTAATAAAAAAATAGGAATTGATAACACCAATATAACTAACCTAATGATGAAAACTAAAATTATATTTATAGTTGCTATCAAATATTCAGAAATAACGTGAACAATAATAACAGAAAAGGATGTATTATCGGTTACTGGCTCATTTAATGTTTTACTTAATCCAGTTTTAACCATTAATAATTCATGTACAGATGTAACAACATTTTCAGTAAATCTAACTGGATCTGACATAATTAATGTATCTTGAAAATCACTAGACAAATAATTAAATTCAGTATTCAACATATTCTTGCTATGTTGAGCGCCCTGTTCAGGCCAAATAAATGCCATTCCTACACACTCAATAAGAATACTAAAAAATAAAGACACAACTAATGTTACTAACAATGCCTTTATTCCTTGAGGTTTTTCTTTTCTTGGTGTCGTTTGGTTTTTTATTTCGCTCATAGCATACTCATATCAATTACTCACTTAGCTCATTTATTAAAGATTGCTGTGAGTCAGTTAAATTCTGTTGACTTAAAACATTTTGATTATCCTCGGCAATAGGAGTAGGTATAGACAACCACCAACTTTCCCCTGTACCATAATTTTTTTCCATATTTTTTGCCAATTCTTTAATTGATTCAGGCATAAACTTATCATCAACAGATGATGGAAGTGGAATTCGTACTTTCCATAACTCACCTCCTTGCATTAAAACGAATGCTTGTCCTTTCGGTAATTGTATTATTTCTGACGTTTCTAACAATGGCATTGATTCAGTACTAATACGATCTTGAGTGCTCGATGTGAAATCAGTTTTAGTTTCAGGATTTGGAGTATCAGTCGCACCTGATACAATTGTGTTTTTATAAATATCTACTTTTGGTAACTGTGTTGTCAATATTTCCGCAGTTTTACTCTCTCTAACCCTCATCATAATAATATTATTGAAATTTCCTTGAACTTGGCCAGATTTTGCTACACTTCCTATTTTTGCCTCTATATCAGATATAGTTTGAGTGTAGGCAGTTACTTGTAGACCAGCACCACCGCCCTTATTAACCATAGGAATAAACTCATCACCCATTAACTCATTAAATTCATCTGCATGAACACACACATCAATTTTTTCTCTATTCTGACCGGGTAAACCATCGTCAACACCATGTTTATAAATATATCCGGCTATAGATGTTAAATCAGAAAACATTGTGTTGCCAACCGCAGCACTAACAACAGGATCAGATAAAGCATCTAAACCTATATAAACAATACCACGTTTTCGTATAATTTGACTCCAATCGAAAATTGGACGAGGATCATTAATATCAAAATAGTCTGGAGCTAATAATTTGGCTACTTTACCTGTAGTTAATTTTTCAAGAAATGGCATTAAAGATGCAACAATTTTATCAAAATACGTTTTATCATATTGAACAGCACTACGTAGTCCATCTAAAACATCATCATAGATCCCCTTTGACACAATATAATCAATCAAGGCCACAACAATTTTATCTCGCCCTTTCATTGCAAAAGATAAATTTTTTTCGTTCACATTATTAGCCATAATCGCTATTTCTTCCCACGCATTAGGATTGTTTGATTTAGAAAAATAATACTGTGCGTACTCTTTAAATAACGAATCCATATTATTTGTGTAGCGATTTATTTGAATATAATCAGGGCGTCGACCTAATTCAATCAATGCTTTAGTTATAATATTAACAAATCTCCATGCAAACTCTTTAAACGCTGCGCTATTACCCTCCCCTGACAATGGACCTGATACACGTTGAGCGACTTCTGTAATACGACTAAATCGACCAATTGCATTATAACGAGCAGAAATTTCTGGCCATCCTAAATGAAAAACATAAAACTCATCATCTCTCCCAGTTCGTTTTGCTTCACACCACATCCGTTTCAATAAATCCGCATCGCCCTTCGGATCAAACACCACCACAGGACAACCTCTAGCAATGTCTTGAGTAACTAAAATTTCTAAAAGTCGTGTTTTACCAACCCTTGTTGTTCCTAAAACAAGTGTATGCCCAACTCTCTCACCAAGTGGCATCATGACATTAGTCTCTTTTAGCTCAACACCATGCAAAAACGGATTACCTCCAACAGGAGGCAACGGTTTGACAGGATTTAATAACGATTGGGAACTGGTGAATTTTGCAATTTTGCTTTTTTCATATTTTTTTTCAAATTCTCTTGCAAATTGATAAAGCCAACTTGGTTCAACAAAACGTTTATATTCCTCTCTTCTACATAAAATTAATCTTTGTAAGTGTCTTTGTTCCCATTTAAATCCTCGACCAATAAATAAAAATTTAGAACTCACAGGAATTTGAGAACTAGATAATGAGTAGAAAGGTAATCTTTTAACATTTCTTTTATAACGAATTATTTTATACCCTTCAGCTCCCCTCTTTATACCAAATGCAAAAAATGCTAACGAAACACCAACATTTACTGATGGAGCTAACGCAATAGCCCAAGGAGATATTAGGCAAACAGCGCCACAAGAAATAGCGGTAATGCAACTATACATTTCTGATGCTGGTCTAAATATTGTCTCAATTCCGTGTTCGTTACTCATGCCCATACATTACACTCTAATATTATTGCTCAATACTTTGGCTTGTAAACAATGCAGGATAATGATTTAGATATAAACGATCAGCAATATCGTCCCCTGACATAGGATATAACTGAAAATCAACTAAACTGCGTAAATAATTCAAATCTGCTAATGACTCAACATTAACAACAATTCCTACGATATTAGATATATTTTCTAATTTTATTTTATTTTCAATTAACCATTTAATAGATATATCATCATAACCAACGACAACGAACGGTTGTAAATTAGGTATATTAATGTCAATTTTATCAAAATACCCTGGTTGCATTTTTGTTGTTTCAATCGGTAAATATAAATTTTCAGAAGTGACAAAATCTTGCTGTATTTGGCTATCAACATCTTGAGGGTTTATGGCGTCATAATACTGAGTCATAGAATCCCCCCCATAATCCTTTATAATGATTAGTTCTGCATCAGCAAAAAAAGATTGAAATAAAATAAAGCAACTTGCGATTATTTCCTTTCTCATATTAATTAATCTCAACTTGCCTCCATTTTTTATTTTGTCGTTGCATTAAAACAGGTAAATTACCATTACCAATTTCTAACCATTGTCCTGAATCATGATTAATAGTTACGTTTCCACCATTGACCTTATTAACGGGTATTTTGTGGTTTATCGCCCAATTTCGGGCTATAACATCATCTCCATTAGAATCCAACAAATAAATATCTAAATCTTTACCTGTTTTTAAAACAGAATTCAATAAATTAATACCCCTCACGTTATCATTAACAGAAAGAAATAAAACTAGACGTTCTCCACTAAAATTAACTTTAGCAATAAAATTCTGATTTCCATCTAATTCGATAGGTAATAAATCAGGATACAATTCTTTCCATGCCTTGTCATAAGCCCGTTGGAAAGCCAACTCTTTTTCAACACGTTCACTTTCTTTGATAGCTAAAAGTCGTGCATATTTAGTCCGTTCTTGATCAGTTACAGCCTCTACACCAAGGGTGGTCAGTGGATCTAAATTAGGAGTCCAAAATCCACGTCCACCAACCTCTTTTATTTTTTCATATTTTGTCCACTCTTCGAGTGTTAACCCCCAATAATCAGCCTTGACTTTATTAGTTTTTTCTTCAATTTCATTATTCTTTTGCTCATTAGTACTTTCAATTGAAATTGTTTCATTTTTCAATTGTTCTACTTTATTTTCCGAGTAGGCATGAAAAGAAAATAACAAAAAAATAAAAAGTAATTTATTTTTCATTTAATTCAACCTTATATTTATCATTGTTTTTCTGCAATACCACTGATTTATCATTTATTGATACAACCAACCATTCATCTATCAAATCGCCTACTGTAACGAATTTTAATTCAGAAAGTGATTTCGCATTTTTAGGTAAAAAAACTGCCCATAACTCGTTTGAACGATATTCTATGCTATTTAAGATATATTTATTGAATATGACCTTTGATCTATTCTCTTTTTTTTTATCAGAATTATTATAATTAAACAGCATTGAGGTAACTTTATCTATTAGAGATTTTTTGAATTCATCCAAAGAGTTCAACTTATTCTGTTGTGCTCTTTGAGTTTCTTTTAATGAACTCATTTCAATTTCCTGATTCTCTACCATTGTCATTAGATTATTTATTGATATTGATAAATCATTAAATTTATTATCAGTAATCGAATCTTGTATATAAAAAATATCTTGCTCTTGCATATCTATTTTTTTTGAAAGATTTTCTATTTTGTCGTTGATATTATTAAAATCATTCAACTTTGTAGTAACATTAGAATCGATCTCATTGACCTTCACTAATAATGAATCTATTCTAGAATCTATTCTAGAATCTATTCTAGCAGCTATATTTAATACAATGACAATGGCTAAAATGGCAAATATCAATGAAAAAACCAACCCACAAACTAGAAATAGTACATTCCGATTAGCCTTAGAAATTTGGAATATTTTTTTTAAATTACTCATTATTGTTACCTATTTTTTCGTCTTTACGTTTAATTTTATATCCAGTTTTTAACGAAAAACAAACTGTTCTTTCAACGTCATCAACAAGAACATCCCAAGCGGGACCTGCAATTTTTTTCAGTGCAACACCAATTCTAATCGGTCCCATTTTATAATGGGCAATAGGTAACTGTTTGTTATATAAATTATCAACATCAAAAGTATCACATAAATTATAACCAGTTTGATTTAACGCATATCCAAAACCATCCTGAACAGTGAGAACCATATTTTTAGGTAATGAAATACTTATAATTTGATCTAAAATATAATCATTAGAATATTTATCTAACTCGATAATTGTGTAACGATCTAATTTCACTGCTGTTTTATCTTCATCTTCACTAAAATAAACACTAGCATTATTTTCATTATTATAAACTTTATGTTTTGCACAACCTGACAAAACAAGTATAGAACATACTATAACGAATAAAATTCGCATTTTTTCACCCTATTTTATTTATCACTAAATAGACTAACTAACCAAAATCGGTATATAAAATGCCAATTTCTAAACTAATAGTAAATAATAAAATCAATATCCAAAATAAAAAAAAACCACTAACTAAATTAGTGGTTTTTTTTATAAAAATATTTAGTTCAATAATATATCATCAATATCATGATTATCATTACTATGGTTATCATCGCTACGATTATCATTAATATCGTTATTATTTAAAGAAGGTCTTATAAACAGCCTAGCCATTTATAGTTATTGATTTAATCAATAATAATCTTCCTCTTAGTTGAACACCTATCTGACCTGATTTTTCGCCTTTTGTATAAACAAATGTCTCAGGAACAATATAAATAACAATACCCGTTTTCAGTTAACAAGTTTCTTGGGTGACACAAAATGACATGAATATCTTCAATTTTGTGAGATTCACCTTTTACTCTTCCTAAATTTTGAGAATGAACTCGAATAGCATTAGAGTAATAACGATTATAACCTGCCATGGTTTTGGTACAGAAACATTTATAGTTATCTGTAATCGTCTACTTGGGTCTAATTTTTTAGTTGTTTTAGTTAATAGCTCAACATCAATTATTGGTTTTTTTTGAAATGCCATAAAATTCTCCTAGAATTAAGTAAAAGGGAATTTTATGTCCCTAGGGAATAAAATTCCCTTATGGGTTGTAAAAAAGAACTCACATCAAACTTGATGGCCAACAGACGAATGTCTTGAGTTTATTGGCATTGGGCTCATGGATAACCATGCAATTTGTGATCTTACCTTAATCAAGGACGTTCAGCGAACGTTAGGGCTTTAAAAATCACTCCCTGGGCTGTTTTGCTACATAGTAGCGGAAACAGTTTTAGTTTATCTAACTTATATATAAAAAACAATATTTTTTAATAAAAAATATTTTAGAAAGTCAATTAAACTCATTAGCTTCTAGAAACAGCTAAAATCCCTCCTCAAAGATATCACGTTTCTAATAACACCTCAGTTCGCTAGTGGTTAGCAGAGTTGAACTGAAAACAGAAGGTACGCATTAACGCACTAACGGCTCCCGATTTTTAACCATTTGGTCATTGGTTATGAATAGTTTTTGAGTGAGGTAAGAACCACCTTACCTCTGTAGTGAAGATATAGTAAAACTATTTGTTTATATAAATCAGCTTCAACATGAGACCGCACATGGCTACAATTTACAAGAAGCTATTGTAGGCAGCCATAATAACTATGGACTTTTTTTCAATGGTATGCGAGGCTTTCAGGTTACACACCCACTGATATGGGCTTTGATTTTATGACCTCAAAATCAACAAACACAGGAGTAGAATATGCATTCTACATTAATAAAATAGTTATACAAATTAATTACGCCAATTTTCCACTTTTTTAATTGCTTTTCTTTTTATATTAACAATTTATTTACAATCTGGATATTTGCTACAACCAAAAAACTCTCCACTTTTACCTTTCCTTTTTATCATAGGAGAACCACATTCAGGACAATTCTTAGTTATTTGCTTTATAGTTACACTATTATTTTTTATAGCATTATCAATAATCAATTTTATAAACGTTTTCTGTTTATCAATAAATTCGCTTAAATCTTTCTTGCCCAACTCAATATCTTTTAGCTCTTGTTCCCACAATGCCGTCATGCCAGGATCTGTTATTATTTCAGGTAGACTATCTATTAAACTTTGTCCAACTGTCGTTGATATAATATTCTTCTTCTTTTTTCTATATAACCACGATCATATAAAGTTTTTAATATACTTGGTCTCGTTGCCTCAGTACCTAACCCTGAGTTTTCTCTCAGCAGTTTTTTTAAATTAGGGTCTGTTACATATCTAGCTACATTTATCATTGCATCTAACAATGTTGCATCATTAAAAGGTTTTGGTGGAGTTGTTACCTTTTCATTTAATTCAACATCAATCACTTTACAGATATCTTGCTCTGTAATTAGAGGTAACGTTTGTCTATCTAAATCATCATCAAGTTGATTAGTATTAATAAATAATTGTTTCCAACCTATGTTTACCACTTTACTGCCTCTACTGACAAATATTTCGCTTTTAGCATTGTCAGCATTAAACTTAATAACTGTTTTATCTATCTCACAGACAGGTAAAAATTGGGCCAAATAATATAATCGTATCAATTTATAAACTTTTATTTCGTTTGTGGAGAATTCAGAAAGATCTATTTATTCAGTCGTTGGTATAATTCCATGATGAGCAGTAATTTTACTATTATCCCAAACTCTAAATTTAATACTAAAATCGAGTTTTGATACAATATCTTTAATTGCCAGATCTGATTGTAACAAACTTTTAATAGTTGGCCCAACCTCGTCAAACATCTTATTTTGAAGATAACCACAGTCAGTTCTTGGGTATGTAGTTGCTTTATGCGTTTCATATAATGACTGAGCGATTTGCAAAACTTCTTCCATATCCATACCATATAAATTATTGCACTGTTGTTGTAATTCACTTAATGAAAAACATAATGGATTAACTATTTTATGTCGCTTTGCCTCAATACTATCAACAATAAAATTGCAATTTTTAATTTTACTCATTACAGTTTTAGCTAATTGCAAATTCACACAACGATTATTATCGTCACAATCATCAGGTTTAGGTATCCAGGTTGCCTTAAATCTAGAGTTACTTTTATTCAGTTGAACAGTTATTCCAAAATGTTTTTGAGGTATGAAGTTTTTGATACTACGATCCCTCATAATAATTAAATTTAGTAATGGTGTTTGAACTCGCCCAATAGATAAAACTTTACCAGCAAAACCCGATTGTTTAGCTAATGCCGTATAACGCCTAGTAAAATTCATACCTATTAACCAATCCGCCTGAGCTCAACCTTTGCCTGCCTGATACATGCGATAGCTTTGTTTAGAATCTTTAATATTGTTTAATGCTTTAATTAATCCATCTTTATTGTTGGAGGATGACCATAATCTGGATGTTTTGCCATTCCATTTGAATAATTCTAATAGCTCCCATGCTATAGTATCACCCTCCCTATCAATATCTGTTGCAATCACCACCTCAGAAGTTTTTTTAATTAAACCTCCAATGACTTTAAATTGTTTCTTAGTTGTGCTTTTTACATTTAAAATCCATTTAGTTGGAATTATAGGTAAATGATTCAAGTCCTATTTTTTATAATTTTCGTCATACGCTTCTGGATTTGCTAATTCTAATAAATGTCCGACACACCATGTTACTAAAGTACTGCCGTCCTTATTTTGACTAAAGCCATCTTTTTTATATAGCTCCAATAATTGGAGCCAAATTTGCTGCTTGACTAGGTTTTTCACAGATAAATAAACGCATATAATAATTACTTATAATATTATTTTAATACTTTATTAAAACGATTAATTAATTCAGATTTAATATTTTTATTAGTAGTATCTAAATTATAGTTAACTATAATTCTAGCACCTGAACCAACTTTGCTGATTTTGACTCTTAAGCTTAAATCCCGCTGTTTATTGTAAAACAATTCATCATCAGCAATATGATAATAAGAACCTGGAGTTATTTCATAACTATATGCTGAGTCCATTTTTTTCAAATCCCGTAATAATTCTCCTCCTTCTTTTGCCACCTCATCAGGAGATCTAAAACCAAATTCATTTTTAATTGCAGCAAATGCAGAATCTACATCTGTCTTTGTGTTTATTGTAAAATTGCCTTTTTCATTTGTTTTATTTGGCTGAGATATACTTTCCGTATTGGTATTTAATAAATTATCAAATGGATTTTGAATATCAAGACTAGCACATCCTGACAGATAAGATGCTATAAAAATACTAAACATAATTTTTCTTAACATAATATATATTCCTTAATAAGTTTTTAAGACTTTGGATGAGAATGGAATGTCGTCATCAAAATCCATTGGTGGTTCAGGTTGCTATGCAGGTGCACTTTTATTTATCGCAACATTATTAGCACTTTGCTCCGTTACTAAAGTACTGCCGTTCTTATTTTAATACTTTATTAAAACGATTAATTAATTCAGCTTTAATATTTTTATTAGTAGTATCTAAATTATAGTTAACTATAATTCTAGCACCTGAACCAACTTTGCTGATTTTGACTCTTAAGCTTAAATCCCGCTGTTTATTGTAAAACAATTCATCATCAGCAATATGATAATAAGAACCTGGAGTTATTTCATAACTATATGCTGAGTCCATTTTTTTCAGATCCCGTAATAATTCTCCTCCTTCTTTTGCCACCTCATCAGGAGATCTAAAACCAAATTCATTTTTAATTGCAGCAAATGCAGAATCTACATCTGTCTTTGTGTTTATTGTAAAATTGCCTTTTTCATTTGTTTTATTTGACTGAGATATACTTTCCGTATTGGTATTTAATAAATCATAAAATGGATTTTGAATATCAAGACTAGCACATCCTGACAGATAAGATGCTATAAAGATACTAAACATAATTTTTCTTAACATAATATATATTCCTTAATAAGTTTTTAAGACTTTGGATCAAAATGGAATGTCGTCATCAAAATCCATTGGTGGTTCAGGTTGCTGTGCAGGTGCACTTTTATTTGTCACAACATTATTAGCACTTTGCCCCCCAGTTCTGAGAACCTTCATTATAACTATCATTACTGTTTTCTCGTGCGCCTAGCATTTGTAAAGTCCCACCGTTAGGATTAATAACTACTTCTGACATTTAACGATCTTGTCCTGATTGGTCTTGCCATTTTCGAGTTTGTAGTGACCCTTCAAGATAAACTTTAGTACCTTTTTTGGTATACCCGCCGACAATTTCAGCTAACTTACCAAAAACGACAAATGCTATTCAGTGCGATCACTGGCTTAACCAGTTTGTTTATCTTTCCATAATTCTGAGGTTTCTACACTAAAATTAGCTACAGCATTTCCATTTGTCATGTAACGGCCTTCAGGATCTTGTCCTAAATTACCAACTAAAATAACTTTATTTATTCCTCGGTTTGCCATTTTACTTTATCTACTCTCCATTATCTCTTTCACTTAACTGTTTTAAATTTATAATTTTCGTTATTAGCGTGTACTGATTGCTTAACTTTTATCCAGCATATATCAATATTATCGTCATCATCATTTTGTATATATGAATCAAGAAGTTCTTTAGCATACTTTTTAGTTTCTTGCTCTGTATCGTGATACTCCATTCCTTCGCCGTGATGATCTTATGTGAAAAATTTCATAATTATTTATCCTCTAAAATTGTCACTTAAAAATCATAAGTTCATCTAATTGAGACATACTTTTTTTTATAGAGTTTTTTATTCGAACATATATTGAAATTTGGTTATTAATTGAAATACGATCTATTTCCAGTTCTTTAATAAATTTTTTTTCACTAAAAGAAAGTTTATTTGAGTTTAAACAATTCAAAACAACAAACCTTCCTTCCAGTTCTTTAGTTTTAAATTCACCTCCTAGTGACTTAGAGCTTCTCCAATATAGCAATGATGCTCCTCCTCTACTTTTTTTTACTCTCAAATAAACTGGTAAATATTTTAGAGGTAAAGTTTCTTTTGTTAAGTCAACTAACCTTTGACTAATTTTTTCTAAATGTTTAATGGTAATGTTTATCTCATCAAGAAATAATGCATACTCTTCCTTACCCTTAAAAGGCTTTAAAAGGCCTTTTAAGGAACTGTTGCATCGCCCTACAAAATAATCATTATCGTGAAGCAAAATTCCATCCTGTTCTATAAAAGATTTAGTCATCATTATTTTGAGTCTCTCCTTCTTTAGTTGCTTTCATATATTTATCAGGAAGCTTTCCCATTAACTTAATGGCATTTTGTACTTTTTCGTTATGATCGTCAGCAAAATCTTTTCGTGTTACGTTAATATTTTTATACCGAGTTATATACACTAATAAAGATCTAAGTTTTGTTATAATATTGAACTGCATATCAGACGCTTTTTTATTGCTTAGCAATGATATATGTTTAGCTAATTGAATATCACGAATAAGCAAATCTAATTTATTGAGTAAAAAGACTAGTTGATAACCAATCGGTATATTAATAAATAAATTAACTGATATGGGATTCACAGATGAAACTTTACTAAAAGAAAAACCTTCTGGCACAGATTTTAATAGTTTTTTAACATTATGATTTTCAACATCAATCAAATCATTAATTTTTTGTATTTTTTCTTCTATGTTGTTTAACCAAAATTCTGCATACGGATTATCTGTTTTAAATGCGAGATTAATTAACCTTAAATATGAAATAGCCTTAATAACTCCAATTATTTCAGCCTTTTCTTCTGTTTTTTTTCTTCCATGCCAAATTTGAACTGCAGGAACAGTATGTAATTCAATGGCTATATCACTATGCAATGCGCCAACTTTTTTAATTTCATTTTCAATCATAAATAGCTCCATTTTTGTTATGGGAGATAACAATTAATTACAAATTACTTTCTATTTCTTTAATAATAGATGTTTTTCTATTTCTTTGATAATAGATGTTAAAGATAAATATTCCTGTTCTGAATCTACCTCTTGATTATTAGGTGAGAAAAATAGAGAAATCGATTCAGTAACAATCATGAAAGCATCCAATCTATTAAAATCATCAACTTCATTGAGTAGAGGATTATCTTTCACTAGCTCAACCCACTTTTTCCAAATAGCCTCGCTTTCCTCAAAGTTAGGTTTTTTAGATCGACCTCGTGTAACATGAACATTCAGCAAAAATCGTTTAGTACTAATTTCAGTGGTACTCAAACCAAAATACTTAAATAAAATTTCATTTGAAGCACCCAACATAATAGCCCTATCACACATTTCTGTCTTGCGAGTATTGTCGCTAGATGTTTTGAGTAATAGATCAAAAACAGGGACATTTAGTTTAAAACTTAGAAAATTAACTGATGTATTTGACAATTCCAACAGTTGTAAGTAGGGAATACTTTTTAATTTGATTAATTGTTCTTCATTGAAACCAATATCAATTAACCACTTAATTTTTCCTTGCTCCATTAATTCAAGAGCAATTGTCAAAAGAGAAAAATTAAGTTTATTATTCACAGGTGTGATCATTTGAAAGCCTCTTGTAACACAAATGATAAAACTAATTCATTCTTTTAATATTTTTCTTTTAATAATTTAATTAATTTAATTAATTTAAATATTCTAACGAGGACAAAGTCATCAATATTTGAGTCAAATAAAATATCAATATTAAGATGAGTGTTACCCCCCATAACAGATTCATTAGTTAAACTATCTAAAAAATTATTTAAATCTTGATTTTCTTCAAAGTTAACGTTATTTTTAATTTCATCTATTGTTCCATCAATTATTTTAAAAATAGATTCTTGTGATATATTATCTTCATAAGAAATTTTTAGACTAAAGACATTTATGTTTTTCTTAATATCTGAGTCATCTTCATTTTTTTCTCCATGTTCCAGCTCTTCATAACTAGTGTTGGTGTTAGTATTATTATCCTTAAAATCATCTTCAATAATATTTGGTTTGTCATTTTCATTTTTTTCTTTATCAACTTTATTATCATTATCATCTATTTTTTTACTACTCAATAAATCAAAATTCAAATCATCATAGCTAATTTTGAATAATGTTGAAAAATGACCTAAAACCTCATCTTGCAATCGTTCATAGCTAAATATTTCAGGGGATAAATCAAATTGAGTTAATATCAATCCAAATTCATCATTAAAATCACGAGATTTTAACTCATCAATATCACTATCTTTCCATTTTTTTTCACACGTTGTTCTTAACTGCAAAATTTTCTCTGCATTATTACGACTCAGTCCGGCTTTAAAAATTTCAGGAATAAATGGGTATAAAAGTTCAACAGTATTTATCATTTTACTTAAAAGAACATGGGATATAGGATATCCATCCTCTTTTAATTTGCTACTCAGCTCTCTATAAGATAAAGATTTATTTAAGTCAGATTCATAAATACTTTTTAATTTAGATACACCTAAAGATTTTTCTATAAAAGTATAGTCACTTCTCAATCCATTTTCTTTCAAATGACCAACAATTGATTTTGATTCACTTTGCCATTTTTGATAAACACAATTAAATCTAAAAAATGCAGGATCAGCTGTTTCTTCATAAAGTTCTTTTAATATTTCAAGCCTTGTGTTACCACCTTTAGCTATTATATAAAAATCATCACCAGGTCGTTTTGTTATAATAGGAGCCTGATCTAATCCACTGGATCTAATCGACTCTTTTAAATCATTATAGCTTTCATTTTTTTTCATCCTAGGTAAAACATCACTAACATGTACTTGATCTAATGTTATAGTCATAGGCATTTCACTAGGTAGTGATGCATTAGGATCTTTATTAATTAATGGAGATGTCATTCTTTTTTTTAATAAATCATTTGAATTAGTATTAGTCATATAAAAACCTTACATTAAAAAATCTAATGTTTTAAACAGTTATTAAGAAAGAAAAATTACTTTATTCAGAAAAATCAGTAATTGGCACAATAAAATAATCCTCTAATTGTGGCAAAAAATGAGATGATATTTCTGAACAAATTTTAAAGATACATTCCTTAACTTCTTGAGCTTGCTTTTTTGTGATTTTGTAAGAAAATTCAGTATCTTTATTTTTTTCTTTATATGTGAAAAATGCAGGTTGACTCAATGATGAGGCATTCTTAAAGTTAGCCATTGATTTTATGTCTTGGTCTAGGGCTTTAATTTTAATTGGGAATTGTTGTGGATATTCATTATTTATAGTTTCAATTTGTTCCGTAAACATTAATTTAACTCTTTTACAATCGTTAGTTAAATCAATTTTATTGAAAAACGTATAAATTTGAGTTGGTAGTTTCAATCCGAAAGATAAGAATGGATGTAACCCTTTGACTAAATTATTTAATGTACCTCTTAAATATTCCCTTGAACCTTGCATGCTTGGCTCAATAGGTGATAAAACAATATCACTAGCCATAATGGCCATGCTTACAGTTTGATCAACAGTGCCTATTGTATCAATAATAATCACGTCATAATTATTTTTTATGAAATTTAATCTTGATGATAGTCTTATTATACCATCTGCTGTACTGTTTAAATGTGATGCTAATTCTTCTCTACTACAATTGGATGTAATTAAATCTAGATTTTCAATGCATGTTTTCGATATTATTTTTTCAGGTTCAGTCTCACCTACCACTAAAAACTCAAAAACGCCACCAGGAGTTTCGTTTGATAATGAATAATACGAACTGGCGGCAAGTTGACCCAAATCTAGATCTATAATTAATGTTTTGAGTCCTGCTAACGCATAATATGCAGCTATATTAGCAACAATTGTTATTTTAGTTGAACCACCCTTAGTGTCAACAATGCTGATGATTTGAGCAGGTTGACCCAAAAATTGGTGCTTCGTTGGTGTTGTCATTTTTGAAAGCCTCTTTTTTAGATAAATAATACTTAAAATAAGCAGGGAGCATCTAATCCCAAAAAAATGTAACACTAAAATGTAGTTACGTCAAACAAATTTTTTCTAAATTATTTTTTTGAGTACTCATCTTCATCTAAGATAAGTTCTAAATGAGGATTATTTGGGAACTCATCAGGGATAGCAAATAAATATTTTTTTTCAATTAAATATCCTGTTATCTTCTTATTTTTCTTCTTACTTGTAATGAGACACTTCCAAATATTAAATCGTTCCTTTCCAAATTTGGAATGTATTTTTAATGATTGGAAATTAGATTGAATTTTTTTCCAATTTTCAGTATCGCTATTACCAAAATGATATAAACAATATTTTTGAAAAATTCCTGGAGTAACCATGAAAATCCTATTATTAACTGTGTGAATATTAGCTGTTTGAGTATTAACGGCTAATTTTCTATTCAAGATTTGTTCTCTAACCCATTTTATAAAATTATCATTAAATGCTGTATCATCAATTTCAATTCTGTTACCCCCCGTAACAGAATTATCATTATCATCAATTTCACTACTATCACTATTGTTGAATAACAAATTAGTTACATATCCAACTGTTAATTCTTCATTAATTTCTAATTGTTTTTCTGATGATTCTGATTCTAGCTGCCTTTGTGATGATTGTTCCTGTAATGAATCGTTTTTTGAGTTTAACGTAATAGGTGTTATTTTTCCTAAAAATAATTCTGGTTGTTTATCAGCAGAACTAAACGCTACGTTACTACTCAATTTTATTAATGTTAATTTTTCAGCCACCCAACCGCTATCAGATTCAATTTTACACGTCCAAACAGTTTTATTATCATCTGTTGCTATTGCTAATCCAGATTCTCTCAAAATATCAAACATTTTTAAATTATCAGACGGTATTTCAGTAATTCCATTTTTCAATAAATACGCTCTAATTTTATCAGTGAGAACTTTACTAATAACCCAAACATTACCATCATACCAACCATCACATGCGCCAGTTCCATTTAATTTCAGTTCGTTATCTATAAGATAACGTATAGCACCTAATATTTTATCTGTTAAACTAATAACTGTTTTATATGCAACTTTTGTAGGATCTCCACCTAAGTTTTTGGAAACAGATGCCGTATCGGCTTTTAGAACTATCTCACCTATAACTCCAGATTTTTCATAATGTCCAGAGCAAAAATAAATGAATGAGGAAAACAATTCAGGATATGAGGAAAACCAAACAATAGATTCTTGAGGAATTAATACATTCAGAAAAAACGATGACGCACAATTATGCAATTCATATTTTCTATCCCTATTATACATAAATCTATACTTACCCAATACAGGTCCGTTAATTGGAGACCAAATTTCTCCGGTCTGTTTCTCAATTTTTATATCAACTAAAATTTTGCCTATATCATGCAATAACGCACCATACATTACCCCTGCACTCCAAGCCTCAGATTGATGCGATATATCCTCCGGTTGACCCCCCAACGGCAGTAAGTATGATAATCTAATTTTCAACGCATAATTTATAACCTCTAACGTATGATCTAATAAACCTCCTAAATAGGCATGATGATGAGATTCAGATGCTGGAAGCAATTGAACTAATTCAGCGAATTTATTAATTGGAGTAAGGTAAATTAAATTAAAACGCTCCTGATCCATAGAAACACGATCCCAAATTAATTTAATTAATAATTTTCTATATGGCGTATTAAGTAATGAATCAGCACTATAAAAATCAATCCATCCATCATTAGATTGTTGATGAGGAACATAGACTGAACTAACCGAAGCCTGTTCAGTTTGTTCACGTTCAGCTTGATTGACTTGTGTAGTAAACAAACGACAATATTTAAAAAATTTAGAAAACATAATAAAAAAACTCTAAAGTTAATAGTCCATCTCGTGGAAAAATGCGAAAGAGGCAGAAAAATTAGCAAACGCTCGCCCTCCTACTCTAACTAGCAACATTAGATAATGTAGGATGGTCCGCCTTGACACAGACTATCAGCAATAACCTCGAAATTTCAAGGATTACCTCCATTCACGCTCTGTGTACAGTAAATACCATTTTACGTTTTACCGAATTACCACGCTGTTTTTAAAGAGGCAGCCGTTGTTGATTCCCCGTCCCTCGAATATTTTCAATTCCTATAAATCGTTTGTTAGTTCGCAACACTAACAAAGGCAATTTACCGCGTCGCACGTTGAGTAGTTTGAATGTTCCCCGTTCTACTCGACAAGCACACCCATTCAGCAACAATCACATGAGTCCAATCTGAATGAATATTACAAATAATGTAACTAAAAGTGCAAGCCTAAATTAGAAAGTGGATATTTGATATATTTTATAAAAAATATTTGACGAATAGATAGTGGATTGATTATAATTATAATCAATAATTAGTTAGTTCTTAGCCAAAGAACATTTCCGTGCTGACCACAAAGCAACTTTTTTAGTGTTGACGCACTAAAAAGGTTTTATTTTTTATACATATACAAATATTCCCACCTGTAATTATAAAATATATGACCAATTATATGATACAAAAATACAATTTTGATCATTATATATTAATAAAATAAACTACAAAAGTTTTTAATGTTACCTCCAAATACGAACAACACTATTATATCAAAATTGATAATTTTTTAAGTCAATCTTATCTATATCTAAAGGTAGAATCATGCTTACTTAATAATATTTTATGTGAATATTATCAAATACTATATTTATTTAGAAATAATAATCCTTATAGTTGTGTTGAGTTCATGAACCCTCAAAATCGAGATAATAATGGTATATACGATATAAAATGTTGTGTGTTTTCGAAGTTATAGCAATATCAATGAGTTATTCATTACTTTCCAAACACCGAAAGCGTATTAATAAAAAAGATTTAACATATTTAGATAAAGTTGAGGAATATCTTGAATTACTAAAATATTGCATCAATTATTTAAATGATAAATTCAACACACAGCTACCAAATTACTTTAACTCTAAAGAAAATATACTAAATATTTCTTAATTTTTACAAAAAAATAAATAATATTAACTAATGTATATAAAGTAAATTTGTAAATTTCATTTAAATTTGTAGAGTTACTAACTGCTCATGCTAAAGATCTTGTATACTTCAAAACGTTGTACTCTTCTGGAGCTGATACATTATCGTAATCTTCAGTAAAACTTTCACCTGTGTAATAAATATAATTACCCGAATAAAATGTACCATTTTGTTACAGTATAATATCATGACCGTAGTATTCATAATCAAAGTAGTTACTTAAATTGCCTAGCTCTTTTAAACTATATCAGCCACTTTCTGCAATCCAGAAAAATCCTAAATCATATTCATCAGAAATATTGGATAAGAATTGAAAGCAATCTAAGTTATCGGATAAATTAATTAAGTCAGTAATAGAATTAACATAGTCTCCAACATCAATAACTGCTTCATAAATTTCCATTTCATCATGATTTAATTCGTAAAGTTTACAGGCTAAATAGTTTAATTCATCAAGATTCCTATGTTCTGATATATAATTTGATACACCATAGACAGTCAATTCATAATCTGTTAAGAAATACTCATCATAATTAATACCATCCTTTGAAAGCATTGTTTTACTTGTTCAGGTGTTGTTGGCAAAGCAAGCCATTCGCCCACTAACTCACCTTCGTTATATTTCCCTAAATTGGTTACAAATACTGAGAATGCTTATTAATTATTTTTTAGTATTTAACTAAGCAATTTCTTATAACCATTGCAAATAAAGGCTTTAAAGCTATTTTTGGATACACGCCATTATCGAACCAAATGTATCCGGGTTTGTATCCGATTTTGCACTTGATATGGGATAATCTCAGTTGACGTCGGTTGACAAAGAAAATTCCTTGAAAGGTAGTTTTGAAAAAGCTTTAGATATAAAAAAATCAGCTTTAAGCTGGTGTCTTTTTCGGAATTGGTACCCGTACCCGAAATCGAAATAAAATTATAATTTATTGATATTAAATAACTTTAATTCAAATAAAAACTATTTGTATCCACTTTTATATCCATAAGTCAACTTGCTTGAGTTTAAATATTTTTAACGGCTAAACATACAAATGAATCACCATCTTTTCAAAGTGTTATTATATAAATAAAAGTATTAAATCAATTAATGTCTAAAATAATATAATAAGTAAAAAACTCTAATTTTGAAATGATTTAATATTTCTATCCTGCTCTAGCGAGCTAGGATAAAAATATTAAATTAATTAGATTAGATAGTTAGAAGAAATATTTAAATCTTACGCGCGCACCATAACGATTATCAGAGCCACCACCTTGATTCTCATCACGAGATAAATGTGGCCAGTATGTACCTAGATAGATATTAAAGTTATCCATATCCATTACATTGGGAATTAAATATGATGCATTAACAGTATGAATCTTATATTTATATTTACCTAAATCTAAATTATCGGTTAAAGTCGTTGGTTTGTATTGTTTAATATCATTCGCTGCAAAAATATAACCTAAATCAATTCGTTGCCATACTGCATTAACGCCTGCTGAAAAATCTTTTTCTCGATTAGCATCAAGGTAAGCTGTGCTCACGTTAACCACTAGATTATCTGGTGATTGATTCCAATTGCCCGCGGTATTAAAACTCATTGTTGCTCCATAGCCTCATCTAAACCGATGAGTACGCGACCATTAATGTCCCAACGTTTATCACGATTAGCATTACTATCTGCTGTTGTTTTTAATGAAGTTAAACTATGTTTTTTTACTTACTGCATCGATATTGAACTCGACATCACCATATAATTTCAAATCACCTTGGCTAGTTTGTTACTCAATTTGTGCAAACGCTGCAAAACTGGATAAACAGCATAAAGCGACAAAAAGTTTAGAATATTCCATTACTCGATCTCCGATTAAAGTATTATGTAATTACATAAATAAACTACAATTTTTTTAAATTACGATTAAATACAATGTGTTTACATTTAAAAAATAATGTTGATTTAAAAAAGTAATTTTTTGGCCAGTAAAAAATTACCAATTGTTGCACTACAATTATTTTCTATAGATGGTGTTTTTATATATTCATCCAAATTTTCAATTGTAATATAATTATTCATAAGCAGTTTAAAGTGTGCTTTAACTCTACCTAACATATGATCTTGATACATTACACCGCCACCAAGAATAATCATTTTAGGTCGTATTATTAATGTTGCATTGAAAATGGCTTGAGCTATATAAAAGGCTTGCACATCCCATACATATGAATCACTCGTTATATTTTCACCCTTAATACCTATTCTAGCTTCAATACTTGGCCCTGATGCCAATCCCTCTAAGCAATCATGGTGAAATGGGCAAACTCCATTAAAATCCTGATCTAACAGATGTTTTTTTACCATTTGATGTCCCATTTCTAGGTGCCCTACGCCACCTATAAATTGGCCATTTTGAATAACACTACCCCCAACTCCCGTCCCTATTGTGTAATAAATCAAATTATCACATGAATTTAAATACATTTCTCCGTAAGCACTTGAATTAACATCTGTTGTAAAAAATACAGGAATATCTAATTCTTTTTGAATAGGAGAAACTAAATCAACATTAGACCATCCTTGTTTAGGTGTGTTTAAAATATATCCGTATTTATCACTATTCTTATTATTATCAATAGGACCGAAACTGCCGATTGCAATTGATGAAACTCTATTCACACTGAAAAAGTGATTAACTTGTTTAATTGTTTGTTCATAGGTTGTGGTTGGGATAACTTCACTCGTAATTATCTCATTTTTCTCATTTCCTACTGCACAGAGGAATTTCGTTCCACCAGCCTCAATGCTACCAAATAAATTCATTTTTAAACCTCTTCAAAATAAATTCAATATCATAAATAAACTTATTATGATTTATATTATTTTAGATAATATATCTATAAATAATTTAGCCAACATCATCCATATTGGCTAAATTTTATTCGCTTTATTAATGAGTTAATTCATTTTCAAATTCGATATAAATCGTAACAAACTTAGCGTGCTCAATACCTTTAATATCAATACTATTATTAAATATATCTATATTATCTAAGCAATGTTCTTGAAGATTAACTTTTTCAGCTAGTTTAATTTTATGCTTAAACTTAATTGTTGAATGACTAATCTGTTTATATTTACCATTATAAAATCTTAAGATATAACCCGGTCTCTCTTCAGCTTTCTTTATAACACTTAAAATTAAATCTCCGCTAGTTTCCATCATACTAAAAGTGACAGGAAGTGTTTTATCTACATCTGATAATGTAAATATTAATCTTGAGTTTAGAAAATCTGCTATTTGGTAAACTTGAACTGGTGATAATATTTGTTTTGCTAACTCAGCAACATTTGAAGAGTTAAATGATTCAGAATAATAAAAAACCGAAAACGAATATGTCATATATTTATGACACTGGGCATCAGGAGTTTTAATAGTTGTTTCACCAGAAGCTCGTCCTGGTCTGTACATTAAATTCTCTTTTCCCATAAAACCATATGTTCTAAATATAGTTAATCGTATAATACTGTAATCATCACCAATGATTTCATATTCTCGAACCCCTTTGGGTACGACTGCAACACCTTTATTTTCATCAGATAAAGTTACAAAAGTTTGGCAAGTTTCGATTGCTATAGGTTGCTCACTCCAAGAGTTTTTATTTTGCTCCCATAAGCTCATTTCTTTTTCAAATAGAACCGGTCTTTTTATTACGCCAAATTGATGATCTGCCGTTGAAAATTTAGATGCAATACTTGTATCAAAAGATACACATACTCGATGGCTATCAACTAATGTATTATCTACTTGTAATGAAAAATCAATTACAGGAGAATCTTTTTTAATGGTTAAATTTAATGTGATTGGTAATAAAGTTGTACATTTTCTTTGTGATCTTTCTTGTAGATTTTTAGGTACTAACATTTCAAAATCTATACAAACCATACTAACGATATCCGATTCTTTTATCGTTATCGTAGGTGAAAAATCTGTAGAATAAACAACTAAATCGTTAACCGGAGGTGAATAATTAAAAGAATCCCCATCATCACCATTATCTTCTATAATAGCTTGATTTTTATAGGTTACATTTGATTTTTTATCTAAAATGTCTAAAGAACCATTCTTATTAACAGTAATTGTATAATAAGTATTTTCAATTACATTAGTAGATTTTTGTTTGATTTTTTTATGTGTACTGCCATTCAAATCTAGCGTTAGTTGGTTATAACCTAAGCTAGGTAGATTAAATGATTCTAACGCAATTTTTGCTTTATATACTTTCTTTGGAATATATATTTTTTTACTTGGGTTAAGAATATTTCCTTGATTAAGAACATATTGTGTCTGATCTACTAATTCTAAAATTGTATAGGGAATCTCCATACCTTGCTGATCTAATATTCTAAAATCTTCTTGTGGTAAATAAACATCTGCTTCAATAATTCCACTTCTAGATTTATTAAAAGTATTAAATACAGTTAGAGTAATATCTTTACCAGAAAAATTATCAATTCTCATCGATATATTTCTCATTGTAAGCTCTATCAAGTTCTCCGAAATATCCCTAATTTGTTTGTAGCGCATATAGATATCTTCATTAGCAGAATCAGATACACACGAACCTATCGAATCATGCGCAGCATTTTCAAACATCAATTTCCATATTTCACGAACTGTTTCTACTGGATATTCGAAACCTAATGACATAGAAATACTTAAAATAGGTTCCATTATATTAACAAGATAGTTTTGAGTTTGTGTATTTAACTGTTTTAAATCTGATCTTGAAGAAAAAATAGTTTTATGAATTCTCATTAATTTTCCATTAATTAACTCACCACTAATTTCTTCTAAGTCCGGGTTTTCATTTTTTATAGCATTTATATAGTTTTCTATAGTAGATATTTCTAATTCAAACTCATCTTTATATAATTCATTCATTCTAGCTATTAATTCTAATAGATTTTCTCTTGGTGGAGCTTGATCAAATCCATTAGGGAAAAAAACATGATTAGTTGAACTTCTTGCCCATGTTTTTCTAAAAGGATCTTGTTTCAAATAAGTTGCTAGTTCTTGCGAATCCTCAGGAATAGCTCCGCCAATGTAATAACCACTAGGAATTTGGAATACATTTACAATTGAACCATCTTCTCCTTTCCATCTATATTCTGTTTTTTTGACTTCATCATCACTAACTCCGCGCCAAAACATTGTATCTTTAATGCCGAATTCTAAGTAAATTTGAGGCATGCTTGATGATTGACCAAATGAATCTGGAACATAACCAACTGGCATATATCCACCAAATTCACTACAAATTCTTATACCATATTGCATATTTCTGATAATACTTTCACCAGATATCACTAACTGATCTGTTTGAGTATACCAAGGACCTATAATTAACTTACCTTTTTTTACTAGTGATTCTATTCTATGTTTATCTTGCGGTCTCCATTTGAGATAATCATCTAAAAGAGATGCTTGACCATCTAATAAAAATGAATCATATCCATTTTCATCTTCTAATAATTCAATGACTCTTTTAAAATCATGCATCAAATATACTTTAGAGCGACTAGTTGTGAAATACCACTCTCTATCCCAATGAGTATGCGGAACTACATGTACTTTTTTCATTATCTTGGCCTATTTAAATTAAATTTAATTTTCAATGCTGATCTCAATATCATCAATATCTATTAATTCTTGCTCATCATCTCTTTTAAAGTTAACAAACAATGGCGCAAAAAAACCGATGAAAGCAGCACCAACAAATAGACCGACTAAATATGCCCAGCCATTTCCGACAGTAAAGAAACCATAAACACCACCAACAGGTGGCATCTTGTCAAACATCCCTAATAAAACACCTAAACCTGATGCTATAGCTCCACCAATAATATTAATTGGTACTAACTTTAATGGGTTTACTAAAGTAAATGGTATTGCACCTTCGGTAATACCAATAAATCCCATCACAAAATTATTCCGGCCTGCATCTAATAATTCAGCATTAAATTTTTTCTTATGGAATAACGTTGCAAAAGCATATCCCATAGGAACAGCACAAATAGCAATATTAACCATGATTGCTGGCATATAAATCTGTTCAATTAATAACACATTTCCTGCCATCCATGCAGCTTTATTAATTGGGCCACCTAAATCAGAAGCGATCATTCCCCCAAGAATAATAGCTAATAATAATTGGCTGACATCATTCGCTATCATACTTCTGATCCAATTAACTAATCCTGTGTTAATCAAAGCTAGTGGTTCAGATAAAACAGCTCCCATAATGATAGCTACAGATAAAGTAGCAATTAAAGGTAGAATAACCAGTGGCATTACGCCTGAAAATGATGCTGGTAGATGAATTTTATTTTTTGCCCATTTAACTAAATAGCCAGCTAAAAATCCAGCAATCACCGCACCTAAAAATCCAGCATTAGTTGAACTAGCAACAGCTCCACCAATAAATCCAGCACCAATTGCAGCCTTATCACCAATAGAATATGCAATAAAACCAGCTAATACTGTATTTATTAATGCTATACCTACCCAACCCACTTGTTCTATCAAATAAAGAGAGTGCTCAAAACCAGAACTATCTTTAAAAATATCTAGACTAGTAATACCCATAGATAATGCTATCATTTTGGGAATAGCAATTACTAAAGAAGCTCCGATAATTAATGGTAGAACAAAACTAATGCCACTCATCAAATGCCCTTTCAACTCAAACATTATTTTTTTCATATTAATTTCTCTTATTTAGTTATTTTCTACTTTCTATGATATTCACACATTTTTTTAAAACTGCTTCAGGAGCCTTAATACAAGTGGCAATACTAACTTTTAATTGAGGCTTATCTTTAAATCTATCCATATCTATTACTTTTTGATCTGTTGCTAATAAAACAAAATCAGCTTCATCAACTTCAGCTTGTGAAATTTTATTAACTTGCCCTAAAGATCCTTGTTGCTCAATTTTTACATCATAACCTAATTTTTTACCTGCATTCTCTAATGCTTTAGCAGCCATAGGTGTGTGCGCTAGTCCTGCTGGGCAGGCTGAAATACCAACAATTTTCATACTAATACCTCTCTTGTCATTTCCTTACTGATTAGTGATATAATTTTATTTATATCTGTTGAAGCTTTTATTTCATTTTTAAAATCATCTTCCATTAAAGCAGTAGCTAGTTTACTTATCATCATAATATGGGTAGTGCCAGCCTCATTTTTAGGCACGAATAAAGCAAAAACATATTGAACATTACTCTCATCAAATGTTTCCCATTCTATCGGTTTAGCTAATTTTGCAAAAAAAACAGTTGGAGTAATAACAGCGTCATCTTTTGCATGAGGAATTGCAAACCCATCAATCAATCCTGTCGATGATTCTTTTTCTCTATCGATAAATGCTTCCATAGTTTTTTTAATATCATTGACGTAATTATGCTTAAAAGCATTACTTGATAAAAAATCAAATAACTCATCTCTACTTTCTACGTTTAAATTCAAAAAAATATTATTTTCTGAAAGATTCATTACTTTAATACCTTTAATTAAATAAAATGGATTAATTAATATAATAAGAGATGTTATAAAAAAGCATATCCATACATTTTCATTTTATTTTGGAAAATTAATGTACTATCTTTTTTTCTAGAAGTAATATCATATTCATAGTAATTTTTTAAATGAGGCCTTTTATTACTATGAGTAAATTTTCGTACCAACGGTTAGATGATTTATTTGATTTTTTTTTACTTAAAAAAGAGCCCATATTAATTAAAGATATTGCGTCGACAATTAATGTGTCTGAACGAACTATTCGCACGGACATTTCTAACCTAAATGATTATTTAATTGATAAAAATGCCAAAATAAAATTAATAAGACAAAAAGGTTATATCTTAGATTGTGAAGATGAAAAAAAAATCATCGACTGGTGGGGTAATTTTAATAAAACTGAAGGCTATAGTTTATTAGGCTCTTTAGAAGAACGTCAGAATTATTTATTCGCTTTATTATTGAATGAGCTAAAATATTATTCCGTTTATGAATTAATGGAACATTTATGTATAAGCAAAAATACACTATATATGTACTTGAAAAATATACGTAAAACATTATCAAACTATAATTTAAAACTAATTAATAATACAAATACTGGATTTAAAGTTATTGGCACAGAATACGATAAACGAAAAGCTATATTAGATTTATTTTTGATTAACGATTTACAATCTTATTTGGTTGGATTCACGGATTTAGAAAAGTTATTTTTGACAAATATTGATTTAGATTTATTAAATACATTAGAATCAAAACATTTATATTCTCTACAATTATTGGACTCTGATTTTTATCATAAAAATATAATATCGACTATTGCACTGGCGATAGCTAGAGTAAAAGAAGGATTAACAATTAATGAAATATCCATTGAAGTTCCAAAGTTAATGGATCATGCATTAGATGCAATATATTTATTTCTTAAGGAAATAGAAAACTCATTCTCAATCACATTACCCATTAATGAAATCAACTATTTTATTCTAACTTTATCCATTAATGTACCTAGATTAATCAAAAACCCTAAAAATCACCCATCTGAATCGTCGATCATCGTTGATGAATTATTAACATCAATATATGAGACATCTAATCTTAATTGGACTAAAGATGAGATCTTATTTGAAGATTTAGTTAACCATATTGAGAATTTTATTAAAATTAGTTCAATAGATAAAGAAAGAAAAAATCCAATACTCAGTACAATAATAAATTCTTTCCCATTTGCCTACAGTTTAAGTTTAACCCATCTAGGCGTAATTGGTAAAAAATACAATATCTTTTTTTCTGAAGATGAAGTCGGATATATAGCACTACACATAGCTGGCGCTATTGAAAGACATAAAGCAAAAACTCCACAGCTTAATGTGATTATCGTCTGTGGTGGTGGCTTTGCTATGAGTAAAATTATAGAATCAAAAATAAATAAAAAATTCCCAAATAAATTTAATATAAAAAAAACATACTCCTATGCTGAATTTCAATTATCAAAGATAAGTGACATAGATCTAACAATTACCACACTTCCATTTACTCAAGAAAATACTCCCACTGCTTACATTGATATGTCAAATATAGATAAAGCAATTGATGATTTAAAATATTATCTAACCGATGATCAAATTAATAATAATGTTATGCAACTTTTTAATCCTGAAAATTTTTATTACTTTGACACTGATAAATTATCTAAAAAAGACTTATTAGTAAAAATGGCAGTTGATCTAGAAAAACAAAATATTGTCTCAGAGGATTTTGTGTCTAGTGTGCTAGAAAGAGAGAGCTTACAGACAACATTGATTAATGATGTCATTGCTATACCTCATTCTATGACAATGAGTGCAAACAGATCAAGAGTATCAGTTGCTATATTTCCGAATGGGATACAATGGGAGAAAGATAAAAAATGTAATTTTATATTTTTACTTGCATTATCGAAAACTGATAATGAAATTACAGATAATTTATATGATCTAATATTAAATTTAATTGATGATAAAGCCATAACAAAACAATTATTAAAAGCTAATACATTCTATGAATTTAAAAATTTACTAAGTATTTTATAGGTTAATTATAATTCATTGTAAATGGAATTTATTGTAACCATCAACATTTTATTACGATGGGTAAACACGTTGGACTAGATGAAAATCTGACCAAAGGAATGTTTATTGAGTTTAAATCGCTCATGCCTAGTGTTATTTCACAGATCAAATCTCAATTACCAAACCATCACCCTTTACATATCAGTGATGCAATTTCTAATGGCCTTGCAAAACAAGCTGAAAAGATCCCTGATTTTTAAAAGAAGTTTTCTATATTAAGAGATACTTTATTTTATCTATTCCCGTATACGGTATAGATAATAAACTTTAACCTATTGTTATAAAATAATTTATCATGAATCAATAAGATACTTGTATCTGGGTTTGTATCCGATTTTGCACTTGATATAGAGTAATCTCAGCTGACATCGGTTAACAAAGGAAATTCCTTGAAAGATAGTTTCGAAAAAGCTTTAGACATTAAAAAACCAGCTTTAAGCTGGTGTCTTTTTTTGGAATTGGTGCCCGGACGCGGAATCGAACCACGGACACGGGGATTTTCAATCCCCTGCTCTACCGACTGAGCTATCCGGGCAACAATGGATGTGTATTAAACACGATTCGCGATCATCCGTCAATCCCTCTTGTAAGAAATTTTTAAAAATATGTACTGATTGGTTGAAATTTAACTAATTATCACTATATTAATAATTTAGTTAGGATAATATCACTCTATATTTAGAGGAATTTTATATGCGAGTTTTTGGTTTCATTATTTTTTTTATTTATGCTTATTTTGAACTGAGTTTCTTTATAACAGTTGCTGATTCAATTGGTGTTTTTCTTGCTTTGATTGGGATTATTGCTACTTCAATTATTGGTCTTTCATTAATTAAAAAACAAGGTTTAAAAAACCTAAGTATTATGCAACAAAAAATTGTTAATCAGCAAAATCCTAAAGATGAAATTATTAAGAGCGTATCCTTATTATTTGCTGGCTTTTTGTTACTTATTCCGGGTTTTTTAACTGATATTCTTGGCGCCATTATGTTCATTCCACGCGTTCAAGAATATATTGTCCGGTTTATTGTTGGAAAACTACCCTCAAGATTTTATGCTTTTTCCTCTAACCGCAACACACAAATGAATGATGTTATTGAAGGGGAATTCGAACGAAAGAGTGATGAATAAATAATCAATTGGATTTTTTTTTATTTTATTCTCTTGAAGAATTTAAAATAATCCCCATGTATTGTGCACTATATAATACATATCATAATTTTATGATTTATTGTTAATAATTGTTTAAGTAAAAATTAGTGCTAGGAGATAACTAATGAAAATTCGTCCATTGCATGATCGTGTGATCATTAAACGCAAAGAAGTAGAATCAAAATCAGCTGGCGGTATTGTTTTAACTGGTTCAGCTGCTGGTAAATCAACACGTGGTGAAGTTTTAGCTATTGGTAATGGTCGCATTTTAGAAAATGGTCAAGTTCAGCCATTAGATGTTAAAGTTGGTGATATCGTAATTTTCAATGAAGGATATGGCGTTAAAACAGAAAAAATCGATAACGAAGAAGTGCTTATCCTATCAGAAACCGATATTTTAGCCATTGTTGAAGCATAACTGGCAAATAATTTAATTTATATACAGAATTTAGGAGAAATACGAAGATGGCAGCTAAAGATGTGAAATTTGGAAATGACGCTCGTACTAAAATGCTTAAAGGTGTTAATGTATTAGCTGATGCAGTTAAAGTAACTTTAGGTCCAAAAGGGCGTAATGTGGTATTAGATAAATCATTTGGTGCCCCAACTATTACTAAAGATGGTGTGTCAGTTGCTCGTGAAATCGAATTAGAAGATAAATTCGAAAACATGGGTGCACAAATGGTTAAAGAAGTCGCTTCAAAAGCAAATGATGCAGCTGGTGACGGTACAACGACAGCAACAGTACTTGCTCAAGCTATCGTTAATGAAGGTTTAAAAGCTGTTGCTGCGGGCATGAATCCTATGGATTTAAAACGTGGTATTGATAAAGCGGTGGTTGCTGCAGTTGAAGAGCTTAAAAAATTATCTTCACCATGTGCTGACTCTAAAGCAATTGCGCAAGTTGGTACTATTTCAGCAAACTCTGATGAAACTGTTGGTACTTTAATTGCTCAAGCAATGGAAAAAGTAGGTAAAGAAGGTGTCATCACTGTTGAAGATGGTACTGGTTTACAAGACGAACTTGATGTTGTTGAAGGTATGCAGTTTGACCGTGGTTATTTATCACCATATTTCATCAATAAACCAGAAACAGCTACTGTTGAATTAGATAACCCTTATATTTTATTAGCTGATAAAAAAATCTCTAATATCCGTGAATTACTACCAGTATTAGAAGCGGTTGCTAAAGCGGGTAAATCACTATTAATTATCGCTGAAGATGTTGAAGGCGAAGCATTAGCAACATTAGTTGTCAATACAATGCGTGGTATTGTTAAAGTTGCAGCGGTTAAAGCGCCTGGTTTTGGTGATCGTCGTAAAGCAATGTTACAAGATATTGCTATCTTAACTTCAGGTACAGTTATTTCAGAAGAAATCGGTTTAGAGCTTGAAAAAGCAACTCTTGAAGATTTAGGTCAAGCAAAACGTGTTGTAATCAACAAAGATAACACAACTATCATTGATGGTGTTGGTGAAGAATCGTTAATTAATGCACGTGTTGAACAAATTCGTAAACAAATTGAAGAATCAACCTCTGATTACGATAAAGAAAAACTTCAAGAACGTGTTGCTAAATTAGCTGGCGGTGTTGCAGTAATTAAAGTTGGTGCAGCAACTGAAGTTGAAATGAAAGAGAAAAAAGCACGTGTAGAAGATGCATTACATGCGACTCGCGCAGCGGTTGAAGAAGGTGTTGTTGCTGGTGGTGGTGTTGCATTAGTTAGAGCTGCTTCTGCAATTCTAGACCTTAAAGGTGCAAACGAAGATCAAAACGTTGGTATTAAAGTAGCTCTTCGCGCGATGGAAGCACCATTACGTCAAATCGTTACTAACTGTGGTGAAGAAGCTTCTGTTGTTGTTAATGCAGTTAAAGGCGGTAAAGGTAACTATGGTTACAATGCTTCAACTGAAGAGTATGGTGATATGATTGCCATGGGTATTTTAGATCCAACTAAAGTAACTCGTAGCGCATTACAATATGCTGCATCAGTAGCTGGTCTTATGATCACAACTGAATGTATGGTTACTGATTTACCTAAAGAAGATAAAGCTGATTTAGGTGCTGCTGGTGGTATGGGCGGCATGGGAGGAATGGGCGGAATGATGTAATTTCCCCTATTATTTATCCAATGAAAAACCACTCCAATATGTGAGTGGTTTTTTTATATCTAAAGCTGTCTGTTTTTTATAACGTTTTGTAATTAACTTGTTAAATGCTGGTAAAGCGTGATTACGCCAATAAAAATAAGTACTAATCCACCTAATAGTTCGGCTTTTTTGCCTACAACACACCCTATTTTCTTACCTAATAACAATCCTGCTGTCACCATCGCACAAGTTGCTAAGCCAATCATTGACGCAGTAAAATAGATATTAACATTGGCCATTGCTAAACCTATCCCAACAGCAAATGCATCTATGCTAGTTGATATAGCAGTAAAAATCAGCATAAAAAAAGATTTTTTATTTGATGATACCTGTTCTTCTGCTTGGTCGTCTTCGTTTGATGCTTTTAGGCTGTTATAAATCATGTTAATACCTAAAAACATCATGATAGCAAACACTACCCAATGATCCCATTTTTCGATATATTGCAAAGCGATATAGCCAATTAACCAACCAAGAAGTGGGGTAATTGCCTCAATAATACCAAATAATACACCAATTTTTAAAGCACCTAAAAATGGGATGGATTTTAGTGATATACCTCGACATAAAGCGACCGCAAAGGCATCACTCGACATTGCCAACGCTAATAACATAATGGCCAATAAACTCATGACATTTACTCTTGCTTCTAAAATATTTATTTTAACTTTTATGATTTATTTTTTGAGATTAAAAATAGATAGTTAGCGATATTTTTATCGCCTTTATTTTTATAAATTTCAGCTGTTTTTATCACATTACTTCGACGACTAGGATCATATTCAAAAAGTTGTTTGAACATACGATCGGCTGTTTGTTTATCTCCATTTTGGATAGCGCAATAACCATATTGCTCATAGGTATCGGCTTTCCAGCTATGTTTGTCTAACTCAAGACTTTGCTCAAATTGCTTTTGAGCTTCTTGATAACGGTCTCTACCACACAGAAAAGAGCCGTAGTGAACATGGTATAAACCGTTACCTGGCTGCATTAAAGTGATACGTTTATAAATCATTTCAGCTTCATCATATTCGCCAACATGTTGATCAAACATTGCCATTGCTAGCATCACTTGTGGATTGTTGGGCGAATATTGAGACGCTAATTTTAGATTATAATGTGCGGCTTTAACATTTTCTTCCGATTCGTTCGCTTTAGCTAAATAGCCTAGTCCTAATCGCATTCTTGCTAATGCAGCGGTCTCTGGGTCAAACTCTTCTCTGTTATTAGTTTGACAACCTGATAGCATTAGCATGGAAAAACAGCTTAATGTTATTAGCGATCTTTTCATTTATACTTCCTTTTTATATTAGAAGATTATGCTGTTTTCTGAACAAGATTTTGCTTTTTATAAAGGGTTCGTTTCGTGCGATCAACTACTTCACCAGCAAGTTGCCCGCAAGCTGCGTCAATATCATCACCACGCGTTTTACGAACGATTACTGTGAATCCATAACCCATTAATGTTTTCATAAATCTATCAATTCTTGTATTTGAACAACGAGAATAAGGTGCTCCAGGGAATGGATTCCATGGAATTAAATTGATTTTACTTGGTACATTTTTTAAGAACTTCGCCAGTTCATGGGCATGCTCAACACTATCATTTATTTGATTTAATAAAACATATTCAATTGTTACTTTACCGTGATTGGCATTTGATGTTGAAAGATAACGTAAAATTGAATCACGTAGCATCGCCATATTATATTTTTGGTTGATTGGCATAATTTCACTACGGATCTCATCATTTGGAGCATGAAGTGAAATAGCTAATGCAACATCGATCATTCCTGCCAATTTATCTAAAGCTGGTACTACGCCAGAAGTTGAAAGTGTTACTCGTCTTTTTGATAAACCATAGCCAAAATCATCCAACATAATTTCCATTGCAGGCGCTACGTTAGATAAATTTAGTAAAGGTTCCCCCATTCCCATCATAACAACATTAGTGATAGGTCTGTCGGCTAATTTACCTGTGACACCTATGGCATTTGATGCTCGCCAAACTTGTCCAATAATTTCAGCAACGGTTAAATTGCGATTAAAACCTTGTTGAGCAGTTGAACAGAATTTACATTCCAGTGCACACCCGACTTGTGATGAAACACACAATGTAGCACGGTCCCGCTCAGGAATATACACAGATTCAATCATCTGATTATTTCCCACATCTAACGCCCACTTGATGGTACCATCAGATGATCGCTGTTCAATAGCAATTTTAGGTGCTTTAATTTCAGCTAAGTTTTTTAATTGTTCACGTAATTTTTTATTAATATCAGTCATTTGATCAAAGTCATCAATACCAAAGTGATAGATCCATTTCATGACTTGATCGGCTCTAAAGGGCTTTTCACCGAGCGATATAAAAAAATCACGCAATTGCTGACGCGTAAAATTAAGTAGATTTATTTTTTCTTGTGTTGAATTAACATTGATTGTATTTGTAGCATCTGAATTAGTTGCAGACGTGCTAGATGTAGCTAGTTTTAACATAAGGCCTCGTTTTTACACATTATGGCTATTTCAATTTTTAGGGAAAGGATTATACTGGTTTTCATATTATCTGGCTAATAGAATATTATAGAAACTCAAAATGATAAAAAAAACATTAAAATTAAAAATAATTCTCAATTTTACATTGATATCAACTCTATTTTCATACTCGACTATCACTATGGCACATTCAACTCCATTAAATAAACTTACTGGTCAATTTGACGAAAAAAAAGACAGTGATTTTATAGCATTAGATTTAACAGTTTTACCTGTTAATAAAAAAGGAATGTATCTACAAAAAGAACCAGCAGATCAACTAATCAAAGCTTATAATGATTTTAAAAAAATACACCCAGATATTCCTTTTATTGTAGTAAGTGCAACTCGTAATTACAATTATCAAAATGGCATTTGGCAACGCAAGTGGGATGCATTGTTGCAAAAAGTTAACAATCCACAAAACATTGCCACAGAGATTTTAAAATTTTCATCAATGCCTGGCACCTCAAGACATCATTGGGGAACAGACGTTGATATTACTAGTGTGACATCCAATTTTTTTAAGCAAGATAAAAAAGGTATTATTCTTTATCAATGGCTACAAGAAAATATGCCTAAGTATGGTTTTTGCCAACCGTTTAATGAAGGACGTAAAGGAGGATATCTTCCCGAAGAGTGGCATTGGTCATACAAACCTATTGCAGGTAAATATATTGCGCAGTATAAAGCGATATTAGACAGTGACCCAAATAAAATTATACAAACCCTGACATTTACAGGGCATGATAAAATTAAATTACTAGAGTTGGTTAAAGAGTATGTATTATCCGTTAATAGCGAGTGCTACTAGGCGTAAGTTTTTGTGATTTACGCCAATAAGGTAAATATATAGTAACAACAAGTCCACCGCCTTCTCGATTTGCTGCCTTAATATTACCGTGGTGCATAACAACAGTTTTTCGAGCAATCGCTAATCCTAATCCATAACCTTTGCCAAGTTGTGGTGACTGAATACGAACAAATGGCTCAAAAATACTGGATAATTTATTCCATTCAACACCAGGTCCACGATCTTTAACTTCTATTTGTAAATATTTGTTCGTTTCTTTTAATGAGACTTCAATAGCCTGCCCTGATTGAGAAAAACGAATCGCATTACGAATAATGTTTTCAATCGCACGACGTATCTGTTCTGAATTGCCTTTGACAATCGAATGATTAATTGTTGAAGGGGTAAAATGTACATCAATCTGTTGGTGATTTGCCTCATAGTTAGCATCATTAATCACCACACTTAATAAATCTTTCAAGTCAAAATATTCATCATTACGATTGTCCATTTCAGAACGGGAGTATTTTAATATTTCGCCAATTAACTGATCTAATCGTTCGGATTCCAGTTCAATCCTCGCTAAACAAGTATCAATATTTTGTTTATTTTGTTGAGCAAGCCCAATAGCTAACTGCAAACGTGCCAGTGGCGTTCTAAGTTCGTGCGATACATCATGCAACAATGCTTGTCGATCAGAAATTAAGATATTAAGTTGTTCAACCATCATATCAAAATCTTTACCCACTTCACTTATTTCATCATGCCGATATTCTAATTTATCAAATAATCGAACCGAAAGATCGCCTTGTGATACGCGAAAAAAGCCCTGCCGTAATAATCGCATTGGTTTGGTTAAATTCCAAGCTAGAGTAAGACTTAACGTAAGCCCAACTAAAACTCCCGTTAGTGTAATAGGCATTGGCATATTAAACAGTATTTTTTGGAACTGAGTATTTATTTCTTCTTTTTTAAACGCAACAGAATACAGTGTTCCATCTGGAGCAACGGCCGAACGTTTGTACATATAATTCGGAGATTCTAATTCATCATTTAAAATATTAACTTGATCATTTTGTGGAGAGACCAATCTTATTGACAATAACACTCGCTCACGTTCGGGTAAATGTGCAATAAAATTAAGTGTATCTTCTTCACCAGCCACATGCAATAATTGCGCAATCATATCGACTTTTGTCGGCATATGATTGAGAATTTGTTTACTTTTGTCTTCTACATAAAGCGAAAAAGCAATCCATGTCAGTTGGAAAGTAAGAAAAAACATTACACAAAATACAACAAGTATTTTCCAAAATAATCGACGATTCATAGCAAACCTACTGTTATTAACGAATGCGGTACCCTACAGCTCTGATGGTTTCAATCGTCACGTCATTTTGGGCAACTTGATATAATTTTTGACGAATATTACTAATATGTACATCAACACTACGATCATAAAGTTCTCGAGCGCGACCAAGTCCAACTTCAGATAATTCTTCTTTAGTCACAACACGTTCACTATTTTTTACCAATAAAACTAATAAATTGAATTCAGTCGAAGTTAAGTCAATAACCTGTCCATTCCAAGTACATAACCGTTGCGGTATATCTAATGTTAAACCATTAAAATGGTATTTTTTATCATCACCTAATTCAACCGTTTGTTCATCAAAACGTCGTAACACTGCGCGTAATCGGGCTAATAGTTCTCGAGGATAACAAGGTTTAGGAATGTAATCATCGGCGCCCAATTCTAAACCTAACACACGATCGATATTGTCACCTTTAGCTGTTAACATAATAACGGGCATATTACTGTGTTGACGTATACTTTTAAGAACGTCAATACCATTAATATCAGGCAACATTACATCTAGAATTGCCACACGATATTTTCCCGATAATGCTTCATCAATAGCATCTTTACCCAAATAAACACTTTTAATATTAAAACCTTCATTGGTTAGATATTCACTAAGCATCTGTGATAATTCAACATCATCATCAATTAACAAAATATTTATCATATATCGCCATTATTATTTAATTTTATGTAGTTACATTATTACAATAATAAAAAAAAAGTCAGGTAATTTTACTAAAATATTACATATTTTGAACAGTTCTCGATTATTTAATTCACTGTTTAACAAAACAAAAATTTTAGATTAATGCTAAACTGAAAAAACTTTTTTTAAAAGATTAACATTATTTTCCTTCTAAAAATATTTTAAATAATAACCTTTATTTATTCTAGTACAAAATATTTAATTATTTACTTTGCAAGCTTAACCTTAAATTTTAAACTAAATATTATATATCTTTTATTAAATGTTTCACCATCTGGCACTATTTATTATAGGCGATAATATGGAGATAAAAAATGGAACAACAAGTACTATGGCAAGAATTAATTGAATTGGTAAAACATGAGGTTTTACCTGCATTAGGCTGTACAGAGCCTATATCTCTTGCTTTAGCGTCAGCTGTTGCGACTAAATATCTTGATAAAAATAGTATCAGCCATATTGATGCTTATGTTTCACCAAATTTAATGAAAAATGGTATGGCAGTTACTGTTCCTGGAACAAGTATGGTTGGATTGCCAATTGCAGCAGCAATTGGAGCAATTGGCGGTGATGCAGAAGCAGGTCTTGAAGTACTAAATAAGATTACACCTAAACAAATTAACCAAGCTAAAGCTCTACTAAAAGAACAAAAAGTGAGTGTACAAATTGCTAATAATAATACGACAATTTATTCTGAAGCCAATATTTATGCTAAAGGCGATCATGTTAGAGTATGTATTGAAAGCTCACACACCAACATAATATTAATAGAAAAAAATGGTGAAGTAATTTTCAAAGCAGATAATAAAACACAAAAGGAGTCTAAAAAGGAATCAATCATAACTCATATGTCAGTCAAACAGATATATGAGTTTGCAACGCAATCTAATTTTGATGATATCAAATTTATTTTACATTCTGCTGAATTAAACGATGCCTTGTCTCAGGAAGGATTAAGACGAGAATATGGCTTAAAAATTGCCGCTACCCTACACAAACAAACAAAAACGGGGTTGTTGGCTGATGACCTGTTATCTAAAGTGATTATTCGCACAACCGCAGCATCAGATGCCCGAATGGGCGGTGCAACTTTACCTGCGATGAGTAATTCAGGTTCTGGTAATCAAGGTATTACCGCAACAATGCCAGTAGTTGTAGTTGCCGATTACTTAAAATCAACAACAGAGCAACTAGCTAGAGCTCTGATTTTATCTCATACTATTGCAATTTATATACATAGTAAATTTCCACCATTATCAGCACTTTGTGCTGCATCAACAGCCGCAATGGGATCAGCAGCGGGTATGGCATGGTTACTGGGTAAAGGCCAATATGAACCTGTTGAAATGGCTATTTGTAGTATGATTGGTGATTTATCGGGCATTATTTGTGATGGAGCTTCAAATAGCTGCGCTATGAAAGTATCAACTTCGGTATCTTCAAGTTTTAAAGCTGTTTTAATGGCATTAAATCGTATTCGTGTGACAGGTAAAGAAGGTATAGTTTGCGATAGCGTTGAAGCTTCAATTAATAATCTTGGAGCCATTGTTAGCAAGAGTATGAAAACAACCGATACTCAAATTATTGATATTATGTCACATAAAATTTAAACACATCAATCAGCGGTAAAATATTAAGCTTTTAACGCTCTTAATATAAGCAATCAGTATATTTTTGAAAAAATATACTGGACAATGTTATTTTTTATGCGTAATATTTCGTCCTACTTCTATGGTGGCTATAGCTCAGTTGGTAGAGCTCTGGATTGTGATTCCAGTGGTCGTGGGTTCGAATCCCATTAGCCACCCCATTTTATAGAGTAAAAATCTAACGGCGAGTAGCGCAGCTTGGTAGCGCAACTGGTTTGGGACCAGTGGGTCGGAGGTTCGAATCCTCTCTCGCCGACCAATTTTAAATAAGAAAGCTTACTCAATGGGTAGGCTTTTTTATTATCATAGCGATTAACCTAATTCAAACTTAGAATATTTTCCTAAACAATTTAGTAAAAAAATCAGATAAGCCGTCTTTGACATTTATAGAATACACCGCACGCCAAATATTTGATTCTAAAGATATCTCTATTTTAGAGAGTAATTCTTACCATACGATAAAATATTTTAATGACTTAATTTCACTTTAACTCGGTAATACGCATTTTTCTCATTATTAAATTGTTAAGAGTAAATACCTAGCGATGTTAATTCATTCAAATATAGCGTGTTGCCCGAAATTTCATCGATTATTCCTTTCTGTTGACCAATTTTCTGAAATGGAAGTACATCGTATCGAATAGATACAAGTAAGCCGACTTTAATAAAACCAATGGCGCTCGATGGATTAAATAAATTAGCCTCTAATTTAGAATTTTCAGGCAATAGTGTTGTCATAATAACATTATCACTAATGCTTTACCCTTTTGAAACCATAATAGTACAAATGAGCGCATCTTTTGATGCGACAATAGTTATCAATTTTAGTTGCTCATTTTCGATAAACTCTTTTTCAATTGAAATTATTTATTGTTCAATATGTTGACGTTTATCTTTTTTCTTGTAATGGTATTTGGAGTAATTGAACATCTAAATCATAAATTTTATGATTTGTAGATTCTAACTTTTGTTTAAGGTCAAATAATATAGATTTTTGGTCAAGTAATTTTGATTGTCAGTTATTAAACAGAATCTGAGTTAAAAAGCTTTTTGTTCTTTTGTGATATTTCATCAGCAATTTCAATATGTTCTGTTTGTACTGCTATTTGAGATTGTAAAATAATTTTTTCTTCTTCTAGATTTTTTGTCTGTTGTATTGAGATTTTTTTGCATTATTTTGCTCTAAAATAATTTTATGCGGGAGTGTTAGGATATTTTTATTAGACAAAACTTTTATACCACATCATAAGTAGAACTGTACTTTAAATTTCTTAGAATAAATAGAGGTTGTCCCATTTTAATTGTTTGGTTTTCCTTTACCAAAATTTGAACAACGATGCTAGGATCTGAAGATAAAATAGTAAATATTCCATCCACCGGAAGTAAAGCGCCATTTACATGAATTTTTCTACCATAATCAAAAAAAATTAAGAGAAAAATCATTGCAATAAATATAATTAGAAACAGTGCATTTATCCGCTTTATGCTATAAGTGGTAATAATCATTATTTGACAAACAATATTTATCCAATTGTTTTATAAGCATTCTTTTCTAAAGAGGGATTCATCTGATTCATTCATATTATTGAAACTAATCTTTAATATACTAAAATTGTTTAGTTACTCAAATATTTGCTATATTCTAGTGTTTAAATACACTTGCCATATTTTATATATAAAAACCTATATCTATATTAAAATATATTGTAAATTTAGTATCGTGATACTGCGTAAATACAACAATTTAAATGCAAACTTTATTGATTTTCAACTTCTTCTGGGTAAGGTTTTACCCATATTTTTCTATTTTTAAAATCAACTTTAACTATATGATTATAAAAAAATCCATAACCTAATACTCCATCAAATGGCATTTCATCGGTAATCTCATCAAGTACAGCGAAAAATTCTTTAACATTTGGCATATCGACAAATGAAAGCTCAGTAATAGGAAATGGTAAATCCTCTTTCTTTATTAATTCCGCTTGTTTAGATAGTCTTTGTGACATAATTGCATTAGAACCAGCACCAGTATCTAATGCTAATATATAATTTTTTTCATTATCTGTAACATTTACCAACAAATGTCCTTTGGAACTAGTAAAAAAGGGAATTTCAAACCAATCGCTTGCTAATTGAGTAGTGAAATCATCAGATAAGGTCAACTTGTGACTTCGAACATCAAATGTCACCATTTTATCAATAAATAGACCTAAGCCTGCGACTGCTATCTGTTTTTCATTTATTTCTTGTTGCTGTTGGGTGGTTATCTTATCACCCGATTCAACATCGACAACAAATCCCCAAGGTTGATATTCATCGACTTCTAACTGTTCATAAAACAAATCGTTAATTATCAAATTATGTACAACGAATTGTCGACTATAGTGAACATTTCCTAACCCATCAGTGAATTTTAGTTTATCCTTTTTTTCAACTTTATCTTCAATTTTATTAATTATATTTAAAGGTAAACTTAAAGCAGTTATCGAGCCAGTGTCTAATTTGAAATCAACATTCTCATTATTGATTTTCAATGATATTATTTGTTGCCCAAGCTCATTTTCATTTAGTAACCATTCGACTTCTTTAGCTTGGGTGACCGCGGTAAATAATGCTAAAATAGCGATAATTAATTTTTTTTTCATTGCAGTATCTCTATAACAATAAGATCGTAACCTTATATAGATATTTAAATTATCACATATTATTCCAATCTTAGAACTCAGTTAAAGGCTAGAATCGCCATTCATAACCAATCCTACCAATAATTTCCTTACGACCTCTTGATGTACTACCTTTAACCCAAATGAAAGCCCTCGCACCATTCACCAAACTCAATTTTTCCACTAAGATCTATCATTTGAGGACCATTTGATTCCGAAGAATCCACAGTTTTATTTTTTAGTAAACATAATTTCTTTTAAGTTAAATTAAAATAATGGTGCTAAAAAAGCGAACAACATCATCACTTTAACAAAAATGATAACAATTATCAATATCACTTAAATTTTTTGGTTTTTTCATAATTTTCAACAATTAATATATAAATAACTGTATTCTTTATATTTTTAGTTTCTAAATTTTAAAGTTTTTTTGCATATACCTCCAGGCAGATATTTTATCGATTTTGGTAATCTGCTGTTGTCTGTTGAAATTCCATCATATTGCTTATAAAAATACTAGGGAGGATGATAAATTCTTGTGTTAACATGGTTTCTTTAAATTACTTTATTAAATGCTGATCGGATAAGGCAATACCATTATTGTCAATTTGTTTCAAGGTCTGAATAGCTGTTCCAGAAAATTCATGGACTGGCTTTGCTGTAGTGTTAATACTAATTGGTTACTTATCCAGTTGCGAGTTGGATAACAAAATGACTATCAGTACAAACGGAACAGTAATACTGTTTTTTTGTTGAGGAGTAATTTATCTAATGTGGTAGGCTTTTTAGTTTTACTAATTTTAGTTAACCAAAATGGGATATTCCATCCGTTAGATAATAAATATATTTCACTGGTTACAAAAAATAAGCTGATGTCTATATGCAATCACGAGTAGAGCACCAATGAATACTGTTGTATTTTGTCTACAAAATCAGATGCGGTTATTTATGCTCGTTATTTGACTTATCTGCTTGGAATATCAATGACGATCTCATTACCAAAAGCTTACTCAATGAATGGGCTTTTTTATTATCTGCTGATTGTTTCATCCTTTTAATACTAAATCGGTTTCATTTATTAACATTGATAACCTGAATTAGATAGGCTAATCGCTATTATTAATTTTATCTGAATAATTTTATTGGATTACGATAAAAAGTGTGATCTCTATATCAATTTTGGTACTCAAAATTGACAACATGTATTTTTTTTATTATTTTTTAAAACATCTTATATGGATTAAGATATATCTAATAGATATAAAAGCCCACAGATGGAGTGTGACCTTTGGAATATCGTGATATCGCTGCAAAAACAGATGTTGAAGAAAAAATTCGAGCTAATCTGAGCATAATTAAAGATAAATCGACAGAAAGAGGTCTTGCCGAATACTTTGGTGTCAGTCGGACCACAGTACGAAATGCGTTGAATGATTTAGCAATGGAAGGATATGTTTTTCAAAATGATAAAAACCTACCATGCCATAAAGTTTTTGAAATTAATATGCTAAAGATGTCTTCATTTAGTGAAGAAGTTCAAAAAGAAGATGATATTCAAATAAAAATAAAAGTACTTTCCAACCAGATAATTAAAATGCCTGCTGATTTGAGAGAATTCTTTGGTTCAAATGATCAGTTAATTAGAATTATTCGACAACGCTTTTTAAACCAAGATCCCCTCTCTTATGAAATTACTTATTTACCATCATCAAAATTTAAAAATTTAGATAAAATAGATTTAAACGGTACTTCTCTTTATGAATTTTTAAAAGAACACTACCATTTTACACCAAGCCACGGTAGAGAAGAGATTACTTATGAGGCAGCTACTGATGATAAGGCCAAATATTTACAAGTTGCTGAAGGTACACCAATTTATAAAGTATCAAGCTATAGTTTTGATAATAATTTCCAACCATTTGAACACACCGATCAGTATTTAATTGGCAATCGATTTCGATATCATTTATCGGCTAAAAATATCTTCAATTATGAGGTAACACATCAATGAAGTTATTTGAAAAAGTAGCCTCTCATTTAATGGATGAGATAAATACTGGACATTATAGGGTTGGATCTGAATTACCACCAGAAGGACAGTTGCAAAAGGATTATGCCGTCAGTAGAACAACTGTTCGAAAAGCAATTGATTTGCTGGTTGATAAAAATATGGTGGTTAGGAAAAAAGGAGTTGGTTTATTTGTTGCCCCAACCTTATCTACCCAAAATATTTTAGAAATGACAGGGATTATCAAACCACATATTTACCAGAATCATAAAAAAATTATTAAAGAGACCTATTTAAGGCAAGCCGGAAGTTACTATAGCCAATTATTAAAGATAAAACCTTCCGAGCTAATCTATTACATTAGTTTTTTAGAAGTTGCAAAAAACAGTGTAGTTAAAGAAATTTTTCTCTTACCTCTTAATAATTTTCCCGATTTCCAAATATCTATAATCAAAGTTTTATCAGCACTCGAAATCACTAATTCGGGTAAAAAAAAGGTCGATATATTAGAGCAAGATTTGCAGCTAATTGTGGCAAATGCTGAATTAGCAAAACAGTTACGATGCAAAATTAACGATCCATTATTTAAAATTTCTAATCACTATTTTGATATTAATAGAGAACCAATAGCCATTGAATATAAGTTTGCTAGTAATACTAAATATGTGGTTGATTTCACCTAGGAGGTACTCAAATGATTAAATTATTACGTGTTGATCACCGTTTAGTTCACGGTCAGGTCGTTGTTTCATGGTTTGAAAATGTTGGAGCTAATACAATTTTAGTTGCCAATGATGCTGTAGCAGGTGATGAACTTCGTAAATCAGCAATTCGTTTAGCTAAGCCAGAAAACGCAAAATTGGTAATGAAGTCTGTTGATGACAGTATTGAAGCAATTAACTCGGGTGTAACGGATAAATATCAAATGTTAATCGTTGTTGAATCCGTTGCGGATGCAGAAAAATTAATCCGAGGCACTCAAGGAAAAATAACTAGCCTTAACTTAGGAGGAACTAAACCTCGTGATGGAACTAAGAATTACTCTAAAACGATCAATTTAACAGAATTAGAATCAGAACTATTAGCTGGATTACAGCAAGATGGTGTTGAAGTTTATATACAACAAATACCAAATGAATCTAAGCAGAAATTTGAAAAATAGACTAAAAGGAATACAAAATGAGTATTGTTATTACAGCAATTATTTTGGCCTTGATTGCTATGTTAGCTAATGGTGAATATTTTTTAGGTTCATCAATGTTATCAAGACCTCTCGTTACCTGTACTTTAGCAGGACTAGTAATGGGAGATATCACACAAGGTATTATTATTGGTGCAACCTTAGAATTAGCCTTTGTTGGTTCATTTTCCATTGGGGCATCTATCCCACCAGAAATTATATCAGGTAGTGTACTAGGAACTGCTTTTGCAATTGGAGCAGGTAAAAGTACGGCTGTCGCTCTAACTTTGGGAATTCCTATTGCCTCTCTGGTACTAATTGTTAAAAACTTATGTTTCTTATTTATTTTACCTTACTTTGTTCATAAAGCAGATAGGTATGCGAGCGAAGGAAACGGTAAAGGGGTTGATCGGATGAATATCTTCGGTGGTTTCTTTTCCATCAACCTCCCAATTGGATTAGTAGTTGGATTTTCTTATCTATTTGGTAGTGAAGCAATCAAAGGCTTGCTTGACGTTATTCCAGATTTTGTCATTAATGGTTTAGGTATCGCAACGGGCTTATTACCTGCATTTGGTTTTGCTATGTTAATGAAAATTATGATTAAGAAAACCAATGCAACATTCTTTATTCTTGGTTTTGCTGTAGCAGTATATATGAAAGTACCTGTCACTGGTGTTGCCATTTTTGGCGCGTGTATGGCGTTAATTCTTACTGGTTACTCTTCATTTACCGGTAAAAAATTAACAACCTCAGACAATCAAGAAGTTAATAATCATTCAGGCAATGCTTTAGTAGGACAGGAGATCAACTATGAAAATGAAGAATTCTAAACTATTAACTAGAAACGATTTAATGCGAACCTTTTGGCGTTCTTTTACTGCAGAATGGTCGTGGAATTATGAACGACAAATGAATCTAGGTTATTCTTTTGCGATCCGCCCTGCTTTAGAAAAAATTTATAGTCAAAAACCAGAACAATTAACTAATGCTTATCAAAGACATTTAGAGTTTTATAACGTTACACCTTGGTTAGTTACTTTCCCGTTAGGTATTTCCATTGCTATGGAAGAACAAAATGCCTTGAATGATGATTTTGATGAAAGTTCAATTAATGATGTCAAAGTTGCATTAATGGGACCATTAAGTGGTTTGGGTGATTCATTTTTCTGGGGTACTTTACGAGTTATTGCCACAGGTATTGGTACTTCATTAGCAATGCAAGGCAATATTTTAGGACCTCTGCTATTTCTATTAATTTTCAATGTGCCAGCTATTTTAGCTCGTTATTATGGTCTATTCGTTGGTTATAACATTGGTGCATCTTTTATTGAAAAAGTTCAAAAGACGGGTTTGATGGATAAATTATCTTATGGCGCTTCTATCTTGGGGTTATCGGTTGTTGGGGCTATGGTGGCGACGATGGTGACACTAAATATGCCATTAACAATAGGATCTGGTGACGATGCAACATCATTACAGGATATTTTTAATGGTATTGTGCCACAAATATTACCTTTGTTATTTACCTTATTCATCTTTTTATTAGATAAAAAAGGCTTTAAAGCACCTTTGATTTTATTACTTATAGCTTGTATCGGTATTTTTGGCGCTTGGAGTGGATTATTAGGATAATAAGGGGAAAAAATGAAAAGTATCGCTGATTATGTTGCATTAGAGCCTGAATATTATCAGAACATCTTGGATAATTATCAAACACTGTTCACCCAACATATTGACTTAAGCAAAATTAAACAACTTAACTCAATTGTCATATTTGCAACGGGTTCAAGTTCTAATGCAGCTTATGGTGCAAGATCTTTAATGAGTAAAATATTAAAGGTACCTGTTTATATCGAAGATCCGTCAATCGCTGCTAATTATTTACATTTCAGTGATCCTAATACTTTGTATTTTGCTATTTCACAAGGTGGAGAAAGTTATTCAACCATCCATTTAGTTGAAGAATTTATAAAAAGCAACCAAACCATCTATACGCTTACCAGCAATCCCAATAGCCCACTGTATAAAGTTAGTAATCACGTGTTATCTATGGGAATTCCAATTGAGGAAATGCCTTATGTCAGTGCAGGTTATAGCGTAACCATTCTTGATTTGATATTGATTTCCTTAGTTATTGCTCAAAAAAATGGTAATTTAAATGAGCAACAATTTAACAGCTATCTGGATCAACTTCAGAAAGTTACTCATTTACTTCCTAAAGTAATTGAACAATCCCAAATGTGGGTCAATCAATACCAAAATCAGTTTTATCACGCTAAAAGAGTAATATTTATTGGTTATGGTGCAACCTACGGAGTTGCCAGAGAAGGCGAAACAAAATTTACAGAAACCGTACGCAATACCGCTTTTGGTAAAGAACTCGAAGAATATATGCATGGTCCATATTTAGGATTACATGAGGATGATCATATTGTGTTTCTTGAACCCCACGGTCAGTTAGCTCAACGAGCAAACTTACTGAAAGTCTTTTTAGACAAATATGTTAAAAATGTCTCAACTATTTACGCCAATAATAGTAACAATCTTAAAGAAGAAGACTTGTGCCTTAATGTTGATATAGACGAACTATATGCATCATTGTTTATGACTGTACCCGTTCATCTATTAAGTTACCAAGTTTCAAGATTAAAAGGTCATAATCTTGAAAAATCAACCTATCCAGAATTTGATGAAATAACTAGCTCGAAAATTAAGAGGATTTAAAAATGAGAAAATATGACGAAAAAAAAGAATTAGACAGCATGAATGGTGCTTTAGCATTAAGGCCACAAATCAATGAATTTATCGATAAAATCCACGAGCGTGGTTATAGCAATGTTTGTTGGTTAGGTATTGGTGGTACTTATGCATCATCAATGCAAGCGGTTGTCCATATGAAAGAAAAAACAGCTATTGAAACTTTTGTTCAACATGCAACTGAATATCTAGTAACAGGAAACAAACGTATAACTAAAGATACATTGATTATTATTTCATCTGTAACAGGTACAACACAGGAAGTAGTTGCGGCTATTGATAAAATAAAAAAAGAAGTTGGTTCAACAGTGTTCGCTTTCATAGATAAAGCCGATACACCATTAGGAAATATGGCAGATCACGCGGTTATTTACCCAATGAATGAACAATTAAAATTCTTTATGACAGCAGATCGTTTAATGTATTTAGCTGGTGAATACCCTGATTATAATGATTTTTATAAAGAAATGGATCAACATTTTGCTAAAAATATTGTTGCTGTAGCGAAAAAAGCCGATAAATTTGGTCAAGAAGTTGCTGAAAAACACCATAACGACTCAATGCACTATTTTGTTGGTGCGGGTAATCAATGGGGTGCAACTTATTCTCATGCTATGTGTTATTGGGAAGAACAACACTGGTTACGATCAAAATCAATTGAATCAGCAGAGTTTTTCCATGGCACATTAGAAGTTATCGATCGTGATACTGCGGTCACGGTTTATGTTGGTGAAGATACACAGCGCCCACTAAGTGAAAGAGTAGCTAAATTCTTACCTCAGATCTGTGGTAATTACACCATTATTGATACCAAAGATTATGAATTACCGGGTATTTCAGAAAAATATCGTGGACACCTTTCACCATTTGTCTTCCGTGCTATTAATAATCGTATCGATGCTTATGTTGAACATTTAAATCGTCATCCAATGACAATCCGTCGTTATTATCGTTGTTTAGATTACTAAAATAGGAACTTAACTCGATGATTTCTGTATTAGTCAGTACACATGGTTCAACAGCGAAAGGCTTAATTGAAACAACTGAAATGATTTGTGGTAAACAATCTCAGTGTGAAGCTGTTTCGTTTGCAATGGGACAATCAACAGATGATTTTCAACAACAACTGCAACAAAAACTAAAAGATTTACAAGCTTTTGGATCAGAGATTGTATGTTTTGTTGATTTAAAAGGTGGAACACCATTTAATACTTTAGTTAGATTGATGGCTGATTTTCCTAATATAGAAATAGTCACTGGTGTAAATGTGCCCATGTTGTTAGAAACTTTTATGCAACGTGATGATGTAAATCTACCAACATTGTTGCCAGATATTATACAAGCTGGAACTCAAGGAATTGAGCGGTATAATATGGCCTCAATGAGTGTAGATGAATCAAGTGATGAAGATTTCTAAAATCGACAACTCACCAAACTTAAATAAGCCCGAATTATCGGGCTTTTTTTATCAAAATAAATTATTTAAATAGCAATAATAATCTATAGGTATTGGTAAATTGTGAATCAATACAAATAAATAATAATAACCATTTGATATATCATGATATAAATGATAGAAATAGGTAATTACTTAAGTTTCATTTTTTATAAATATGATAAAGGGAAACGATAATGTTCTTATTCAAAAAATATTTTTATATCATTATCATCTTTTTATCATTAATGAACTGCATTAGTTGTGTATCTAAAAACTCTTATTCATCAATCGACAACTATGCTTGGATGGAAACCGATCAAGTACGAACCAATGAATGGTTATTAACAAAGTCACATGAAACCCAAAAAATACTTAATGCACTGCCTTGGAAAGCTTCTGTAGTAAAACGATTTAATACCTTAACAGCCTATGATTCCCAATCATTCGTTAGGAATATTCAGCGTGTTGGTGATAATTGTTTTTACCTAAAAGAAACGGCAGACCATCCTTATAACCGTTTGTTTGTTAAAGATCGATTCGGCAAAGAAAAATTATTAGTCGATCCGCCAGTAGGATATGGTATATATAATTTCTACCCATCAAATGATGGTAAGTATGTTGCTTATGCTATTTCTGAAAATGGCTCTGAAGTTTCAGCTATCAATGTGATTAATGTAAAAAATAGGTCACATCTATCCGATAGCATATCTGGTATTACTGAACCCAATTTAGTATGGACGAATGATAATGCATCTTTTTTCTATCATCGTAATGATTTTGCTGATTCTGATAATCGAAAATCAGGAACGGAAGAAATTTATCTTCATCGCTTAGGCACCAATATTGAAAAGGATTTAGCTATTTTTGGCAAAGTCAATATTGAGAATTATCAAGCTAATACTGACCAATATACCGACTTATCTATGTCTGCTAATTGGGCGATTGCTTCAGTGGAATCTTCAATATCTGGTGATACCATAGATTTGTATTTAACCGACTATACTTCTCTTAATCTGGAAAACAAACATTGGAAAAAGATCATCGATAGAAAACAAAATGTAACGAATTTTTTGTTGCGAGATAATTGGCTTTATTTGGCTAAATATAACAACTTTTCAGGTTATACTCTTTCTCGATTAGACCTTAATCATATTCATTCTCGAGAAGAAAAAATAATTGAATGGAAAAAAGGTCAATTGACTCGGTTTGCAGCCAGTAAAGATGCTATTTATCTTGCTTATTATGAATCTGGAAAGTATAAATTCGTGACTATTCCTTTTTCCGATCTGCATAACATCAAACCGATTCCTATTAGTGATGATAATAAGGTAACGGCTATTTTTTCTAGTTCAGATCATAAAGAGATTTTATTTACCCAACAAAATTGGAATATGCCACCAAAAATATGGCAATATGATCCTGATAGTCAGTTAATTGAAGATTCTAAAATAATAAAGACTAACGCATCACTATTTGCAGATTATGAATCAGAGCAAAAATGGATTAAATCCAATGATGGCGAACTTATTCCTCTTACCCTTATTCATCGTAAAGGAATCAAACTTGATGGCAATAATCCAACTTGGTTAACGGCTTATGGAGCCTATGGTGAAAGTGAATATCCTAATAATTATGATACCACCCGTTTAATTTGGCTTGAAAAAGGTGGAATTATAGCTATTGCCCACGTTCGTGGAGGAGGAGAACTCGGACCTAAATGGCATCATGATGGAAAAGGAAAAAATAAAATAAATTCAGTCAATGATTTCATCAAATGCGCGAAATACCTTATTGATCATCGTTACACAAACTCATCCAAGCTAGTCATTAGTGGTGCCAGTGCTGGTGGCATTGTAATTGGCATGGCATTAGCAACACATCCGGAACTTTTTGCCGCCGCATCAATCACCTCAGGTATGTTGAATATGAGCCGTTTAGATCAAATACCAATTGGTAATGCTAATTTTCTGGAATTTGGTTCACCTTTTAATAAGCAGGAATTTAATAATCTGCAAACGATCGATGCTTATCTTAATCTACGTGAAGATGTTAACTACCCGCCGGTTATGATTTCAGTTGGATTGAAAGATGAGCGTGTATTTCCTTGGCAGAGTGCAAAATTTTCAGCTCGACTTAATGAAATCAATCGCACCTCTTTAGACAAAAAGGTCTTGGTAATTGCTAATGAAGATGCTGGTCATTTTGTTAATAATTTTGTCAACATGATGGTGTTTTTTATGTGGAAAACCAATATTACTGACTAGCTTATGATATGCTAGTTCTTATATAACATTCAGTTTTGCCTATAAAATCATATATAACACCACGTTATCATATCCGCTACTACAAAAATAATTCTTATCTTACTTGTTTTATTACAATATTTTGTTTTAATAGTAGATAATCTTTACCTATAACATCTACTTATTGGAAATAAACTATGAAAAATGTTGGTTTTGTCGGTTGGCGAGGAATGGTTGGTTCTGTTCTTATGCAACGAATGGTTGAAGAACATGATTTTGATTATATCAACCCTGTTTTCTTTTCTACATCACAAGCTGGTCAAGCTGCGCCTACTTTTGGCGGTAAAACAGGAACATTACAAAGTGCAGATAATATTGATGCGTTAAAAGCATTAGATATTATTGTGACCTGCCAAGGTGGTGATTACACGTCTGAAATTTATAAAAAATTACGTGCAACAGGCTGGCAAGGTTACTGGATTGATGCCGCATCAACTCTACGAATGGAAGATGATGCTATTATTGTTCTTGATCCTGTAAATAAAGCTAACATCCATGCCGCTTTAGACAAAGGAATAAAGACCTTTGTTGGTGGTAACTGTACGGTAAGTTTGATGTTAATGTCACTCGGTGGATTGTTCGCAGAAAATTTAGTTGATTGGATATCTGTTTCTACTTACCAAGCGGCTTCTGGTGGTGGTGCTCGTCATATGCGCGAGTTATTAACACAAATGGGAATGCTTAATGCTGAAGTAGCTAAAGAACTACAGGATCCTAATTCTTCTATCTTAGATATAGAACGCAAAGTTACCCAAAAAATGCGAGATGGCAGCTTACCAACGGATAATTTTGGTGTTCCATTAGCTGGTAGTTTAATTCCTTGGATCGATAAAGCTTTAGATAATGGTCAAAGTAGAGAAGAATGGAAAGGTCAAGCTGAAACGAATAAAATTTTAGGTACTAGCGAAATTATCCCTGTTGATGGACTTTGTGTGCGTATCGGTGCATTACGCTGTCATAGCCAATCATTCACAATTAAGTTGAAAAAAGACATCAGTGTTCCAGAAGTTGAAAAATTACTTGCTGCGCATAACGATTGGGTTAAAGTTGTTCCAAATGATCGTGAACTTTCAATGCGAGAACTCACTCCTGCTGCTGTTACAGGTACATTAACTACACCTGTTGGACGTTTACGCAAACTTAATATGGGTAAAGACTATTTATCTGCCTTTACTGTTGGCGATCAGTTATTATGGGGTGCAGCCGAACCATTAAGAAGAATGCTTCGTATCTTAGCTTAATCAACAAAAAAGCCCGGTTAACGGGCTTTTTTATGCTATAAATATATTATGCTGGCATATTGTTTTCTAGCAATGTCATTAATAATGAACCATTAAATAAAGCTTGTTGTACCAATGCAAATGCACCAATTGCTGAACAATCATTGAGTGATGAACAATTGATAGTAAGATTCTTTCTTAATTCTTCTAAGCTTTGTGCATTTAACGCACTGTTTACCGCATTTAACAATACTTCTGGTGATTTAGTTAATTCTCCAGCTAACACAATTTGTTGTGGGTTAAAGATATTGACCATCATTGCAACAGCTCTACCAAGATTTTCTCCGGCATCTTTGACTAACTTAATTGCCAGTTCATCGCCTTGATTAGCATATTTACAAATATTGGCAATATTACAGTCATCTAAACTTAATTTAGTTGGATAACCCTGCTCAATCATCTGTTTGGCTCGAAGCTCAATCGCTTTATTAACCACTCGATTTTCCAAACAGCCAAAATTGCCACAATGACAACGTTCACCTAATGCATCGACTTGAATATGGCCAACTTCACATGCACTTTGATTATGATTAGTCAGTAATTGTTGATTAATAATTACTCCTGACCCGACCCCTCGATGAACGCGAATTAAAATCGAATCATCAACATTTTGTGTCGTACCAAAATAACTTTCTGCTAATGCTAAGCTTTGAATATCATTACCTAAAAAAATTGAAACATTAAATTGTTTTTGTAATTCTTCGGATAATGGCCATTCTTTAACTTGAATATGAGGCGTATAACGAATAATACCACGAACAGAGTCAATCAATCCTGGAAGTACTACTGATATAGCAATCAAATTTTTTATTCTTTTACTATGCTCTTGGATAAATTGCTCAATTAATTTAATCAGATATTTTTGCGCAAGCTCCTGAGTAAAGTGTGTTAATGGATATACATTCGATACTAAACAATTACCACCAATATTATAAAGTTCAAGTGTTACTTGAGAACGACTGAGTTGGACAGCAATTGTTTGATAATTATTGAATTTAGCTTCAATTGAAACTGCAGGACGTCCTCCAGTTGATTGTTGTGCATCGACTTCTCTAATTAGTTTTTTCTTAATTAGTTGACGAGTAATTTTAGTAATGCTGGCTGGCGCTAAATGGCTAACTTCAGCCAATTGAATACGAGAAATAGGAGCATGCTGAACAATCAAACGATAAATCATGGCATAATTCAACTGTTTGATAAGATCAGCATTTCCAACTAGGTTTAGATAATTAAAAGTCATACGATATCTCAATATTTCATTAATTATCTTACATTCTAGCCGTTGATCTCTCCATTAACAACCGTTTTAGCAATAGTAAAATTACGATCAAAAGCAACTAAGTTAGCTATTTTACCTTCACTAACTGTACCAAGAGTTTTATCAACACCAATTGCTTTTGCAGGATAAAGGGTTGCCATTCTTAATGCTTCATCCAATGCAATACCGACATACTCGACTGCATTTTTCACAGCATCAATCATAGTTAAGGCTGAACCGCCTAATGTACCTTTTTCATCAACACAACGACCATCTTTATAATAAATGGTTTTACCTGCAAATACCGCTGATGTTAAATTTGAACCCGCCAGTAACATAGCATCAGTAATTAAAATCAAATGATCTTGTTTGATTTTATGGCTGTTTCGAATATTTGCCCAGCTAACATGTTGTCCATCGGCAATAATACCAACATAAACTTCAGATTCATCATAAATTGCACCAACTACACCAGGCTCACGCCCAGTAATATATGGCATAGCATTAAATAAATGCGTGCCTAGACGAATACCAGCATTAAAACCTCGACGGCAATCATCATAATGACCGTTGGAATGCCCAACTGAAACATGAATACCAGCACTAACCAGTTGTTTAATAAAATGAGCTTCAACTTTTTCTGGTGCTAAAGTAATAATTTTAATAACATCAGCATTATCACAAAGGAAGTCGATCATTTCTTGAGATGGTAGACGGATGATATTTTCATCATGGATGCCTTTCTTCTCAGGATTGATATAAGGTCCTTCAAGATGTAAACCCAGTGCTTGGTTAGGATGTTTAACTAAGTATTCACGCATCACTTTTACCGCTTTTATCATAAATTCATCTGTTGATGTGATTAAAGTCGGTAAATAGCTAGTACACCCATAAGCAAGATTAGTCTCTTGCATTTTTTCTAATGTTTCAACGCTTAACGCATCAAGTGTTTCATTAAATTGCACACCACCACAACCATTTACTTGGATATCAATAAACCCAGGCGCAACAATAGCACCTTGTAAATCTTCAATAGTGATATTTGCAGATAGTTCGTCTTGTTTACAGATCTTAGCAATCTTATCGCCGTCGATAATAACGGCGTGATTTTCAAGAATTTCATAACCTGTATAGATACGACAATTTGTTAATGCGTACATTGGTTTATCCTTTATAAAACGGTCACTTTTAGATTATCAGCTTCCATTTGTTTAAAATATTTTAAGGTTTTTACTTTAAGATCATCAGTACTTGGCTCATCACAAACAATAAGCGATGCTGGATGCATTTGTAACGCAGTCACAGTCCAAAGATGATTAACCGAACCTTCAACTCCTGCTTGCAGTGCTAAACTCTTATTATGACCACAAACTAATAAAATGACTTCTTGTGCATCCATTAAAGTTGCAACACCAATAGTCAATGCATGTTTTGGCACTTGGTTAACATCATTATTAAAAAAACGGGAGTTAGCAATTCGTGTATCTTCGGTTAATGTTTTAATGCGAGTACGAGAGCAAAGCGAAGAGCCTGGTTCGTTAAAAGCAATATGTCCATCTTGCCCAACACCGCCAACAAACACATTGATCTTACCATAACTTTTAATTTTTTCTTCATACTGACGGCATTCTTCGTCAATATCTGCTGCATTACCATTTAATATATGGATGTTGTTTTTATCAATATCAATATGGTTAAAGAAATTTTCATACATAAATGTGTGATAACTTTCTGGATGATCCTCTGGAAGTCCTACATATTCATCCATATTAAACGTAACCACATGTTTAAAACTTACCTTACCTGCTTTATATTGTTTAATAAGTTGTTCATACATGACCAATGGTGAACTACCTGTTGGTAATCCCAAAACAAACGGACGATCCGCTGTCGGTTTGAAGTCATTGATTTTTTTTACAATGCGCTGTGCCACCCAGGCCCCAACTTCTTGTGCATTTTGTAAAGGAATAAGCCTCATGCGATAATACCTCTTTTGATATAATTAAATAACTTTTTTTTATAAAAAAAATATGTTGGCTGTATTTTACTATATTAACTAAATTAATCAAAAAAAATCGTGACATAAATCACATAAAACGCATAATTAATTTGCGAAGTAAAATAATATAAGGTGAAATAGTATTGAATCTTTTATATTCACTTAAAGATAAAATTAAATATCATCTTTAATTTAATATATCCCCAAAATTATACGAGGTAAACTTATGGGAATTTTAGCTTATTTGCAACGCATCGGGCGCTCACTTATGGTGCCTGTCGCAGTTTTACCTGCGGCTGCAATATTACTCGGCATTGGATACTGGATTGATCCTCAAGGATGGGGACAAAATAGTATTGTTGCTGCTTTTTTAATTAAATCTGGTGGCGCAATTATTGATAACATGGCAATACTATTTGCTATTGGTATCGCATATGGTATGTCTAAAGATAAAGATGGTGCTGCTGCTTTAAGTGGCTTAGTTGGTTTTTTAGTCATCACAACATTACTATCTCCAGATTCTGTATCATTATTAACAAACACACCAATAGATCAGGTTTCTAAAGCGTTTAATAAAATTAATCAAAACCAGTTTATTGGTATTTTAGTTGGTGTAATCTCTGCTGAAATATATAATCGTTTTAGTAATATTGAATTACATAAAGCATTTGCATTCTTTAGTGGTAAACGTTTGGTACCTATTATTGTTTCATTTGTAATGTTGTTTGTTGCTTTTGCAATGCTTTACGTTTGGCCACATATTTATCAAGCCCTAGTTGCATTTGGTAATGAAATTAAAGGATTAGGTGCAATTGGTGCAGGTATCTATGGATTCTTTAACCGTCTACTTATTCCTGTTGGATTGCATCATGCGCTTAATTCAGTATTCTGGTTTAACGTAGCTGATATTAATGATATCCCTAACTTCTTAGCTGGACAAAATGCCATTGATAGCGGTAAAGCAATTGCGGGTATTACCGGCCGTTATCAAGCTGGTTTCTTCCCAATTATGATGTTTGGTTTACCAGGGGCAGCATTAGCTATGTATCATACAGCGAAAAAAGGAAATAAAGATAAAACTGCTTCAATTATGTTAGCAGCTTCTTTCGCCGCTTTCTTTACTGGTATTACTGAACCATTAGAATTTGCCTTTATGTTTGTAGCTCCAGTACTTTATGTAATACATGCTATTTTAACGGGTATTTCTTTGTTTATTGCCGCTAGTTTGCAATGGATTTCAGGTTTCGCATTTAGTGCAGGTTTGCTTGATATGTTACTGCAATCACGTAATCCATTAGCCGTACATTGGTATATGTTAATTCTCCAAGGATTAGTATTCTTTGTAGTTTACTATGTAGTATTCCGTTTTGTGATTGTCAAATTCAATTTAAAAACACCAGGACGTGAAGACGATGTGGTAACTGACTCATCATCAACTGAAAACACTTCATCGAAAGATGCAGTTGGCGATGTATCAGCACTTGCAGAACAATATCTAGTTATTGTTGGTGGTAAAGAAAATTTAACTAATATTGATTCTTGTATTACACGTTTACGTTTAAGTGTGAAAGACACTGATCTAATTGATGAACAATCTGCAAAAGCCCTTGGTGCTATGGCGGTAATTAAATTAGGGAAAACAGGCGTACAAATTGTTGTTGGTCAGCAAGCGGAAAAAATCGCTGATCATATGAAAAAAATAGTCTAGTAAAAAATTAATATAATTGATTGATAAAATAATCCACGCTATTTATACAACATAAAAAATAGTGTGGATTATTTATTTTGTTCCATTTAATCTCAAAAAAATATATTAAGCCTATCCATAAAATAACGTTCTTTTATAAATCTTATTTGTAAAAAAATTTCAGGTTATATATACGTTTCAGTATAAAAATTAGAATGTTAAGATTACTTCTTGAATATTTAATAATTGGTTTAATGTTTGTTTATTAATAACTTTACAAGCAATATTATGCTCTACCTTAACAAGGTTTTTTGTGTTAAGTGAAGACTCGCATACATAAACATCTTCAATATCATAAAGTTCAAGCATATTAAAAGTCGCAATATAATCACGCATTAAAATATGTTCTGGAGATTGGTTAGATAACAGATGAAATACGCCATCATCAACAAAAAAGACAGAAATATGATTAATTGCGGATGTAGCTAAGGCTATATCCAATGCTTCTCGGCCTTTAGCATTGCCATGAGGTGGAGAACTAATAATAATCGCAACTTTTTTCATTTAACAGCCTTAACACTAAAATTTTAATACTAAAATTGGATAGTGCGATCTGTTTCTGTAATAGATGCACTTAATTCACCAAGTCCAGTTAACTGAAAACAATCAGCAAGATTTGTTTCAATAACACCTCGTCTTTGAGCTGCAGCAACACAAATAGTTAACGTTAAGCAATATTCTTTTGCTAACGCCTGCCATGCAGATACTAAATCAAATTCATCACTAGCGGGATCGGTAAACTTATTACCATTATAGACACCATCTGCATAAAAAAAGATATTTTTAATTGTATGAGAAGTTTTGGATAGCAAAGTTTGCGCAAATTGATAGGCAAAATAAGCAGATTGGGTCCCATATGCAGGACCCATAATAACAAGTGTATAACTTAATGAATCATTCAAAATCAATCAGCTAAGTCTTATTTAGCGTTATCGTTGTTTTTATTTTTGTCTTTGTTTTGATCTGGTGTTGATTGTTCGGTCTTATCATTGTTATTGTTATCGCCATCAATACCAAGTAATTCAACTTCAAACACTAATGTTGATGCTGGCTGAATACCTGCTTTATCATCTTGACCAGGAAAACTTTGATCACCATATGCTAAATCTGGTGGTACAACAAGTTTGATTTTACCGCCAACACCAATTAATTGAATTCCTTCAGTCCAACCCTTAATTACCGCATTAAGAGGGAAAGTTGCAGTTTCACCTCGGTCATAAGAACTATCGAATTTACGACCATCTGTTAAAGTACCTGTATAATGAACAATAACAGTGTCATCAGCTTTTGGATGGCGATCTGAACCTTCTTTTATGATTTGATAAAGTAATCCTGATTTTGTTTGTTTAACATCTTTTTCTTTAGCAAATTCTTCACGGAATTTATCACCAGCAGCAGTATTTTCGCCTTTTTCTTTGTCAAAACGAGCTTTGGCTTCTTCTTGGATACGTTTACCAAATGCTTCTAAAACGTCTTTAACTTCATCTTTTGAGAGTTGAGAATTACCACGGAATGTTTCGTTAAAACCACTAATTAGATATTCTTTGTCTGGGCTAATTTCATTTTGCTCTAAATTTGTTGTCATGTATGAAGCAAACGAGGAACCTAATGCATAAGCTTCTTTTTGTGCATCAGTTGAAATGGTCACTTTACTGTTGACGGCGTTATTATCAGTATTATCTGTTGTATTTTTCTTATCATCACACCCAACCAATGCTAATACGATTGCACTACTTACTAATGTCATTTTAATCAATGATTTCATACTACCTCTCCGAGTTAGAAACTTTTATAGCTCAATTTTACTATCCGAACTATTATAAATGATTTAATGTAAGATAATATAGTATTTACAAATCATTTATGTAAATAAATTATAATAACATAGCCTAAACAGATTCGCATAAAAGAAAAGCATCATTCAAATCATTCTTGAGTGAAAGCCGCATCCTCAGTTATAATGAGTACAATTTATAGCAAATAATGTAAAAGGATAGCTATTTTGACTACCGAACTTAATACCCTTGATATTGAAGAAATTATCAGTTTATTACCTCATCGTTATCCATTTTTAATGGTTGACCGTGTAATCAATTATGAAAAAGGTAAAACATTAAAAGCGATAAAAAATGTTACTGTGAATGAACCATTTTTTCAGGGTCACTTTCCAAGTAAACCTATTTTACCAGGCGTATTAATTTTAGAAGCTATGGCTCAAGCAACTGGAATTTTGGCATTTAAAAGTATTGAAGAGTTATCGCCTGGACAGCTTTATTACTTTGCTTCCATTGATAAAGCGCGCTTTAAACGCCCAGTTGTGCCAGGCGATCAACTCGTATTAGACGTTGAATATATTAAAGAACGTCGCGGCATTGCATTATTCCATGGTGTTGCCACTGTTGATGGTAATTTAGTTTGCGAAGCCGAAATGATGTGTGCTCGTAAATAATATTGATTTTAAATATCCCAGAAACAGTATTAAGGAAATGCTATGGCAACGGAAATACATCCAAGTTCAGTAATAGAAAAAGGGGCTATGATTGGCGATAATGTCAAAATTGGACCTTTTTGCTTTATTGGTGAAAATGTTGAAATTGGTGATGGGACTTTTTTAAAATCACATGTAGTCATCAATGGTCACACCAAAATTGGTAAAGATAATCAAATTTATCAATTTACTTCAATTGGTGAAGTTAACCAAGATTTAAAATATCGTGGTGAACCAACGCGCACTGAAATCGGTGATCGTAACATGATTCGCGAAAGTGTAACCATTCACCGTGGCACCGTGCAGGGTGGTGAATTAACGCGTATTGGCAGTGATAATTTATTCATGATTAATGCGCATGTTGCTCATGATTGTGTCATTGGTGATCACTGCATTTTAGCTAATAATGCAACTTTAGGCGGGCATGTCCAATTAGACGATTATGTAATTATCGGTGGCATGACAGCAGTACATCAATTTTGTGTTATTGGTTCACATGTTATGGTGGGTGGGTGCTCTGGAGTTGCCCAAGATGTACCACCTTATGTTATTGCCCAAGGTAATCATGCAACGCCTCACGGTGTAAATTATGAAGGTTTAAAACGCCGTGGATTTAGCAAAGAGGCTTTGCAAGCGATTCGCAATAGTTATAAAGTCCTTTATCGAAACGGCTTAACATTAGACGATGCCAAAGTAGAGATTGAAACCATAGCTAAACAGTATCCTGAAGTCCAATTATTTATTGATTTCTTTTCACGTTCAACGCGTGGCATCATCCGTTAATGATAAATAAACCATTAATCATTGCGTTAGTCGCAGGGGAAACCTCGGGCGACATTCTTGGTGCAGGTTTAATTCGCGCACTCAAAAATCATCATCCCAATATTGAGTTTATTGGAATTGCTGGACCACAAATGCAGGCTGAAGGCTGTACAGCTTGGTACGAAATGGATGAGCTATCGGTCATGGGTATTGTTGAAGTGTTAGGTCGATTACGTCGTATTTTAGCTATTCGTCGTGATATAACTAAACGCCTTATTGAGTTAAAACCTGATATTTTTATTGGTATTGACGCCCCTGATTTTAATCTTTCGTTAGAAGGTAAACTTAAACAAGCAGGCATTAAAACCATTCACTATGTGAGTCCTTCGGTTTGGGCGTGGAAGCAAAAACGAGTATTTAAAATTAAACGCAATACCAATCTTATCTTGGCCTTTCTACCTTTTGAAAAAGCGTTTTATGATAAGTTTGATGTTCCATGCCGTTTTATTGGTCATAAAATGGCAGATGATATCCCACTAAATCCAGATCAAAAAGCAATGCGTCAGCAATTAGGTATCCCTCTTGATTGTCTTTGTTTGGCTTTATTGCCAGGTAGCCGTCACGCAGAAGTCTCTTTTCTGTCAGAACCATTTCTAAAAGCAGCACAATTATTACGCAACCGTTATCCTGATTTGCATATTGTGGTACCGTTAGTTAATGCCAAAAGACGTAAAGAATTTGAACAGATCAAAGCCCAAATCGCCCCTAATCTTGAAGTACAGCTATTAGATGGTCAAGCGCGCGAAGCAATGATTTCAAGTAATGCCGCTATTTTGGCATCTGGCACAGCAGCATTGGAATGTATGTTAGCCAAATGCCCAATGGTGGTGGGATATAAAATGAAAGCATTCACTTTTTGGTTAGCTAAAAAAATAATCAAAACGCCTTATGTTTCTTTACCCAATATTTTAGCGGGAAAAGAACTTGTACCCGAACTATTACAACAAGATTGCACACCAGAAAATATCGCCAATCATATTATCCCTTTTTTAGAAGGAGATAATACCGAAGTTAAAAATACTTTTCTCACATTACATCAACAAATTCGTTGTAATGCTGATGAACAAGCTGCACAAGCAGTATTAGATGTTTTAAAGGATTAGTGTTTTAAAAATACGCTGTTAGAGGATTTATATAGTTGTTAGAATTTACTTACCCTGATGCCACATTAATAGCTGGTGTTGATGAAGTTGGAAGAGGACCGCTATGTGGTGATGTCGTTACTGCAGCAGTTATTTTAGATCCAACTAAACCTATCGTTGGTTTAACCGACTCAAAAAAACTTACTGAAAAAAAACGTGAACAGTTATTTGAAGTGATTAAAGATAATGCATTAGCTTGGTGTGTTGCCAGAGCATCGGTGGATGAAATCGATGAGTTGAATATTTTACATGCCACTATGCTGGCTATGCAACGAGCGGTATCTGGTTTAAAAATCAAACCGAATTATGTCTTAGTCGATGGCAACCGTTGCCCCAATTTTGGCATTCAAACCCAATCAATTGTTAAAGGTGATCTATTAGTGGCAGAAATCAGTGCCGCATCGATTTTAGCTAAAGTCACACGCGATCGTGAAATGGTTGAATTAGATAAACTATATCCCCAATATGGTCTTGCTAAACATAAAGGTTATCCAACCAAAGATCATTTAATGGCAATTGAAAAACATGGCATTAACCATTTATACCGTAAAAGCTTTGCACCAATAAAAAAATTACTGCTATGCTAAAGTAAATTACCAGCGCTTATCAACAGTGATTAATAGTGGTGAATTAAACATCGCAACAGGTGAAATTACCGTTTCTTGATAAGGTATCTTATTACCATAGCGCTCTTTTAATTTTTGTTTAACCGCTGGTGATGACAGATTAAAATCTTTAATCGTTTGTAGTTGACCAATTTTTAAGTTAAGCGCTTTGTTATAAATTTTCCAAACTAATTCTGAACAATAAATATAGTTATCATCCCACCCAAACCAAATATCGTAAGGTTTGTTTTCAAATATTTTAGCGACCTGTTTTAAATTGGTAATTTCTTTTTGTGATAAGGTATGATCTTTTAAACGCTTTATCACATATTTTTTATTTTTTCCGCGATTTATCCACTTATCTAACGGCGTATAAACCACCTTACTTATGGCTTCAAAAACATAAGGTTTGCCATCTTTAGTAAAAATGATACCCATATGACTATAAGGGGACTTAGTTGCCTGCTCAACGGCTTTACTTTGGTTGGATTGAGAAGATTGGAAAATAATATCGCCATCTAGTGGTTGATAATTTGCTAAAGCAGTGCAGCTAGCAAAAAGTAAACCAAAAATGAAAATAAAACGCATTAACTATTACCTATAAAATTTATATCAATTTAGATAATAGTATAATCTAAAACAGCCACTTAAAAAATTTTTTAAGTAGCTGTTAGTCTTTTTTTAATAATTAATCACGATTACTAAAAATAGAAGTTGATTTGGTTTTATACATAAATTTACTGGCGCGAGCAAAACGAATCGTTTTAAAAATACCAAGTAAATTTGCTTGATGCATACGATAAAGTAATTTATGAATCATTAAAGCAAGACATCCTTTAACACCCATTTCACTATTACCAATTAATTTAACTACACCTTCAGCCGTATTATGTAGTGAAATTACTGTACCTTTATCATTATATTTAAATGTATTTAAAGGTTCATTATTTAATAATTTAATAATATTTTCGTAACAAATTTTTGCCATTTGATGAGCAGCTTGACCAGTAGGTGGTGAAGCATGACCATTATCTTGCATTGCATAAGCACAATCGCCAATAACAAAAATACTATCATCACGAGAAGTTTGCAATGTTGGTTTGACAACTAATTGATTAGAACGACTAGACTCTAAACCAGCAATTTCTTTTAAATAATCAGGCGCTTTAACACCCGCAGTCCAAATCATAATATCTGCTTTGATGGTATCACCTTCTTTTGGATAAAACCCATCACTTTCAGCTTTCGTAATCATGGTTTTTGTTAATACATGAATACCTTGTTTTTCGAGGGTTTTAGTAATACTTATCGCCGTTTTTTCTGGCAAAGCAGGTAAAATACGATCGGTTGCTTCAATAACAGACACATCTAGAAGATCCGAACACATTTTATTACGACCACAGGCACCAAATTTTTCTATCATGTTTGGTAATTCAGAAGCTAATTCAACACCGGTTGCTCCACCACCAACGATTGCAATTCGGATTTTATCTTCATCAGTGCTTTGATGATCATCAATGATTGAACAAAAACTGGTGAACTTATTGATTAATGTTTCCCGTAAGCGAATAGCTGCATTTTGATCATCCAAGAAAATACAATGTTCTTTGACACCAGGTGTACCAAAATCGTTAGAAGTACTACCAATAGCGATAACTAGAATATCGTAATCAATATAAATAGTTTCATCATTATGGTTGATAACCGTAATTGTCTTGCAATCTCGATCAAGATCGGTAAATGTACCTTGGGTAAATTCAAAATTATGCTGTTGTCCTTGAGATGCATAATAAATATTATCAACTTGCTCATCAAGTACACCCGTTGCTACTTCATGTAATAATGGTTTCCATAGATGATAACTATTTTTATCAACTAAGGTAATTTGAGCTTTGTCTGTTTTGCCTAATTTATCACCTAGATCAGTAGCGAGTTCTAAGCCGCCAGCACCACCACCTATAATTATTATTTTTTGCATAATTAGAACCTTATTAATTTAATTAAAAATATCTTACTAAATAAGTAGGTTTTTATCTATTTCTTTTAACTGATAACATTCATAAATGAAATCTATTAAAATGGCGGTTTAGAATTATTGAAATTTATCTAAGGGTGAAATAGAATGTGAACAATCAAGTTATAAATTATTCCAATTAATCTTTATTTTGGTTTAAAAATATAGCTTTGATTGTTTAAACAAAACTCTATATCGTATGATATAGTATATCATTAATGACGTATGTTAATTCTTGATTACATACAATTATCCTAGTTCTTTAGGCCTTATCTTACAATTGTCACTCAAAACAAATTTATGAATAAAAAAATTTTTATTGTTATAGCATTGATTGTTATATTAATTTCGATGACGATCTTAATTCGTGCTCATAATAGCGAACTTATTTTGCAAGGCGAAGTTGATGCACCTAATGTTAGCATTTCCTCTAAAGCAAAGGGGCGAGTGCAAGTTATTCATGTCAATCGCGGAGACGATGTCAAACAAAACGATGTCTTAATTACGCTTGATAGTCCTGAGCTTTTAGCACAAGTTAGGGCAGCTGAAGCAGCTCGTGATCAAGCACAAGCCCAAGTATCACTTTCTGAACATGGTACACGTGAAGAAAGTATTCGCTATTATGAAGCATTACTTGAACAAGCTAAAGTAGCTTATAACAATGCCTCAAAAGAGTATAATCGTAATAAAGCAATTTCAGCTAAAGGCTTTGTATCACAATCAATATTAGATAATGCACTGAAAACTCGTGATGCTGCTTATCAACAAGTTTTATCAGCACAGGCTAATTTAGATCAAGCTCGAAATGGTGATCGTGTTGAACAACGACAAATTTATGATGCCAAATTAAAAGAAGCTGAAGAACAACTTAAGCAATTACAGATTCAATTTGATGACTTGCAAGTTAAAGCTCCAATAGATGGAGAAATAGGATCGATTCCTGCTGAAGTGGGCGAATTATTCAATGCCAATAGTCCACTATTAACCGTTATTCGATTACCACAAGCTTATTTTGTGTTTAATATTCGTGAAAATATTATGCCTCATATACATAAAGGTGATCATATTAAGCTAGAAGTTCCCGCACTTGGTAACAAAGAAGTTGAAGCCGAAGTTCGTTTTATTTCACCAATGGGTGATTATGCAACCAAACGAGCCACTCGTGCGACCGGTGATTTTGATTTAAAAACGTTTGAAATTAGACTTTATCCAACTAAACCTGTAGAAGGCTTACGCGCAGGTATGAGTGCATTATGGAAAATAGACAACTAGTTTTAGACTTCTGGCATCGCTTTAAAGACGCTTTTAACGATGAAATACCAGTTATATTTAAGCGATTTACTTTCCATTGGTTAATGTGGATTTTACCACTAATCATCTTTGTTTTAATTAGTAGTATTTTTCACAAAGGTGTACTGTTTGATCTACCTGTAGGCTATGTTGATCAAGATAAAAGTACTTTATCTCGTGAAATAGTACGGGATCTTAACGCTGGCGCCCATGCAAATTTGATCAATTATGATAACCAGCTAAAAATGGCTGAGCATGATTTAGAAAAAGCCAAAATTTATGCCATTCTTTATATACCACCTAATTTTGAAGCAGATGTGTTAGCTGGTCGTCAACCAACACCAATGCTTTATTATAATGCTCTATATTATAGTGCGGGTTTATATTCAATAATGGATTATTCAGGGTTAATTGCATCATTAAACACCCAATATCGTACTACCATGGCAACAAGTATTGGTTTGCCTGTTCCCAAACTGGCTCAAGTTAATTTCAATTATGATGGGCTATTTAATGCGAGTGGTAACTCCATGTACTTCCAGCAATTCTCTGCAGTAGTACATTTATTGCAATTATTTGTGGTTACGACAACTATTTATATTCTGTCGCAATTACCCAAACGGACTCGACCTAATTATCCGTTTGTATTAGGTAAATTAGCCCCTTATACCATTTGGTATACCATGTTATTAATGTTTGAAATAGCAATGCTGGTTTTATTTTCTGATGCTCGAGTTTCTGGTTCGCCATTTGCTATGATGATAGTGGTCTTCTTTTATGTAATTGCGGCACAAAGTATTGGTATTTTGCTTTATACATTTACTAAAACAACATTAGATGCATATACCTATATTGGGGTTTTAGTTGGTCTTGCATTAACCTATTCAGGCGTAGTTGTGCCAGAGTTATCTATGCCGTGGATAGCTAGATTTATCTCATCACTTGAACCTTTAACTTATGCACTCAATAAATTGTTCGATCTATTTTTACGGCATTCTAGTTATCTATCCGTATTAAAAACCTGTAGTATTTTAATGATCTATCCAATAATTATTACAGTATTAGTTAGAAAACGTTTAGTCAAACGTTTACATTCACAGTAAGAGGCAATATTTGGATGCTTAAGCTATTTTTTTCTTCAGCTGTAAAGATGTTTTTCTATATGCTAATGCGACCAATGTGGTTATTGCTGTTATTGTCTGTCTCGTTAATGAGTCTTGTTTATCTTAATGGTACTATCACTAATTTACCCGTTGCTATTGTCGATCAAGATCATACCGCGACAAGCCGCAGTTTGATTCGTTCTTTAAATACCAGTTCTAAAATCAATGTGCTTACTTATGAAAATTCATTACAAGCTTATGATGATATAAACAATCGCAAACTGTTTGCTGTGTTTACCATTCCAAGGGATTTTGAAAAACGCTTATTAAATGGTGAAGAGGTAACCATTCCTGCTTATGGTGATGCTTCTAGCCGTTTAGCTAATGGTTTGATACAAGTCGATATTAAGGGAATATATCAACAAATATTGACCGAATATAATACGCGGGTAATGCGTAATGGTGGTTTTTCTGATCAACAAATTAATATCATTTTATCGCCAATAAAAGCTCAAACAATGCCGCTTTATAATGCTGGTATCAGTTTTGCGGCGATAACCTTTCCTGGACTACTAGTCATGTTGTTGCAACACTCCTTTTTAATTGCCTCAACGCGAATTAATATTACCTTACATTCCTTGCCACAAGGTAAGCCACCAAGGATTGTTATATTTGGAAGTTTATTCGGCATTATTCCAATATGGTTATTTTTATCTATAGTTCTGTTTGGATTATTGCCATGGCTACTCGGCTATCGGCAATTATCTAGCATACCTGAAATTATTATCATGACATTTCCTCTATTATTGGGAATTTTGGGCTTAAGCAAATTGCTTACAGAATGTTTACGCCGAACAGAGATGATCTATTTAACTTTAGCCTTTTTAACAACGCCTGTATTTTACCTATCAGGTACTATATGGCCACTTGATGCTATGCCTTTATGGGTACAAACGGTATCAAGAATGCTACCATCAACATGGGCAACGAATATGATTGCTGGCGTAAATCAGATGGGATTAGGTTTAACAGATAATTTATTTAATATATTTATGATTCTTTTCCTTGGTGTAATATATGGTTCATTAGGCTTTTTCATTGCTGCACTACGAGAAGGAAAAGTCAGAGGATATTTCAAAAAATTAAAGAAATTTTTACGTCTTAAAAATTCAAAAATTAATAATAAACCGTCAATTAGTTAGTACTAAAACGTGAATATATTATTGATTACTGATATGATGAATGCTTGATTTTTAAAATAAATAATATGTTGTATGCCCAATAAATATTATCCATGGATTATTAGTTTACGCCCTAAAACATTAGTATTATCACTTTGTGCTATTTTGATGGGTAATGCACTTGCGTATTGGAATTGGTCTTTTGATCCACTGATTATGCTCTTATCAATCATTACCGCATCATTACTACAAATTTTATCAAATTTAGCCAATGATTATGGCGATGCAATTAAAGGCAGTGATAGACAAAACTTAAATGGGCATAAACGTGGTTTGCAGTTAGGTTTAATTACGCTTAATCAATTAAAAAAAGCATTATGGATTAATACTTTTTTATGTATTTTATTTGGACTGACTTTAATTTATTTAGCTTGTAATAATATTTATGAAATTTTAAATTTTATACTATTAGGAATATTATCTATTATTGCAGCAATAACTTACACGGTAGGTAAAAAACCTTATGGTTATATAGGTCTTGGAGACCTATCTGTGCTTATCTTTTTTGGGCTAATTAGTGTAGCAGGAAGCTATTACTTACAAACAAAAACATTACCAATGCCAATTATTTTGCCAGCTTTAGGCTGTGGATTATTGTCCGTTGCAGTGCTTAATATTAATAATCTTCGTGATATAGACAGTGATAAAATGAATCACAAACGAACACTGGTAGTTTTAATGGGCAAAGATCGTGGGCGAGTTTATCACCTTCTATTATTGGTGAGCTCATTATGCTCATTTAGCATATTCTCCTATAGTTATCTAAATCCTCGTTGGGGTTGGCTATTTATGCTCAGTCTACCTTTGTTAATTGAACATATTTATGCCGTTTTTCATTTTAAAACAGCAAAAGATGCGTTCCCTTTACTATTACAAATGGTCAAACTTGCTTTATTGATTAATTTACTTTATTGTTTGGGGATAATTTTGAGCTAGCTCACGATTATTTAAATTTAATATCGTGTTACTTGATGTTAGCGTGATACTATATAGTATTAAAATACGACAGCAAAAGGAGACCTGATGATGGAGTTTGATACTTCAATTCTTTGCGATTACTACCCAGAAGATGTTAACGTAGTGGAACCTATATTTAGTAATTTTGGTGGCGTGACATCATTTTCTGGACAAATTGTGACAGTTAAATGTTTCGAAGACAATGGGTTACTTTTTGAAACTCTGCAAACGGATGGCACAGGTAAAATTTTGGTAATTGATGGCGGTGGTTCAGTGCGTCGTGCGTTGATTGATGCAGAACTAATTGATATTGCAATACAAAATCAATGGGAAGGAATTATTGTTTATGGTGCTGTTCGCCAAGTTGACTACTTAGCTGAAGCTGAAATTGGGATTCAAGCACTTACCGCAATTCCTGTAGGAGCTGAAAATCAAGGCGTTGGTGAAGTTGATATTCGCGTTAACTTTGGTGGCGTAACTTTCTTCTCGGGTGATTTTGTCTATGCCGATAATACAGGTATTATTCTGTCCGAAATAGCATTAGAAATAGAAGATTAACATATCATTCTTGCCGCCGATATATATCGGCGGTTTTTTACTGAAACATAGCCATTACCTCAAACTTTTTGACAACAAATTACCTATTATTTGATTGTTCGCTTGCGAATATATCCCCCTGTTACGGTCATAATTAATCCAGCTATTTCCATATCTAATAATTTGCTGGTAAGTTCAGGAATCGATAAATTAACCAAGGCTGCAATTGTATCAACTGCAATGGGTTGATGATGAATGACAGCAAAAATTTCAGGATACAAAATACAATTATTGATATCTTCATCGTCTTTTGTTTGTCGATTTATTGTTGATAAATAACGGCTATAATGCTCCAAAATATCAATTGGTTCAGTAACTAAATAGGCACCTTGCTTAATTAAATAATGTGTTCCACCACAGTTTTGGTTATCAATATCACCTGGTAGTGCAAACACATCACGATTTTGCTCAAGCGCATAACGGGCGGTTATTAGCGAACCACTTTTTTCTGATGCTTCAACAACAAAAGTACCTAAACTTAGCCCACTTATAATTCGATTACGCCGAGGAAAATATTCTGTTCTAGCTTTTTCAAAGGGTAAAAATTCTGATACTATCGCACCATTTTGCTCTAAAATATCATTAGCTAAAATTAAGTTTGACCTTGGTGCAATATTAGCTAATCCACTACCGAGTACAGCAATAGTATTACCCGCAACCTCAAGTGCACCACGATGGCAAATCGCATCTAAACCCAGAGCCAAACCACTGGTAATAGTTAACCCATTAATGGCTAATTCACCAGCAAAATATCGTCCCCATTGAGCGCCATATTCACTGAACTCACGGCTACCAACCATAGCAATTTGTGGAGAATGTAATAGCTGACAATTTCCCATAACAAATAGGAATATTGGTGGTGAACTGATTTGCTTAAGCAAAATCGGATAATCTGAATCACAATAGGCAATCAAATGCTTTTGAGGATAAGGAGTATCAAGCCATTCAAGTATTGGTTCAAAATGAAAATAAGAGGTAGCTAAAAAATTTTTTTGTTGCTCTTGAGTCAATGCTAATTTTTCAAGTAAAAATGATACATTATTAATTATATTAGGTAGATCTGAGCCAAAAAGTTGGCTAATTTTTTTAAAAATAGCAAGCTTTCCTTGTCCAAGCATTGAAATTCGTAATAAGAATTCATATTTACTCATCATAACTTTTTGCACTCATGTTAAATAAATTTAATTTTCTGAATAGATAAGATAAATACTACCAATAGCCAATAAGGGCTATTCAATGACATGATAAATGTTTACAATGAATAAAAAACTGAACTAATCTGAATTTTGAGGAGTAGATCGAATAATCTATGGCTATTTTACCGGTATTACGTTTCCCTGATGAGCGACTCCGCAAAGTTGCTAAACCCGTCACCCAATTTACGCCTGAGTTACAAACTATTATTGATAACATGATTGAAACCATGTATGAAGAAAAAGGCATTGGTCTTGCGTCAACACAAGTGGACATACATGAGCAGATCATTGTAATTGATGTAACTGAAGACAAAAGCCAACCTTATGTGATTATTAATCCTGAAGTAATCAGTCAAGAAGGCGAAACAGGAATTGAAGAAGGTTGCTTATCAATACCTGATTGTCGAGGATTTGTACCAAGAGCGGAAAAAATTAAAATCAAAGCACTAGATCGTGATGGAAATCCTTATGAAATTGATGCCGACGACCTACTTGCTATTTGTATACAACACGAAATGGATCACTTAAAAGGTAAATTATTTGTCGATTACCTTTCACCATTAAAACGTCAGCGAATTGAACAAAAGATGAAAAAACTGACACGTGAAGAGCAACGTAATAAATAAATTTAACCGCCATTTATAGATGGCGGTTAAACCATCTACTATCTACAGCGACACTATTATTTAGCAACAATAACCATCGCAGGACGAATTAATCGACCATTTAAAGTATAACCTTTTTGGATTGTATTAACGATTTGTCCTGATTGATGTTCTGGTGATTCAACCATGCTAATTGCTTGGTGCACATCAGGATTTAGTTGAGAATCTTCCGTGCTAACGACTTCAATACCAAACTTTTTAACTGTGTCTAAGAACGATTTTAATGTCAGTTCTAAACCTTCAACGGTTGCTTGATGTTCTGGATTATTTTTGTCAGTAGATAATAAAGCACGTTCTAAGTTATCAATAACTGGTAATAATTCATTTGAAAATTTTTCTAATGCAAATTTACGTGCTTTATCGACATCTTGCTCAACGCGTTTACGAACATTATCAATTTCAGCGCGTGCACGAATCATCGCTTCGCTTTCATTCTTTTTAGCTAATTGTAAAGCTTGTTCAAGCTCGGCAATACGAGTATCTTTTGCTTTCAATTGCTCTTCTAAATTTGGCTGCGCTGCTGCTTGTTGTTCTGTTGTTTCTTCTGCTGGGGTGTCAATGTTAGCTTCATTTTCTGACATATTTTTATCTTGTTCTGTCATAAGGTACTCCAAATGTAGTCGAAAACTTAATGAATAACGGTTATTATGGGGACAATTTTTATTATTACAAGCTTATCGATACATTGATCTGTAATTTTTTTAATTTATACCGAAAAAATACAGATGTTTATGAAAAAATAAGGTAAGGATATTTTATAATGATTCCATTTAAATGCATTGGTCTAATTGGACTGCCACGTAAATTAGAAGCAATTGAAACTCATCAAGTGCTTTATGATTGGCTTATTAAACTTGGTATTCGCGTATTAGTAGAAGATAGATTAGCCGAATATATTCAATTCCCAGTTAGTCATTATGCCTCGTTGGAAACAATTGGTGAGCAAGCTGATTTGGCTATTGTAGTTGGTGGAGATGGCAACATGTTACGCTCAGCACGGTACTTATCTCACTATAAAATCAAAGTAATTGGGGTTAATCGAGGTAATCTAGGTTTTTTGACTGATATTTCGCATGAACAGGTGATTGAACAATTAAGTCCAGTTATTGCGGGTGAATATGTCGATGATCCACGTTTTTTATTAGAAGTATCCATATTTGATAATGGCAAAATGATTAACTCAGGCTTCGCTGTGAATGAAATTGTAATAACCCCAAATACGGTTGCACATATGATTGATTATGATGTCTATATTAATGAACTCAATGCTTTTTCGCAGCGTGCTGATGGGTTAATTATTGCCACACCGACTGGCTCAACAGCTTATTCACTATCGGCTGGTGGACCTATTTTAGCACCTCATTTAGATGCCTTGATTATTACACCAATGTTTCCGCATTCTTTAGCCGTTAGACCATTAGTGATTAAAGGAGACAGTCCTATTCATCTTAAATTCCCAACGACAGCCTTGGATTTGAATATTGCTTGTGACAGCCAAATAATTTTACCAGTAAAACCATCACACGATGTCATTATCCGCCGTTCTTCATATGAATTTAATTTAATTCACTCTGTGGATTATGATTACTTTAATAATCTTTCAAGTAAATTAGGCTGGTCACAAAAAATGTTTTAATTAATGTTTAGTTTCTGTCTTAATTCGAATCAATTGTACTCTTCTATTTTGATGCGGTTTATTACAATCAATTTCTATTTATGTTAGCAATAAAAGCTGTTACTTAATTAGCAAAGTTATCACATAAACAGTCACTGAAGAAAAGATAGCCGCAATTACATCATCAACCATAATACCAAAACCTCCTGGCACTCGTTTATCAAACCAGCGAATCGGCCAAGGTTTTGCCATATCAAAGACTCTAAAAGCGACAAAAGCAATAGCAACCCATAAAACAGAGATTTGTGGAATAAAAAATAGGGTAATCCACATCCCAACAAATTCATCCCATACTATATGTCCTGAATCATGAGTATGAGTATCATCCGACGTTTTTTGACATAAAAAACAACCAAAAATAAAGGCGACAACAATTAAAACCCAATATAAATACGGTTGCAAACCATTAAATAGCAGCCAAAGTGGAATTGCCATAGCCGATCCCATTGTGCCTGGCATAATAGGAGACATACCCGCCCCTAAACCCACCGCAAGTAAATGAATAGGGTTTGTTAATTGCACATATTTTTTAAAGTCTTTATTTCGCTCTTGTTTTGTCATTATGTTAAAGGTCTTTTAGATAAAATAATGCCGACTTAAAGTCGGCAAAAAAGTTGCTTAGTAAAACTAGGTATTTATAATGATCAACTATATTATTCGTCTTTCGCTAACGTTGCAACCATTACCGCTTTAATCGTATGGAGGCGGTTTTCAGCTTCATCAAATACGATGCTGTGTTTCGACTCAAACACATCATCCGTCACTTCTAAGCCATTTTTTAAACCATATTGTGCTGCCATTTGTTTACCAACAGTGGTATTCATATCATGGAAAGCCGGCAAACAGTGCATAAATTTGACATTTGGATTATGAGTCAAATTAATTACATTTTGATTGACTTGATATGGCGTTAATAATTTTACACGCTCGTCCCACACTTCTTTAGGCTCACCCATTGATACCCATACATCGGTATAAAGAAAATCAACATCCTTAACACCTAAAGCAACATCTTCAGTTAAAATAATTTTAGCACCTGTCGTTTTGGCTATCTCTTGACACTTATGCACTAATTGAGCTTCGGGTTGACAGGCTTTTGGTGCAACTAAACGAATTTCCATACCCATTAATGCTGCACCTTCCATTAACGAATTTCCCATATTATTTCGTGCATCACCTAAATAGGCAAATTTAACACTGCTCAATGCTCTATCGCCAATATGTTCTTTCATGGTCATAAAATCAGCTAAAATTTGGGTTGGATGAGCTTCGGTAGTTAAACCATTCCATACAGGCACACCCGCGTATTTTGCTAAAGTTTCAACGATTTCTTGTCCATAACCACGATATTCAATACCATCATACATACGACCAAGCACACGTGCAGTATCAGCAATTGACTCTTTATGACCAATTTGGCTACCACTCGGCCCTAAATAAGTAACATTTGCACCTTGATCAAATGCACCCACTTCAAATGCACAGCGAGTACGTGTTGAATCTTTTTCAAAAATAAGGGCAATATTTTTACCGAGTAAATACTTTTGTTCCAGCCCTTGCTGTTTAGCTTGTTTTAATTCAATAGCCAGATTGATTAATTGATTGATTTCGGCAGGGGTAAAATCGAGTAAGCGTAAAAAGTGACGTTGATAAAAACCGTGCATAATGTGGCTCCTAATAACCGTAAATATTCACACGATTCTATGTGAATAATTATGCAAATTCAAGTTAAACATCAAAATAACTTTTATATTTTATCATCTTGTTAAAAAGTCTAAAAAATTAGATTTAATTATTAAAATAATTTTTACAATATTGCTTTTTTTGTATAAAAAAGTGTAATAAAATGCCAATCAATGTAACTTAACATATAAGTGAATTTGAATTTTTATTCAAAAATAATGACAACTTATTCAAAAGGCCTTTTTAATCATGCAAACTTATGCCCTCCTTATGTTACAAGATGGTTCGCAATTTATTGGCAAATCAATTGGTGCTAATGGACAAACTGTTGGGGAAGTAGTATTTAATACTTCAATGACAGGTTATCAAGAAATCTTAACGGATCCTTCTTACTCGGAACAATTAGTTACTCTCACTTATCCACACATTGGTAATGTAGGAACGAATAGTGCAGATGCTGAATCTAACCAAATTTATGCTAAAGGACTAATTATTCGTGATTTACCTTTAATTGCGAGCAACTACCGAAGTGAAATGGATCTTTCCAGTTATTTAAAAAAACACAATGTGATTGCAATTGCGGATATTGATACGCGTCGTTTAACTCGTATTTTACGTGAAAAAGGGGCACAACATGGAGTGATTATTACCGCTAATGATAAACAGACCTTATTAGATAAAGCTGAAAATGCCAAACAGGAAGCACTAAATTATAAAGGGTTAAGTGGATTAGATTTGGCTAAAGAAGTGACTTGTAAGGAAAGTTACACATGGACTTATGGTATTTGGACAAGGCAACAAGAGCATCCTACACCAAAAGCGGAAAGTGAATTACCTTATCATGTGGTTGCTTATGATTTTGGCGTTAAACAAAATATATTACGGATGTTAGTTGAACGAGGATGTAAATTAACAGTTGTACCCGCTAAAACACCTGCAAATGAAGTATTGTCATTAAACCCAGATGGAATATTTTTATCAAATGGTCCTGGAGATCCCGCCCCTTGCACTTATGCCATTGAGGCAATTAAGCAGTTTTTAACCACCAATATTCCAGTTTTTGGTATCTGTTTAGGGCATCAGCTTTTAGCGCTCGCTTGCGGTGCAAAAACCATTAAAATGAAATTTGGTCATCATGGAGGGAATCATCCGGTTAAAGATCTGGAAAATAATCGTGTCATGATTACCGCGCAAAATCACGGATTTGCTGTCGATGAGAGCACCTTGCCAGCACATTTACGCGCTACACATAAATCCTTATTTGATGGTTCATTACAAGGGATTCATCATAATCAAAAACCTGCATTTAGTTTTCAAGGACACCCTGAAGCCAGTCCTGGTCCACACGATGCTGCGCCACTTTTTGATCACTTTATCGAATTAATTAAAATTTATAAGCAGGAGCAATAATATGGCTAAGCGAACAGATATTAAAAGTATTCTAATTATTGGCGCAGGCCCAATTGTTATTGGTCAAGCTTGTGAATTTGATTATTCAGGCGCTCAGGCATGTAAAGCATTACGTGAAGAAGGATACCGAGTAATTTTAGTTAACTCCAATCCGGCAACCATTATGACCGATCCTGAAATGGCGGATGCCACCTATATTGAGCCAATTCATTGGACATGTGTGCGCAAAATTATTGAAAAAGAGCGACCCGATGCCATTTTACCAACAATGGGCGGACAAACGGCATTAAATTGCGCATTAGAACTTGAAAAACAGGGTGTATTAAAAGAGTTTAATGTTGAAATGATCGGCGCAACCGCAGATGCGATTGATAAAGCTGAAGATCGCAAACGTTTTGATCAGGCAATGAAAAAAATTGGGCTGGATACCGCACGTTCAGGTATTGCTCACTCATTACAAGAGGCTTATGCGGTACTGGAACAAGTGGGCTTTCCTTGTATTATTCGTCCATCATTCACTATGGGCGGAACAGGCGGTGGCATCGCTTATAATCAAGAAGAGTTTGAAGAAATCTGTACTCGTGGACTTGATTTATCCCCAACCAATGAACTACTGATCGACGAATCACTAATTGGCTGGAAAGAGTATGAAATGGAAGTTGTGCGCGATAAAAACGATAATTGTATTATTGTTTGTTCGATTGAAAACTTTGACGCAATGGGCATTCATACTGGTGATTCAATAACGGTTGCGCCAGCACAAACTTTAACAGATAAAGAGTATCAAATCATGCGTAATGCCTCTATTGCGGTATTGCGCGAAATTGGTGTTGAAACTGGCGGTTCAAACGTGCAATTTTCGGTTGATCCACAAACGGGACGATTAATTGTCATTGAGATGAATCCTCGGGTATCACGCTCTTCGGCGTTAGCCTCTAAAGCTACAGGCTTTCCTATTGCCAAGATTGCAGCTAAATTAGCCGTCGGTTATACACTTGACGAGCTTTCCAATGATATTACTGGCGGTAAAACTCCTGCTTCTTTCGAACCGTCTATTGATTATGTCGTTACTAAAATCCCACGTTTTAATTTTGAAAAATTTGCTGGTTGCAATGATCGCTTAACCACGCAAATGAAATCAGTAGGCGAAGTGATGGCAATTGGCCGAACGTTCCAAGAATCAATGCAAAAAGCACTTCGCGGTTTAGAAGTCGGTGCGTGCGGATTAGATGAAAAAATCGATGATGTTAGCGATGAAAAGAACCTTGCTAAAATTCGTTACGAACTACATGAAGCAGGTAGCGATCGCATTTGGTATATAGCCGATGCTTTTCGAGCGGGTTTCACACTTGATGAAGTGTTTTTATTAACTCATATTGATCGCTGGTTCTTAGTGCAAATAGAAGAACTAGTGCAAATAGAAAACCGCTTAAAGCAACAAACCATTAATGATCTTGATCAAGAGACATTATGGCAACTTAAACGTAAAGGCTTTTCGGATCTTCGTATTGCTAAACTGCTTAATACTCAAGAACAAGCCGTGCGAGATCTGCGCGTACAATATGATATTCACCCAGTTTATAAACGTGTGGATACCTGTGCAGCCGAGTTTTCAACCGATACTGCTTATCTTTACTCAACCTATGAACAAGAGTGTGAGGCCAATCCACAATTTAATCGTAAAAAGATTATGATTTTAGGAGGAGGACCTAATCGTATTGGACAAGGGATTGAATTTGATTACTGCTGTGTACATGCTGCTTTAGCTTTACGCGAAGACGGCTTTGAAACCATTATGGTAAATTGCAATCCCGAAACGGTTTCAACCGATTATGATACTTCCGATAGACTCTATTTTGAGCCGGTTACCCTTGAAGATGTGCTTGAAATTGCCCACGTTGAAAAACCTAATGGCGTGATAGTACAGTATGGTGGACAAACTCCGCTGAAATTGGCGCGAGCCCTTGAAGCTGCCGGAATTCCAATTATTGGTACTTCACCTGATGCCATAGACAGAGCCGAAGATCGCAAACGCTTTCAAGAAGTAGTCGATAAATTAAAATTAAAACAGCCTGTTAATGCCACCGTAACCGATATTGATGAAGCGGTAATCAAGGCAGAGCAAATCGGTTATCCACTTGTGGTGCGTCCATCTTATGTATTAGGCGGACGAGCAATGGAAATTGTATACAATGAACAAGATTTACGACGCTACTTTAAAACCGCAGTAAGTGAATCCAATAATGCGCCGGTACTACTTGACCACTTTTTAGATGATGCCATTGAGGTGGATATTGATGTGATTGCAGATGGCGAACAAATCGTTATTGGTGGCATTATGGAACATATTGAACAAGCCGGTATTCACTCGGGTGATTCAGCTTGTTCACTGCCAACTCATACCTTAAGCCCTGAAATTTTAGCTGAACTGCGAAAACAAGCGAAACAATTGGCGTTTGAACTTAATGTAAAAGGTTTAATGAATGGGCAATTTGCTGTCAAAGATAATCAAGTTTATCTAATTGAAATTAATCCGCGTGCAGCCCGTACGGTGCCATTTGTCTCGAAAGCGACAGGTTTACCACTGGCTAAAATTGCTGCCCGCGTTATGACAGGCCAATCGCTGACCAAGCAAAATGTCACTCAAGAAGTGATTCCGCCTTATTATTCCGTTAAAGAGGTAGTATTACCATTTAATAAATTTAGCGGTGTTGACCCAATTTTAGGACCAGAAATGCGCTCAACTGGTGAAGTCATGGGAATTGGTAAAACATTTGCCGAAGCCTTTGCCAAAGCACAGCTTGGCAGCTTGTCGAATATGAAAAAATCCGGCAAAGCATTACTTTCTATTCGTGAACAAGATAAACCACGTCTATTAGAAGTTGCTAAACGATTAATCGCTCATGGATTTAGTATTGATGCCACACTTGGCACAGCAAAAGCATTGCAACAAGCAGGAATTGCCTGCCAAATTGTCAAGAAAGAAAATGAAGGTCGACCAAATATTCATGATCATATCAAAAATGGTGAATACAGTTATATTCTTAACACAACGTCAGGGCGAGCTGCTATTGAAGCCTCTAAAATCCTGCGCCGTAGTGCTATCCAATATAAAGTCCATTACGATACCACTATGAATGCTGCTTATGCCACAACGTCGGCACTAGATTACGATCCTGCTCACAGTGTGATACCATTACAGGCACTTTATCAATAAACCAAAAAGACGAGCAATGCTCGTCTTTTTTATAAATACATTAAGTTATAATTTATTTTTTAAGCCTTTCCTTCAGCCATTGCTAAAATATCTGCTTCGGTTAATTTGTGAGTCTGATTAGCAAACGCATAGCAAGTTGGTTTTTTATCAATAAAGACTTCAGCCGTGAATTTTAAATCCTTAATATCGTCAAAGATCCAAGCAGCAATATAATAATTTTGCGTACCTTTTAAATGATAATAAAGATGAGAGCCACACTCTTTACAAAATGCTCTTTCCGCCCATTGTGATGAGTTAAAATGGGTAACGTTCTCTTGTCCTTCTATCGTTAAATCACCACTGTGCGCTAAGGTCATTAAAGGCCCAGCACTCCATTTACGACAAGTTTGGCAATGGCATGCACTAAAATCCGTATTGGCAAATGGAACAGACAATTTAACTTTTCCACACAAACAAGATCCATGATATTGAGTTGACATATTTTTTCCCTTTTCCAGTTAAATAAACATTATGTAATTTTAATGATGTTAGCATAATGGTAATTAAACCATAAAATAAAATTTTGTTAAAATATTCAGTCTAATAAATCGGTAAAATAAAGAATAAGTGTAATCTAATAAGTTTAATAAAATGTTATCATTGGTTATTTTTTATAACTAACTCCAAAAATGAAAAAAATATTTAAGGTTTGTTTATTCGCTATCGTGCAACTTATTTTGTTCTCGTTACCACTCATTGCTATTTACTCTTTTTTCAAAGGATGTAGGCAAAAAGTGAGTTTAAAAGATAACTTGAGGCATATCGGTCAGCACTATTTTCTAGGATTTCTATTTTCTAAACCTAACGTAAATAGTTGCATTATGATTCATGCTATTTCATTAGGTGAAGCAGACGCTGCAATTAACTTAATTAGCTTTTTTCAACCACAAATTAGACAAAAAATTATTCTTACCGTCATAACAATTCAGGCTTATAAAAAATTAACTAACCAACCAAATGATATAACAATAGTATATTTTCCTTTCGATTCTTTAGTTCATCAAAGTTTATTTATCCACCATTTCAATATTAGAAAAGCAATAATTATTGAGCATGATTTTTGGCCTAATTTTCTTGCTACAATGGATCTACTTAACCGGGAAATCATTTTACTCAACGGGCATTTTTCAGATAAAACCATTAATCGTTTAAACAATCGCTATTATCAAGCGTTACTGTTTTCTCCGATAAAAAAAGTGTTTGTACAAACCGCCGAACTAAAAACAAAAATGCTACCTGTAATGCCTAATGTTTCTATTTCGGTAACACCAAGTTATAAACTCCCTTTAAATACCACAGTCTTAGATATTAAAAATATAAACAGTGAAAGAAAAATAATTACTCTTTCAAATTTCCATCCTGAAGAACTTAATACAGTATCTGAGCTGTTAGCTAAATTGGTTAAATTGGATTATAAAATTATACTTGTTCCTAGACATATACATCTATTTGATAATTTAATAAAAAAATGGGAAGAAGTGTATCAAAATCGCTTTGCTGTTATAACGCAATGGAACAATGCTGACAATATCACTGCGGAGATTACTTTTGTAAAAAGTTATGGTGTGCTCAGTAAAATTTATTCATTATCTCATGCAACCATCGTTTTTGGCTCTTTTGATCCGAGTTTGAAAGGACACAGTTTATTTGAACCCATTTTATATGGTTCTATGGTTTATTACGGTTCTTATTTTTCTTCTCAACAATATATGGATGAATTTTTACGTCGTATCATTACCAATATAAAACATGATACAGACTCGATAGAACAACAGATAAAACATCTATCAACACATGACAGAATTGATATCTACAACAAATTTATGGTGAATATCGAAAATGAGAAACACATTTTAATTAATCATTTTAAAGAAATAGAGCAATGGATTAAAAATAATTAAAGTGATTTTGTAAAAATTATTCAGGAGTGTATATCATTTCAGCATTTAAATTGCTTTTATTCGTAAATAATGCCTTGTTAATCGTTTTAATTACACCAAACCTAAATTAATCAGTAAACTTATTTAAGCAGAATATTTGTAAAAATTATTCAGATATGTATATCATTTCAGCATATAAATTGCTTTTATTCATAAATAATGCCTTGTTAATCGTTTTAATCACATCAAACCTAAACTAATCAGTGAACTTATTTAAGCAGAATTTTTGTAAAAATTATTCATGAGTGTATATCATTTCAGCATATAAATTGCTTTTATTCGTAAATAAAGCCTAATTAATCATTCTAATTACACCAAACCTAAATTAATCAGTAAACTTATTTAAGCAGAATATTTGTAAAAATTATTCAGATATGTATATCATTTCAGCATATAAATTGCTTTTATTCGTAAATAAAGCCTAATTAATCATTCTAATTACACCAAACCTAAATTAATCGGTAAACTTATTTAAGTAGCATTTTGTAAAAAATATCCACAAGCAGATTGCATTTAGTATATAAATCACGCTTATTTGTTAAGAAATGTGTAAAAATGATACGTTCAGTAAAGAATACTATTGCTTTATTATTTTATTACTATAATATAGCTCACCTCTTTGACGCGGGGTGGAGCAGCTTGGTAGCTCGTCGGGCTCATAACCCGAAGGTCGTTGGTTCAAATCCAGCCCCCGCAACCAATTCCTCCAAACCCTATTCTAAATTTTCTTAATGATAAAGCTATTTTGATTTTGGAACAGCAAGTAATGTTGATACTGCTTCACTAATTCTTCGAGCGATATAGCTATTATTCATGGTATATAAATGGATACCGTCAACATTTTGCGAAACTAGGTCAACAATCTGATCGATAGCATAAGCAATACCTGCATCACGGAATGCATCTGGATGATGTTCATATTTTTCCATCATTTGCTTAAATTTCTTAGGTAGATTAACACCACACATTGAAACCATACGTTCAATTTGGTTTTTATTCGTTACTGGCATAATTCCCGCTTCAATGGGTACATTAATGCCCATATCACGCGCTTTATCTAAAAAGGCATAAAAATAGTCATTATCAAAAAACAATTGGGAAATCAGCTGATCGGTACCTGCGTTCACTTTTTCTTTCAAATGAATTAAATCTTGTTTAATGGTTGTCGCTTCAAGGTGTCCTTCAGGATAACATGCACCGATTACGTTGAAATCGCCATTTTCTTTAATAAAAGAGACAAGTTCACTTGCAAAACGAAAATCGTCTTTAGGTTTTACGTTTGGATTGATATCACCTCGTAACGCAAGCACATTATCAATACCTGCACATTTAAGATCGTGAAGGATTTTTTTCATCTCGGTTTTATCAAAATTGATACCCGGTAAATGAGCGACACTTTCGATACCATAAGTATGCTTAACTGAGTGAGCAATATCGATAGTAGTTTGGCCATTCAAGCTACCACCTGCACCATAGGTAACACTAATAAAATCAGGTTTAAAATAACCGAGTTCGCGCAAAGTACTGTAAATTGTTTCTAAAGGTGATGTTTTTTTAGGAGGAAAAACCTCAAAGGAGAACACCGTTTTTTGATTAAAAAGTAGATTTGTTTTCATCTGCATTATCCATTGGTTATCATTACTATTTTTCCTTATTGACGTTTCCGCCGCCTAATGAGGCGGCGGCAATATCAGATTTAACAAAGTTAAATTATTTTGAAAAACAGTATTATTTGAGTGTTTTTCTTACTTCTAATGTGGCTTGAACTAAGTGTTGTAAGCTTTCAACCACCTCTTTTTCACCACGCGTTTTTAAACCACAATCTGGATTAATCCATAATTTTTGTTCATCGATCTTCGCAAGCAATTTCTCGATAGTACCTTTAATTTCAGCTACAGGCGGTACACGCGGTGAATGGATATCATAAACACCCGGTCCCACTTCTGTTTTAAAATTATTGGCTTTAAGCACATCAATCAACTGTAAATTAGAACGTGATGCTTCAAACGAGATAACATCCGCATCCATTGCATCAATGTCTTTGATGATGTCAGCAAATTCGCTATAACACATATGAGTATGAATTTGCGTATCTGCTTGAACTTTACTATGTACTAATCTGAACGCTGGAATAGCCCAATCTAGATATTCGCTGTTCCAATCTGCCTTACGCAATGGTAATTTTTCTTTAAGTGCTGCTTCATCAATCTGAATGACTTTAATACCAGCCGCTTCAAGATCGAGCACCTCATCACCAATAGCTAAACCAATTTGGAATACAGATTCTTTTTGTGAAATGTCTTCACGTGGGAATGACCAGTTAAGAATCGTTACTGGGCCTGTCAACATGCCTTTAACAGGTTTATCTGTTAAACTTTGTGCATATTTTGAATATTCAACCGTAATTGGTTTAGAACGTGAAATATCACCCCATACAATTGGTGGCTTAACGCAACGAGTACCATAAGATTGCACCCATGCTTTTTCAGTAAAGACAAAACCATTTAAGCTTTCACCAAAATATTCAACCATATCATTTCGTTCAAATTCACCATGCACCAACACATCAATACCGATCTCTTCTTGTAATTTGATACATTCGGCAATTTTTTTCTTATTGAATTCTGTGTATTCATTCAAACAAATTTCACCTTTTTTGAATTTAGCACGATTTAAGCGCACATCAGGTGTTTGTGGGAATGAACCAATCGTTGTAGTTGGTAACAATGGTAAATTAAATGCTTTTTTCTGCTCTGCTTCACGTACTGAAAATTCAGGTAAACGAGTAAAGTCAGATGCACTTAATGCCGCAACTTTTTGACGAACATCTTGATTTGCCCCTTCACGTTCACGAGTAAACAGGGTTTGGTTAGCTTTATAAGTCTCACTATTTTCTGGGTTAGCTTCATTAAATAACTGACCAAGCTCTGCTAATTCTTGCAGTTTTTCTTGTGCAAACGCAAAGTAAGCACGTTGTTGAATAGTTAATTTAGTCTCATTTTGTAATGTATAAGGTACATGCAACAATGAACACGAAGTATTAATTACAACTTTAGCTGCTTTTTGCTTAATTTTCCCAAGTAATGCTAAAGTTTTTTGGTAGTTATTTTTCCAAATATTTTTACCATTCACTACGCCAGCAAATAATACTTTATCCGAAGGGAAACCATTATTTTCAAGCAATGCTAATGACTGTTTACCTTCAACAAAATCAAGACCAATACCATCGAACGGCAGAGCCACTAACTCTTTGTAACAGTCACGTACATCACCAAAATAGGTTTGTAGAACCACTTTAGTGGTACCTTTAACGGATAAGATTGCTTGATAGAGCTCTGTAAATAAAGCGATATCTTCTTTATTAAGATCAGTGACTAAAATTGGCTCATCAATTTGAATCCAATCAGCGCCAAGTGTTGTGAATTTTTGAATAATTTCTTGGTAAGCTTTAATAATATCAGCTTTAAAGTCAACAAACTGTTTATTACCTAAATATTGTGCTAATTTGAAAAACGTTAATGGACCAACAACAACAGGTTTAGTTTGTATACCTAACGCTTTGGCCTCTTGATATTCGTCAAACGGTTTGCTACCAGCTACTTTGATCTGCACTGAATCTTCTATTTCAGGTACTAAATAATGATAATTGGTGTTAAACCATTTTTTCATTGCTAGCGCACGCACATCACCTTTTTCACCTTGATAGCCACGAGCCATAGCAAAATAACGATCAAGTTCTGGTAATCCCAAATCTTGGTAACGTTTAGGAATAACATTAAGTAAGCAAGCGGTATCTAATACTGCATCATAAAATGAAAAGTCATTAGACGAAATAAATGCAATTTTTTGCGAAGCTTGTTGTTGTAAATGCTCGGCACGTAATGCTTTAGCTTCACTTAATAATTCGGTTTGGGTTTTATTACCTTTAAAATAGGCTTCGGTTGCAAATTTCAATTCACGAAGTTTACCAACACGAGGATATCCAATAACTGCTGTATTCATTTTATTTTCCTTTAATCACTATTCTTGCGTGATTAAAAAGATAGCAAAAAAAAATGTTATTGAATAATTCTAGTTTTTTATTAATTGATATAGTTTTTAACTATATCAAATTGCTTTTTTATCGTTATAACGAATAATCATTAGAAGATTTTAAGGATAACAGTATAATGTAAAACTAGTTTTTTAAAGGAATGACAAAAATGAAATTTTTATATTACCTTTATATTTTAGAAGTCATTTTAATTTTGCCTATGTTGGGTGATAACAATAATGTCGTTTTATCTTCAAAAATAATTCACAACATTATTATTACCATTATTTTTGGTTTTAACTGTGTTGTGAATTTTTATTACTGTATATTAAAATCCAACAAGCAACGCATTGATTATATTGGTATTGCATTATTATTTTCAGTTATTCTTTTTGTACCCATTAACAATATTATTATTGCAATTAAATAAAAAGAACGTTGATAAGCAAGGGTTAAACAAAAAATTAATATTATAAATGCTGATAGAATAGTTAAAGTTAATCCAACCGTTTTATACAAATAAATTTAAAAAAATAATCAATATAATTAAGATTAACAATCCTTCTATTTTTTAGAATGGAAGGATTGCAAAATAAGTCAATTATTTATGCCACTCTCCATAAATTGGTCTTGAAAAATGGGCAAGTACAGCAATCATACAGATTTCAATGGAGACGCCCCAATAAATATGACCTAAAATTTCACTCCATAATTCATAGCCATTTAAATTCCATAACCAGCCAACGGTACCTTCTGGATCATAAGCTGGATGACGGAAGCCTAACAATGGAATAAAAAAGCCATGCATAACAACCGTAATAATCAACCCATAAAAGGCACCATACCAAAGTCGAATTTTATTCCAAAAAAAGGCAATAAATACATAAACAAATGCAAATGCAAAACTAAATAGCCAGTGATAAAGTGTCACAGCACCTAAAACATTTGCTCCTTGATAAATATAATCAAGGGAATGGGAATTAATACCTAACCAACCAAGCCAAGCATCAATATGTGCTGCTGGCGGCGAAATTTCACCGGGAACACGAGGTGGCATATTCACTTCCGATCCCCACTTGACTAATGAACTAATAAAACCACCAATGAGTGTAGTCCAAATGATAATTTTACGATTTATTTTATTTCCAAACATTTGAGTGATTCCTTACTATATTTAATAGATTTTTAAATGAGAATACACAATAAATTAGTTAAAATAAGTTTTACTTAAGACTTGCAGGATACGTTTTAGAAATTTTTATTTAAAACAGATAATTGCGTTTTGTTATAATTATTGAGAAATGAAACCATATTTATTCAATCATAACAGGTATAGCTATACCAATATATAAACTGAATTAGGATAAATAATATACACTTTTAAATCTAAATAATACACATCACCTCAATTATAATTTTTAAAAGAATAAAATAATTATTTTTAATTGATAATGATTCTCATTATCAACTATAATACCACTATATTAATTTAGAGGTTTAATTATGTTAAAAATATCCACAGTAAGTTTAGAAGAGATCAATAATACGGTTTATATTCCCGATCCTAATGCAAGTTTTCTTCGAAAACTGTGGGCTTTTTCTGGTCCGGGTGCTTTAGTTGCTGTTGGTTATATGGATCCAGGCAACTGGATCACGTCCATTCAAGGTGGTGCACTTTATAGCTATTTATTACTATCCGTAATACTCATTTCTAGCCTAATTGCAATGCTCCTTCAAGCAATGTGTGTGAAAATAGGTGTAGTAACGGGTATGGATCTTGCCCAAGCCACAAAATCAATGGTCGGTAAAAAAATATCTTTTTGTTTGTGGATATCGACTGAATTAGCAATTATTGCCACAGAAATTGCCGAAGTCATTGGTAGTGCAGTAGCCTTAAATCTATTATTTGATATTCCATTATTAATTGGTGTGCTATTAACCGTTTTTGACGTGGTTATCCTTTTAATTTTAATGAAGTTTGGTTTTAGAAAAATAGAAGCTATCGTCTTTTGTTTAATTGCGACAATATTTATTATCTTCGCTTATGAAGTTTTAAGAGCCTCTCCTGAACTTAGTGATATCATAAATGGTTTTATTCCTAGAACTGATATTTTTACTGCCTCAATCAAAGGACATGATTCCGCATTAGTGATTGCACTTGGTATTGTGGGTGCAACCGTTATGCCACATAACTTGTATCTGCATTCGTCTATTGTTCAAACTAGAAAATATGATAGGCAAAACAGAACAAGCCTAAAAGATGCAATTAAATATGCAACGATCGATTCCAATATACAATTGTCATTTTCATTTATCATAAATTGTTTATTATTAATTCTTGGGGCCGCACTTTTTTATGGCAATGATCCCGACAATCTTGGTCGATTTACCCAACTTTATGATGCATTGAAAGATCCACATATGGTTGGTCCTGTGGCAAGTTCAATTATGGCAACTTTATTTGCTGTTGCTTTACTCGCATCGGGTCAAAACGCAACAATCACAGGTACCCTGACAGGGCAAATAGTCATGGAAGGATTTATTCATTTATCTATTCCGCTCTGGGCTAGACGAATAATCAGTCGAGGATTGGCAGTTACTCCTGTGATTTTATGTATTTATATCTGGGGAGATAAAGAAAATATTGTTGAGAATTTATTAATCTATACTCAAGTCTTTTTAAGCATTGCCTTACCAATTTCAATGATTCCTTTAATTTTAGTCACCTCAAATAAAAAAATCATGAAAGAGTTTGTGAATTGTAAGTTAACCATTATTTTAGGTTGGATAGCGACGATTTCGCTTATTATTTTAAATCTACAATTAATTTATGAAGTGATTAGTTCATTGTATTAGTTAACTATCTTCCGAGCCATTGAGATTTTTCTGATCAATGGCTTGTTTAATTTCTTTCTCCTTAATTATCATCCATTGTTATCTACTTGCTTATTTATTAAATGAGATAAATAAACATTGAAAACAAGATAAAATCTAGGTAACACAACAATTCCATCTGGTAGAACAAAACAAAATCATTATTTTATTTAAAAAACTGTATTTATTTACAGTGTTTTTGTTGATATACTCGTTTCAATTTTAATCAGCTGCATGTATTTAATTATTATGATAACTCAACTTACTATTAATAATTTTGCTATTGTCGATCAGTTGTTAGTTGATTTTACAACAGGGATGACCGCAATTACCGGAGAAACAGGAGCAGGGAAATCCATTGCAATTGATGCTCTAGGACTATGTTTAGGAAATCGTTCTGATGCCTCAGCCATCCGCAATGGGGCAAATCGGGTAGATATATCAGCAAGTTTTATACTTGATGACACACCCGCTGCATATGAGTGGTTAATAGAAAATCAACTTGATGAGGGTAATGAATGCATCTTACGCCGCGTGATTAATCAAGATGGTCGTTCTAAAGCGTTCATCAATGGTCGAGCCGTGCCCATATCCCAACTTAAAGATATAGGGCAAATGCTTATTCAAATTCATGGACAACATGAACCTCAACGGCTTTTACGCAGTGACTATCAGCAACTACTGTTGAATCATTATATGAATGAACCAACACTACTTGCACAAATGCACCAAGCTCATAAAAATTGGAAAACTGCTTGCCAAGCTTATCAGCAATATGAAACCACACGACAAGACCGTGAAGCACATCTGCAACTTTTACAATATCAATTAAAAGAATTAAACGAATTTTCGCCGATTGAAGGTGAGTACCAACAAATTGATGAAGAATATAAACGACTATCAAACAGTGAACAGTTGATTAACCTCAGCCAACAGTCAATCATGATATTAGATGAGGCTGATGAATATAATGTTAGCAATTTACTTAGCAGTGTTAAAAACAGTGTGCAAGAATTATCCGAGCTCGATCCAACGTTAAATAATATTCTTAACATGCTGGAAGAAGCAGCCATTCAAATAAAAGAAGCCAGTTATGAACTTCGTCACTACAGTGAGAGTTTAGAGATTGATCCAGCGCGGGTCATGCAACTTGAGCAACGATTATCTAAGCAAATTGCATTAGCACGCAAACATCATATTGCACCAGAAGCATTGCCTGAATTACATCATAATTTACTTAATGAATTTAAACAGATTAATCAACAAGATGAACAAGGCGAACAGTTAAAAGCAGACATTAGCAAATATCATCAAATTGCCCTAGAACTTGCCACTAAATTACACCAAAAACGAGTAACGGTAAGTAAAACATTAGCTAAGAAAGTAACAACAATTATGCATGAACTTTCTATGCCAAATGGGCAATTGAGTATCGATATCACTTTTGACGAAAATCGATTAAATGAAAGTGGAGCAGATCAAGTTACCTTTTTAGTTAGCACCAATGCAGGGCAAATTTTACAACCGCTGGCTAAAGTTGCATCCGGTGGTGAATTGTCACGTATTGCCTTAGCAATTCAGGTACTAACAGCGCAAAAAATGGATACTCCAGCGTTAATTTTTGATGAAATTGATGTGGGTATCAGTGGACCAACTGCCGCTAAAGTCGGACAGCTATTAAGGCAACTTGGAGAATCAACACAAGTTATTACCGTAACACATTTACCGCAAGTTGCTGGACAAGCTAATCAACATTACTTTGTGAGTAAACAGACGAGTGGCAAACAAACCACAACAGATATGCAAAGATTAGATAAAAATGGACGTTTAAATGAGCTTGCTCGGTTATTAGGTGGGGATAAAATTACCGATGCAACACTTGCCAATGCGAAAGAGTTACTTATTATCTAATTTAATTATGGTAATATAACGCCTTTAATTTTGGATGGGAGAATAGCGAGATCATGAGTCTATCTGGTAAACATATTTTATTAGGGATAACTGGTGGCATTGCTGCTTATAAATGTCCTGATCTTGTCCGTCATTTAAAAAAAGCTGGGGCACAAGTACATGTCGTACTGACTGATTCGGCAAGTCACTTTGTCACACCAATGACACTGCAAGCGGTTTCTGGAAATCGGGTATCCAATGATCTATTTGATCCATCAGCAGAACTGTCTATGAGCCATATTGAATTGGCAAAATGGGCTGATTTAGTATTAATTGCTCCCGCGACAGCAAATATTATCGCTAAAATGGCTAACGGCATTGCAGATGATTTATTATCAACGCTCTGTTTAGCAACACCTGCCCCAATAGTCATCGCTCCAGCCATGAATCAGCAAATGTATAAAGCTGCTGCGACACAGCATAACTTATCAATACTAAAATCTAGAAATACCTTAATTTTAGGGCCTGATAGTGGCTTTCAAGCTTGTGGTGATGTTGGCCCCGGCCGTATGCTTGAACCACAAACGATTGTGGAAAAAATTGAGAATTATTTTTCCACAACATCAACACTTACTGGGATCTCAATAACGGTTACTGCGGGTCCAACCATTGAAGAAATCGATCCTGTACGTTATATTAGCAACTACAGCTCAGGTAAAATGGGCTTTGCTATTGCCAAAGCTGCAGCTCAAATGGGTGCAAAAGTGACCTTAATTAGTGGTCCTGTTCATCTAGATACACCAAATAATGTCAATCGTATTGATGTAAAAAGTGCTAAACAGATGTATGAAGCAGCATTAAGTCATGCCCAAGAATCAACAATTTTTATCGCTTGTGCCGCGGTTGCAGACTATCATGCTAAAACAATTGCTCCCCAAAAAATCAAAAAAACTGATGATAATGATGAATTAGTCATAAAGTTAGTTAAAAATCCTGATATTGTTGCAAGCGTAGCGGCATTAAAGAGCCATCGCCCTTTTGTTGTCGGATTTGCCGCTGAAACGAATAATATGAAAGATTATGCACTGAAAAAATTAACGACAAAAAACTTAGATTTAATCTGTGCTAATGATGTTTCAGACCAAACAATCGGGTTTAATTCTGAACAAAATGCATTAACTCTTTATTGGCAAAATGGTGAGCAAACGTTACCATTAAGCAGTAAACAACAATTAGCGTCACAGTTACTTGAAGCAGTTATAACACGATATAAAGCGAGTCATGATGAAAAGAAAAATTGATATTAAAGTATTAGACAAACGTTTAGGTAATGAATTTCCACTGCCAACGTATGCAACTGAAGGATCCGCTGGTATTGATTTACGTGCTATGTTTGATAAAACTACCGAAATTAAACCAGGTGAAACCATTTTAACCCCAACAGGTTTATCAATGCATATTGCCGATCCTAACTTAGCTGCATTGGTACTGCCTCGTTCTGGCTTGGGCTCAAAAAATGGTATTGTGCTTGGTAATTTAGTTGGTCTAATTGATTCAGATTATCAAGGCCAATTGTTCGTTCCTGTTTGGAACCGCAGCCAGACACCTTTTGTTATTGAAGCAGGCGATCGTATTGCCCAATTAATTATCGTACCTGTTGTGCAAGCAGAATTTAATATTGTTGATGAATTTACTGAGTCAGCTCGTGGTGAAGGTGGATTTGGGCATTCGGGTAAAAAATGATTGTGAACAATAAAAATAAAAATCGCAAAGAAGATATCTTACAAGCATTAGCAACAATGCTTGAATCCAATGAAGGTACTCAGCGAATAACTACCGCCAAATTAGCAGCTACGGTAGGTGTTTCTGAAGCGGCTCTTTATAGACATTTCCCAAGTAAAACAAAAATGTTTGAAAGTTTAATTGTTTATATTGAAGATATCTTATTATCTCGCATTAATATAATTATGAAAGATGAGCAAAACACCTTAGCTCGTCTAAAACTTATTCTGGCATTAATTTTAGGTTTTTCTGAAAAAAACCCGGGATTAACCAGAATTATGACAGGTCATGCATTGATGTTTGAGCAAGAACAGTTGCAAGAACGCATAAGTCAACTCTTTGAGCGAATCGAAACGCAGATAAAACAAGTTATACGAGAAAGAAAGCTTCGTGAAGGTGTTGCTTTTATCACTGATGAACGGATTTTAGCTAGCCAATTACTTGCTTTTTGTGAAGGTATGATGGTGCGTTATTCTCGTTCAGGTTTTAAATATCTACCTACAACTAATTTTGATACTCGCTGGACATTATTAGCTAAACAGCTCGTTTGATCTATTTTATTGCAAGATATTTTCACCTAATGCCTATTACCAATTGATAAGGATAATTAAATGAATTTTGAAGATCTAATCAATAATGCCATTTCTATTATTGAAAAATATGATGGTGTAGTACTTAGTTATATTGCTCATTTTTGCTTTGCCATTCTTATTTTTATCCTTGGACGAGCTATTGCTAGATTTGTCGCACGTCAACTTAGAAAAATATTAACAAATCGTAATGTTGATCCAACAGTAGTTAAATTTGTAAGTTCTTTATCCTATTATGCCATTATTGTAATGACACTTGTGGCTGTGTTAGGGCAACTTGGCGTACAAACTGCATCAATTGTTGCCATTATTGGTGCTGCAGGTTTAGCTGTCGGTTTGGCATTACAAGGTTCACTGTCTAACTTTGCTGCTGGGGTTATTCTAATTATTTTCCGTCCGTTCAAAGTGGGTGAAACCGTGATTATTAATAACCAAAAAGGGGTTATTGATTCGATTCAAATTTTTTCAACATCTATCGTTACGCCAACCAACGAATTAGTAGTAATACCCAATAGTCAGGTAGTCGGCGCCAATATTATTAACTATACCAGATTACCAGAAAGACGATTAGATCTAGTTGTTAATGTTGGGTATGATTCTGACATTCGAAAAGTTTATGAAGTTTTAAAACAAGCCGTTGACAAAACTAGCAATATTTTAACAAATAAAGAGCCGACTATTCGCTTAGATCAGTTAGATGCTTCATCAATGAATTTCAATGTTTTAGTTTGGACAACAAATGCCAATTACGGACCGGTTAAAGCTGAATTACTGGAAAATATTAAAAATGGATTAACCGAGAATGGTATTAATATTCCATACCCAACTATGGATGTAAATCTAAACACCCAGTCATAATCTTCAATTGATGTATTCCGTTGTTAATCAGCAACGGAATACAAATTTCCTTATAAAACTAAATATCTTGATCCATATTTAATGCAGGTTTATCACAGTCAGGGCAACCAACAATTTTGGCAGGAACGCCTGCAACCGTTGTATGTTTCGGTACAGGTTCCAAAACGACTGAGCCGGCACCAATTTTAGCCCCTTTTCCAATTTCAATATTACCTAAAATAGTCGAATGGGCGCCAATCATCACCCCTTCACGAATTTTAGGATGACGATCACCGTTTTCTTTGCCCGTACCGCCTAACGTCACTGATTGTAAAATAGAAACATCATTTTCAATAACAACAGTTTCACCAATGACAATACCCGTTGCATGATCAAACATTACCCCACAGCCAATCTTAGCTGCAGGGTGAATATCAACGCCAAACACTATTGCAATCTGACTTTGCAAAAAAATCGCCAAAGACTTGCGATTTTGCCGCCAAAGCCAATGTGCGATTCGATAAGCTTGTAATGATAAAAAGCCTTTATAATAAAGAAGTGGAGTTGAGTAATGATTGGTCGCGGGATCACGAATATAAACAGCAATAATATCACTTATTGCTGACTTAATAATATTTTCATCCGCTTGATAGGCTTGCCGAGCAATTTCACGAATTTCAATAGCAGGCATAACCTGTGTCGCAAGCTTATTGGCTAAAATATAGCTTAAAGCACTGCCTAGGTTTTCATGATTGAGTAAAGTAGCATGGAAATAACTAGCAAGCATCGGTTCACTTTCGACCAATTTAGATGCTTCTTGCCGGATGGTTTGCCATAACAAATCAGGCTTAACAACTATTTTTGCATCGTTCACAACAAGTCCTTATATATTAAATAGCATTGCTAACATTGTTTCGCAAACTTATGCAGGAAGCAAGTTTTGTATTCATTTATCCTAATTAAAAATCAAAATGGAAAGCAAATGTTCCCATTTTGATACTAAATAATACGGCATACCAGACGTTTTGATATTATGGTTGTTTGGTTTTTTTATCATCACTTAAAGTAAATATTGAGATTATCAAAATAAATAACACAATACTTGCCAATACATAAAATGTTGTTGAATAACCTGTGTTATCAAATAATTTACCCACTAACCATGATAAAACAATAACACCAACATTTGATGAAATATTAAAGCCGACTAAATACAAAGTAGATGATAATCTTTCATCAAAATTACCTACCACGTATTTAAATACAGCTAAGATAAATAATGGTGTTTCAATTGCATGAAAGAGCTTAACTAACGAAATCAGATAAACATTGTCTAAGGTTGCTGATAATGAAATTCGGCAAATCATCACCATTGCAGCTACTAATAGTGATTTTTTTGCCCCTACTTTATTAATAAAGAAAGGTGCCAAAATCATACAAGTTGCTTCTAAAAATACCTGGAACGAATTTAAATAACCATAGACTTGATAGCCATCCTCTGGTTTATCAAAAAAGCTGGTATAAAAATTTGGAAAAAGCTGCTGATCATAAATAGTATAAAAGCTGTTAGTACCGATGATAAAAAAGACAAATAACCAAAACTTTTTCATACCAAATAGAGAAAGAATTTCACTCATCGTTGGGATGGTTGGTTTTTGTATTACTGCTTGTGCTTCGTTGTTTGTAGAAAGTACTTGTTTCGGTTTAAAAATTAAATTGATAGTGAAATAGATAACCGCAACGCCAGATGCCATCCAAAAATTAATATGCGGGTCGATACCAAATAAAATACCCGCAACAAAAGTTGCAGCAGCATAACCAAACGATCCCCAAAATCTTGCAGGACCAAATTCAAAACCAAACAATCGACTAATTCGCTCAATAAAAGAGTCAATCAAAGCACATCCAGAAATAAAGCCAGCACTTAATACTGGCGCACCAATACAGACACCTAACAAAAAATCATTTCGTAATAAAGGTTCATATACATAAATTAAAAACGGCCCAATCAGTATCATAACAATGCTTTGAAAAGTAATTACTGCTTTGCCTATCTGTAATTTATCTTGAATAATGCCATAAAAAATCATAAAAAACATAGCAGCAGCAGAGTTAGCGGCATAAACAATACCAAGCTGCTCACCAGATAAGCCAATTTTACTTTTTAACCAAATAGCATAAAAAGACCACCAGAGTGACCAAGCGGCATAGAAGGTAATAAGATAACCTGACGAGAACCAATAATTTCTATTTTGCATCATATTCATGTTTATTACTCTTATATTGTTGAAGTTTAACGTTAACATGTTAATGTTAACATTATTGTCATATTTAACACGAAATAGATACTATCGATTATCATAATTGTTACTTAGCTCACACTTTTTATCATTAATTTTTGTGGTATCATCACATATAAGCAATGATTGATAACAATTATTATTAAATTGAGCAAAAGGATCTAACTATGGCTTCACTTAAGGATGTTGCAAAATTGGCATCAGTGTCATTGATGACAGTTTCTCGTGCAATTAATAATCCTGAAAAATTAAATAAACAGACATATCAACGCGTAAAACAAGCCATTGAGCAACTTAATTATGTCCCTGATCTCTCAGCCAGAAAAATTCGTGGTGATAACTCAGGCCCTTGTGCTATTGGCGTTTTAGCTTTAGAAACAGCAATGACACCATTTTCCGTAGAATTATTACAAGCTATAGAAAAAACTGCTCAAAATCATGGTTGGAATACCTTTATTGTTAATTTATTTGATGATAAAGAGCCTGATCATGCAATTAATACTCTTTTATCCTATCGTCCTAACGGCATTATTTACACCACGATGGGACTTAGAAAAGTTGATCTTCCCGAAAAGTTACTTGGCAAAAATATTGTTTTGGCAAATTGTGTTACTGATAGTGAAAAGCTGGCTTGCTATATTCCCGATGACTACACAGGTCAATATCAAGCTATGCAACAGGTGATACAAAAAGGTTATAAAAAACCGTTATGTATCTATTTATCAGAAAAAACATTAGCAGGTAAAACCCGTCGTAAGGGTGCAGAACAAGCTTGGCTTGATGCTGGTAAAAATTTGAAAAAAATGGCCAGTTATCATATGCCGATATTGGAAAATAATATCGCCCAAGAATATATGACGACAATTGATATATTGAAACAACATTGTAATAACACACCGGATTTTGATGTATTAATTTGTGGTAATGATCGCATTGCTTTTGTTGCTTACCAATACTTACTTGGTCAAGGATTTCATATACCCAAAGATGTGGCTATATTAGGTTATGACAACATGGTCGGTACTGGTGAACTATTTTTTCCACCGCTTACGACAGTTCAATTACCGCATTATGAAATAGGCGAGCAAGCAGCGTTACATATCATCAATGGTCAAACAGAAACAGAAATCAGCTATGTGGCTTCGCCTTACTTAGAAAGGAACTCTTTGTAATAAACATAAATGAATTGACCGCTATCAAGCGGTCAATTTAAATATAAATTAAGCGTAAATAGATTTTAGTTGCCAACTGTCAAGTCGAGTAATTTTGGCACTACCATTTTCCGCAAATAAATTTATTTGTCGTTCTGCTGGTAATTTAGGATAAATACCACTAGAAAGACTATACAAATCATCATTAACAAATATAAATGAATTGACCGCTATCAAGCGGTCAATTTAAATATAAATTAAGCATAAATAGATTTTAGTTGCCAACTGTCAAGTCGAGTAATTTTGGCACTACCATTTTCCGCAAATAAATTTATTTGTCGTTCTGCTGGTAACTTAGGATAGATACCATTAGAAAGACTATACAAATCATCATTAACAAATATAAATGAATTGACCGCTATCAAGCGGTCAATTTAAATATAAATTAAGCATAAATGGATTTTAGTTGCCAACTGTCAAGTCGAGTAATTTTGGCACTACCATTTTCCGCAAATAAATTTATTTGTCGTTCTGCTGGTAATTTAGGATAGATACGACTAGAAAGACTATACAAATCATCATTAACAAATACTTCAACCGATGATGCGTCAATATAAACATGTAAGGATAGTTTTTTCGTTTTTGGTAGTGGTACACTACGGTAGCCTTTTAACTCAAGTCCAGAAAGGCTACGATCAAGAATAATACGTTTTGATTGCAAATCCACATATAACAATGTTGCTTGTTCACCATTTTTGGTTGCCGATAGCTGCAAACCAAATCGTTCTGCGGTACTTTGTGATAAATCAAACTCAACATTGAGTTCACAACTAATTGATTTAATATTGGTATTTTTCAGTTCATTATTAAGGATTATTTCACTTAATGATTGTCGTTGTTCACGCAATGCTGTGAGCTCTTTAATTGGGCGATTACGAACATTATTGTTGTTATCCAATATTAATTCACGAGGAAGTGTAAATGAACCCATCCATTTATCTTGTTTACTTGGCATACTCGATTCCCACATATCCATCCAAGCAAACACAATGCGTCGTCCATCAGCAGCTTGAAACGATTGCGGTGCATAAAAGTCATGACCAAAATCCATTTCTTGAAATGGTTTGATTATTGAAAACTTTTTACCCGGTTGCCAATCACCAACAATATAACCAGATTGAAAACGATTTCGATTCTGATAGCCTTTAGCTTTCATACCTTGTGGTGAAAACATTAAAATCCATTTATCACCAAGCTTGAAAAAGTCAGGGCATTCAAGCATATAAACATTAGGATCGATATCACTTACAACAACATGGTCGAATGTCCAACTTTTAAAATCTTTTGAATGATAAAGTAAAATTTGTCCAACATCATTTGTATCACGTTGTCCAACAACCATCCACCATGTATCATCCTGTAGCCAAACCTTAGGATCTCGAAAATGCATAATACCGCTTTCTGGCACAAGTATGGTTCCATGTTTTTTAAAATGAATACCATCTTTACTGGTTGCTAAGCATTGAGATTGAGAAATTTTTTCATCATTACCCTGCCCTGCTAACCAAATATGACCAGTATAGATCAAGTATAATTCACCATTATTATCGACAGCCGAACCAGAAAAACAGCCATTTTTATCCCAATCATCACCTGGTGCGATAGCAATAGGTAGCCTTCGCCATGTCACAAGATCATCGCTAACAGCATGACCCCAATGCATGGGTCCCCAATTTTCATCATAAGGATGATGTTGGTAAAAAGCGTGATATTGACCTTTAAAATAGATCAAACCATTGGGATCATTCATCCAGCCAGATTGTGGGGCTAAATGAAAATGTGGATAATATTGTTTGTTCATCACTTTCTCTAGTTTTTTCACAGCTAAATTAGCTTTATCAACGGCTGTAGACATAAAACCCCTCTCTTATCCAGTATTACATATCATGATTAATAATAATACTCCAAATAAATTGTTAACGTTAACTATTAATGAAAAAATAGATAAAATTTGTGATGAAAGTCACACATTTTTAACGTTAACAATGAATTTTTCGACAAATGATTTAGTCTATGACTAGTTTTAAAAAAGACTTTTATTAATTATCATAATAAACTGTTTTTCAACTATTTTGTAAACAAGATAAAAGATGGCTAATTTCACGAAATTTGGCAATAACTAATATCTATACTAAGCTAAATTACTGTTGTAACTAACTATAATCGAGTAAAAAATGAATAATACTAAAGTTTGGTCTCTTGGGGATGCTGTTATCGATTTGTTGCCATTTGGTGATATGAATTATCAAGCTTGCGCTGGCGGTGCTCCAGCTAACGTTGCCATTGGTGTGTCAAAATTGGGGCTACCTTCCGCTTTTATTGGTCGTGTTGGTAACGATCCATTTGGTCATTTTATGGAAAAGACTTTCCGTGAATATAATGTTGATTGTCAGAGTCTTGAAAAAGATGATCATCATAGAACCAGTACTGTAGTTGTAGATTTAGGGCATAATGGTGAGCGTAGTTTTACCTTTTTAGTTTCACCGTCTGCTGACCAATTTTTATCAGAACAGGCGATTCCTAGCTTCAATCAAGACATATTACATTTTTGCTCTTTAGCATTAGTAGGTCATACTTGTCGAAAAACATTAAAAACGGCTATCGAAAATCTTACGGCTAAAAATGGTTTAATCAGTTTTGATGTTAACCTTCGTGAACAAATGTGGGAAAATAAAGATGAAATGCGCACAACTATTACTCAATTTTGCCATGATGCCGATATACTCAAATTATCAGATGAAGAACTGTTTTGGCTAACCGAAAGCAATGACTGGCATATTGCCTTAAATAAATTACAACAACACTATAATGCACCACTAAAACTGGTCACTAAAGGCAAGGATGGAAGCATTGTGTTATGGCAAGGCAAAATATTCTCTTTTGACTCATATCATGTTAATAGCGTTGATACAACTGGAGCGGGTGATGCTTTTGTTTCGGGTTTACTTAGTAGTATTGCTTCATCAGGAATGCCAGAAGATAAATTAATGTTAGAAAGTATGATGACCATTGCCAGTGCCTGTGGTGCCTTAGCCACCACCAAAAAAGGGGCATTAACAGCACTACCTGATAGCGCATTTTTGCAATCATTTATAAGCGACAATCCTGCTTTATGTGCTAAACAAATGGCGTAACAAAATGACAGAAAAAGAAAAAATGTTAGCAGGTTTGTTGTACGATCCTTGTATCAACTTACTTGCTAATGAACGGCTTTATGCGCAAGATATCTGTTTTCAATTAAATCAATTATCACCATTAGCCGAAAACCAACGGCAACATCTGTTTAAAAAACTATTAGGAAAAACAGGGCAACAATTTACCATCATGCCAGGATTTCAATGTGATTATGGCTATAATATCGAAATTGGCGAAAATTTTTTCGCTAACTTTAACTGTATCATGTTAGATGCAGCCAAAATTTCATTTGGTGATAATGTGCTGGTGGCGCCCAATTGTGGTTTTTATACCTCAGGACATCCAATTGATAGCCAAACTCGAAATAGTGGCTTAGAATTTGCCAAGCCAATTACGGTTGGCAATAATGTTTGGATTGGAGGTAATGTAATTGTATTACCTAATGTAACAATCGGTGATAATAGTGTTATTGCAGCAGGGAGCATTGTTGATCGCGATATACCCAGTAATGTGGTCGCAATGGGCTCCCCTTGTCGTGTACATAAAACATTAAAAGAGTATTAACTACACTACTAGCACATTTTTGCAATCATTTATAAGCAATAATCCAGCTTTATACACTAAACAAATGGCATAACAAAATAATAGAAAATGAGAAAATGATAGCTCGTTTGTTATATGATCCTTGTATCAATTTACTCGCTAATGAACGGTTTTATGCGCAGGATATCTGTTTTCAGTTAAATCAACTTTTGTATAACAAAAGTACATTAATTACCTCTTTTTATGTCAACTAATTTAAATTAAAATAGTTGACAATATAAGGTTATGTATTATGATGCATACAGATTTATGTTGATTCTTAAAAGGATTTTCTATGTCATTAAATGCCATTCGTCATGACTGGGTATTGTCTGAAGTGATGGATATTTTTCAATTACCTTTCAATGATCTTATTTTCAAAGCACAAACCATACATCGACAATATTTTGATGCAAATAAAGTACAAGTTTCTACCCTGTTATCAATAAAGACAGGGGCTTGTCCTGAAGATTGTAAATATTGCCCTCAGTCTATCCATCATGATACTGGCTTAGAAAAAGAAAAATTACTTGAAGTACAAAGAGTAATTGAAGAAGCAAAAGCCGCCAAAGCTGTAGGCGCTACACGCTTTTGTATGGGTGCTGCTTGGAAGCATCCGACAAACCGAGATATGCCTTATCTCTTGGAGATGGTAAAAGGTGTTAAAGCTCTAGGTATGGAAACATGCATGACTCTGGGACTATTATCCCAGCTACAAGCTTACGCATTAGCCGATGCAGGCTTAGATTTTTACAATCATAATTTAGATACTTCACCTGAGTTTTACCAACAAATAATTACCACACGTACATACGGTGAGCGTTTACAAACATTGGCTTATGTAAGGCAGGCCGGTATTAAAATTTGCTCGGGTGGTATTTTGGGTATGGGTGAGACATTAAAAGATCGAGCCAATTTATTGATTCAACTAGCTAATTTAGACCAACACCCCGAAAGTGTTCCTATTAATAATTTAGTTAAAGTTAAAGGTACACCGTTAGCAAATGAAAAAGATATTGAACCATTTGATTTTATTAGAATGCTTGCGGTCGCTCGTATTATGATGCCTAAATCTTATATACGTTTGTCAGCAGGAAGAGAACAAATGAATGAGCAAATGCAAGCATTGGCTTTTTTAGCCGGTGCTAATTCAATATTCTATGGTGATAAGTTATTAACTACATCCAATCCTCAAGTCGATAAAGATAATGCTTTATTTTTAAAATTAGGTATTAGTCCAGAAAAGAACCAAGATTATAGTGATGAGGTACATAAAGCTGCTATTGTGCAAGCACTTACTGAGCAAGCACAAAATAATCTATCAAGCGATAATTTCTAAGATTGAAATATAAGAGCCTTAATATTAACTTTTGGGTCGTATTATTATAATTTTAAGCAGGTTTCTCTTGCCCATAGATCAATAGCAAATACGTCTTCAATCGTTGTTGGCTCTGGAAAAGTAAGCTTTTCTAAAACCTTTGATACCTGTTTAGCAATGTCCATAAAACCGATTTTATTTTCTAAAAATGCAGCTACGGCAATTTCATTAGCGGCATTCAATGCTGTTGTTGCTGCTTGACCTTGATTAGAAGCATCAATGGCTAATTTTAAGCATGGATAGCGATCAAAATCAGGCTGATTAAAAGTAAGTGATGCTATTTTAGTAAAATCTAGCGCTGGAACAGTCGAATTAATACGTTTAGGATAAGACATTGAATAAGCAATCGGCGTACACATATCAGGTACACCTAATTCAGCAATCACACTACCATCTTGATAACGAACCATTGAATGAATAATCGATTGAGGATGAACAATAATCTCCATTTCCTCTGGACTTGCATTAAATAACCAGCGTGCTTCAATGTATTCAAGTCCTTTATTCATCATGGTTGCAGAATCAACCGAAATCTTTTTACCCATTGACCAGTTTGGATGTGCAACCGCTTGTTCTGGAGTGACAGATGCCAACTTATCAATAGGAAAATCTCGAAATGGACCACCCGAACCCGTTAATACAATTTTAGTAATACCATGATCGGTTAAATTGGCAAAACCTAGATCTTGTTGAACTGATGCAGGTAAACTCTGAAAAATGGCATTATGCTCACTATCAACAGGTAATAACTGGGCACCATAACGTTTAACTGCCTGCATAAATAAATGACCGCAAGTGACTAATGATTCTTTATTGGCTAACAAAATACATTTACCTTTTTTTATAGCAGCAAGCGTTGGTTTTAACCCCGCAGCACCAACAATTGCAGCCATAACCTGATCAACTTCAGGTAATTGAGCTAAGTCACAAATCGCTTCATCGCCAGCAAAAACATCAATATCTAAATTTAAGTTAATTAAGTTGGCTTTAAGTTCACTTGCGGCATGTTGATCAGCCATAGCCACATATTTTGGCTTAAATTCTTGGCATTGCTGTGTCATTTTGACAACATTTTTACCGCCGACTAACGCATAAGCTTTATATAAAGTCGGATTTTGTCGAATAACCGCTAAGGTACTGCAACCAATTGATCCCGTTGAACCTAAAATTGTGATATTTTTCATAATTAATACATTAACCCAATGTCATTTTCTTTAAAATAAGAGATATATTGCGACTTCGGCGCTTTATCAGTGATAACTAAATTAAATAAACTAAGATCACCAATTAAAGCAGGCTTAACTTGATTAAATTTAGTATGATCGGCGATCAAAATATTAGTAGAAGATTTTTGTATTGCTTTATGCTTCATGCTAAGTTCATCAAAATTATAACAAGTAACACCTTGTGTAAAATCAATACCAGCAGCTGAAATAAAGGCTTTATTAGGGCAGATAGAATCTAATTGGTTATGCTGATTGATACTGGTAAATATGGCATTATCAATATGATAATTACCACCACATAAAATGATTTTGCAATTAGGTTTATGTTGTAATGCTAAAAAAGCATTAAAAGAATAACAAATGGCGGTAAAAGATATTTGATCATCAATTGCATCAATGATAAAAGGCATAGTTGTGCCACAATCGAAAAAAATAGTATCATTCTCGCTTACTAATTGACTCACCAGTTTTGCAATATGAAGCTTTTCTTTGACCTGTTTATCTTGCTGATCGGATACAAAATATGTGGCAATAGAATGACGGGCTTGATTAACAATATAACCACCAAGAACCGTCAATGAGGTTGGTAAATGATTAAGATCACGACGAATTGTCATTTCAGATACAGCAAGTAATTGTGCGGCATCTTTTAAGTGAATTTTATCCATCGTTTTTAAGAGTTCAATAAGTGCATTTACTCTTTTTTGTGGTTGTGATTGCATTGCTATTCCATAAACAGCAATAAGCTACCTGATAAAGGTAGCTTAAAGGTAAATTAATAATTACCTGATGATGTTTCGTTACCTGATACAATAGCGATACCTGCGCTTGCACCTAATCGTGTTGCGCCAGCTTCAACCATTTTTTCAGCTGTTGCACGATCGCGAATACCACCAGAAGCTTTAACGCCCATTTTATCACCGACGGTTTCACGCATCAATTTAACATCTTCAACCGTTGCACCCGACACACTAAAACCAGTTGAAGTTTTAACGAAAGCGACACCTATCTCTTTACAGATATTACAAACTTTTACAATTTCGTCTTTACTTAATAAGCAGGTTTCTAAAATCACTTTCAATGGTACATCGCCACATGCGTTAAACACAGCTTCAATATCATTTTTAACGGCTTGCCAATCGTTGCTTTTTAACCATCCAACATTGATAACCATATCAATTTCTTTTGCGCCCGCTTTAACTGCCATTTCAGTTTCAAACGCTTTAGCTGAAGTTAACATTGCACCAAGTGGAAAACCAACTACAGAACAAACTTTTACATCACAGCCTTTTAATAAGCTTGCAGCTAAAGGTACATAGCCTGAATTAACGCAAACAGAATAAAAATGATATTCTTTCGCTTCATCACAGAGTTTACGAATTTGATCTTCTGTCGCATTCATTGCCAGTAAAGTATGATCAATATACTTTGCATAACTCATAATGGGATCCTTAAATTATGTTAATAATGATGTCTAATATATATTATTGCATATAAATAACAATGTTATAAAAATAACAAATTTTGTTATTATAGCAACATTATATACTTAAATTATGATAATTTAAAATCAAGATAATGGTTACAGATGATCAATTTAGTTGAAAATACCAAAAAAAACGCCCAGTTAAAAACCGAGCGTCTTAGCAATAACATTATAATTTGAAATTAAAATTCCATTAGTTCTTTTTCTTTATCAGCAAGTACTGCATCTAATTTCTTAATTGCAGCATCAGTTGCTTTTTGAATTAAATCTTGTGATTTGCGTTCATCATCTTCAGAAATTTCTTTATCTTTTAACAATGCTTTAATTTGATCATTTGCATCACGACGGATATTACGAATTGATACGCGACCTTGTTCAGCTTCATTACGTACGATTTTAGTTAAATCACGACGGCGCTCTTCGGTCAATGGTGGTAATGGTACACGAATTACTGTACCTGCAGATGCTGGATTAAGTCCTAAGTCTGAAGTTAAAATTGCTTTTTCAATTAGAGGCGTTAATGATTTATCAAATACAGTAATTGCTAACGTTCTGGCATCTTCCGCAACCACATTAGCTAATTGACGAAGTGGTGTTGGGCTACCATAATATTCAACCATAATCCCATCTAATAAGCTTGGTGATGCACGGCCTGTTCTAACTTTAGAAATATGAGTTTGAAACGCATCAATACTTTTTTCCATGCGCGCTTGCGCTTCTTTTAAAATCTCATTTAACATAATAAAAACCTTATATTGAAATAAAAAAGACTAACAGCTAACTGTTGCCTGATTATTAATTAATGTTCCTTCTTGTTCACCTAAAATGACCCGACGTAATGCACCTGGTTTGTTCATATTAAATACACAAATAGGTAAATTGTGATCGCGTGCTAAAGTAAAGGCAGCTAAGTCCATTACTTTTAATTCGTCATCTAATACTTTTTCATAATTTAACGTTTTATACAATGTTGCTGTTGGATCTTTAACAGGATCAGCTGAGTAAACACCGTCAACTTTAGTCGCTTTTAAAACAACATCAGCTTCAATCTCAATGCCACGTAAACATGCAGCAGAATCAGTTGTAAAAAATGGATTACCAGTACCAGCAGAAAGAATAACGACTTTGCCATGACGAAGCAAGCTAATTGCTTCAGTCCAACGATAATCATCACACACACCATTTAAAGGAATGGCTGACATTAAACGCGCATTAACTTCAATTCGGTGCAACGCATCACGCATAGCAAGACCATTCATTACCGTTGCCAGCATTCCCATGTGATCGCCTACAACGCGGTTCATTCCCGCTTTAGCAAGGCCAGCACCTCGGAATAGATTTCCCCCTCCGATAACGACAGCAACTTGAACATTCATTTCAATGAGTTCTTTAATTTCTTGTGCCATACGATCAAGAACGGTTGGATCGATACCAAAACCTTCGTCGCCTTGTAGTGCTTCACCACTGAGTTTAAGTAATATTCGTTTGTAGAAAGGGGTTGCCATATGAAGTCTCACTATTCGTTATTTGGTTACTTATTTACCTGACAAGCTATACTTGTTAACAGTAATTTTAAAATATTTTGTAGATAAACAAAACCGCCTTAACGGCGGTTTTTATGAAACAATTAAGATTGTTTCGACATCGCAGCAACTTCGGCTGCAAAATCAACTTCGACTTTTTCGATGCCTTCACCCACTTCAAAGCGGATAAATTTAGCAACTGTCGCTTTTTTCTCTGCTAGTAAATCACCAACTGTTTTGCTTGGATCCATAACAAATGGTTGACCAGTAAGAGATACCTCACCAGTGAATTTACGCATACGGCCTTCAACCATTTTTTCAGCGATTTCACGTGGTTTACCAGATTGCATAGCGATATCAATTTGGATGTTACGTTCATGTTCAACCACATCAGCTGGAACATCGCTTGGGCTAACATATTCTGGTTTGCTTGCCGCAATGTGCATAGCAATATGTTTAACTAATTCTTCGTCACAGCCGCTGTTTGCAGCAACTAAAACACCAATACGTGCGCCATGTTGATAACTACCAACAACTTCACCAGCAATTTTTTGAACACGACGAATACCGATGTTTTCACCGATTTTAGCAACTAAAGCTGTACGTTCTTCTTCAAATTTTGCTTGTAAAGCAGTGAGATCAGTTAAGCCATCATTTAATGCTGCTGTAGCAACTTTATCACTAAATTCTAAGAAACCAGCATCTTTAGCAACAAAGTCAGTTTCACAGTTGATTTCTAAGATTACACCTGATTTTTTATCAGCAGCAATTTTAGAAATAATTACACCTTCAGCCGCAACACGACCTGCTTTTTTAGCCGCTTTTGCTTGACCAGATTTACGCATGTTGTCGATAGCAAGATCGATATCGCCATTCGCTTCAACTAATGCTTTTTTACATTCCATCATACCTGCGCCAGTTCTTTCACGCAGTTCTTTTACCATAGAAGCGGTAATTTCAGCCATTTTTAAATCCTCTAGTTAACCATTATGATGATTGTCATTAGAATGGGTCGATGTTTATTATCGACCCTGAAAATATTTGAGTTTATTACTCAGCTGCTGGAGCTTCTTCAACGAAGCTTTCTTCAGATACTGGAGATTGATTTTGCTCACGACCAGAACGTACTGCTTCAGCTACTGCATTTGCATATAATTGAATAGCACGAATTGCATCATCATTACCAGGAACAATGTAATCAACACCATCAGGATCTGAATTAGTATCAACAACAGCAATGACTGGAATACCTAAATTGTTAGCTTCTTTGATAGCGATATGTTCGTGGTCTGCACCAATAACAAAAATCACATCGGGTAAACCACCCATATTTTTAATTCCACCCAAGCTATTTTCTAATTTAGCCATTTCACGAGCACGCATTAATGCTTCTTTTTTGGTTAATTTGTCAAATGTACCATCATTAGCTTGTGTTTCTAAATCTTTTAGACGTTTGATAGATTGACGTACTGTTTTCCAGTTAGTCAACATACCACCTAACCAACGGTGATTTACATAGTATTGTCCACAGCTTTCAGCGGCTTGTTTAATCGCTTCGCTAGCTGCACGCTTTGTACCAACAAATAAAATTTTACCTTTACGAGCGGCAATCTTGTTTAATTCTGCTAACGCTTCATTGAATAAAGGAACTGTTTTTTCAAGATTGATGATGTGAACTTTGTTACGAGCACCAAAAATAAATGGTTTCATTTTTGGGTTCCAATAACGAGTTTGGTGTCCAAAGTGTACACCCGCTTGTAACATATCGCGCATTGATACTGTAGTCATGATTTCCTCATTTTGACGTTGGGGTTATGCCTCCACATATCCGCTTTATCCGACCTGTTTGTACTTAGCAAAAGGCACCCCGGAAAAGAGTAATGATATGTGTGTGTTATAACGTTAATTAATAATTAAATTTAATGCTATTTATTCGCATTAACTTTTCAAAAAATAATGCAAAAAACTAGCGCGCGTTTTATACCATATTTAGGTAAATATTACTAGATTTATTTAAAGTTAATATTGATTAACTTAAATTCTTGATATCAGTTTTCTATTTTTTCCATTAATTAACCTTTTGTAAGGTTCAAAATTTAATTATACAAAAAAGAAATTGGAAAATTTTGTAAAAAATATTCAGATGTCTATATCATTTCAATTTTTATTTATGTTTTAATTCAATATTAAAAAGGATAAATTATTTATCTGTTATAAATTAAGATTAAAATAAAAGTATAAAATATCAATGGTATTAACTTTAAAAAGATTCCTTATTGCTAACCTAAATCATAATTTTTAATAAAGTAATCTTTCAAATATTAACAAGATATTTATTATCCTTTCATTATAAGTTGAATGATAACTCAGTATTCTCTGTTATTTCGATTTTCTTGCAAAGATAATTTATTTGCTATCATCAAATGACACAATGGTAGCAGGTAATTTGCATAACGGAAATCTAGTTGAATTTATCTAGATAGGTTGAATTTAAGTAAGTGAGAAAAAGTAAGTATATATGAAAATAAGGATTAAAAATTTATAGAAATACAAATTAGCATCATAAAAAAGGACTTATTAAAGCCCTTTTTTAAATAATAATCCTTGTCATTAATTAAACTTTTATAAGGTTCAAAATTTAATTGTATAAAAAAAGAAATTGGAAAATTTTGTAAAAAATATTCAGATATCTATATCATTTAAATTTTTATTTATGTTTTAATTCAATATTAAAAAGGATAAATTATTTATCTGTTATAAATTAAGATTAAAATAAAAGTATAAAATATCAATGGTATTAACTTTAAAAAGATTCCTTATTGCTAACCTAAATCATAATTTTTAATAAAGTAATCTTTCAAATATTAACAAGATATTTATTATCCTTTCATTATAAGTTGAACGATAACTCAGTATTTTCTGTTATTACGATTTTCTTGCAAAGATAATTTATTTGCTATCATCAAGTGACACAATGGTAGCAGGTAATTTGCATAACGGAAATCTAGCTGAATTTATCTAGATAGGTTGAATTTAAGTAAGTGAGAAAAAGTAAGTATACATGGAATTATGTGATTAAAAATTCATTAAAAGGGCTTTAATAAACCCTTTTAACAGCTTGTTAATTAACAATCAGAATTAACCAAATAGTTTATTGAACTGAAGAACAATCCAATCACAAATTGTGCCAAAAAATCCGCTTTCTTGAACATCTTGTAAAGTGACTAATGATTGTTCATTAATTACTTTGCCATCTAATAAAAATTGTATTTTACCTACGCTGGTACCTTTAGCGATTGGTGCATAAATATAATTATCAATAGTATATTGTACTTGTACATCAGCAGCGCGTCCTTTTGGTACAGAAACATAAGCGCCCTCAAGTGATCCTAATGGAACTTTATTTTGATCACCATACCAAATTGTTTGATTGACTAATGCACTATCTGCTTTAACAGGATTAGCCGTTTCAAAAAAGCGAAATCCCCATACTAATAATTTTTTACTCTCTTCTTCACGACCTTTAAAAGTTCGGCCGCCTAATACCGCTGAGATCAAACGGGTATTTCCATCTACAGCAGAGGCAACTAAATTATAACCTGCCGCATTAGTATGTCCTGTTTTAATCCCATCGACATTTAATGTCGTATCCCAAAGTAAACCATTACGATTTAATTGAGGTTTAGAAAGATTATAAGTAAATTCTTTTTCTTTATAGATAGCATATTCATTTGGAAGATCACGAATTAGTGCTCGGCCTAAAAATGCCATATCTTTAGCGGTTGTATATTGTCCTGGCGCATCAAGCCCATGTACTGTTTCAAAATGCGTATGTTCTAAACCAATCTTTTTAGCATATTCATTCATTAAATTAACAAATGCACCTTGACTACCTGCAACATGTTCAGCCATAGCAATACAGGCATCATTACCTGATTGGATGATAATGCCTTTATTTAAATTAGCAACTGAAACGGTTTTACCCACTTCTAAAAACATGAGTGATGACCCTTTAAGTACAGGATTACCCGTTGCCCAAGCATCTTTGCTTACAACAACCATATCATCATTTTTTATACGACCTGATTGCAATGCTTGACCGATAACGTAACTGGTCATCATTTTAGTTAAACTGGCAGGATCACGTTGTTGTTCCGCATTATATTGCGCTAAAATTTCACCTGATTTGGCATCAATTAAAATATATGACTCTGCATCTAATTGTGGAATAGCAGGAATAGGAAAAGCCATTTCAGCTGACGCAGTTGAACAAATCGCGAATGCTAAAAAAGCGAAAGATAGTTTAAATTTCTTTTTCATTTATTTTAATTCCGTTAAATGTTTTTAGATAACATGTATCGATGTGTATGAATAGACATCATAATGCCAAAACTTGCCATTAAAACGACTAAAGAAGAGCCACCATAACTTATTAGCGGTAATGGTACACCAACTACTGGTAAGATTCCACTGACCATACCAATATTAATAAACACATACACAAAAAAGACTAAAATTAGCCCGCCAGATAAGGTTCTACCAAAGGTTGTTTGAGCTTGTGAAGCAATAATTAATCCACGTATAATTAAACATAAAAATAGAATAAGTAGAACAATTGTGCCAACAAAACCAAATTCTTCAGCAATAACCGAAAAAATAAAATCGGTATGTCTTTCAGGTAAAAATTCTAATTGTGATTGAGTGCCACTAAGCCAACCTTTACCCCAGATCCCTCCCGAACCAATCGCTATTTTCGACTGGATGATATGATAACCAGCGCCACTAGGATCGAGTTCAGGATTAAATAACATTAAAACCCGAAGTCGCTGATAGTCATGCATTAAGAAAAACCACATAATTGGTAAAAAAGCAGCAATTAAAACAACAGCAACCAGAATAAATCGCCAATCGATTCCAGCTAAAAAAATAATAAAAATACCAGACATGACAATTAAAATAGCCGTACCTAAGTCAGGTTGCATCGCTACAAGTAAGGTAGGTACACCAATAATAGCCAATGTCTGTAAAGTTGTTTTTAGTGGTGGCGGACAACCATCACGATGGATGAATTTTGCCACCATTAATGGCACAGCTATTTTGGCAATTTCAGAAGGTTGAAAGCGTAAAATACCCAAATCTAACCAACGCTGTGCCCCTTTACTGGTATACCCAAAAATATCCACTAATAGTAATATAACAATACAGATTACATACAGTGTTGGCGCCCATGCTTCATATGTTCTAGGTGAAAACTGTGCAAATACAATCATCACAATAAAACCTAATACGATTTGAATGACGCGTTTTTCAATCATATCGATATCTTGACCTGTTGCACTCCAAAGAATATAGAGGCTGTAGCCAAGTAATAAAGTAATAAATAGAAAAAATAGTGGATCAATATGTATCTTTTGCCAAAAAGATTTTTTGATATTACTCATAATTAATCTTCAGTCCCTGTATTTGGTGATGATTCATCTAACTGCGTTGAATTATTACCAAGAAGGTAAAAATCTAATATTTTTCGCGCCACAGCACCACCGTTTGAGCTTCCACCACCACCATTTTCTAACACAATAGCCAAAGCAATTTTGGGTTTATCATAAGGTGCATAAGCAACAAACAAGGCGTGATCACGTAAATGCTCAGGGATCTTATGGGCATTGTAGACTTCATCTACTTTTAACCCATAAACTTGTGCCGTTCCTGATTTACCTGCTGCTTGATATTTAGCATCAGCATAAATTTTACGTGCTGTTCCCCGCGAACCAAACATAACACGATACATGCCTTCTTTAGCGAGAGCCCAATAATTTGGATTAACATCAGATAAACTATTATTTTCTAAATACTTTTCTGGATTAATTATTGGCTGTTGCTCATTAGAGTTTAATATATCGCTCTTTTTGTATAATAAAAAGTGTGGGGTATAGGTTTTACCATTGTTGATTAATATCGTTAATGCTTTTGCCATTTGTATTGGGGTTGCCGTCCAATAACCTTGACCAATACCTACAGGAATTGTATCTCCTTGTAGCCAAGATTTTTTATGTCGTTGTATTTTCCATTCACGGCTTGGCATGACAGCACGACTCTCTTCATTGGTTGAAATATCTATTCCCGTTCTTTCACCAAAACCAAATTTAGTCATCCATGCTTTTAAGCGATCAATACCCATATCATAAGCAACTTGATAAAAATAGGTATCAACTGATTCTTCAATTGCTTTTAATACATCGACTTTTCCATGTCCCCATTTTAACCAATCTCGATAACGTCGCTCGGTTCCTGGTAATTGCCACCATCCAGGATCGTTAACTACACTTTTTGGTGTAACAACACCTTCGCTTAAAGCGGCAATAGCAATATAAGGTTTTACTGTTGAAGCAGGTGGATATGAACCAAGTAACGCTCGGTTATAAAGCGGTTTATTAGGATCGTTAAGTAAGGCTTTATATTTATCACTCGATATCCCTCCTACAAATGGATTAGAATCATAAGTAGGACTTGAAACCAAGGCTAAAATTTCACCGTTATTAGGATCAATAGCGACTACCGCAGCTTTACGTCCTGCTAACAATTGTTCTATATAAAGTTGTAACTTAAGATTGATGGATAAATAGATATCCTCACCAGCTTGTGGTGGGTGTTGATTAATTTGATTTACGATTCGTCCTCGACTATTAACTTCTACTTTTTCATAACCTGGAATGCCATGTAATACATCTTCATAATATTTTTCAATTCCCATTTTACCGATATTAAATGTAGCAACATAATTACTACTTTTGTTTTCCTCTTCTAAACGTTGTTTATCTTGGCTGTTAATTTTCGAAATATAGCCAATAATGTGAGTCAATGATGCTTCATATGGATAATAACGATGCTGTATCCCAACAATGGAAACATAAGGAAAGCGGTGTTGATCAACAACAAAATGTGCTATCTGTTGTTGAGTTAAATTATCTTTTAATGGGACTGGACGATGAGCCTTATAATTTCGGCGCTCCTTTTGAAAATTTTCGATATCTTCATCTGTTAAATCAACAATAGCTTTTAACTGCTCGAATTGTTCATTAAGGTTTTTGACTTTATCGGGAATAATATTAAGTTGATAAGTAATATTGTTAATGGCCAGTGGTGTACCATTACGATCATAAATCATACCACGGCTAGGTGGAATAGGAATAATTTCAATACGATTATTATTAGATTTAGTACTGTAATAACTAAAATTAGCAATCTGAAGATCAGCTAAGTTAACAAGTAAAATTAATAATAATAAGATAATTACAATAAAAGCAAACAGTGCTCGTCGCAAAAATAAATTAGTTTCTGCCGAGTGATCACGAATATTGCTTTTCTTGTTGTTACTTGAGATAGGGATAGTAATACTCCTCTAAATACTTTTAACAGCATTCTGCTGCTGTTCTTCCCATTTTTGATAAGCATTAACGATTCTGGCAACCACTGGATGGCGAACCACATCATCACTATTAAAAAAGTTAAAACTAATTTCGTCAACTTTACTTAATACTTCTATAGCATGACGCAAGCCAGATTTTTGATTGCGAGGGAGATCTATTTGGGTAATATCACCCGTTATTACTGCTTTGGAATTAAAACCGATACGGGTTAAAAACATCTTCATTTGCTCAATAGTCGTATTTTGACTTTCATCAAGGATGATAAAAGCATCATTAAGTGTACGTCCACGCATATAAGCAAGAGGTGCAATTTCAATTACACTTTTATCTATGAGCTTTTCAACTTTTTCAAAACCAAGCATTTCAAACAAAGCATCATAAAGAGGTCGTAAGTAAGGATCTACTTTTTGACTTAGATCGCCAGGTAAAAAACCAAGTTTTTCGCCAGCTTCAACGGCGGGACGAGTTAATACAATTCGACGAACTTGTTGTTTTTCTAACGCATCAACAGCCGCAGCTACAGCTAAATAAGTTTTACCCGTTCCAGCTGGGCCAATACCAAAAGTGATATCATAATCCAAGATATGGGCAATATATTGTGCTTGATTAGGGGTTCGTGGTTTTATAACACCACGCTTGGTTTTAATCATAACCAACTTACCTTCTTGGTTATGAATATATGTTAATGGGTGTTCACTTATTATCTCGAGTGCACCTGACTCTTTTATGGCTAAATGGATCTGCTCAGCTTCAATATCTACAATTTTATTTCTACTTTTGGTATGTTTATAAAGTGACTGTAAAATACGCTTTGCAGCTTTAACACAGATAGCATTACCAGTTATAACAAATAGATTCCCCCGATGATTAATTTCAATACCTAATCGACTTTCAAGTTGTTTAATATTGTCATCATAAGGACCACAAAGACTATTAAGCCTCTTATTATCTTCTGGTTCAAGCATTATTTCATGTGTAATAATATCCAAAGTTAAGTCCCTCTTAATAATAATTTAATCACTAAGACGCTGTTCACATAAAAAGCACTTTTCCACCCCTTTCAAAATCCTTTTTACAACGGTTACAGCTAATAATATTTCCTAATACAATATTATTAACGGCTTTTTTAGTTTGCTGTTTATAAAACTCTTGCGCTTTTATTTTATTTACTAACATTGTCGTTGGAATTTCACTTTTTATTCTTTTCCAACATAACATACTGTTTGTTGTTTAAATGTTAGTGGTATTTATTCTAGTAATTTATAAATATAATCATAATTACAGTGATTATATTTTATATTTTTTAACATTTCATAACCAAAAATAGGGATTAAAAAGTAAAATATTTAGCTACTTTTATTTGAGTGTATTGTTTTTTATTGCACAACAATCTGGATAATGACATCACCCTTTGTACTCGTTGACTTCTCGTCCAAAAGTCACCAATATAACAAACATATTATTTTTCTTTCATTCCATTATATATAATAATTTTTTATATTATAAGTTAGCTAAATATCTACTTTTTATTATGGATGGTAAATTCCTACCCCTAAATCATTTTCTTTACGAGTTCGAGATATCACAGACATTGGCGATTGACTTACTCGTAAATCCATTTCATCTTCAGTTCGAACCACTTTACCACGTAATGAATTTGGATAAACATCGGTAATTTCAACATCAACAAATTTTCCAATCATATTAGGATAACCTGCAAAATTAACAATACGATTGTTTTCTGTTCTGCCTGTTAATTCCATCAAATCTTTTTTAGACGGACCTTCAACTAAAATACGTTGCACTGTATTTAACATACGACGACTAAATTGCATTGCTTGTTGATTAATGCGTTCTTGAAGAATATATAGACGTTGTTTTTTCTCTTCTTCTGATACGTTATCTTCCATTTCAGCAGCAGGTGTGCCTGGGCGAGCAGAATAAACAAAACTATAACTTAAATCAAAATTCACATCAGCAATGAGTTTCATTGTTTGCTCAAAGTCTTCTTGCGTTTCGCCAGGAAAACCAACAATAAAATCTGAACTTATTTGAATATCTGGGCGTACTTTACGTAATTTGCGAATAATGGATTTATATTCTATTGCGGTATGGGTTCTCTTCATTAAATTTAATACTCGATCAGAACCACTTTGTACCGGTAAATGTAAAAAATTAACCAATTCTGGCGTATCACGGTATACATCAATAATGTCATCAGTAAATTCAATTGGATGACTAGTGGTAAAACGAATACGATCAATACCATCAATGGCAGCCACTAAACGCAATAACTCAGCGAATGAACAAATATCACCATCAAAAGTTGGTCCGCGATAAGCATTAACATTTTGACCCAGTAAATTCACTTCACGTACACCTTGTTCAGCAAGTTGTGCTATTTCATAAATAACATCATCACAAGGTCGACTTACTTCTTCACCACGAGTATAAGGTACCACGCAATAAGTACAATATTTGTTACATCCTTCCATAATAGAGACAAATGCTGTTGGGCCTTCACTGCGAGGTTCAGGCAAACGGTCAAATTTTTCAATTTCAGGAAAACTAACATCAACAACATGTTGACCTTTACCACTACGGATTTGTTCTATCATCTCGGGTAAACGGTGAAAGGTTTGTGGTCCAAAAATAATATCGACAAAAGGGGCTCGCTTACGAATATGAGCGCCTTCTTGAGAAGCCACACAACCACCTACACCAATAATAATATTAGGATTATGCTGTTTAAGATTTTTCCAGCGTCCTAATTGGTGAAATACTTTTTCTTGGGCTTTTTCTCGAATAGAGCAAGTATTAAGTAGTAGAATATCTGCTTCTTCTGCATTTTCAGTTAATGTTAAACCATGGGTCGATTCAAGGAGATCAGCCATTTTGGTTGAGTCATACTCATTCATTTGGCATCCCCATGTTTTTATATGTAGTTTTTTGCTCATCAATAACTCAGCTATAATTAATTGTTAAAATGAAAACGGGTTTAAATCCGCGATTTTAGCATCTCATATTGTAATCCTTTGTGATTGTAGGGTCTATAATAAAATAAAAAACAGTAATACAACGTAATACTTTATATTTTTTAATAAAATATACGGATATATTGTAGATTATCAATTAACTACAGTTAACATATTTATAATTTCAAAATAAATTCTAATATTTGATTAAAGTTATATTTTATCTTTAAAAATAAAATATAAAATAACTCTTTTTTAATTAATGCGATATATTAAAAAGTAGTAACTAAATTTAAATCACTAAGAGTAAAATACATAAAAATTAACTTATTATTGAATTTAATCAATTTTTTTGCACATTGATATTTATAAAATAGTTCTATTAACAAAAATGTAATAATAAATTAATAAGATAAACAAATATCTTTTATTTATAAAAAAATGATTCATCTAAAATAAAAAAATATGCATAAATCACCTATCAAAAAAGTAGGCGAAGATGATAATCATTCTTTTTAAAAAATAAATATTTTATGTTATTATTCGCGGTCAATTGTCTCAGTAAATAAATAGTTTAGATATGCCCAAAACACACAGTCCAACTAAACGCCTATTAATTAAAGGTATCATTGCGACATGTTTATTATCTGTCACTCGTGTTGGCTTTGCTGCTGCATTAGCTAAAGTAGTTGCTGTACGTGTTTGGCCTTCATCTACCTATACAAGAATCACAATAGAGACAAATACACATCTAAAATATAAATGTTCTTTACTAAACAATCCAAAACGACTTGCTATTGATATCAATGATATTAATTTAGATGCGACCTTAAAAAAAATATCATCAAAAGTATTAAGCCGCGATCCTTATATTAAATCGATAAATGTTGTTCAGCTAAATAGCAAAACAGTAAGAGTAATGGTTGATTTAAAACAGGATATTAAACCAAATACTTTTACACTTCCACCGATTGAAAAATATAAGAATCGTTTAGTTATTGATCTTTATCCATCTATAGTAGCTTCAACTGAAGATGATGATCCTTTACTTACTCTATTAGAAGAGTATAAAAATGGCGAGATTATTAACAAACAACCTGAAATAAAAGTAGATAAAGATAAAAATAAAGGTAAAGATACCCCCGGGCAGAAGAAAAACACACCAAATAAAAATTCACCTATAGTAGTTGTGCTTGATCCAGGTCATGGAGGTGAAGATCCTGGAGCTATTGGTTTAAAAAATACACGTGAAAAAGATATCGTATTGCAAATAGCTCGACGTACTTATGATCTACTTAAGAAAGAACCCAATATAAAAGTTTATATGACTCGTAATGAAGATGTCTTTATACCTTTAAATGTACGAGTGCAGAAAGCTCGTACTTTACAAGCGGATCTTTTTATTTCCATTCATGCTGACGCCTTTATTGATCGAACTGTAAAAGGATCAACTGTTTTTGCCCTATCAACTAAAGGCGCAAGTAGTTCAGCTGCTAGTTATCTGGCACAAACGCAGAATGAAGCCGATCAAATAGGTGGAGTAAGTCGCAGTGGCGATAAATATTTAGATAACACTATTTTAGATTTAGTACAAAAAACTACGCTTACCAATGGGGTAATTTTGGGGAGTTCTATTTTGAATCGCATGAAAGGTGTCAATAAATTGCATAAACCATCAATTGAAAAAGCCGGTTTTGCGGTATTAAAAGCGCCTGATATTCCATCTGTTTTAGTTGAAACAGGCTTTATTAGCAATGCCGATGAAGAAAAAAAATTAAATACAGCGGCATTCCAGATCCAAATATCTACTGCTATTGTTAATGGTATTAAAGATTACCTGAAAAAACGTAAAAAATAAGTTTGTTAAGAAGTTTCAGGTAAACTATATGTTTGAATATAAAACTATTGAATAATAACTAAACTTCTCTCGGCATCTAATTGTGGAACGATGAGTTTAATATATTGTTTAAGTGTAAAACCGACAGGAATAGCATCAATATCACTGCCTTTTAGGGCATAAAAAGCGCCTTGTTGATTAGGCAAATGCTTACACCAATTAAGCATATCTTGCAAAGAAGCAAAAGCACGACTAATAACACCATCAAATTTTTTATCGGTATACTCTTCAATCCTGCTTTGTACTGGATTGATATTGGTAAGTTTTAATTCAAATTGTACCTGTTTTAAAAAACGAATACGTTTGCCTAAACTATCAACCAGATCAAATTGCTTATCAGGATTAATAATAGCTAATGGAACGCCTGGTAGACCAGGACCTGTACCCACATCGATAAAAGATTGACCCATTAAATAAGGCGACACAACTAAGCTATCCATAATATGTTTAATGAGCATTTCATTTGGATCGCGCACCGCAGTTAAGTTATAAGCCTTATTCCATTTATTAAGCATTTCAACATAGTTAACCAGCTGATCAATTTGTAGATCAGAGATCGAAAGATCCGTTTGATCAATAAGATTAATGAGTTTCTTTTTTAACATAATTCTTCTTTTTTAAATAAACTAATAGCATTGAGATCGCTGCCGGCGTAATACCAGATATACGTGAAGCTTGTCCAATTGATACAGGTTTATGTTGCTTTAATTTGGCAACAACTTCGTTTGATAAACCTGAAATTTCTGCATAATCTATATGATCAGGAATAAGTGTTTCTTCATTACGTTTTTGACGTTCAATCTCTTCTATCTGTAATTTGATGTAGCCATCATATTTGACCTGAATTTCAACTTGTTCAGCTGCTTGCTCATCAGACAGTCCAGGCGCAAAAAGTGATAGTGATTTTAAGGTTTGATAGCTCATTTCAGGACGTTTAAGCAGCTCTTCACCATTGGCTTCTTTGGTTAGATTAGCACTTAATACCGCATTTACTTCATCGATAGTTTCAATATGCGGGTGTACCCATATATCACGTAAACGCGCTCTTTCTTGCTCAATAGCTTCAAATTTTTCGTTAAAACGTTGCCAACGATAATCATCAACCATACCTAATTTACGGCCAATTTCTGTTAAGCGAATATCTGCATTATCTTCACGAAGCATTAAACGATATTCCGCGCGTGAAGTAAACATACGATAAGGTTCATTGGTACCAAGTGTACAAAGATCGTCAACTAATACTCCTAAATAAGCTTGATCACGAGTTGGATACCATTGATCTTGATCATAAACAAAGCGCGCAGCATTTAATCCTGCCAACATGCCTTGAGCTGCAGCTTCTTCATAACCTGTAGTACCATTGATTTGTCCTGCTAAAAATAATCCTTTGATCACTTTACTTTCAAGCGTTGGTTTGAGATCTCGAGGATCAAAATAATCATATTCGATCGCATAACCCGGTCTGACAATATTCGCATTTTCTAATCCTTTCATACTTCGTACAAAAGCAAGTTGAGTATCAAAAGGTAAACTTGTTGAGATCCCATTTGGATAGATCTCATTACTGTCTAATCCTTCTGGTTCTAAATAGATCTGGTGCGAATTACGATCCGCAAAACGCATAATTTTATCTTCTATTGATGGGCAATACCTTGGTCCAACACCCTCAATAACGCCTGTATACATAGGACTGCGATCCAAACTATTACGAATGATCTCGTGTGTCGTTTCATTGGTGCTGGTGATATAGCACGGGATCTGTTTAGGATGTTCACTTGCTTTACCTAAGAATGAAAATACCGGCACAGGATCATCACCGTATTGTGTACCTAACTGTGAAAAATCAATTGTTCTAGCATCAATTCTTGGTGGAGTACCGGTTTTTAAACGTCCCATTCTAAATGGGTATTGATGCAATGCTTTAGATAGACCGATAGCAGCAGGATCACCTGTTCGTCCACCACTATAATTATCAAGTCCTATATGGATCTTACCATCTAAAAAGGTACCTGTGGTTAATACTACTGCTTTTGCTTTAAAAGAAACACCCATTTGAGTGACAACACCTGTGATCTGATCGTTTTCAATGATCACATCTTCAACTGATTGTTGAAATAACATCAAATTTTCTTGGTTTTCAAGTGTCGTTCTAATTACCTTTCGATATAAAGATCGATCTGCTTGCGCGCGTGTTGCTCTTACGGCAGGTCCTTTACTGCTGTTTAATATTCGAAATTGGATCCCTGCTAGATCAATAGCATGTGCCATTAATCCTCCCATAGCATCAATTTCTTTTACCAAATGACCTTTGCCTATACCACCGATGGCTGGATTACAAGACATTTGTCCTAACGTATTGATATTATGGGTTAAAAGTAGTGTTTTCCTTCCCATTCTTGCTGATGCCATAGCAGCTTCGGTTCCAGCATGTCCACCACCTACGATAATGACATCAAAAAGATCTGGATAAAACAT